>NZ_JBVJVN010000018.1:0-97477 GCF_055603605.1 Streptomyces sp. NPDC037271
CCGGGCCCTGCAACCGCCCCACTCAACACGCGCACCAACCGCGCCCCGAACAACTCCACCGTGCCCGCGTCATACAGGTCCGTCGCGTACTCGATGAACCCGGACATCCCCGCCGGGCGGCCGTTCTCGTCGAAGGCTTCCGACAGACTCACGGTCACGTCGAACTTCGCCGTACCCGTGCCCACCGACTCCGTCCGCACACCGAGCCCCGGCAGCTCGAACCGGCCCTCCTCATTGTTCTGCAGCACCAACGCCACCTGGAACAACGGATGCCGGCCACCCGAGCGCACCGGATTCAACCGCTCCACCACCAGCTCGAACGGCACATCCTGATGCGCGAACGCCTCCAGACACCCCTCACGCACCCGCCCCAACAACTCACCGAACGACGGATCACCCGACACATCCGTCCGCACCACCAACGTGTTGACGAAGAAGCCGATGAGGTCGTCCAGCCCCTCGTCCATCCGTCCCGCCACCGGCGAACCGACGACGATGTCCGATCCCGCACCCAGCCGCGACAGCAGGCTCGCGAGTCCGGCGTGCAGCACCATGAACAGGGTGACGTCAGCGGACCGCGCGAGGTCCCGCAGCCCGGCGTGCAGGTCGGCGCCGATCTCGAAGCCGATCACTTCGCCCTCGTACGACGCCGAAGCGGGACGCGGCCGGTCCCCCGGCACCGTCACCTCCTCCGGCGCGCCCTCCAACTGGCGGGCCCAGTAAGCGAACTGGCCGCCCACCACGCTCGACGGGTCGTCCACGTCCCCCAGTACCTCGTGCTGCCACACGGTGTAGTCCCCGTACTGCACCGGCAGCGCCGGCCATGCCGGGGCCTCGCCGCCCGAGCGGGCCGCGTACGCCGCCACCAGGTCCCGTGCCAGCGGGCCCGCCGACCACCCGTCCCCCGCGATGTGATGGAGCACCAGCACCAGGACCGCGTCGTCGCTCCCGGTGATGTCGAGCAGGTGGGCGTGGACGGGGACGTCGCGGTCGAGGCGGAAGCCGTGCCGGATGGTCGCGGCGATACGAGGGGTGACGGCCGGCTCCGTGACCGGCTCGACGGTGAGGGGCACCCGGGCCTCGTCCTCCGGCAGCACGCACTGGTACGGCCTGCCCTCCCTCTCGGGAAAGACCGTGCGCAGGGACTCGTGGCGCGCCACGACGTCGTTGATGGCGGCCTCCAGCGCGTCGTGGTCGACGTCGCCGGTGAGGCGGAGGGCGAAGGGCATGTTGTAGGTCGCCGAGGGGCCTTCGAGTTTGTGCAGGAACCACAGCCGCTGCTGGGCGTACGACAACGGCAGCGACTCCGGACGCGGACGTGCCTCCAGCGCCGGACGCACCTGTCCCGAATCCAGATGGCGTACCAGCCTCGCGACGGTCGGCGCCTCGAACAGCACCCTCAGCGGCAGTTCGACACCCATGACACGACGGATCCTGCTCACCAGACGCGTCGCCAGCAGCGAGTGACCACCCAGGTCGAAGAAGCTGTCGTCCACCCCGACCGACGGCACCCCCAGGATGTCCCCGAACAGGCCGCACAGGATCTCCTCCTGCGGTGTGCGGGGCGCTGTCGCGGTGTTCCCGGCGTATTGCGGTGTGGGGAGTGCTGCCCGGTCGATCTTTCCGTTCGGTGTCAGCGGCAGCGCGTCCAGCAGAATGACCGTGGACGGCACGAGGTAGCCCGGCAGTACGCCCTGAAGGTCCGCGCGCAGTGACGCGGGGGTCACCTCGGCGTCCGGCACGGGTACGGGGACCGCGTATGCCGCGAGCCGCAACTCGCCCCCGTGCACGAACGGTGCCACGACCGCCTGGCCCACCGCGGGCAGCCGCCGCAGGGCCTCCTCCACCTCGCCCGGCTCCACCCGGAACCCGCGGATCTTCACCTGGTCGTCCACCCGGCCCAGGTACTCGAGTTGACCGTCCGTGTTCCAGCGGACGACGTCGCCGGTGCGGTACATCCGGCCGCCCGGCGCGTCGAACGGGCACGCCACGAACCGCTCCGCCGTCAGACCCGGCCGGCGGACGTATCCGCGCGCGAGGCCGGGGCCCGCCAGGTACAGCTCGCCGGGTACGCCCGGTGGCACGGGGGCCAGGCCGCCGTCCAGGACGAACACGCGGGCACCGACGACCGGTGTGCCGATGGGGGCGTTCGCCCCGGTGAGCGGCGGGCTGGTGGTGGCGTAGACGGTGGCCTCGGTCGGGCCGTAGGCATTGATCATCAGGCGTCCTGCGGACCAGCGTGCGGCCAGGGCGGGCGGGCAGGCCTCGCCCGCGACCACCAGGGACCTCAGGTCGGGCAGGGCGGACTCGGCGGAGGCCGGGAGGGTGGCCAGGACGGACGGCGGGATGAAGAGGTGGCTGGCCCGGTGGGTGGCGAGCGCGGCGGCGAGCTCGTCGCCGACCAGGTGCTCGGTGCCGGTCTGTAGGAGCGCGGCGCCGACGGTGAAGCCCGTCAGGAGTTCCATCACGGACACGTCGAAGTTGGACGAGGTGAACTGAAGGGTGCGGCTGCCCTCGCCGAGGCCGAAGCGCTCGGCGGTGGCGGTCAGGCCGGCGAAGCCCGCGTGGGTGACGGTCACGCCCTTCGGGGTGCCGGTGGAGCCCGAGGTGTAGATGACGTACGCGGCGTTGGACGGGCACAGGGGTGCCGTGCGGTCACTGTCCCGGGGCGCCCGCGTCGGCTGCCGGTCCCACGCGGCGGCGGTAGCGGGGTCGTCGGTGAGGGAGAGCGGCACCCGCACGTCCACGGGCCGGGTGGCCAGCACCAGTGCGGGCCGGGCGTCGGAGATCAGGTACGCGATCCGCTCGGCGGGATGTCCGGGGTCGATCGGCAGGTAGGCCGCTCCGGCCTTGAGGACGCCGAGGACGACGGCGATCTGGTTTCGGGAGCGGTCGACGGCGACGCCGACCGGTGACTCGGGGCCCGCGCCCCGGGTGATGAGCCAGTGGGCGATCTGGTTGGCGCGCGCGTCGAGCTCGGCGTACGAGACCGTGCCGTCGGCGTCGATCAGCGCGGGTGCGTGCGGGGTGGCGCGCACCTGCCTCTCGAAGAGTTCGGG
The DNA here is from genome assembly GCF_055603605.1 of Streptomyces sp. NPDC037271. NCBI lineage: Bacteria > Bacillati > Actinomycetota > Actinomycetes > Kitasatosporales > Streptomycetaceae > Streptomyces > Streptomyces sp. NPDC037271. The sequence goes on from NZ_JBVJVN010000018.1 coordinate 3,060, forward strand.
GAGGGTCGCCTCCGGCTCGGTGCGGGGCGATGTGCTCCACGTGTCCAGGGTGCGCCGTTCGTCGGGGTCGAGGATGTCCAGTGCGCCGACGCGGCGGTGCGGGTCCTCGGCGGCGGCGGCCAGCAGGCGGGTCCAGCGGGCCGCGAATGCGTCCACGGTGGCGGCGTCGTAGAGGTCGGTGGCGTATTCGATCATGCCGGTCAGCCCGGCGGGCCCGCCGTCCTCGTCGAAGCCTTCGACCAGGTTGAGGGTGAGGTCGAACTGTGAGCCGCCGGGGGCCGGGGCGAGGAGCTGGGTGTGCAGGCCGGGCAGGTCGAAGCGCAGGTCCGCGTTGTTCTGGAGGGCCAGCATGACCTGGATGAGGGGGTGGTGGGCGGTGGAGCGCTGCGGGTTGAGCTTCTCCACCAGGTACTCGAAGGGGATGTCCTGGTGGGTGTAGGCGGCCAGGCTGGTCTCCCTGACCTGCGCCAGCAGATCGGCGAACGCGGGGTCGCCGGAGGTGTCGGTGCGCAGGATCAGGGTGTTGACGAAGAAGCCGACCAGCTCGTCCAGGTTCTCGTCGGTGCGTCCGGCGATGGGCGAGCCGACCGCGATGTCCGTGCCGGCGCCCAGCCGTGAGAGCAGGGCCGCGAGGCCGGTGTGCAGGACCATGAACAGGGTGGCGTCCGCCGAGCGGGCCAACTCCCGCAGCGCGGCGTGTGTGGGGGCGTCGAGCGTGAATCGGACCTCGGCGCCGCGCTTGGACGCGACGGGGGGCCGCGGCCGGTCCGTGGGGAGGCTCACGACCTCGGGCAGGCCCGCCAAGTGCTCGGCCCAATAGGCCGCCTGGCCGGCGAAGAGGGCGTCGGGGTCGGTGTCGTCACCGAGCAGTTCCTGTTGCCAGAGGCTGTAGTCGGCGTACTGCACCGGCAGTGCGGACCACCTCGGCCGCCCACCCTCGCGGCGGGCGGTGTAGGCGCTCTTGAGGTCGTCGGCGAGCGGGCCGAGCGACCAGCCGTCGCCGGCGATGTGATGGATGGTCAGCACGAGGATGTGGGCGTCCGGGCCGGTGCTGAGCAGCCTGGGCCGGACGGGGACCTCGCGGTCGAGTTCGAAGCGGTGGCGGACGCACTCCTCCACCCGTGCGTCGAGCCCGTCTCCGGGGACCGGCTCCGGCGTCAGTCGCAGGCGCACGTCCGCGGCGTCCAGTACCCGCTGGTGGGGCTGTCCGTCGGTGTCGGGGAAGATCGTGCGCAGCGGCTCGTGCCGCGCGATGACATCGTTGAGCGCGGCCTCCAGAGCGCCGATGTCCAGCTTCCCGGTGAGCCTGAGGACGAGCGGCATGTTGTACGTCGCCGACGCGCCCTCGAACTTGTACAGGAACCACAGCCTGCGCTGCGCGAACGACAACGGCAGCACCTCCGGCCGCTCCCGCCGCTCCAGCACCGGACGCGAACCCGCGTCAGACAACCGACCCGCGAGCCCCGCCACCGTCGGCGCGTCGAACAACGCCCGCAACGGCAACTCCACCCCCAGCACCGCACGCACCCGACTCACCAACCGGGTCGCCAACAACGAATGACCACCCAGACCGAAGAAGTCGTCGTCCACGCCCACCACCGGAACACCCAGGACGTCCGCGAAGAGGGTGGCGAGGATCTGTTCCTGGGGTGTGCGGGCCGCCCGCCTGGAGGTGCTCGTGAAGTCGGGGGCGGGCAGCGCGGCCCGGTCGAGCTTGCCGCTCGGCGTGCGCGGCACGGCGTCGAGCACGACGAAGGCCGAGGGCACCATGTAGTCGGGCAGCCGGTGGCGCGCCGCGTCCCGTACCGCCGGCACCGACAGTTCGCGCCCCTCCTCCGGCACGAGATAGGCGACGAGCCGGCTCACGCCGTCCTGCTGTTCGTGGGCGGTCACGGCGGCCTGGGCGACGTCCGGGCGGCCGCGCAGCACGGCCTCGATCTCGCCGGGTTCGATCCGGAAGCCGCGGATCTTCACCTGGTCGTCGGCACGGCCGAGGTATTCCAGCCGGCCGTCGGCGTTCCAGCGAGCGAGGTCGCCCGTGCGGTACATCCGCGCGCCGGGGCCGGTGAAGGGGCAGGCGACGAACCGTTCGGCCGTCAGGCCGGGGCGGCCGACATAGCCACGCGCCAGGCCCGCCCCCGACACGTACAGCTCTCCCCACACACCCGCCGGGGCCAGTTCGAGCCGCTCGTCGAGCACCAGCCCGGCCAGTCCGGGCAGGGGCCGCCCGATCGGCACCACTCCGGTCTCCCGGCCGGCCGGCAGCGGGCTCATCGCGGCGCCCACGGTGGACTCGGTGGGCCCGTACGCGTTGATCATCCGGCGTCCCGGGGCCCACCGCGCGGCCACGTCGGGCGGGCATGCCTCGCCCGCGACAGCCAGCGTGGTCAGTCCGGTGAGCCGGTCCGGCCCATGGGTGTCCTCCAGGGTGACCAGGACGGACGGTGGGAGGGTCGCGTTGGTGATCCGCTCGCGGTGGAGCAGCTCGGCGAGCTCCCCTCCGGCGATGCCGGTCTCCTCGGGCACCACCAGGGTCGCCGCGGCGCTGAAGGTGGTCACCATCTCGGAGACCATGGCGTCGAAGCTGGACGGTGAGAACTGGAGCACCCTGTCGCCGGGGCGCAGCGCGAAGGCGGCCCGCTTGGCCGCCGCGAGCCCGGCGATCCCGGCGTGGGTGACCTCGACGCCCTTGGGGCGGCCGGTGGAACCGGACGTGTAGATCACGTACGCGGTGTACGCCGGGTCGACGGTGTTGCCGAGGCCCGTGTCGGGCCAGTCCGTGAGGTCCTGTCGGACCCACTCGTCGTCGAGCACCACCGCCGGTTCCGCGTCGCCGAGCATGTACGCCCGCCGGTCCGCCGGGTAGTCCGGGTCCACGGGCACGTAGGCCGCGCCGGTCTTCAGCACGCCCAGCAGGGCGGCGAGGAGGCCGGGTCCGCGTCGCATCAGCAGCGCCGCCCGCCGGCCCGGACCGAGGCCGCGGTCGGCCAGCAGCCGCGCGATCCGGTTCGACCATGCGTCCAGTTCGGCGTACGTCAGTTCCTCGCCGCCGCGTACGACGGCCGGGGACGTCGGGGCGCGCCGCACGGCCTCGGCGAACAGGCCGGGCAGGGTGAGCGGTTCGGGCCGGGCCGAGCCGTGCGCGCCCGACCAGCCGAGCAGTTGCCGGCGTTCTTCCGGGGCGAGCAGGTCGAGGGTGTCGATCGGCAGGTCCGCGGCGGCCGCGGCGGTGTTCAGGAGCCGTACGTACCGGGCCCCGAACGCCGCGACGGTGTCGGGGTCGTAGATGTCGGTGGCGTACTCGACGAAGCCGGTGATGCCCGCCGGACCGCCGTTCTCGTCGAAGGTCTCGCCGATGTTCAGCAGCAGGTCGAACTGCGAGCTGCCCTGCCCGGGGTTCTCCAGCCGTGCCTGGAGTCCGGGCAGGTCGAAGCGCACCTCCGCGGTGTTCTGGAGGGTGAGCATGACCTGGACGAGCGGGTGGTGGGCGGTGGAGCGCTGCGGGTTGAGCTTCTCCACCAGGTACTCGAAGGGAATGTCCTGGTGGGTGTAGGCGGCCAGGCTGGTCTCCCTGACCTGCGCCAGCAGATCGGCGAAGGACGGCCGCCCCGAGGTGTCGGTCCGCATGACGAGGGTGTTGACGAAGAAGCCCACCAGGTCGTCGAGGCCCTCGTCGGTGCGGCCGGCGATGGGCGAGCCCACCGCGATGTCCGTGCCGGCACCGAGCCGCGACATCAACCCGGCGAGGCCCGCGTGGAGCACCATGAACAGCGTCGCCCCGTGGGCCCGCGCCAGCTCCCGCAGGATGGCATGGGTCGAGGCGTCGATCTCGAACGGCAGCATCTCACTGTTGTGCGACGCCTCGGACGGCCGCGGCCGGTCGGTGGGCGGGCACACGACGTCGGGCAGGCCGCGCAGGTGGTCGGTCCAGTACGCGGCCTGGCGGCGCAGCAGACTGTCGGGGTCGGTGTCCTCGCCGAGCAGTTCGTGCTGCCAGAGGCCGTAGTCGGCGTACTGCACCGGCATCGCGGACCATTGCGGCGACCGGCCGTCACGCCGGGCCGCGTAGGCGGTCACCAGGTCCTCGGCCAGGGGTGCCATCGACCAGCCGTCACCGGCGATGTGATGCAACGCCAGCATCAGCATGGCCTCGCCGGGCTCCGTCGTCAGCAGCATCGCGCGCAACGGCATTTCCCGGTCCAGCTCGAATCCGTGCCGTGCCATGTCGTGCACCAGCCGATCCCGCCGCTCCACCGACCGCGCGTCCTCCACGGTGAGGGTGAGGTGGGCTTCGGTGGGGGTGAGGATGTGCTGGTGGGGCTCACCGTCGAGGTCGGGGAAGACGGTCCGCAACGGCTCGTGCCGCGCGATCACGTCGTTGAGGGCCGCTTCCATGGCGGGCACGTCCAGCTCACCGGTGAGACGCAGCACGAGCGGGATGTTGTACGTCGCCGAAGCACCCTCGAACTTGTACAGGAACCACATGCGGCGCTGCGCGAACGACAACGGCAGGCGCTGCGGCCGCTCACGCCGTTCCAGCACCGGACGCGACCCGGTCGCCGACAGATGCCGCACGACACCGGCCACCGTCGGCCGGTCGAACAACGCGCGCAAGGCCAGATCCACACCCAGCACGGCCCGGATCCGGTTCACCAGCCGCGTCGCCAGCAGCGAATGCCCACCCAGCTCGAAGAAGTCGTCCTCCACCCCGACCGCCGGCAGACCCAACACCTCGGCGAACAGAGCACACACGATCTCTTCCTGCGGCGTCCGTGCCGCCCGCGACGCGGTGAAGGCGTACTCAGGAGCGGGCAACGCGCCCCGGTCCACCTTCCCGCTCACCGTCAACGGCAGAGCCTCCAGCACCACGAACGCAGCCGGCACCAGATGCGACGGAAGCCGCTCCGCCAGACCACGACGCAGCGCGGACACCAGCTCACCCGCCACCCGCGTCCGCACCGGATCACTCGCCAACCCCGCAAGCGACCCCACACCCACCGGAACGAAAACGTCCGACACCACACCCGTACCTCCGGGAACGAACACCACATCCATGGTGTCCGCGCCGTCGGAACCGACGGTGACCACGGCGTCCCAGCCCCGTGCCCGAGCCCAGAGGCACACCTCTTCCGGATCCAGCCCGCTCTCCCCGTCCAGAAGCTCACGGACACGCTCGATGGGCTCGTCGGCGGCCATCGCGCGGGCCGCCGCGACCTCCCCGGTCAGCCGGGCATTCGGCACCCCGGACACTCGAACCGGCAACGAGACGTCACCCAGTGCCTCCCATGTCTCGATGTCCCGGCCCCAGGTGAGGACCGGCACACCGGCCAGCGGGAGCGGGTGGGCAGGGGTTTTGTGCAGGACCACGTCGTAGCGGTGCCGCGTCAGCTCGTTGTGGGCCGCGCCCCGCTTCCACCGCACATCCACGCCCACCGCTTCCGGCCGCCCGGCCGCCCAGGCGGCGAAGAAACCGGGATCCAGCAGCAACTCCTTCTCCGTCACCACGGCCTGTTCCACCGCCGCACGCAACCGGGCCGTGTCCCCGACACCCGGCTGACGAGCCTGCACCGCCGTCTGGAACGCCCGCAACAGACCCCGGTGCCGCACGTCTCCGACGATCAGCCGGCCACCCTCGGCCAGCAGCCCGAACGCCTGGTCCAGCACCCGCTCCAGATACTCCCAACCCGGGAAGTACTGCACCACGGAGTTGATGACAACCGTGTCGAACTCCCCGACAGGAAGCCCGGAAACATCATCGGCGGCCTGACAGCGCACCACCACGTGATCCCAGCCCAGCCCCGCCACCTGACCACGCAACCGCTCCACCACCGACGACGAGAAGTCCGTCGCCCAGTACGACTCCACCCCCGCCGCCACATGCCCCATCAACAAACCGGAACCGACACCGATCTCCAACACCCGGCGGGGTCCGAAGCTACGGATGCGTTCCACGACCGCATGGCGCCATTCCCGCATCTCCGGCAACGGGATCGGCTCACCCGAGTACGAGCTGTTCCACCCCTCGAACCCCTCCCCCAACGCATCCGACTCGGCCTCGCCGTACACCGAGTCATAGATCTCACGCCACTCCTCCACCTGCTCGCCGGTCGCACCGTCCGCCCCTGCCGACGAAGGAACGACATAGGCGACGAGGCGGGTGTCGTCGTGGTGCGGGCGGGCGACGACCACGGCCCGGGAGACACCCGGCTCGGCCTCCAACGCCGCCTGAACCTCGCCCGGCTCGATACGGAAACCACGGATCTTCACCTGGTCATCGGCACGACCCAGGTACTGGAGCTGGCCGTCGGCGTTCCAGCGCACCAGGTCACCCGTGCGGTACATCCGCTCGCCGGGGCCACCGAAAGGACTGGCCACGAAACGGTCGGCGGTCAGACCCGGGCGACCCGCATACCCGCGCGCCAACCCCGCACCCGAGACATACAACTCGCCCGGCACACCCGCCGGGACAAGCCCGAGGCGCTCGTCCAGCACGAACAGACCCGCACCCGGCACCGCACGCCCGATCGGGACGCCCCCACCGGCGGTCAACGGATCACTGATTGCCGCGGCCACGGTGATCTCCGTCGGACCATAGGCATTGACCAGCCGGCGACCGGGTGCCCAGCGGGATACCAGCTCCGGCGGACACGCCTCCGCGCCCACCGCCAGAGCCACCAGACCCTCCAGCCGCTCCCACGCCCCTTCCGGCAGCGTCGCCACCACCGACGGCGGCAAGAACGCATGCGTCACCCGTCCGACGGACAGCGCCGCTTCCAGTTCCTCGCCCGCCAGACCGGACCCGGCCTCCGGGATGACCAGCGCAGACCCGGAACCCCACGCCAGAACCAACTCCAGCACGGACGCGTCGAAACTCAACGACGCCGTACGCAACACACGGCCACCGGCACCGATACCCATCCGACCCACCAGGCCCGCCGCGAACCCCGCCACACCCGCGTGGGTGACCTCCACACCCTTCGGACGCCCCGTCGAACCCGAGGTGTAAATGACATACACCGGGTGCGAGAGCAGCAACGGCACCACCCGCTCGGCATCGGTGATCTCCTCACCCGACAGACCTTCGGTGCCGACCTCGTCCAGCAGTACGACATCCACCGGCAGGTTCTCCGGCAGACTGGCCGCTGCCGCCTGCGTGGTCAGCACCAGTCCGGGCCGCGCGTCCTCCAGCAACCAGCCGATCCGCGCGCCCGGGTACTCCACGTCCACCGGCACATACGCCGCCCCGGCCGACACCACACCCAGCACCGAAACAAGCTGCTCCACACCCGCAGGGACGGCGACCGCCACCACATCCCCGGGACCCACCCCACGGTCGATCAACCACCGGGCCAGCCGGTTCGCACGCTCGGCCAACTCGCCATAGGACCAGGCCTCTTCACCGCACACCACGGCCACCGCGTCCGGACACTCCCGCACCCGCCCGGCAAACAACCCCGGCAACGTCACCGGTACCGGCGTGCCGCCCGTCGCCGACCACCCCAGCAACCGCTCCCGCTCACCACCACCCAGCACATCAAGCTCACCCACCCGCGAGCCGGGCCCGGCGACCGCCCCGCTCAGCACCCGCACCAACCGCGCCCCGAACAGCTCCGCGGTGTCCTGGTCGTACAGGTCCGTCGCGTACTCGATGAACCCGACCATCCCCGCCGGCCGGCCGTCCTCGTCGAAGGTTTCCGACAGGCTCACCGTCACGTCGAACTTCGCCGTGCCCGTCCCCACCGACTCCGAACGCACGCCGAGCCCCGGCAACTCGAAGAGAGCCTCCTCGTTGTTCTGCAGCACCAACGCCACCTGGAACAACGGATGCCGGCCACCCGAACGCGCCGGGTTCAGCCGCTCCACCACCAGCTCGAACGGCACATCCTGATGCGCGAACGCCTCCAGGCACCCCTCACGCACCCGCCCCAACAACTCACCGAACGACGGATCACCCGAGACATCCGTCCGCACCACCAACGTATTGACGAACAGGCCGACCAGGTCGTCCAGCCCCTCGTCCATCCGTCCCGCGACCGGCGAACCGACGACGATGTCCGATCCCGCACCCAGCCGCGACAGCAACGCCGCCAGCGCGGCCTGCAACACCATGAACGGTGTCACGTCCGCCGACCGGGCCAGGCCTCGCAGCCCGGCATGCAGGTCGGCGCCGATCTCCAGGGACACCAGTCCGCCCTCGTACGACGCCGAAGCGGGACGCGGCCGGTCCCCCGGCACCGTCACCTCCTCCGGAGCATCCTCCAACTGGCCTGCCCAGTAAGACAGCTGGCTGACCACCTCGCTGTCGGGGTCGTCCACGTCCCCCAGCACCTCGTGCTGCCACACGGTGTAGTCCCCGTACTGCACCGGCAGCGCCGGCCATGCCGGGGCCTCGCCGCCCGAGCGGGCCGCGTACGCCGCCACCAGGTCCCGTGCCAGCGGGCCCGCCGACCACCCGTCCCCCGCGATGTGATGGAGCACGAGAAGCAGGACGGCGGCGTTCGGGTCGTCCTCGGTCCGGAAGAGCCACACCTGGGCCGGGATGTCGGCGGCGAGGTCGAAGGGGTGACGGGCCGCGGCGCGGATCTCCGCTTCGAGGCGGTCCTGGTCGACGGTGGCGGTGCGCAGCGTCAGGTGTGCCCGGTCCGCGGGCAGGACGCGCTGGACGGGCCGGTCGGTGGTTTCGGAGAAGACGGTGCGCAGCGGTTCGTGCCGTACGACCAGATCGTTGATGGCGGCCTCCAGCGCGTCGTGGTCGACGTCGCCGGTGAGGCGGAGGGCGAGCGGCATGTTGTAGGTCGCCGAGGGGCCTTCGAGTTTGTGCAGGAACCACAGCCGCTGCTGGGCGTACGACAACGGCAGCGACTCCGGACGCGGACGCGCCTCCAGCGCCGGACGCACCTGTCCCGAATCCAGATGACGTACCAGCCTCGCGACGGTCGGCGCCTCGAACAGCACCCTCAGCGGCAGTTCGACACCCATGACACGACGGATCCTGCTCACCAGACGCGTCGCCAGCAGCGAGTGACCACCCAGGTCGAAGAAGCTGTCGTCCACCCCGACCGACGGCACCCCCAGAATGTCCCCGAACAGGCCGCACAGCACGGCTTCGGTCTCGGTGCGGGGTGCGCGGGACACGCCGGTGCCGTCGTACTCGGGGGCGGGGAGCGCGGTGCGGTCGATCTTTCCGTTCGGTGTCAGCGGCAGCGTGTCCAGCATGACGGCGGCGGACGGCACGAGGTGGTCGGGGAGCACCTCCTGGAGGTCGGCGCGCAGTGACGCGGGGGTCACCTCGGCGCCGGGGGCGGGGACGGCGTAGGCGACGAGCCGCGTATCGCCCGTGGTGTGCGTGAGGGGCAGCACGACGGCCTGTGCCACCGCGGGGTGCCGCCGCAGCGCTTCCTCCGCCTCGCCCGGTTCCACCCGGAACCCGCGGATCTTCACCTGGTCGTCCACCCGGTGCAGGAACTCGAGTTGACCGTCCGTGTTCCAGCGGACGACGTCGCCGGTGCGGTACATCCGGCCGCCCGGCGCGTCGAACGGGCACGCCACGAACCGCTCCGCCGTGAGGCCCGGCAGCTCCACGTATCCGCGTGCGAGGCCGGGGCCGGTCACGTACAGCTCCCCTGCCGTGCCGGCGGGCACCGGGGCCAGCACGTCGTCCAGGACGAACGCCCGGACCTCCGCCACCGGTGTCCCGATCGGGACCTGTGCGGGGCCGTCGTCGAGGGCGGTGAGCGGTTCGGTCAGGGTGGTGGCGACCGAGCACTCGGTGGTGCCGTAGCCGTTGACCAGCTCGTGGTCGGCGGACCACCGGCGCACGAGGTCGGGCGGGCAGCTCTCGCCGCCGATGTGCACCCGGCGCAGGTCGGGCAGCGTGGACTCGGTGCCGACGGGGAGGGTGGCGAGCACCGGGACCGGCAGGGTGACGTGGGTGATCTGTTCGTCGGCCAGCACGTCGGCGAGTTCCTCGCCGAGCAGACGGCTGTGTTCGGGGACGACGAGGGTGCCGCTTTGGGCGAAGGTGGTGAGCAGCTCCCAGATCGCCACGTCGAAGGTGGGGGGCGCCAGTTGGAGCACGCGGGAGCCGGTGTCGGTGGTCTGGTGCCGGGCGGCCGTGGCGACGAGGGCGGCGAAGCCCGTGTGCGGGACGCCGACCGGTTTCGGGGTGCCGGTGGAGCCCGAGGTGTGGATGACGTAGGCGAGGTCCGTCGGGAGCAGTGGCCGGGTCCGGTCGCCGTCGTGGGGCGTGGTGGCGGGACAGGCGGCGAGCGCGGCGCCGGTGGCGGGGGCGTCGAGCAGGAGCGGCCGGGCGTCACCGGGCGGCAGGCGGCGGGCGAGGTCGGCGTGGAGCAGGACGGCTTCGGGTCCGCTGTCCCGCAGGAGGCGGGCGAGGCGTTCGGTGGGCTGCTCAGGGTCCAGCGGGAGGTAGGCGGCGCCGGCCTTCGTGACGCCGAGGAGAGCGGCGATGTGTTCGGCGCCGCGCGGCAGGGCGACGGCGACCCGGTCGTCGGGTCCCAGGCCCTGGCCGATGAGCCACCAGGCGATGCGGTTGGCGCGCGCGTCGAGTTCGGCGTACGTCCAGGTGGTCGTGCCCGCGCTGACGGCCAGGGCCCGCGGGGTCAGCGCCGCGCGGGCCCCGAAGATGTCCGGCAGCGTGGTGGGGCCGGGTGCCGCCCCCTGGTGCCCGCTTCCGTCCGTGGACCGTCCGCTCGTGTTCGGCTCGTCAACGTATCGCATGATGAATTCTTCTGCCCCTGGGGTCCGAGTGGTGCGCGACGCGGCGGAGTTGTGGTGGCTGTGGATGTGGCGGCGGGCGGGGATGTGGGAGGCGTCGGCGGCGGTGGCCGTCAGCCTCGCGCGACGGCGACGGGGAAGGACCTGAGACCGGCGATGCTCGGGTTCCGGTAGTACTGGAGGGGGCCGTCGGTCCTCTCCAGGACGGGGAACCGCCGCAGCAGCGCCGTCAGCGCGATCCGGATCTCGGTGCGGGCCAGTGGCGCGCCCAGGCAGTAGTGGACGCCTTGTCCGAAGCCGACGTGCTGGTTGTGCTGCCGGTGGATGTCGAAGCGCTCGGGGTCCTCGAACTGCCGCTCGTCGTGGTTGGCCGACAGTGCGGAGAGCGACACGAACTGCCCGGCGGGGATGGCGACTCCGCCGAGTTCGGTGTCACGTGTGGTCAGTCGCAGGCTGTTCGGCACCGCGGGGCGGTAGCGGACCGACTCCTCGACGGCGGCCGGTATCAGGCCCGCGTCCTGTCGTACGGCGGTCAGCGCGTCGGGGTGGCGCAGCAGCTCGAAGACGAGGCTGGCGAGTGAGCAGGCGGTGGTGACGTGCCCGCCGATGAGCAGCAGTTTGCCGATGTTGACCACCTCCTCCTCGGTGAGCCGTTCGCCGTCCACCTCGGCCTGCGCGAGCCTGCTGAAGAGGTCGTCCTCGGGGGCTCCGCGCCGTAGCCGGTAGTGCTCGCGCAGGTAGGCGAGCAGTTCGGCACCCGCCGCGTCGATCGCCTTGACGAGTTCCTCGCCGGCCAGGTCGCCCGCCTCGAAGGAGAGCAGCCGGTCCGCCCAGCCCCGCAGCAACTCCCGGTCCTCGAAGGGGAGACCGATCAGTTCGGCGATCACCATGACCGGCAGGGGGTCGGCCAGATCGCGGGCCACGTCGATCTCGGGGTTGCCGTCCACGGCGTCCAGCAGGCGTTCCACGGTGGCCTCGATCTCCGGGGCGAGGCCGGCGACCGTCCGTTGGTTGAACGCCTTGCCGATCAGTGCTCGCAGCAGCCGGTGCCTCGGCGGGTCCATCTCGGTGAGTCGGCCCTGGCCCCAGGCGTCTCCCTTGCCCCACTCGGCCGGGTAGGCCCGCCACAGTTCGGAGGAGTACGTGGCGTGGTCCAGGCTGGCGGTGACGACGTCGGCGTACCGGAGCACCATCCAGGCGCCGGTCGCGGGGTCCTGGTGGACGGGATGCTCGTCCCGCATGGCGCGGAACCAGTCCTGGAGCGCTTTTCCGTCGTCCTCGGAATAGGGCGGGGCAGGTGTCGCATTCCCCACGGTGGTTTCGGCGTTTGCTTGCTCTGGGCGCACGAAAGACTCCTTCTCCCGGCACGATGAAGGAAACAAGGCAAGTGACATTCGTCCCGAGACTCGATCACGGGCCTCACCGGTGTCAAGATTGCAGAATTTGAACAGCTGCCGCCGGAATACCGGTCGTGGACGTAAAAGCGCGTTCGTTTTCGGATTCCAGCTCCGCTGCTAACGTCGCCCCATGACTCTTCCCGAGAATCGTCCGTTCCGTTTCGGCGTCAATCTCGTCACGCCCGCGCCGCGGCGTGAATGGGCAGAAAAGTCCCGCAAGGTCGAGGACCTGGGATTCGATGTGCTGGGCGTGCCGGACCACCTGGGCGCGCCCGCCCCGTTCCCCGCCCTGGTGGCGGCGGCCGAGGCCACCGAGCGGATCCGGGTGACCACCTTCGTCCTCAACGCCGCGTTCCACAACCCGGTGCTGCTGGCCCGGGAGGCGGCCACGGCCGACCTGCTGACCGACGGCCGCCTGGAGGTGGGGCTGGCGGCCGGCTCCATCCGGCAGGGTACCGGTTCCGACGGGGTGCCCTTCCCGTCCGCCGGTGAGCGCGTCAGCCAACTGGAACGCACGGTCAAGGAGTTGCGCGGGCTGATGGTGAACCCCGATCACACACCGCGGCCGGTGCGGCCCGGCGGCCCGCCGCTGCTGGTGGCCGGTAACGGCGACCGGGTGCTGCGGCTGGCCGCCGAGCACGCCGACATCATCGGCTTCACCGGGATCTTCGCGGGGCGCGGGGAGTTCCCACAGCTGGCGAGCCCGGAAGAGCTGGGCGAGCGGGTGGCCCTGGTCCGCGAGCAGTTGGGCGCCCGGGTCGCGGAGGTGGAACTGAACCTGCTGGTGCAGCAGGTGATCGTCACGGACGATCCGCGGGGCACCGCCGAGGAGTGGGCGCGGCATCCGCTGGCCCACTTCACCCCCGAGCAGCTGCTCGCGACGCCGGCCTGGCTGATCGGGTCGCAGCGGGAGATCGCCGATCGGCTGACGGAGTACCGGGAGCGGTTCGGCCTCAGCTACATCGTGGTCCTGGAACCGTGGTTGGAGGCGTTCGCACCGGTCGTGGAGATGCTGAAGTGACGGTTCGGTCCAGGTGCCGGGCGGGCGGTCTCACCCGCCCGCCCGGCCGTGCTTCACCGCCCGTCCGGCTCCGTACCGTCCGGCTCCGTGCCGTCGCCGCCCGCCGCGAGCGCGTCCGCGGCGCGGCTGATCTTCTCCAGGGCCTCGTCGCGGAGCTCGAGGCCGTGCCGGTAGTAGGCGCCCTGGCTCTCCGGGTGCTCGTGGAGGACGTCGCGGACGGCGAGGAGACCGGCCGGCCGGACCGGTTCGAGACATGGCAGAGGGCCGCCGACGGTGCCGTTCAGCAGGTCGACGGTACGCCAGCCGAAGAAGTAGAAGGCGTCGGTGTACACCGACGCCCAGTCCCATCGCCGAAGGAAATCCTGACGTTCGTCGGCGGCGGTCTGCCGTTCGTCCGCCGATGTCCACGACGGATCCAGAACCGTCACGATGGATTCCATCAGCATGTCAAGCTGCCCGAAACGGGTATGGATTTCCGCCAGCACCCCCGACGGAACACGCCAGGGGCTGCCCGGCCTGTCCACCATTCCCGAATACCGCTTCCACGCGTCGACCACAGGCTCATACACGAGGCCCGATTATGGCACGCTGTCAGCGACGGGCGGCAGTCCTTTCGACGGTCATTCCCGCCCGTCGAGGGCGTACCGCGCCGTCGGGTCCGTGTGCCGCAGTTCGGGCGAGAAGTACGCCTTGAGCCGGGGGCGGCCGGGACCCGGCCGCCAGGCCACGTAATTGTGGATGCCCCGGCCCGCGGCGGGCGGGCGGGACGCCACCTCGCGCAGCGCCCGTTCGTAGAGGCCGGAGGACCGGTCGCAGGCGGCCAGCGCCGCCTTCATCCGGCGGCGCACCGCCTCGTCGTCCGGGGCGTAGGTCCACATGGGGAGGTAGACGGTCGCCCCGCCGACCGTGGCGGGGCGCGCCCCGGTGAACGACAGGCACGTGACCGGGGGCTGGGCGGAGAGGTCGGCGGCCGCCTCGGGCAGCATCGTCTCGCAGAACCGCCGCACGGGGGCGGCCGCGAAGCCCGGGTACGGCGCCATGAGTTCGGCCAGGCCGTCGGCATCGGTGGCGTAGTGCCGGAAGTACAGCTTGACCCGCGCCGCGGGGTCCGCGGAGAGGTCGAGCGAGAACATCACCGGCCGGTCAAGACGCTCGCCCCGCGCCATGTGCGCGGTCACCGCGGGCCAGGCCGCGCCGAGCCCGACGGCGGCAAGACCCCGTTCGCACAGCTCCGCGGCCCGCTCGGGCCCGCCGACGGCCGGGTAGAACCAGACCTTGAACTGGGCGTCCCCCTGCCGTCGCACCTCTGCGCCGAACATCGCGACGTGCTCGGTGGCCGGCTTCTCGGGCAGATACAGGTCGGCGACCTGCGCCCACCGCCGCTCGTCCGTTCCGTACCGGCGGACCAGGCCGGCCATCGTGGCGCGGGCGGAGACGACCCGGTCCACCGGGCAGTCCCCGGGGCGCAGGGCCTCCACCGCGAACTGCAGCGCGGGGTCGTCGTCGAGGCCGATCGCGAACTCCATCGGCGACCCGTCGGACGACACGTCGGACTCGGCCAGTTGCGCGGCCGTGGCCGCGCCCCAGGAGCCCGTCATCGCGCCGAAGGCCTCCACGCACACGCCGCTTCGGTCACCCAGGCCGAGGCCGGACGCCAGTCGGGCCAGGCGTGCCTCGCCCGCGGCCCTGGCCGAGGGGGCCGGCCGGGTGTCCGCCCCGCTGCTCCCGCTCACCATCTCCATCGCCGCCGATACTCCTTCGGGTCAGCCGAGTGCGAGCGGTAGCCGGGAGAGGCCGCGCAGCGTGCCGTTCGGCCGCACCACCGGTTCGCCCGCCGCGTGGACACCGGGGTGCCGCAGCAGGGCCCCGAGCGTCACATGCGCCTCGATCCGGGCGAGGTTGAGGCCGAGACAGGAGTGCGCGCCTCGGCCGAAGCCCAGGTGGTTGTTGGGCTTGCGGTCCAGCCTCAGCGTGTCCGGGTCGGGGAACTGCGCGGGGTCCCGGTTGGCCGCGCCGATCAGCGCGGTCACCACCTGGCCGCTCTTGACGGTGACCCCGCCCAGCTCGGTGTCCTCGGTGCAGGCGCGGGCCAGTGCCTGCACCGGACCGACGTACCGGATCAGTTCCTCGACGGCGGTGTCGAGGCCCACGTCACCGCGCACCAGGGACTCCCACGCGCCGGGCGTGGCCAGCAGGGCCGCCAGGGCGTTGCCGAGGAAGCGGCTGGGCACCTCGAACCCCGCGTGGAAGAAGGCGCGTACGGAATTGACCAGTACGTCGTCGGCCTCGACGCCGGAACCGGGCAGGCGGCGCACCACCTCGGACAGGACACCGTGCGGGCCGGGGTCGGCGAGCCAGGTGCGGACCAGGTCGTTGAAGTGGGCGCGGGCGCGCAGTCCGGGTTCCTCCGCGTCGGGGTCGAGCTGCGCGTCCATGCTGTGGTCGAGGTCGTCGTTGAAGCGGGCGAACGCCTCGTCGGTCTCGGGCGGTTCGACGCCGATGAACCGGGTGATGGCCCGCAGGGTGAACACGTCCGCGTAGTCGTGGATGAAGTCGAAGGACGGCCGGCCTGCCAGCTCGTCGAGCAGCTGGTCGGCGAACGCGCCGAGTTCCTCGCGCAGCGCGTCGAGGTCCTGTGCGCGGACCGCGTCGAGCGCGAGGTGGCGCAGCGGGGTCTGGTCGGGCGGGTCGAGGGTCTGCAGGCTGAGCAGGGTCGGCGGGGTCGGGATGCCGATCTTCCGGAAGTCGGTGCTGAACCGGGCGGAGTCGCGCAGGATCGCCGTGCAGTCGGCGTGCCGGGTCATCAGCCAGGAGTCGATGCCCGCGTGCCAGTAGACCGGCTGGGCTTCGCGCAGCCGCCGGTAGACCGGGTAGGGGTCGGCGAGCACCGCGGGGTCGAGGGGGCTGAACAGGGGGTCGGTGGCCTCAGGGGCGGACGATACGGTCACGGCTGTCTCCGGTGTCGGCGCCGACGCTGACGGGCGGCTGTGGGTCCGGTCCGTGGGCCTCGCCGGCGGTCGTCGGAGCGTGTCCGGTGACCGGGCAGCGGCCGGGGGCCGGTGCTTGCAGGAACGCGGGCGACGACTCGTGGTCGTCGTAGTAGCGGTGGAAGACGGGGGTCACTCCGCCCGAGAGCGGGGGCACGATCCAGGACCAGTCGGCGGGCACGCTGCGGCCGGCCTTCTCCTCGCGGCGCAGGTGGCGCAGGAACCGCTCCGACTCGGTGTGGTGGTCGGTGATGGTGATGCCGTCCCGCTCGAACGACCAGAGCACCGCCACGTTCAGCTCGACCAGCGCCCGGTCCTTCCACAGGGTCCTGTCACTGGTGCGGTCCAGGCCCAGCCGGTCGGCGATCTCGGGCAGCAGGTCGTAGCGCTGGGTGTCGACGAGGTTGCGGGCGCCGATCTCCGTGCCCATGTACCAGCCGTTGAAGGGGGCGGCGCCGTACCGTACGCCGCCGATCTCCAGCACCATGTCGGAGATGACGGGCAGCGCGTGCCAGCGCAGATCGAGGTCGGCGAACCAGTCGTGGTCGGGGTGGCGCAGCGGGACCTCCCGCACGGCGTCGGGCGGGAGGTCGAAGAGCCGGGCCGCCTTGCCCGGCTCCTCGACGAGCAGCGGCAGGACGTCGAAGCGGGTACCCGGGCCGCCGGGCCAGCCGAGGGCGCGGACGCGGTCGGTGAGGTCGGCGGACGCGGGGTCGCCGGCGACGCGGCCGCCGGGGCCGCGGTAGCCGGCGTAGCGGATGAGCTGGGGGTTGTGGATGCGCGGTCCCGTGCCGTCGGGTCCGTCGGCCGCGAAGACGCTGATCGTGGGGCGGATCCGGCCGCCGTTGAAGGCCAGCCGCAGGTGTGCGACGCACTCGCGGTGGATGTCCTCGGCCGTCCGCAGGTGTCGCAGGTCGCGTACGACGAGGCCGGGCCAGTACAGGCGGCCGATGCAGCGCCTGCTGTTGCGCCAGGCGATCTTGGCGCCGAAGGCCAGTTCGCCGGCGGTGTGCACGTAGGTGCCGCTCTGGCGGATCTCGCGGCGGATCTCGGCCATGCGGTCGGCCGGCGGGCGGTCGACGGCGTTCTCCGAGCTGTACAGCCGGATGAACTCATCGGCGCGTGCGATCAAGCCCGGCATGTCGAGATCTGCTGTGTCGGTGTCTGCGGGCCTTGCCATGCGCAACCCCCGTCAACGGAGCCGTAGCCCGGCAGGTCTGACCATGCCGGGCTACGGCCGTACGTTCTCATCTCTGCTTTCAGTGCAGGTAACGCATATCGGTTCACCTCCCCGCATGGTCCGCTTTTCCACGGCACCTCCCCGCACTCTCGAATATCTCGGGAGTGCTGCAATCAATTGCTTTTCGGGAGGCGGGAAATTCGGGCAGTCGTCAATCTATGGTTCGGCCCGACTGCCGTCAACAAAGCACTTGAACACCCGGGCAATGCGTCATGGGCCAAATGCTTCGTCGAGTGATTTCGCAAGCCGATTTCCGCGGAGGACTCGGAGGCGGAGGGCTCAGAGGGTGACCGGGAGCGCGGTGAGGTGCCAGCTGCCGGGGTTGGGCAGCCGCGGCACCTCCTCGGGCGGGACGGCGAGCGCGAGGTCGGGGAAGCGGCTCAGCAGGGCCTCGAGCGCCACCTCCGCCTCGACGGCGGCCAGGGAGGCGCCGATGCAGTAGTGCGCGCCGTGGCCGAAGCCGAACTGGACCGCGGCGCCGGCGGGCCGGGTGATGTCGAGCGTGTCGGGGTCGTCGAAGACGCGGGGGTCGCGGTTGGCGGAGGCGATCACCGCCACCACGGAGTCCCCGGCGCGCAGCTGCGCGCCGCACAGCTCGAAGTCCTCCAGGACGTAGCGGATGGCGGTCAGCAGCAGCGGGGGCCGCCACCGCATCAGCTCCTCCACGGCCCGGGGCATCAGGGACGGGTCGGCGCGCAGGGCGGCGAGCTGTTCCGGATGTGAGAGGAGGGCCACCACGGAGTTGGCGATGAAGTTCGCGAGATTGTCCTGACCTGCGAAGACGGTATGCCACACCATGGTGACCAGCTCGGTGTCGCTGATCCGGTCCGCGTCCTCGGCCTGGGCCCGCAGAAGGTCGGAGACCAGGTCGTCGCCGGGCTCTTCACGTCGTAGTCCGATGACCCGTTTGGCGCCCTCGATGGCATCGCGCAGGGCCTCGTCGTACGTCTGGCCTCCGGAGCTGATCCGGGCGACGTAGGCGCGCCACAGGGACCGGTCCGCCTCGGGGATGCCCATGACGTCGCCGACCACGAAGGTGGGCAGCGGCTGGGCGAAGTGTTTCAGGAGGTCGACGGTGCCCTCTTCGGCGAGGCCGGGCAGGGTGTCGAGCAGCCGGTCGGCGCTCTGCCGGATCATGTCGCGGCGGGCGGCGGCACGACGGGCGGTGAAGGCCCGTACGGCGAGCTTGCGCAGCCGGCCGTGGTCGACTCCGTCCATGTGCGACATGGTCAGCATGTAGGGACGTACGTCGTCCGGGATCCGCTGGTTCCAGCTGTCGGCGGTCATGGCGAGGCGCGGGTCGCTCAGCATGGCCTTGGCGTCGCTGTGGCGGGTGACCGCCCATATCGATCCGAATCCCGGCGCCATGAGGCGCACTATGGGGGTCTGTTCCCTTGCCCTCCCATAGGCGGAAATCGGATCGCTGAGTACCTCGGGGTCGACCATCGCGATCTCGGGGACGTCGACCCGGGAATTCTCACTGTTGAGCACGGCGCTCCCCCAATAAAATTCGGACGATTTCCGGTGCGGTGGGGACGATGCTATCCACGGTCTCCACCGGCGGCAAACGTTCAAAAATTACGAGGGGAACGCCGTTTTGACGGGCCGAATCGAAGCCCGCTCCCTTTATTCGCTCTTGTTGTAGCGCAGCAGGCTGAGCGGTACGAACACGATCAGCAGCACCGCGCAGGAGATGAGGGCGGGAGTGAGGTCGGCCGTGCCGTCACCGTTCATGAGGGAGCGGCTCGCGGTGACCACGTACCCGATGGGGTTGATGTCGACGAACGCCTCCAGCCAGCCGGGCATGGTGGTCGGCTCGGCGAAGATGTTGCTGGCGAAGGTCAGGAGCGACAGCAACAGCATGCCGAGCGCGGAGACAGCCTGCGGGGTGCGCAGCACCAGGCCGAGGAACGTCCAGATCCATGAGACGCAGAAGCCGAAGAGGACGGCGAGGAGCACGCCGCCGATGACGCCGAGCAGTCCGCCGTCGGGCCGGAAGCCCAGTGCGAGCCCGACGGCGACCACGACGGCCGACGAGATCAGATAGCGCACCACGTCGCCGATCAGGGCGCCGGTCAGCGGGGACGGCCGCCAGATCGGCATCGACTTGAAGCGGTCGAAGATGCCCTGTTGGAGGTCGCTGGTGAGGGCCACACCGGTCTGTGTGGAGATGAACAGCACGCCCTGCACGAGGATGCCGGGCAGCAGGAACTGGAGGTACTCGCGGCTGCTGCCGGAGATCGCGCCGCCGAAGAGGTAGGTGAAGATCAGCGTGAACATCACCGGGGTGATGGTCGCGTTGAACAGCTGTCCCGGTGAGCGCTTGATCTTCACCAGCGCCCGCCAGCCCATCGTGAGCGACGTGGACAGCGCCCCGGGGCGCTGCTGGGGGCGGGTGTCCTCGCCTAGGACCCGCAGCAGCCTCTCCTCCGCCTCGATCGGGCGCGCGGCGGTCGTCATCGGCTCTCCTCGTTCGTGGCGGGCTTGCGGCCGGACTTGCGGCCCGGCTTGCGGGCGGCGGGCACCTGCACCTCGGAGGTGGGGGGCCGCCCGGTCAGCGCGAGGAACACCTCGTCGAGGCTCGGGCGGTCCATGGCGAAGTCGTCGACCTCGACGGTGCGGGTGAGTTCGCCCAGGGCGCGCGCCACGCTTCGGGGATCGGTGCCCCGCGCGGTGAGCTGGGCCGGGCCGGTGGTCTCGGCGGGGACACCCAGGGCGCCGACGAGGATGCGGCTCGCCTCCGGCAGATCGTCGGGGTCCGTCAGTTCGACGCGCAGTGAGCCGCGGCCCACCGAGGACTTCAGCTCGCCGGGAGTGCCCTCGGCGACCAGCTTGCCGTGGTCGATGACCGCGACGCGCTGCGCGAGCTGGTCGGCCTCTTCCAGGTACTGGGTGGTGAGCAGGACGGTCGTGCCTCGCTCGACGGTCGCCCGGATGATGGCCCAGACCTCGTTGCGGCTGCGGGGGTCGAGTCCCGTGGTCGGCTCGTCGAGGAACATCAGCTGAGGCCGGACGATGAGCCCGGCGGCCACGTCCAGCCGGCGGCGCATTCCGCCGGAGTAGCCGCGGGCCGGGCGGTCGGCGGCTTCGACCAGGTCGAATGCCTCCAGCAGGTCGCGTGCGCGCTCCCGGGCGGCCGTGGAGCGGTATCCGTGCAGCCGGGCGAGCAGCAGCAGGTTCTCCATGCCCGTGAGGTCGTTGTCGACGCTGGCGAACTGGCCGGTGAGGCTGACTCGTTCCCGTACGCGGTTCGCTTCGCGGACGACGTCGTGACCGAAGACCCGGGCGCTGCCCGCGTCGGGCGCGAGCAGTGTCGCCAGGATGCGCAGGGTCGTGGTCTTGCCCGCGCCGTTGGGTCCGAGGACTCCGTAGACGGCGCCGGCCGGGACGGACAGGTCGAGGCCGTCGACGGCCTTGGTGGTCCCGAAGGACTTCACCATGCCGACGGTCTCGACCGCGAGTTCAGTGCTCACATTCACCCTTGGGGTCGCTTGCGGCTGGGGTCTGGGGCCGTGACGGTGGGGTCGGGCCCGGGCTCTGGGTGCCGCGTCCGGCCCGCTTCTGCGCCGCCTGGGGGGACCGGAGGCCGAGGCCGTAGGCGATGTCCTGCCAGGTCAGGCCGATGTCCCTGGCGACGAACAGCAGGCTCGCCTCCAGTACGTCCAAGTCGGCGCGGGCGCGCGGGAGCAACGTCAGGGCCGCCATGATGTCGGTCCTGTCCACCTCGGGCGCGTCGGCGGAACGCCCGCCGCCGGCGGCCCGGGAGGCGATGAGATGGACGGCCTCCTGAGCGGTGAGACGGGCCGGCGGGTCGGTCGGCCCCGGCCGCTCGGCGTCGGCCAGGCGCTCGACCACGTGCCGCAGCGCCACATGCTCCCGGCGGGCACGGGCATGGTCGGGATCTTCGGCACGGTCCAGGGCGTTCTGCCCCTCCGCATGATCGGTCATGGAAGGAGCCTGGCAATTTCAACCAGCGGTTGTCAACCAGAAGTTGAAAACCGGCGGGTGAAGTCACCGGAACGGAGGACACGTACCGCATGGGGGCCGGACGGCTTCGTCCCTCGGATCCGCAGCGTGCCTCCTCAACCGAGCGGCGTCGGCCGGACGGCGCCGCCCGCGTCGATGGGGGCGAACCGTGCCGCCGCGGCCAGGAAGGCGTCGTTCTCGGTGGCCGTGCCGACCGTCACCCGTACCCCCTCCCCGGGGAAGGCCTTGACCAGGATCCGCTGCTCGCGGCAGTGCGCGGCGAAGGTCTCCGCGGCCGGACCGGCGGGCAGCCACAGGAAGTTCGCGCCGCTGACCGGCACGTCCCAGCCCGTGTCGAGCAGAGCGGCCCGGACCCGCTCCCGCTCCTCGGTGAGGTGCCGGCAGCGTTCCCGTACTTCCCGCTCGCAGTCCAGCGCGGCGACCGCGGCCCGCTGGGCGAGGGTCCCGACCGCGTACGGGACCGCGACCCGGCCCAGCAGTTCGGCCACCGGCGGGGCGGACAGGCAGTAGCCGATCCGCAGCCCGGCCAGCCCGTAGGCTTTGGAGAAGGTACGTAGCGCGACCACGTTGGTACGCCCCTGGCGCAACAGGTCGCGCACCAGGCCGAACCCGTCGAGCGGGTCGGCCTCCTGCTCGGTGAACTCCGCGTACGCCTCGTCGAGGACCACCAGGACGTCCGGCGGCACCTCGGCGAGGAAGCGCTCCACGGCCGACCGGGACACGGACGTCCCGGTCGGGTTGTTGGGCGAGCACACGAAGACCAGCCGTGTGCGGTCGGAGATCGCCGCGGCCATCGCCGGCAGGTCAAGGGCGTGCCCCGCGGTCAGCGGGACCCGGTGCACCACCGCGCCCGCCGTCCCGGCGATGGCCGGATAGACCTCGAACGAGCGCCAGGGTACGACCACTTCGTCGCCCGCCGCACAGGTGATCTGGACCAACTGCGCGCACAGGCCCACCGACCCCGGCCCCAGGCAGAGGGTGGCGGGCGGCACCCCGTGGCGCTCGGCGAGCCGGGCGGTGAGGTCGGCGGACGAGTTGTCGGGGTAGCGGTTCAGCCCGTGGACCGCGCCGGACAGCGCGGCCTGCACGGCGGCGGGCGGCGCGAACGGCGATTCGTTGCAGTCCAGGCCGATCGTTCCGGGTTCGGTGGCCCTTCCCCGGAAGAGCGGCAGGCCGTCCAGATCCGTCCGGACCCGCGGCCGGGCCGCGGGCGGACGGTCCGGGCCGGACGGGGCGGTCATTCGGCGCGGTCCTCGGCACCGGCCGCCGCGCTCATCGCGTCCACCAGGCTCTTGGGACGCATGTCCGTCCAGTGCTGGTCTATGTAGTCCAGGCACTCGGTCCTCGGGGCCTCACCGAACACCGTGTGCCAGCCGTCGGGAATGTCGACGATCACCGGCCACAGCGAATACTGAAGTTCGTCGTTGATCAGTACGACGTACGCGGCGTTTTCGTCCTCGAACGGATTCGACATCGCCTCTCCGATTCTCTTCGTTCTCTTCTTTTGGATGGCGCCCGAAAGACTCTCACGGGTGCTGTGGCGTAACAAGGCTGCACTGCACGAGGTCCAGCAGTTCCGCGGCGTTCTCATCGAGAAAGAAGTGACCGCCGGGAAAGACCCTGAATTCGAAGGCCGCGCCGGTGTGCGGCTGCCAGTCCGCGGCGTGCTCCGGCCCCGCTTTCGGGTCCTCGCGCCCCACGAGCACGGTGAGCGGCACCCTGACGCGCGCGCCGGGAGCGGGCCGGTAGGCGGCCAGCGCGCGGTAGTCGTCGCGCAGGGCCGGCAGGGCCTGCCGCAGCGCCTCCTCGTCGGAGATCAGCCGGTCGCCGGTGCCGCCCAGGACGCCCAGCTCGGCGATGATCCGCTCGTCGGTCCACCGCGCCCGCTGATCCTCCTCGCGGGGGCGGGACGGCGCGCGACTGCCGGAGGCGAAGAGGTGCCCGACGGCGCCCGGCCGCTCCCGCTGCAACAGCCGTACCGTCTCGAAGGCGACCAGCGCGCCCATGCTGTGGCCGAGGACGGCCGTCGGCAGATCCCGCCCGGCCAGCAGCGCGTCCGCCGCGCCGCGTGCCAGGCCGCGGATGTCGGTGACGGCCGGTTCCGTACGGCGCCACTGTCGTCCCGGGTACTGGACGCCGACCACCTCCAGGCCAGGCGGCGCGGCGCGCGCCAGCGGAAAGAAGGAGCCGGCGGAGCCGCCCGCGTGCGGAAAGCAGACCAGGCGGAACCGTGCGTCCCGGCCCGGATTGAAGGACATCGTCCAGCCGCCCGCGTCAGTGCTCATGGCCCGGCCTCCGCATGTCGTCGATTCCCTTTTCGTCGTCGACTCCCTGGTCGTCGTCGACTCCCTGGTCGTCGTCGATTCCCATTCCGTCGTCGGTTCCCGCACCCCTGTCGCTTTCCGTTCCCTTGCGGTTCCCCATTCCGTTCGCGCTTCCCTTTCCGTGAGGGGGACGGTCGCCGTCGGGCCAGTCCGGGCATTCCTCCCGCAGATGGCCTGCCAATGCCTTCGGGGACGGGAAATCGTAGATGAGGGTGGACAGCAGCGGGACGCCGGTCGCGGCGACGATGCGGTTGCGCAGTTCGATCGCTCCGAGCGAGTCGAAGCCGAGCTGGGGGAAGAGCGCTTCGGGCGCGACGGCCTCCGGTGAGTCGTGTCCGAGTACCGAGGCGGCTTCCGCCCGCACCAGTTCGAGCAGCGACCTGCGGCGGACGGCCTCGGGCGGCCCGGCGGGCCCGGCGCCGTTCGTCGCCGCGGTGGTGCTCCCGTTCGTCGCCGCGGTGGTGCTCCCGTTCGCCGGCGCGGCGGTGTCCGGCCGGGCGGCGGGCGGGGGCGTGGTGAGGCGGGCCGCGACCGCGACCGGTGCCGCGGTGGCGACGGCCTCGTCGAAGAGGGCCAGCCCCCGGTCCGCGGACAGTGCGCGGATGCCGTGACGGGCGAGCCGGTCGTGGTCCTCGGCGCGCAGCCGCCCGGTGATGCCGCTCGCCGGCTCCCACAGCCCCCAGGCGATGGACAGCGCGGGCAGTGACCGGGCGCGGCGGTGCTCGGCCAGGGCGTCCAGGAAGGCGTTGGCCGCGGCGTAGTTGCCCTGTCCGGCCGAGCCGGTCACTCCGGCCACCGAGGAGAACAGGACGAAGGACGAGAGGCCGAGGGACGCGGTCAGCTCGTGCAGGTTCAGGGCGGCGACCGCCTTGGCCCGGAGTACTTGGGCCATCGCGTCCGAGGTCAGCGAGCCGATCGCCGCGTCCCGCGTCGTGCCCGCCGCGTGCACCACCGATCCGATGCGGATGCCTCGCCCGGGCAGCTCGCCCAGGAGCGCCGCCAGGGCTTCCCGGTCGCCCGCGTCGCACGCGGCGACGGTGACGCGGGCCCCCGATCCGCGCAGCTCTTCGGCCAGTTCGGCGCTGCCGGGGGTCGCCTCGCCGCGTCGGCCGATCAGTACGAGGTCCCGTACCGCGTGCCGCGTCACGAGATGCCGGGCGACGAGCGCGCCCAGTGTGCCGAGACCGCCGGTGATCAGCACCGCGCGGTCGGTGTCGAAGTCCCGGACGGTGAGGACCACTTTGCCCACGTGTCGTGCTTCGGCGACGTACCGGTAAGCGGCCGGGGCGTCGCGCACGTGGCGCAGGGTGAGCGGTGGAGGCGTCAGCGTGCCGTCCTCGAAGAGCGGCAGGAGGTCGGCCAGCATCCGCTGGACGCCGTCGGGCCCCGTCTGCCGGATGTCGAAGACGGTGTACGCGGCGCCGTCGTACGCGGCGGCCACCTCCTCGGGGTCGCGCGGGTCCGTCTTGCCCATCTCCAGGAACCGGCCGCCCGGCGCGAGGAGCCGCAGGGACGCGTCGGTGAGCGGTCCGGCGAGCGAGTTGAGCACCACGTCCATGCCCGCCCCGTCGGACGCGGCACGGAAGGACGCCTCGAAGGCGTCGTCGCGGGAGGAGGCGATGTGGTCGCAGCCGATGCCCGCGTCCCGCAGTACGGGCCACTTCGCCGGGCTCGCGGTGGCGAAGATCTCCGCCCCCGCGTGCAGGGCGAGTTGGCGGGCCGCGAAGCCGACCGCACCGGTCGCCGTGTGGATGAGCACGCGTTCTCCGCCACGGAGCCCGCCGAGCTCGACGAGGCCGTAGTACGCGGTGAGGAACGCCACCGGCACGGCGGCCGCCTCGGCGAACGACCAGTGCGCCGGGACGGGCGCGAGCAGCCGCTCGTCGGTGACCGAGACCGGTCCGATCCCGTCGAAGAGGCCCATCACCCGGTCCCCCGGACGCAGTCGGCCCGCTCCGGGGCCGACCTCGACGACCACGCCCGCGCCCTCCACGCTCTGCCGCCCCTCGCCCTCGAGCACGCCGGCCCCCGGCTCGACGACGCCCAGCGTGAGCAGCACGTCGCGGAAGTTGACCCCGGCCGCGTGCAGCGCCACGCGCACCTGGCCCTCGCCGAGGGGCGCGTCGGCGTCCGGCCACTCCACGAGGGTCAGGTCGTCGGGGGTCCCGCGTCCGACGAAGTCCAGCCGCCAGCTTCCGTCGCCGGACGGCGCGTCGAGCAGCCGGCCGGTGGTGGGGGTCAGCTCCGGGGTGAGCCACTCGCCCTTCCTGAGGGCGACCTGGGGGAGGCCGGACCGGAGGGCCCGGACGAGCGACTCCGCCGACTCCTCGCCGGCGTCGACGTCCACCAGCTGGATCCGTCCCGGCTCCTCCTGCTGCGCACACCGGCCGAGCCCCCATACGGCGGCGGCCGCGGCGTCCGTCGCCGGGTCGTCGTCGGCGGTGCCGACCGCTCCGCTCGTCACCAGGGCGATCCCCCACCGGGCGAGCGCCGGTTCGGCCAGTACCTCCTGTACGACGGCCAGCACACCGGCGGTCACTTCGCGGACCTCGTCCATGGTGCCCGCCGGGCAGGGGATCACGACCGTGCCGGGTACTCCTCCGGGTGCGCGTCGGACCAGTTCGGCGACGTCGGCACAGCGCTCGGCGTCCAGGGTGGACAAGGCGTCGTGCGGCTTACGGATGGTGGCGCCGCCGGGAACGATCAGCGCGAGCCGGTCGGGCCGCTCGGAGCCGTCGGCCCGTTCCCCGGTTTCGTCCCCGGCGCGTCGGTGGGCCGTCGTCCAGCTCAGGCGTCGCAGCCGGCTGTCGTCCGCCGTCGACGGCGGGCGCAGGGACAGGCCTCCGACCGACAGGACCGGGTTGCCGTCCATGTCGGACAGCTCCAACGCGACCTCGTCCCGGCGCACGGCCGTCAGCCGAACCCTCACGCCAGGGGTGCTCGGGCGTGCGTGGTGGGTCAGGTCGCGCCAGGTGAAGGGGACGCGGACACCGGGAGCGCGGACGCCGGACGCGGAGGTCCCGCCCGCGAGGCCGAAGAGTTCGATCGGGTGCAGGGCGGCGTCCAGCAGAGCGGGGTGCAGGCCGAAGAGCGTGGTCTGCGAGGCGATGGGCACCGGCGGTGCGAGTTCGGCGCAGATGCCGTCGGCCGTGCGCCACAGGCCGCGCAGTCCCCGGAAGGCCGGCCCGTACGCGAGGCCTCGGGCGGCGAGGCGGGCGTAGTCGCCCTCCTGGTGCAGCGGCAGGGGTTCGGCGTCGGGCGGCGGCCAGGTCACCGGCGGGACCGGGGCGGCGGCGGAGCCGTCCGGGGCGCCGGCCAGCACGCCGGTGGCCGTGGGCCGCCATTCGGGGTCGGGGTCGGCGGACGTGCGCGCGTGGACGGTGAAGGGCCGACGTCCGGAGCCGTCCGCGGCACGTGCCACCACGCGGAGTTCGAGCGCCGCCCGGTCGGGCACGACGAGGGGGCTGGCGAGGACCAGTTCCTCCACCCGGGCGCACCCCGCCTCGCGCGCCACCCGGCAGGCCAGTTCGGCGAGCACGGCGCCCGGCACCAGGGCCCGGCCGGCCACCGAATGATCGGCCAGCCAGGGGAGTTCGGCCGGGTCCAGCCGCCCGGACCACACCAGTTCACGGCTGTCCGGCAGGTCCAGCGGCCGGTCCAGCACGGGGTGGTCCGTGGCGCGCGGAGCGCCCGCTCCCGCCGGCTCCGTCGGGTTGAGCCAGTACCGCCGGCGTTCGAAGGGGTAGGTCGGCAGGGTGGTCAGTTCGCCGCCCCAGGCGGCGGCCACGGCCGGCCAGTCCACGTCGAGGCCGGAGGTGAAACCGGCCGCGAGTCCGTCCGCCGCCGTCCGCGCCTCGTGGCGGGCACCGCGCAGCAGCGGCACCACGACGGCAGGGCCGTGCGCCTCGTCCCGCTCGGGATCCTCGGCGAGGCCGGTGAGGATCGCCGACGCCATGGACGACAGTGTGCCGTCGGGGCCGATGTCCACGAAGTGCCGCCCGCCTTCCGCACGGGCGGTGGCGATCCCGTCGGCGAAGCGGACCGGGCGCCGTATGTGGTCCGCCCAGTAGTCGGGCGACATGAGCTCCGCCGCTTGCGCCATCCGGCCGGTCACGTTCGAGACGAGCGGCAGGACCGGCCGCCGGTACGTCAGCCTCGCCGCGATCTCCCGGAACTCGGCGAGGATCGGCGTCATGAGAGGTGAGTGGAAGGCGTGGCTGACCGTGAGCGCCGTGGTCCGGTGCCCGGCGGCCTTCAACTGGGTGACCACGGTCGACACCGCGTCGCTCGCGCCGGAGACCACGACCGCCCGGCGGCCGTTGACGGCGGCGATTCCCACCGCGTCTTCCAGGCCGGCGAGCAGCGGTTCGACGTCCGCGAGGCCCGCCCGTACCGCGACCATCGCGCCGCCCGGCGGCAGCGACTGCATCAGCCGGCCGCGCGCCGCGACGAGTTCGGCGGCGTCCGCCAGGGAAAGGACGCCCGCGACGTGCGCGGCGACCAGTTCACCGACGGAGTGTCCCAGCACGATGTCCGGCCGCACGCCCCAGGACCGCAGCAGCTCGGACAGTGCGTACTCGGTGGCGAAGAGCGCGGGCTGGGTGAAGGCGGTCCGGTGCAGTGCCGCCGCCTCGACGGTCGCGTGCTCCGCGAAGACGACGGAGGCCAGCGGCCGTTCCAGGTGCGGGTCGAAGGCGGCACACGCCTCGTCGAAGGCCTCCGCGTACGCCGGGAACCGCTGGTGCAGCTGCTTGCCCATGCCGGGCCGCTGGGTGCCCTGACCGGCGAACATGAGGACCCGGCGTCCGTCTGCGGGGCCTGCCACGCCTCGTGACACAGGGGCTGCCGGGCGGTCCTCGGCCAGTGCGGCGAGGCCGTCGAGGAGAGCGCTCCCGTCCTCGTGGACGATCGCCGCGCGGTGGTCGAAGCCGGACTGGACGCGGGCGGTGGTGTAGGTGACCGCGGCGAGATCGGGGACGGCCGGGGTGTCGTCCGGCAGGTGCCGCGACCCGGACGGCCCGCTCAGCAGGTCGTGGAGGCGACGGGCCTGGGCGCGCAGGGCCGTCGGTGTCTTCGCGGACAGCACCAGCGGCAGCGCGTCACCTCGGTGGCCGGCTGAGGAGTGGTCACGTACGTCCGTGCCCGCGGGAGCATTCCGTACGTCCGTGCCCGCGGGAGCCGACGTATCGGCAGGGGGTTCTTCGAGGATGACGTGCGCGTTGGTCCCCGAGATCCCGAACGAGGACACCCCCGCCCGCCGCGGCCTGCCCTCCACCGCCTCCCACGCCACCTCCCGCGTCAACAACCGCACCGAACCCCACTCCACCCCACCCACCGGCTCCGCCACATGCAACGTCCGCGGCAACACCCCATGCCGCAACGCCTCCACCATCTTGATCACACCACCCACACCCGCAGCCGCCTGCGCATGCCCGATATTCGACTTCAACGACCCCAACCACAACGGCCGCCCCACCGGCCGCCCCCCACCGAACACACCCACCAACGCCCCCGCCTCCACCGGATCCCCCAACACCGTCCCCGTCCCATGCCCCTCCACCACATCCACCTCCGACGCCGACACCCCCGCATCCGCCAACGCCCGACGAATCACCCGCTGCTGCGCCACACCCGACGGCGCC
Organism: Streptomyces sp. NPDC037271; assembly: GCF_055603605.1. Lineage (NCBI taxonomy): Bacteria > Bacillati > Actinomycetota > Actinomycetes > Kitasatosporales > Streptomycetaceae > Streptomyces > Streptomyces sp. NPDC037271. The sequence goes on from NZ_JBVJVN010000018.1 coordinate 32,392, forward strand.
GTCAACCCATTCGACGCACCATCCGAATTCACCCCACTCCCCGCCACCACCGCCAACACCCGATGCCCCAACCGCCGCGCCACCGACAACCGCTCCACCAACAACATCCCCACACCCTCCGACCACCCCGTCCCCGAAGCATCCGAAGAAAACGAACGACACCGCCCATCCCCCGACAACCCACCCTGCCGAGAAAACTCCACAAAAGCACCCGGCGTCCCCATCACCGTCGCCCCACCCACCAACGCCACATCACACTCACCCGACCGCAAAGAACCCACAGCCAAATGCAAAGCAACCAACGACGACGAACACGCCGTATCCACCGTCAACGCAGGACCCTCCACCCCCAGCACATACGCCAAACGCCCCGACAACATCCCCCCAGCAGAACCCGTCAACAAATAACCAGCCGACCCCCCACCCCCCTCCCACAAACGCGGCCCATACTCATAACCCATCCCCCCCACAAAAACCCCCACCCCACCACGCCCACGCAACGAACCCGGCGCCACCCCAGCCCGCTCCAACACCTCCCACGACACCTCCAACAACAACCGCTGCGCAGGATCCATCCCCGCCGCCTCCCGAGGCGACACACCAAAAAACCCCGCATCAAACAAACCCACACCCTCAACAAAACCCCCCTCCCGCACCCCACACACCTCACCCGACAACACCCCAGCACCCCACCCCCGATCCACCGGAAAACCAGACACCACATCCCCACCCGACACCACCACATCCCACAAACCCTCCGGCGAAACCACCCCACCAGGAAAACGACAAGCCATCCCCACAATCACCACAGGATCACCGGAGGAAGCCGAATTCCCGGTCGTCGGGCGCTCCGGTGAAACAGCCGGAACCGTTTTCTCGGCCGACGGGGTCTCGGAAGGCGGATCCGCGAGCAGAGAACCCAGGAACGTGCCCAGGGCGAGCGGTGTCGGATGGTCGAACACCACGGTCGGCGGCAGCCTCAGTCCCGTCACTTCGCAGAGCCGGTTGCGCAGTTCCACCGCCAGCAGCGAATCGAAACCGGCGTCCCGGAACGCGAGCCCGCCGTCGAAGCCGCTCCCGCCCAGCACCTCGCCCGCGATCGACATGACGAGGCGACGGCTCTCCGTCGTCCGTTCGCCCTCCGGCAGTTCGGCCAGCCGTCGTGACCACGGGGTTCCCGTCCGATCAGCGGCGGCGGGGGCAGAAGGGGTGATGGCGGGAGCCGCGGCCGGGACGAACGCCCGGACGGACTCCGGGTCGAGTGCCGCCGCCACCACGGTCGGCAGGTCCAGGGCGCGGGCGGCGTCGTACATGCGCAGACCGCGGGCCGCGTCGAGCGGCCGCAGCCCGGTGCGGCGTCCGAGGCGTTCGACGTCGTGCGCCGTCAGCCGTCCCGCCATCCCGTCCGGAAGGTCCCACAGGCCCCACGCCAGCGAGCGCGCCGGGAGCCCGAGGCCGGCGCGGTGCTGGGCGAGGGCGTCGAGGAAGGTGTTGGCCAGGGCGTAGTTCCCCTGTCCGGCGGCGCCGAGCGCGCCGGTGGCGGAGGAGAAGAGGTCGAAGAAGGCGAGCGGGGCGGAGCGGGTCAGCTCGTGCAGGTTCCAGGCGGCCTCGGCCTTCGGACCGAGCACGGCGTCGAGTTGCTCGAAGGTCAGCGCACGGATGGTCGCGTCCTGGACGACGCCCGCGGCGTGGACGATGCCGGTCAGCGGGTGGTCTGCGGGGACGGCTTCGAGCACCGCGGCGAGCGCCTCCCGGTCGGCGCAGTCACAGGCCGCGATCCGCACCTGGGCGCCCATGCCCCGCAGCTCCCGTGCCAGGGCGTCCGCTCCCGCGGCACGGGTTCCGCTGCGGCTGGTCAGCAGCAGGTGCCGTACGCCGTGGTGGGCCACCAGGTGCCGGGCGATGCGCGCGCCGAGCGCACCCGTGCCGCCGGTCACCAGGACGGTGCCGTGCGGACGCACCGGTGAGGCGGCGGCCTCGACGGGGTCCGGCGTCCCGGCCGGCCGGGACTCGGGCGTCGGCCGGGGTACGGACGACAGCCGGGGTACGAGCAGCGCACCGTCGCGCAGGGCGAGTTCGGGCGCTTCGCCGGCCGCCACGGCGGTCAGCACCTCGCGCGTCAGACGGGTCTCGTCGAAGTCCCCGTCAAGGTCGAGGAGGACGAAACGGCCCGGATGCTCCGATCGCGCGGTGCGGACCAGCCCCCACAGCGGTGCGTGGACCAGATCCACCGGTGCCTCGTCGGGTCCCGCGCCCGTGCGTACCGCCCCCTGGGTCACGAACACCAGCCGGGTGCCGGCGAATCGGCTGTCGTCCAGCCAGCTCTGGAGCAGCGTCAGCGTGGCGCGGGCCGCGCGGCGCACGCCGTCGGGCACGCGGGCTCCCCCGCCCGCGACGGCCGACGGCGGGCAGGGCACCAGCACGGCGGCGGGCGGTGGGGCGCCGGCGTCGAGACGCGCACCCGCCTCCGCCATGTCGAGAACGGCGGTGAGGCCCGCACGCGGGTCGGACCCGAGCACCCAGCAGGCGTCGGCGTCGAAGGCCGGTTCCGACAGGGTGTCGTCGGCCCGTGGGCCCCACGTCACGTGGAAGAGTCCATCGTCCGCGGGACCGTCCGAAGCCGCCCGCAGCACCAGCGAGTCCACGGCGGCCATCGGCGTGCCGTGCCGGTCCGTGATCCGCAGCGCCACCGCGTCCGGGCCGACCGGTGACACCCGTACGCGCAGCTCCCTCGCGTCACCGCCGTACACCCGCACACCGCTCCACGAGAAGGGCAGCCGTACACGGCCGTCGGCCGCGCCCTGCCATACGGTCGCGTGCAGCGTCGCGTCCAGCAGCGCCGGGTGCAGGCCGTACCCGGACGTGTCGGTTCCGGCGGGCAGCCGTACGTCGAGGCACATGTCCTCGCCCAGCCGCCAGGCGGCCTCAAGGCCACGGAAGGTGGGGCCGTACGCGTATCCGGCCTCGGCCAGCTCCTCGTACATGCCGCTCAGTTCCACGGGTTCGGCGCCTCGCGGCGGCCAGGCCGCCTGGTCGAAGTCCGCCGGTGTCCGGGGAGCGCGCGCCGCGAGGATCCCGGTGGCGTGACGGGTCCAGTCGGCGGCCCGGCTCTCCTCGGCGGCCCGCGCCGACTCCTGGGCCCGGCCGGGACGCGCGTACACGGTGAAGGGCCGTTCCCCTGTCTCGCCGACCGCGCCGACGACGAACTGGACCTCGACCGTCCTGCCGTCGTCGGGGAGGCGGACCGGTGCCTCCTGGGTCAGTTCGGTGACCGTAGCGGCGCCGTCGAGGGCGGCGATGTGCGCGGCCAGTTCGACCAGAACTGTTCCCGGCAGCACGGTGTGCCCGTCGATCCTGTGGTCGGCCAGCCAGGGGTGCGTGAGGGTGGACAGGGTGCCGGTGAGCGCCCGCGCGTCGCGGTCCGCGAGGGTGACGGCGGTGTCGAGCAGCGCATGCTCCCCGCTGTGCGGCGGCCGCGGCGCGTCGGCGTTCAGCCAGTACCGGCGCCTCTCGAACGGGTAGGTCGGCAGGACGGCCAGGGGCCGCCTGGGAATGACGGCCTGCCAGTCCACCGGCAGGCCGCGCGCGTAGGCGGCGGCCAGCGCCGGCAGGAGCCCGCCGGCTCCGTCGCCGCCGGGGCGGAGCGCGTCCAGCAGCCCCAGGTCGTCGGTTGCGTTCGGGGGGTCGACTGCCTCGGCATGGCCGGGCGCACCCGGGTGGCCGGGTACCCGCGGATGGTCGGGCGCATCCGTGGGGTCGGCCGTGTCCGGGCGACCGGCGCCCCGGCTGTGCGGTGTCGACACGAGCGAAGAGGCGGCCGGCATCGCCACGAGGGTGCGGCGGCCGCGGTCCGCCAGGTGGCGCAGCGCCGCGTCGAGGTCGGCGGGTTCCCGTACGGCGCGCAGCCAGTACTCGGCGGTCAGTTCCCGTTCGGTGTCGAGCGGCATGCCGGTTCGCGGCGAGCAGAAGTCGGTCTTCGTGCGGCGCGGGGTCACTCCGGCCATGACCGCTCGCAGTTCCTCGTCGGAGCCCGCGCGCACGCGGGCCGCGCAGAGGCGTGCCGCCTCGTCCAACGTCAGCGCCCCGGTGACATGGGCCGCGACGATCTCTCCCACCCCTTGCCCGAGTGCCGCGTCGGGCCGCACACCGCACTGCTCCCACAGCCGCGCGAGACCGGCTCCCACCACGAACGCCACGGCCTCCGGCGGGTCGGCAGGGGCCAGCTCGCCCACATGACGGCCGAGATGGACCGCCAGGGCGTCGGCGCACTCGTGCACGTGCTCGGCGAACGCGGGGGACACGGCCAGCAACTCCCTCACTGCGGCCGTGAAGTCCGGGCCACCACCGGCCGTACCGGCACCGGCACCGAAGACGAACACGGCCCGGGCGCGCCCGCTCACGCTCCCGGTCGACACCAGGGCGTCCGACCGCCCGGCGGCCAGAGCGTCCAGTGCCCCTCGGTAGTCGCCGTCCGCACCGGGCAGCACGGCGGCGCGGTGGTCGAACCCGGACTGGACGCAGGCGGCGGTGTACGCGACGGCGGACGGGTCGACAGGGCCGTCGTGCGCGGACCGGTGCTCAGCGCCGCCGGAGAGGAAGTCCCGGAGGCGGCGGGCCTGGGCGCGCAGGGCCGTCGGTGTCTTCGCGGACAGCACCAGCGGCAGCGCCACGGGCCCGGTGGCCTCGTCGGCAGCGCTGCTCCGGTCGGCGCCGGCGGCGTCGGGCCGGGCGCCCGGGAGGCCGGCGGTGGCCTGCGGGTCCCGCAGGATCGGCGCCGGGTGCCCGGCGGTCCCGTCCACTCCCCCGGTCCCCGTCCCGGAGTCGCTGAACTCAGGGGGTTCTTCGAGGATGACGTGCGCGTTGGTCCCCGAGATCCCGAACGAGGACACCCCCGCCCGCCGCGGCCTGCCCTCCACCGCCTCCCACGCCACCTCCCGCGTCAACAACCGCACCGAACCCCACTCCACCCCACCCACCGGCTCCGCCACATGCAACGTCCGCGGCAACACCCCATGCCGCAACGCCTCCACCATCTTGATCACACCACCCACACCCGCAGCCGCCTGCGCATGCCCGATATTCGACTTCAACGACCCCAACCACAACGGCCGCCCCACCGGCCGCCCCCCACCGAACACACCCACCAACGCCCCCGCCTCCACCGGATCCCCCAACACCGTCCCCGTCCCATGCCCCTCCACCACATCCACCTCCGACGCCGACACCCCCGCATCCGCCAACGCCCGACGAATCACCCGCTGCTGCGCCACACCCGACGGCGCCGTCAACCCATTCGACGCACCATCCGAATTCACCCCACTCCCCGCCACCACCGCCAACACCCGATGCCCCAACCGCCGCGCCACCGACAACCGCTCCACCAACAACATCCCCACACCCTCCGACCACCCCGTCCCCGAAGCATCCGAAGAAAACGAACGACACCGCCCATCCCCCGACAACCCACCCTGCCGAGAAAACTCCACAAAAGCACCCGGCGTCCCCATCACCGTCGCCCCACCCACCAACGCCACATCACACTCACCCGACCGCAAAGAACCCACAGCCAAATGCAAAGCAACCAACGACGACGAACACGCCGTATCCACCGTCAACGCAGGACCCTCCACCCCCAGCACATACGCCAAACGCCCCGACAACATCCCCCCAGCAGAACCCGTCAACAAATAAACAGCCGACCCCCCACCCCCCTCCCACAAACGCGGCCCATACTCATAACCCATCCCCCCCACAAAAACCCCCACCCCACCACGCCCACGCAACGAACCCGGCGCCACCCCAGCCCGCTCCAACACCTCCCACGACACCTCCAACAACAACCGCTGCGCAGGATCCATCCCCGCCGCCTCCCGAGGCGACACACCAAAAAACCCCGCATCAAACAAACCCACACCCTCAACAAAACCCCCCTCCCGCACCCCACACACCTCACCCGACAACACCCCAGCACCCCACCCCCGATCCACCGGAAAACCAGACACCACATCCCCACCCGACACCACCACATCCCACAAACCCTCCGGCGAAACCACCCCACCAGGAAAACGACAAGCCATCCCCACAATCACCACAGGATCACCGGAGGTGGATGCGCGTGACGTCTTTTCGAAGGCCCGCACGGGAGCGGGTTCGGCGGAATCCTCCCGAAGGGTGGCCAGGAAATCGCTGAGGGCCAGTGGGGTCGGGTGGTCGAACACCGCTGTCGACGGGACGTCCAGGCCGGTCACCTCGGACAGCCGGTCCCGCAGTTCGGCCAGCATCATCGAATCGAAGCCCGCGTCCCTGAACGCCGCTCCGCCGTCGAACGCGCCGCCGCCCAGCACGTCGCGGACCACCGAGAAGACGGTCTCCTCGGCAGAGATCCCCGAGCGGGGCGTGGGTCCGGACACCGGGCCGTCGACCGCTTCCGTGCCGGCCTCGGGCCACCAGTACGACTCCCGCTGGAAGGCGTACGAGGGCAGTTCGACGACCGTGGGCCGTGTGCCGGCGAAAGCGGGGCTCCAGTCGACCTGCACGCCCCGCACGTACAACTGCCCGAGGGACGCGACGAAGTCCGGCTCGGACGGCGAACCGTTCGGGGTGCTCCAGGATCCCGTGTCCGGCGTACGCACGCCGAGCCGTCCCGTAGCGTCCAGCCACAGGGCGTCGGCGGCCGCAGGGCCGGCGAACTCGGCGCATTCGGGGGCCGCTTGGCCCGTGGCGACGAGGCGAGCGCCCTCCTTGGGCGTCAGCAGGCCCCGGACGACCGCTGCGGCCACCGTGCCCGGCCCCACCGGGACACTCACCGCGTCCGGCCGGACCCCGTACGCGCGCCAGACCGCCGCGAGTGCGAGCGTGACCGCGAACACGCACGCCGCGGAGGCCTCCGGCCCGGGCGCGTCGGCCTCAGTGCCGCGCAGTACGTCGGTGGCGGACGGCAGCCCGTAGGGCGCGAACTCCTCGTCGTACGCGGCAAGGGCCGCCTCGAACTCGGCCGAGCGGGGCAGCAGTGCACGCCCGGCGTCAAGGCACGCGTCGGCCGTACCCGGGAACACGAGGGTCAGCGGCTCCCCCGACTCCGTGACACTGCCGGTCGTGACCGCGTCCGCTGCCGTGCCGAGGGCCAGGGCATCGAGAGCCGCCACGAAATCCTCACGGGACGCCGCGATGACAACTGCCCGGTGGGTGAAGGCGGTTCGGGTGGTGGCCAGTGAGTAACCGAGGTCCTCGATCCGGCCGGCGGGGTTCGCCGTCACGTGGTCGCGCAGCTTCCGGGCCTGGTCCCGCAGGGCCTGTGCGCTGCGTCCCGAGAGCACCCACGGCATGGACGCCGGGAGCTGCGCGACGGCGTCGTCGGCCGGTCGGTCCGGAGCGGTCGGCGCGGGGGACACGTCGGGCACCGCCGACACGACGACATGGCAGTTCGTGCCTCCCATGCTGAAGGAGGAGACCCCTGCCACCCGCTCCGCGCCCTCGTGCGCGGGCCACTGCTCGGCCCGCGTCTGCACGCACAGGCCGAGCGCGTCGAGGTCGATCCCGGGGTTGGCCGACTCGAAGTTGAGGCTCGCGGGGATGACGCCGTGGGCCAGCGCCAGGGTGACCTTCAGCAGGCCGGCGATGCCCGCCGCCGCCTCCAGATGGCCGATGTTGGTCTTGACCGAGCCCACCCGGAGCGGATCGCGGCCGCTTCGTCGTGCGCCGAACACCGTGCCGAGGGCGTCCGCCTCGATCGGGTCGCCCACCTTCGTGCCGGTGCCGTGGAGTTCGACGTACTGCACGTCTTCGGGGGCGATCCGGGCCTGGCGGTGGGCCGCGCGCAAGGCGTCGGCCTGCGCCGCCGCGCTGGGCACGGTCAGTCCCGCGCCGCTGCCGTCGTGGTTGACGGCGCTGCCCCTGATCACCGCGTGAACGCGGTCGCCGTCGGCCAGCGCCCGGGCCAGCGGCTTGAGCACGACGAGGCCGGCGCCCTCACCCCGTACGAACCCGTTGGCGCGCGCGTCGAAGGCACGGCTGCTGCCGTCCGGAGACAGCCCGCCGAAGGCCTCCGCCAGTTCCGCGCCGTCCTCGGTGAGGTTCAGCTGCACACCGCCGGCCAGGGCCAGGGACGACTCGTTGCCCCGCAGACTGGCGCAGGCCAGGTGCACGGCCACCAGGGACGAGGCCTGGCCCGCGTCGACGGTGAGGCTCGGACCGTGCAGATCCAGTACGTACGAGACGCGGTTGGCGATGACGCTGCGGTGGGTGCCCGCCATGGCGTGGTGCGAGAGCGGCGCCGCTCCGTCGCGCCGGACGACACCGGCGTAGTCGTTGGCCGAGACGCCGAGGAAGATGCCGGTGTCGCCGCCGCGCAGCTCGGCGGGGAGCAGTCCCGTCGACTCAAGGGCCTCCCAGCTCAGTTCGAGCGCCAGCCGCTGCTGCGGGTCCATGGCATTCGCCTCACGCGGCGATATGCCGAAGAAGCCGGCGTCGAACCGGTCCCGGTCGGGCAGCCTCCCCTCGTACCTGCCGGTCTCGGACGAGCGGCTGATGGCCGAGCGGCCGTCGTGCAGCAGGTGCCAGTAGTCGCCCGGCGCGGGGGCCTCGGGGAAGCGGCATGCCATGCCGATGATCGCGATCGGCTCGTCCTGCGCCGTCTCCGGCTCCGCCATGCCGTCCGCCACGTGTGCAGCCACTGTCGGTTCCCTGCCCCTTCTGATCCCACTGGTTTCCGCCGGTACTTCTGGTTCTGTCGGTCTTTGTGGCTCCGTGTCCTACGGGTGCCGACGACGGCTCACCACGTCACCCGCAACGAGCTGAGGCCCCGGGTGATCAGTCCGTCCTTCCACACGACGGCGGGCGCCGCGGGCCCGTCCTCGGCCAGCCGCAGTGCGGGAAAGAACTCGAACAGTTCAAGGAGCGCCGTCCGCACCTGGAGCCGCGCCAGGGGCGCTCCGAGACAGCGGTGTATTCCGTGTCCGAAGGTGAGATGGGTCGATGGCCTGTCGTCCCGCAGGAGTTCCGGTTCGGTGAATACCTTGTCGTCGCGATTTCCGTGCAGCAAGGAGACGACCACCGCTTCACCCGCGCGTACCCGGATATCACCGAGTTCGATGTCCTCGAGAGCCACTCGCGGGAAACTGATCGCTGTCGACGGGGTGACACGGAGCAATTCTTCGACCAGCGCGTCCGCCCGCGCGTCGTCCTTGACGAATTCCCGGGGAATATCCTCCTGGAGCACGGCGAGTGCGGCGAGGCCGATCTGTCCGACCGTCGTCTCATAACCGGCGGTGAGCAGCGCGAGGCCGAGGCTGACGAGTTCGGCCTGGGAGAGGGCGTCACCGTCGTGGGCCCGGATGAGGTCGGTGAGGAGGTCGCCGTCGTCCCGCAGCCGCTTGCGGTCGATCAGGGTGGACATGTAGTCGACCAGCTGGAGCCGCTGCCGGCTCTTCTCCAGATCGCTGCTGGCGGTGATGTCGAAGAGCACCTCCACCCAGGAACCGAAGATCTCCCGGTCCTCGACGGGCACTCCGAGCAGGGTGCCCAACACGGCCACCGGCAGTGGTTCGGCGAAGGAGGACACCAGGTCGGCGGGGCTGTCGAGGCGGCTCATGCCGGCCAGCAGATCGGCTGCCGTCCGCCGCACCAGCGGGGCCATGCCGGTCATCTTGCCCGTGGTGAAGGCGGCCGCGACGATCCTGCGCAGCCGGGCGTGGTCGGTACCGTCCAGGCTCATCATCGATGCGGGGGACGGCGCCGCCGAGTTCAGCCGTGGGGCGCCCGGTGCCACCGCGGCGGCCCTGCTGAACCGCCGGTCGGACAGCACCCGGCGTCCCAGGGCGTAGTCGCTCACCAACCACATCTCGTCACCGGGCGGCGTTCGTATTCGCTTTACCGGAACGACGTCGGCACCGGTCATGAATTCCGGTAACGGACCCAGGTGTTGTGGACGCAGTACGGCGGACAATATGACACCTCGCCTCTTCTTCCGAGACCGGCTCGACGACCAACCCGCCTGTTCCGTGCGATATTTGGTGGCCCCGGTCCGGACGTCAGCGTAGCCGCGCACACGCGATGTGACCACGAACGCTCGCACATCCTGATCGAGTACGACGAGTACGAGAGGTGACCCATGGATATCGCGACCAAGCAGGGCACGTTCAGCACCGGCCTGCCCCATCTCGCCTTCGGTTCCGGAAAGCCGCTGGTGTGCCTGTCCGGATTCACGATGACGCATACGGTGCCGCCGCCCGGTGCGCAGCGGCGCCGAGCGGCCCGACTGGTGGCGCCATTCGTCGCCGCCGGGTACGAGGTCTTCTGGACCAACCGTCGCCCCGGCATGCCGGTCGGCACGACGATCGGTGAGCTGGCCACCGAACACGCCGAGGCACTGCGCGCGCGGTTCCCCGGCCCCGTGCCCGTACTCGGACACGGGACCGGCGGCTCGATCGCCCTGCAACTGGCGGTCGACCACCCCGACGTGGTCGACCGGCTGGTCCTGGCCTGCGCCGCGTACACCCTGGGGCCGGTCGGCAGGCGCTTTCACCGGGATCTGATCGCGGCGGCCGCACGGGGCCGCTCCGGCATGCATCGAGCGGCCCCCGCCCTCACCCCCAACCCGGTGCTGCAACGCCTGCTGATGGTGCCGCTGTGGCTGGCGGGACGCCTGAATCCGCCGCCACGCGACCCCTCGGACATGAGGGCGACACTGCTGGCCGAGGACGGCTTCGATGTCCGGGACCGGCTGGCCGAGGTCGGTGCGCCCACCCTTGTGCTGTGCGGTGGACGCGACTACTTGTGGCCTCAGGAGATGTTCGACGAGACCGCGGCGGGGATACCGGGCGCCCGGCTGGTGCGGTACCCCCGCCGTGGTCACAACGTCCTGGGGACGCCGGAGTTCGCCCGCGACGTCCGCGCGTTCCTCGACGCGTCCTGAGCGCGGCGACCACCTACGAGCCGTACGCACAAGCCGTATGCACGACCCGTACGCACGCCGGGACACGGCCGCACCGCGCGGCCGTGTCCCGGCGCCGCTCCCCACTCGCCGTCCGGTTCTCGGACAGGGATCCGGGGAAACGGTTCACCCCGCCTCGGTCGAGGTCTCGGCCGTCCGTTCCGACAGCCGGTCCGCAAGGCACTGCCACGCGGTGGCGCACTCCCGGGCGAGGCGGGCCACCACCTCCTGGCGGTGGGGCGGCACCGCCTCCACGATGCGGGCCCATCCGTCCGCGTCGACCGAGCAGACCCGCAGCGCGCGCAGCAGGATCTTGCCGGCCATGGTGAGCCGCAATGAGGGGTCTTTGCTGAGGCTCACCAACAGGACGTCGCTGGCCGGGCCGTCGGGCCGGAAGGAGCGCCGGGGCATCGCTCCCGAAGGGTTCTCCCGTGCCACGGCCTGCCGTTGTTGCGGCGTGACCAGCGGCTCCCCCCGGTTGAGCCGGGCCCGGACATCGCTGGCGGTGGCCGCGGAGATCCCCGCGAGCCTGGCTATCTCGCGCAGCGAGGCCTCCGGGTTGGCTCTCATCAACTCCCCCGCGCGCAGCCGTCCCTCGGCTCCGTTGCGGGGGCGCACCCGTCCGTCCCGGCCGATGCTGGCGTTCGGCTGCTCATTTTGCGCAGTCGAACGCTGCCGTACGGCCCCCACCGTGTTCGCGGCCAGCCCGACGACCTCGGCGATCCTGCGGTCGGACCACTGGGGGTGCGAGGCGACGATCCGGGCTGCGGCGGCCTTGCGGTCGGAGAGCGAAAGCGGCAGCCCGTGTTCGCTGTTGAGCTGGACCGCGAGGACGAAGGCGTCGGCCTCCGCGCCGTCGAAGTAGCGGACCATGATGTGGTCGTCGCCGCGCAGGAGTGCGGCGCGCAGTCGGTGGGCGCCGTCGATGACGCGCATCGTAGGGCGATGCACCACGATGGGCGGGAGCGGTGTGTGCAGCGCCGCCAGCAGGCGGACGTGCTCCGCGTCCTCCCCGCCGGTGCGGGGACCGCCCGACGTCTGCAGGGCTTCGACGGGCACGCTCTCGCCGGCCGGTGGCGGTGCGCTCCCGGCGGCCGAAGCCGTGCCCCTCCCGCCGCCCCGTCCCTGGACGTCAACACCGGTCACCTCCGCCGTCCGAACGGCATGGGCTTTTAACCTACCGATCATTGATTAATCACCTCGGGGTGCGTGGTTGGGGGCCGGAAGGCGATCGTGCGTCGGTGGAAATGGGCAGCCTGGTAGGGCCGCTTCTGCTGTGACGGGTGCTTCCGGTGTGGCTCAGCGGCGCGTCATGCCGAGCGGGCGGAGGCGATAAGTCGATAGAGCGTTCACGGTTCGGCGGCGGGCCGGGGCGCCGTGAAGGCGCACCGCTTCATTTTCCCTCAGGCCGTTTCGGCGTCATTTCGCCGCGATAACTGCCCATACAGGAAGAAGACTGGGGTCATCTCGTGACGGTAGAAATAAATCGCAGTCCGCAGAGCCTTCGCATACGAACACCGCCCCCCGTTGCAGAATATCCCCGTCCATCGGATTCCTTGTTCACCCTTCGATCAGGGAGCACCGTGACGCTGCGCAAATTTGATCGCTTTCGGCCGATGCCTGTCAAGACGAAGCGTCTGTACAGAGCATTCGGCAGACCCCTCGCAGACTGATGGTTTGAACCGGCGCGGATGCCTCGGAAGCCTGATACCGCACGGATGGAGCGGCATCGACGGGGAGTGAACCGGACGCGTCGTCCCGATGGTCCGGGACGGCGAAACATACGGTCATCACGTACGGAAGCTGATGTTCCGATCTCGGCGGCGCATCTCGGCGAGCAGATCCGGCCAGTCGAAGCGGGCGCCGCCGTGGGACCGCCGGAGGCGGCGCAGCAAACGCCGACGCGCCAGCCGGAATGCCATTGCGCACACCAGCAGGGTAATTCCTGGCACGACCGCCATGAACGAGAGCCCGAAAACGTAACGGGGGTGCGGTCTGTACGCGCCGAGGACGGCGCAGCGGGCAATGTCCTCGATGTCGTCGCGGCTGAGGCATTCATAAGATGCTCGTTCACCCATCGCTCGAGCATCCCAACCCGCGAGAAATCGGGCAAGAATTCATCAGAACCATTCGGCGGGCGGCCGCTCCGCGAGCCACGGAAACCAGTGACCGAGAAATAAACATCCGATTTTCCGGCCGGGTCCCGGGGTGTCCCGGGGTCGCTCTGTCGACTTCGCCCGTCGGCCCGCGCCGCACCATCCGGCACTCGGATGGTCTCATCATCGGGATGTTCGGTGTATCTTCTGTCGTGAGCGGAGACGCTTGACAGCCGAACCGACGGCGCACACGACGGCAACGTACGAACGGAAGGGGTTGCGGATGGTCCGGTTGACACGGGCTCAACAGCAGGAACGCACCCGCGCCGCCGTGCTGACCGCGGCGAAGGCCGAGTTCACCGAGCGCGGATACGCCACGGCGAAGGTGGACCGCATCGCCGAGCGGGCCGAACTGACGCGTGGCGCGGTGTACTCGAACTTCCCGAGCAAACGCGCCCTCTATCTGGCCGTGCTGATCGACATGGTCGAGCGCGCCGCCGCGGAGGACGGCACCGTCGGCGGGATCCGCCCCCCGGCGGCGTCACAGGCGGGCGGGCGGCCGCACGCACGGACCTCCACCGCCGAGGCCCTGGGGACCTTCGCCCGCATCTGGCTCGAACGGCTGCCGCTGGCCGACCGAAGCCCCTCCGCCGGCCGGGCGCACCTGGGCTCACTGACCGAGGTGCTCGACGAGGAACCGATCCGTGCCGCGTTCGGCCAAGTGAACCGCCTGGAGGCGCTGTTGCTGGCGCTCGCGCTGGAGTCACTGGACTCACGCGCCTGTACCGAGACGCCGCCCGCGCGACAGGTACGGCGGGCTCAGCTGGTCCTGCGGCTGCTGGACGGTCCGGGCGCCTCCGCGGATCCGGCCCTCGGATTCGGCGACCCCTTCGACATCGCACAGGCCTGCGCACACCTGGACGGGCTCGCCCTCGCCGACACCTGGGACCCCCCGCACCTGCCCTACGTCCCGCCCGCGCGAGCCTGCCGGGACCGCTGGGAGCCGCCGTGTGAGCTGCCGGACCTGCTCAGCCGGCGCATGGTCGGATTCACCGAGGGCGGTGTGATCACGGTCCTCGGCACCCACCGTCTCGAAGCCGCGGAAGAGGCCGTCCGCAGCGCACGGGCCGGTGATCTGATCACCGTGGCCGTCACCACGGCCGATCCCGCCGAGATCGGACGCCTCGTCCAACTGAGGATCGGCGACTTCGCCCGCTGCCTGTGGCGCGCGTTCGACCCCGACAGCCGGCCGCGCCTGCGCCTCGTCCTCGACGAGCGCGGCCTGCTGGCGTCGGCCGTCGGCGTACCGGACGCCGACGACACCACCGAGTACGCGGTCCGCGTACGGCACGACACGATCGTCACCCGAGCCCAAGGACCAGGTGCCGCGCATGCCGCGGCGACCCACGACCTCACCACCGCAGACGTTTCCCACACCACACCCGATGGGGCCGCACCATGACCCAACCCGTTTCGTCCCACGCCACCAGCACCGATCTGCTGGTGCTCCACGCCCTTCGCTGCATCGGCTTCTCGGGCCTGTCCGCAGTGGCCGGGGCGACAGGACTGCCCGAGTCCGACGTCGAGTCGGAACTGATCGACCTCGCCGTCGCCGGACTCGTCACGCGCACCGCGGGCGACTTCGGCGGCTGGGGTCTCACGGACGCGGGCCGCGCCGCGGACGCCGAGCGGATCGCCGACGAGGTGGCGACGGCCGGTGTACGACCCGCTCTGACCGCGGCCTTCGACCGGTTCCTCGTCCTCAACCCCGAACTCCTCGACCTCTGCACGGCATGGCAGACCCGCACCGTCAACGGCGCCATGACGATGAACGACCACAGCGACTCCTCCTACGACGCCCGTGTACTCGACCGGTTCACGGAGTTCCACCAGCGTGCCGAGCCCCTGTGCGCGGAGCTGTCCGCGGCCCTGCTCCGGTTCCGGCGCTATCCGGTCCGGCTCGCGGACGCGCTCGCCCGCGCGAGGTCCGGCGCGCTGGAGTACGTGACGGACAGCACCGCCTCGTACCACACCGTGTGGTTCCAGCTGCACGAGGACCTGCTGGCCACGCTCGGCATCCCACGCCACTGAACCCACCGGCCGCCGCCGGTGGCACCCCCTCTCCCCCGCAGCCGAAGCAGCAGAGGCGACGCAGAGATGACAACGCGATGACCTTTATTCACCCGCTCTCGGCAGAGGTCGAGGAGACAGTGGACGTCCTCGGCGGAAAGGCGCACGGGCTCATCGTGCTCCGACGTCTGGGGCTGCCCGTGCCACCGGGGTTCGTCATCGGTACGGAGGCATGCCGGGCCTACCTCCGTACCGGGCGGCTGCCCCACGGTCTCGTCGCCGAACTCGCGGCCGCCGTGGCCGAGTTGGAGGCCGCCACGCACCGCGAGCTCGGCGGCGCGGAGCGTCCGCTGGCGGTGTCGGTCCGCTCCGGCGGCAAGGTGTCGATGCCCGGCATGATGAGCACCGTCCTCAACCTCGGGCTCACCTCCGGGGCGACGGCCGCGCTGGCCGAGGAGATGGGCGACCCGCGTTTCGCGCTGGACTCGCGGCTGCGGTTCCTGACCAGCTTCGCCTCCCAGGTCGTCGGCGTGGGCCAGGAGAGCCTGGCCGGCGTGGACCGGGCGATCGCCGGGCGCGACGGTGACCCGAGCGCCTTCGAGACGGCGATCCGCGAGGTCGAGCGGCTCGTCCGCGAGCACAGCGGCGAGCCCGTTCCCGACGACGCGGCCCGGCAGTTGGAGCTCGCCGTCGAGGCGGTGTTCTCGTCCTGGGACACTCCGCGCGCCAAGACCTACCGGGCCCTGCACGACATCCCCGGCGACCTCGGCACGGCCGTGACCGTCCAGGCGATGGTGTTCGGCAACCGCGATGAGCACAGCGGTACGGGTGTCGCCTTCAGCCGCGACCCCAATACCGGTGAGCAAGTACCGTTCGGTGAGGTCCTGTTCGGCCGCCAGGGCGAGGACGTCGTCTCCGGTACCTCGTTGACCGGCCCCCTGCGCGAGCTGGCCGACCGGGAACCCGCCGTATGGGCCCGTCTGTTGACCGCCCTGGACCAGCTGGAGGCGCACTACCGCGACGCCTGCTATGTCGAATTCACCTTCGAGGCAGGCGAGTTGTGGATCCTCCAGGTGCGTCCCGGGCGGTTCGTCGGGCGTGCCGCGGTACGGGTCGCGGTCGACCTCGCCGAGGCGGGAGCGATCGGGCGTGACGAGGCGCTGTTGCGCGTCTCACCGCAGCACCTGGCCCAGGTGCGGACGCCGCGGATCACGGCGATCGACTCCCGGGACGTCTTCACCCGGGGGCTCGGAGCCTCTCCGGGAGTCGCCGTCGGCCGGGTGGCGACCACCGCCGACAGCGCGGCACGGCTGGCCGCGGGCGGACCGGTCGTCCTGCTGCGCCCGGAGACCTCTCCGCTCGACATGCACGGCCTGGCGGCCGCGACCGGGGTCGTCACCGCACGCGGCGGGCCGACCAGCCACGCGGCCGTGGTGGCGCGGGCGATGGGAAAGCCCGCCGTCGTGGGAGCCACGGGCCTCACCGTCGACGCCGCCGACGGCTGCGTCCGGGCGGGTGGGCGCACCCTGCCCGAGGGCACGCTCATCGCCGTCGACGGAACGGGCGGCGAAGTCGTCGTGGGTGAGCCTCGCATCGTCGCGGGCGCGACCGACCCCCACCTCCACCAGCTGCTCGGCTGGGCGGACGACGTCGCGAGCGGCGCCGACGGCGACCGTGACGAGATGGAACGCCTGTCCTCGGCGCAGGCCGTCCTGCGTGCTGCCGGCCGTGGGACGCCCAGCTGACCCCGCGGGCTCCCGTTGGAGGTCCGCGACGTCTTCCGGCCGGAGAAGGCTGTCTGTGGCCAGTGACCTGGGTTCGAACAGAGTGGACAGGTACGTGACGGTTTTCTTTAGTCGGGTGCTGTTTCCACTCGATCGGGAGTCCGTGGGGTTCCGTTGTGCGCCACGGCAGGCATCGCCGGTTGCCGCGCCGACCGGCTAGCCAGTCCGGTCTTCGCCGAGTAGCCGTGTGCAGGTGTCCCGTACATGGGAGAGGCGTGGGGCGGCGAGTCCGGGTTCGTGCTGAGAGACGCCGCGCCACAGGGTGAGAGCCTCCGCCACGGTCTCGCGGGCCTCGTCGTGGTGAACGTCCGCCAGGAGCCGGGCCTCGGCATGCGCGGAGAGCGCGTCGGCGAGGCGGATGTGGTGGGCAGTGGGGTCCCCGTCGGCCAGGCGGCGGCTGAGGTCAACGGCCTCCGTAGTGATGCGAAGAGCCTCGGCATACCGTCCCGCTACGGCCGAGCGAAGGCCGTGGACGGCCAGCGCGTCGGCGAGCAGGGGTTCGTGCGCGGTGGCGTCCGCCCGCACCAGGCTGTCACAGATCTCCACCGCCTCCGCGGTCGCGCCGAGCGCTGCACGACTGCCCTCCTCGTCCCGGGGGGCGTAGCGGCCGAGACTCCAGAGGGCGGACGCGAGGGCGGCCTTCTGGGCGGGATTCTCAGGGGTGGACCGGGCGGCAGCGACCGCCTGCGCGAGGTGGGACACGGCCTCGGCGGTCTGCCCTTGTTCCCCGGCCCAGGTGCCCAGACCCAGAAGGGCTCGGGTGAGGACGGGGCCCTGGACGGCAGGGGCGAGGGACTGTGCCGTGTCGACGGCCTGCTGGAGGGCATGGCGTGCCTCCGCATGTCCCACGCAGTGCCTGAGCACACCGAGGAGGAGCAGCGCGTCGGCGAAGACCGGCCGCTGCGCCGGATCGTCCCGGTGGAGATCGCGCAGCAGCGTGACCGCTTCTTCGGCCGTCGGCAGCGCTTCCCGGCGCCGGCCGGCCTGTGTCATGACGGCGGTGAGGACGGCCATGGACGCGGCCAGCTGGGAGCGGTGCTGGGCCGGGTCGGGGTAGGCGAGCTTGCGGCAGGTGGCCACGGCTTGCCTCAGAGCGGCCACCGCGGCGTCGTGACGGCCTGACGCGGAGCGAAGGGTGCCCACCATGAGCAGTCCGTTGACGTAGTGGGGCCCATGGGCTGCGCTGTCGCGCGCCGCGAGGGTCTTCCGGACCTTGACCAGCGCCTCCCAGCTGTCCAGCGCCTCGGCTCTGTGCCCGGCGACGGTGAGCAGGGACGCGAGGATGGACAAGTCGGTGGCGAGCTGTGGCTTGTACGTGTCCGGGTTGCTCCGCGACAGGCGGCGGCGGAACAGCTTCACCGCTTCTGTCGCCGGTTGGACGGCCGCGTCCGTCTGCCCCATGGCGAGGAGACAAGTGGCCTTGTTCGCCAGGGCCATGGCCAGCGCTGTGTGGGCCGGGCCCGTCCGGCCGGCCGCGATGAGGCGACGTTGGATGCCGATCGCCTCATCGATGAGCATGAGGGCCTTGTCGAGCCTGCCCATGGCCTTCCAACGGAGGGAGAGGTTGCTGAGGCTCGTCCCCAGGCCCGGGCGGAAGGCGTCGGATCGCCACTCGTCCAGCCTGCGGTGAAGGGCAACCGCCTTCCGGGCGCTTGCGAGGGCTTCCTCGTGCTGCCCGGTGGCGTCCTGCTGGCTGGACAACGTGGTCAGGCTCATGGCGAGATCCGCCGTGAAGACACCCGGTTCCTTCCGGGCCAGGGACCGGTAGTGGTCGACCGCCTTTCCGGCGGCTTCGCATGCTTCCCGGGTCCTTC
This sequence comes from Streptomyces sp. NPDC037271, assembly GCF_055603605.1. NCBI lineage: Bacteria > Bacillati > Actinomycetota > Actinomycetes > Kitasatosporales > Streptomycetaceae > Streptomyces > Streptomyces sp. NPDC037271. The sequence goes on from NZ_JBVJVN010000018.1 coordinate 51,086, forward strand.
CCGCGGTGTGGAGCTGGTTGGCGTACGTGTTCAGGCTCGCCGCGAGCTCAGGGGTGTACACCGACGGTTCCCTGTCCGCCAGTTGCTGGTAGAGGTCCACGGTCTCGGCCGCCGCCGGAAGGGCGTCGTCGTGCTGTCCTTCGTCGTCCAGATTGATCGCCAGGGAGTTGAGGCTGAGTGCGAGGTCGGCGAGGTGGGCATCGGGGTTTTCGTCGGCCAGGCGGCGGCGGATGCGTACCGCTTCCTCGTTCGCCGCGAGGGCCTCGGTGTACCGGCCGGTGGCCGAGAGGCAGTTGGCGTGTGTTCCCAGAGTCATGGCGAGCCTGGGGCGGAAGGCGTCCGGTCGCTCTTCGGCCAGCGCCTTGTACAGCGCCACGGCCTCTTGGCTCCTCCGCACGGCTTTCTCGGGGCGTCCCGCGTCCTTCAACCAGATGGCCTGGTTGTTCAGCGCGTCGGCGAGTGCGGGCTTGTAGGTCTCGCCGTGCTGCTCCAGCAGGTCGCGGCGGAGGCCGACGGCCTTGCCGATGCTCTCGAGTGCTTCCTGGAAGTGCCCCAGTTCACCTTCGGCGGTGGAGACGGCGCTGAGTGCGTGGGACAGTTCGCTCATGTGGACGGCGGAGGGGGTCGCGTCCGTCTCATCGGTGAGCTGCTCGTACGCGCGCACCGCTTCGCGGGCGCGGCGGAGTGCTTCCTCCCGTCTCCCGAGGCGGCTGAGCATGACCGACACGTTGATGAGACTGGCCGCGTATTGAGGAAGGTAGGTATGGCCGTCCCTGGCGGCGAGTCGCGCGGCCAGTGCGCTGCTTTCCTCCGCGGCCGCCAGGGCTTCTCTGCGCCGTCCCAGGTCGCCGAGGCGGCCGGTGAGCCGCCGCAGCGAGGTGGCAAGGTTCGCCAGGTGGGCCGGGTCCGCCTCGGCCTGCTCGCGGTGGACGGCCGCGAGCCGTTGCGTCACCTGGACGGCCAGCGGCCCCAGGCTGTGGGTGGGCCGTGGCAGGCGGTCGGCGAGGTCCGCGAGGTCCTGAGGAGTCGCGTCCGCGCGCTCGGCCAGCTCCTTCAGGGCGCGCACGAGCGGTTCCGGGCGCTCCACCCGCGTGGCGACGTCCACGGTCACCGGGAGCAGGATGTCCTTGCGGCGTACGCACAAGGCGGTGAGCTCGGCGTCGAGCAGTCCGCGGTGGGCGGGGTGAGCGGCGGCGCGGGCGTAGACGGTGAGCAGACGAGTGGTCTGTGTCGTGGTCAGTCCGCTGTCGGCGAGCAGATCGTCCACGAAGCCCGGATCGTCGAGCAACTGCCGGCCGACGAAGTACTCGGCCAACCGGTCCGGCCGGAGCTCCGCCCAGGCTGCGCTGCCCCGGGGCGGGTAGAGAGCGCTGATCCAGTCCCTGACCGCGTAACGGTGCCTGGTGCTGAGGTCGGACAGCACCGGTATCCCCCGCAGCAGGGTGTCCGCCTGCCGGCGGTCGTCCGCGCCGCACAGGAACGCCGCGGCCAGCGGCTGCGGGAGGTCCTCCCGTCTCAGCCCCGTTCCCGAGCGATCGGCGGCGCTCTCCCAGTAGGCGATCTCGTGGTCCAGCAGCCGCTCGTCCAGCACTGGGCCGGGGTCGTCGGCGTCTTGGGCCGGGTCCGGCCTCGCGGCGTCCAGCAGATCAACGAGCGCCGTCATGTGCAGGGTGAGCGCCCCTTGAAGGTCCTCGGCGGAACGGAGGCGCTCCCGGCAGGACTTCTTGAGATCTCTGGCGATGGTGGACCAGTCGTCGTCCTGCCGGCCCTCCACTCCGTGCAGGGCGCGGGAGAGGCTGTCCACTGCCTGGCAGTACGCCTTGCGGATGTCGATGTCGTGCGGCTGCAGCGGGGGCAGGGCGGTCACAGGCGCCGCCTCGACCACGTTCTGGACCGGAGGATGCGCGCGACGGGCGGCGCTCCACCAGTCTCCGCGAGTACGGGCGAGCAGGAGCATTTTGAACGGCGTGCCCGCTCGGTGTGCGGCGAGGGCCCGCAGCAGAACGGTGAGCCGGCCGAGGCGGGTCTCGGCGTGGTCCAGGATCACCAGGAGCGGCACGGCCGCGTCCGCCAGCTCCTGCACGGTGGCGTCGTCGGCATGGTCGGTGGGCCACACGACGGTCCAGCGTTTCGCTTCCAGCCGATCGGCCAGCTCCAGAGCCAATCGCGTCTTGCCCTGCCCTCCGGGCGCGTGCACCAGGCGCACCCCGAGACCGGGTTGCTCGCACCAGCTGCCCAGTTCGTGCAGCAGTCGGGCCCGGCCACGGAAGGGCACCACCGCCCTGTGGGCGTCCAGCAGCGCCGCGGGGGAGGTGAGCAGACCTCCGGGGAGCGGCGGCGCGGGCGGGTCGTACAGCCGCTGCCACTCCGCCGGCTCCATCCGTGTCGGCAGACGGTCCTCGGCCAGAACGTCCTGGAACGCCGGATCGTTCAGCAGGACGTATGCGGGTGAGATCTCCAGCCGGGTGTGCCCGAATCCGGCGAAGTCGACGGCCACGACACCGACGAGTACGTCGTCGCAGAAGACCGCGGCTCCGGACAGGCCGCCCCAGGGGGAGCGCGTACGGTCCGGAGTGCCGCCGCCGTCGAGGCGCTCCTCGACCCGCATCAGGTGGCGGTTGTTGGCGGAGCGGTCCGTACGGTTGACCGTGCCCCTCACGCGGTACAGGTCGGCCGCCTGCGGCTCGCGCTGGACGATGTTCGGCAGCCCCACGGTCTGGCACTCGACTGCGGGCCGGTGCGTGACCAGCCGGCCCCAGCGGACCGGTCTCCAGGACGACGCGGCCCCGCCCGGTCCCCGGTAGGCGTTCTCGGCCCGGAGAAGAGCCGCGTCGTCCCTGCCCTTCGGTGTGCCGCGCCAGACGACCGTGGCGGTGTACCGCTCCTTCTCCCCGGGGTGGAAGAAAGTCACCTTCCCGCCTACGTGCGGTACGACGTGGGCCGAGGTCAGCACAAGGCTGCAGCTGATCACAAAGCCCGACCCGGGGCCCCGCGGCCCGTCCACCCCCACCACACGGCCGTCGTCCACGCTCTACCCCCGAGTCCACCGTGTCCGCCCGTCCGGGCAGTGCTGTCAGTTCCTGATGCGCCCGGACACGTCGCCCGGCCCTTCAGGCCGGTCGCGGTCGCCATGGATCAAGAGGTCCTCGCCGTCCGCCCTCCGCGGGTTGAGCGTCACCGAGATCCGGTGCGTGCGGGTCCGCCCGGCACTGGCCTCCCCGTCGGCGGTGACCACCCATGCCTTGAAGCCGCCCTTGGCCTTGGCGTCGTACCGCAGCTCAACCGCGAACTCCATCTCGATCGGCCCCACCTGGAACGCGACATCAGTCCCGGTCCCGCGTGCGGCAGCCGCCAAGAGTTCATCGCGCAAGGCCGCGACCGCGTCCGCCAGCTCGATCTCCACGGACCCCACCGGTGTCCTCCCTCCCACCGCGCCACAGTGCGCGTCTGTTCATCGCAGAGTACAGATGGCCGGTACGGCGTGGTGGTGGATTCGTCGAGTACCGCCCGCATCGCATCGCAATCCCGGGCGTCACCCGCCGAGGCGAGCGACAGGCGTTCCCTTCACCCCGGCCGGGCCGGGCCTCACTCGGCGGGCGGGGCGGTGAGCTGCTCGGAGATACTGGCTTCCAGTGCGGCGATACGCCGGTCGGTGGAGCGAGCGTTGCCTCGGGCGGCCGTGAGGCGTTCGTTGAGGCGTTCGTTGGTGTTCGCTGGTGTTCGTGAGCACGGCGACGTCACGGCGCAGGGCAACGTTGGCGGTGGTGATGCGCACGGCGTCGGCGTCCGTCGTCCCGTCCTGTTGCAGCTCAGCGATGTGGCCCAGTGGTGCGGCGATGCGCTCGCGCTGGTTGGTGACCCCGGCATGGGCGGCTTCGAGGGCGTCCTCGGTGTTCGGCGCGCGTTCGCGCCGGGAAGCCTCGACCGCTCGGCGCTGGGCTTCGTCGGCGTCGACCCGGAGGCCGCGAGCACGGGCTGCGGCGTCGGTGACCCACTGGTCCCCAGAAATGATCCAGGGCCGACTTCGGATACCTCCGAAACCGGCCCTGGACCTGCGACTTCGTAAAGTCGGGACGACAGGATTTGAACCTGCGACCCCTTGACCCCCAGTCAAGTGCGCTACCAAGCTGCGCCACGTCCCGGTGCGCGTCCCACGTTCCGTGCGATCGCGCAGGTCAACCTTACCTCATCCGCGCGGTGGGGCGGAGTCGCCGGCCGTCTCCTCCCGCGGCGACCGGTGACATACCCGTGGCGTCGTCCGCGGGCTCGAGCGGCGTGATCCCGAACTCGGCCGCCCGCTCCGCGAGTTCCCGCCACACGTCCGGCGCCACAGGTGCCGTTCGCACCGGGGCGGGACACTCCGTCGGTGACGTCCGGGACGGGCAGCCGCTTCGGGGTGCCGAGGGTCTCGTCCGCGGCCTCCGTGAAATCCTCCGTGCTGCCCGGAAGGCGGGGTCGACAGCGATGAGCAGGGTGTTCGGGCGGTGCGGCGCTTGCGCCCGGATGGGTCGCCGGGGTGGACGGCGGAGAAGACGTGAGCGCCGGCGAGCACGCTGGTCAGCAGCTCGAAGTCGAGTGACATGCCGGAGCCCTCGGTGCCGCCCGGCGGCAGCGGCGTGATCGCCCACGCCGGGTGTCTCGAGAGCGCGGCACCCAGCTCTCCGGAAAGCCTCTCCAATCGTCCCGGCATTCCGGCGGTGGCCTTGTCCGGGTCCTGCCGGCTCCCGAAGCAGCCCGCCAGGACCGTCACCGTTGGCGCAGCCGTTTCTGAGGTCGCCGGACCTGAGGCACCAGGAGGCCGGGGGAGACCTGACTCTGTTCTCACCCGCCCGACTGTCCTGACCTGCGCCGGGGATGTCGCGCGTCGTCCGTTCCACAGGAACGCCCGGCCGGGGAGCCGGCCGGGCGTTTCCGCACGGACGGTCCCTCAGAAGGCATTCACGCTGCCGATGTGCGGTTTCGGCAGTTCTGTCGGCTGTCCGGATCACCTCGGCGCCGGGCGCGGCCTCGTGTTCCACGGTCAGGGCGGCTGCCCGAGGTGCTCGCCGCGCACGGCGCGGCAGTGGTTCAGTCGCCCACGAACTCCCGCGCCAGCCGCTCCCCCGTCTCCTCGGCGGCCTCCCCGTCCTCGATGGGCTCCACCTCACTGTCCTTGAAGACGATGTACGTCACGCCGGATGCGGCACCGCCGCCGTGCGGGTCGGCCGGGATGCCGAGCGACTGCGCGGCGGCGTAGGAGGCCTCGCCGATGAGGTCGCGGGGGCCGATGTCGCCGACGACCGCGTACCGCACCCGGTCCCCGTGGACGACGGCCGCGACCGATCCGCCGTGGACGTCGTGCTCGCGGTGGTCCCAGATGCCGCTGGGCTGGGGCAGGACCACGTAGGGCAGGCGTTCGGCGTCCAGTGGGCGGCCGTCCGATCCGGTGTAGGCGGTGGCGGGGGTGAAGTGCGGGTCGGTGCCGCTGTTGCAGCGGTCGCCGGGCCGGCCGTCGCAGTCGACGTCCAGGTCGGCCTTCCAGTACACGGCGTCGTCCGTACCGCAGACCGGGATGTCCGCCGGCGCTCCGGCGTCGGTGCGGTAGCGCCCGTGCGAGACGGGTTCGCAGCCCCGCACCTTGGCCAGCAGCTCCTCGGCGCGGACGGGCCCCTCACGCCCGCTCTCCCGCTGCCGGGTCCCGGGCCCGGTCCGGTCCGGCGGTACGGGACCGGCCTGGGACCGCGGAACCGGTCCGATCCGGTGACCGGACCTGCCCGCCCGGACCGGGTCGGGCTGGGGCTGGGGGCCGGACCGGAGCTGGGCCTGGGAGCCGGGGCGGGGCTGGGGCGAGGCGCCGGGGAAGGTCGTGGGGGCGAGCAGGGCGGCGCTGGCCGCGACCAGTGTCAGCGACTGGACACGCACGTTGTGGCCTCTCCTGGGGGACATGGACGGTCACTCGGCCTCATCTGTCCCCGAATCGCTCCCACGGCCACCTTTTGTGGGCCAGACGGTGCACGCCCGGATGGCGTCCGGCGCGGTGCGGGCGGTGCGCGTCCGGTCACCGCGACCGGGGGCGGGCAGGCCGGGCCTGTACCGGCTCCGGCCCGCCCGGCCGCCCACGCCGGCGCGGCTTCAGCGACGACAGCGGTCCGCGCCACCGGCTCGAACTCCCCGGCGCCTCCGGGGATTCGGCCGTGAGGGGAGTCAGCATACGTAACGCTCCCGGGTGGCCACCAACGACCACCCTCTTGATGTGATCGCGTCACCAGCGTCATATTGGTCCGGACCATTCCCGTCACATCCCGAGCCGCCCCGGAGGCAGCGCCGTGCGACACGTTCCCGCCCCCGCCGCCCCCGCCGCTCCCACCGTTCCCTCCCTCGCCTCCCTTGCCTCCGTCGTGCGCCGCTGCGTCCTGGCCTGCGGAGCACTCGCCCTGGTCACGTCCTGCGGCTGGGGCGTGGGCGACGACGGCAGCGACGGGGGCGGGCTGCCCGGGGCGCCGACGGGTGTGACCGCGGAGGCGGGCAGCGCCACGACCGTGCACGTGATGTGGAACGCGGTCGACGAGGTCAAGACGTACGAGGTCTATCGCGACGGCACGTTGGTGAAGCGGCTGCCGGCTTCCGAACGCATGGTGGACGTCACCCGGCTGCACCCCTCGAAGGCCTACGCCTTCACCGTGCGGGCACGCGACGCGGACGGGCGACTCGGCCCCCGCAGCCGGGAGGTGCGGGCGACGACCCCCGCGGCGGTCGCCGACGACGCCGCCCCGACACGCCCGCAGGATGCCCACGGCCGCGCGGCGGGCAGCCGGTCGGTGCAGCTCACCTGGTCGGCCGCGACCGACGACCGCGGTGTGGTGTCGTACGACATCCACCAGGGAGACACCAAGGTGCACAGCGTCGGCGGCGGGCAGACGGCGGCCGTCGTCACGGGGCTGCGCGCGGGCACCCGCTACTCCTTCACGGTCCGGGCTCGGGACGCCGCCGACAACGTCTCCCCCGCGAGCGCCACCGTTCGGCTCACCACCCCGGGCACCGACGACGGGGGCGCCACCGCGCCCACCGCCCTGCGCGCCACCTCCCACCACGCCGACGGGGCGTACTACATCGACCTCTCCTGGGTCCCGCCGCGCACGGACGGCGTGGTCACCGAGTACCAGATCCACCTGGACGGCCGTCCGGCGACCTCACTCGTCTACGGCGGCGACGCGCCGCGCGAGCGGGCCGAGTACAGCTTCTACGCGGGGCGCCAGGCCGGTGTCACACACCGGGTGCGGGTCCGGGCCCGGCTGTCCGACGGCACCTGGGGCGGCCTCTCGGACGAGCGGAAGGTGACCACGGGCGGCGGCGGGTGACGTCCCGGCAGTGGCGCGCTGGGCCGGCCGGCGTGTCACCTGGGCGGTCGCGCTCGGCATGCGGGCGCGGTCGCCGCCCTGTTGGCTGCCCCTGGGACAGCACGGGCCGTTCCCGATCTCGGCGGCGCAAGGGATGTACCGCCGACCGTGCTGCCGGAGGGCAGTCCACATGCGCATCTCATCGCCACTTCTCCGCTCCGGCCTGACCGTGGCAGCGGCTGCCGTGCTGCCCGTCGCCCTGGCTGCCGGGGCGGCTTCCGCGGGCCCGGGCATCTCCGTGAGCACCACCGGGACCAACGTGTCGGTCACGACCACCGCCTGCGCCCAGCTGGGCGGCAGCTGGGGCACCGCGTCGCTGATCACCGGCAGCCAGGGGGACTTCGCCCAGGGGCGCCAGGTGGCGCTGTCCGGAACGAGCTCCGGACAGTCCGCCGGCTGGTCCGGCATCAGCCCGGGCACCTACACGGTCATCGTCATGTGCTCCAACAACAGCACCGCCGGCACCCAGACCGTCATCGTCTCCGCGGCGCCCACACCTTCGCCCAGCCGTTCCCCGTCCCCCTCTCCCTCCGCGTCACCACGCGGTGTCACGGGCGGTCTCGGCGGAGCCGTCGAGGACTACGGCACGGCCACCCTCGTGGCGGGCGGCGCGCTGGCCGGCACGGGCGTCATCGCCGCGGCGTGGTTCCTGCGCCGCCGCCGCAGGCCGTACCGGTTCTGACCGGCCCGCCCCGGACTCCGTCAGGCCGGCTCGTCATCCGGCATCTCGGCGAACTCCGCCAGGGCGTGCCTGAGCCACTGGGTCCAGAAGGTCTCCAGGTCGATGCCGGCGCGCAGCACCAGGTGCCGCAGCCGGTCCTCGGCGCTGTCCTTCCCGGGCGGGAAGTCCCGCCTCTCGATCTCCTCGTACTCGCTCAACTGCCGCTCGTGAAGCTCCAGATGGCGTCGCAGGTCCGCCTCGATACCGGTGGTGCCGACCACCGCGGCGGCACGCAGCCGCAGCAGCATCGTGTCCCGCAGGGGCTTGGGGTCCTGTGCGGCGGCGGCCCAGCGGGCCAGTTCGTCCCGGCCCGCGGGCAGGACCTCGTAGGACTTCTTCTGCCCGCGGGCCGGCTGCTGTCCGGGAAGCGTGCGGATCAGGCCCGCCGCCTCCAGTTTTCCCAGTTCGCGATAGATCTGCTGGTGTGTCGCCGACCAGAAGTAGCCGATCGACCTGTCGAACCGGCGGGTCAGCTCCAGCCCGGACGACGGCTTTTCGACCAGGGCGGTGAGGATCGCGTGCGGGAGTGACATGCGCTCATCCTAGGGACGGCCCCCCGCGCCTTCCGGTCCGCGCGTCCTCTGCCGCGCAGCCGCACCCCGTGCGGCGCCCGCCGCACCTTCTACAGCGCCGCCGCCAGCTCGGTGCCCTGCTTGATGGCGCGCTTGGCGTCCAGCTCGGCGGCCACGTCGGCGCCGCCGATGAGGTGCGCGCTGCGCCCGGCGGCGACCAGGTCGTCGTACAGGCCGCGGCTCGGTTCCTGGCCCGTGCACAGGACGACCGTGTCGACCTCCAGGACCGTGGACTCGTCGCCGACGGTGATGTGGAGACCGGCGTCGTCGATCCGGTCGTAGCGCACTCCCGGGACCATGGTGACGCCGCGGTGCCTGAGCTCGGTGCGGTGGATCCAGCCGGTGGTCTTGCCGAGGCCGGCGCCGACCTTGGTGGTCTTGCGCTGGAGCAGGTGGACGGTGCGCGGCGGCGCGGGACGCTCGGGGGCGGCGAGGCCCCCGGCGGTCCGGTAGTCCGTGTCGACGCCCCAGAGGCGGAAGTACGCCTCCGGGTCCTCGTGCGCCTTGTCGCCGCCGTCGGTGAGGTACTCGGCGACGTCGAAGCCGATGCCGCCGGCACCGAGGACGGCGACGCGGTCTCCGACGGGGGCGCCGTCGCGGAGCACGTCGAGGTAGCCGACGACGCTCGGGTGGTCGACGCCCGGGATGTCCGGGGTGCGCGGGGTGACGCCGGTGGCGACGACGACCTCGTCGTGGCCGGCCAGGTCGTCGGCCGCGACCCGGGTGTTCAGGCGTACGTCGACGCCGTGCGCCACCAGTTGGGTACGGAAGTAGCGCAGTGTCTCGTCGAACTCCTGCTTGCCGGGGACCTTGCGGGCGACGTTGAGCTGGCCGCCGGTCTCGCTCGCGGCGTCGAACAGGGTGACCTCGTGGCCGCGTTCGGCCGCGCTCACCGCACAGGCCAGCCCGGCGGGTCCGGCGCCGACGACCGCGACGCGCTTGCGCCGCCGGGTCGGGGTGAGGACCAGCTCGGTCTCGTGGCAGGCGCGCGGGTTGACCAGGCAGGAGGTGATCTTCCCGCTGAAGGTGTGGTCGAGGCAGGCCTGGTTGCAGCCGATGCAGGTGTTGATGGCCTCGGGGCGGCCGGCCGCGGCCTTGGCGACGAAGTCGGGATCGGCGAGCATCGGGCGGGCCATCGAGACCATGTCGGCGGTGCCCTCGGCGAGCAGCCGCTCGGCCACCTCGGGGGTGTTGATGCGGTTGGTGGTGACCAGCGGCACCGACACCTCACCCATGAGGCGCCTGGTCACCCAGGTGTAGGCGCCGCGCGGCACGGAGGTGGCGATGGTGGGGATGCGGGCCTCGTGCCAGCCGATGCCGGTGTTGATGATGGTGGCTCCGGCGGCCTCGACGGCCTTGGCGAGGGTGATCACCTCGTCGAGGGTGGAGCCGCCGGGGACCAGGTCGAGCATGGACAGGCGGTAGACGACGATGAAGTCCTCGCCGACCGCCTCGCGCACCCGTCGGACGATCTCGACGGGCAGGCGCATGCGGTTCTCGTACGAGCCGCCCCAGCGGTCGGTGCGGTGGTTGGTGCGCGCGGCGATGAACTCGTTGATGAGGTAGCCCTCGGAGCCCATGATCTCGACGCCGTCGTACCCGGCCTCGCGGGCGAGTCGGGCGGTGCGGACGTAGTCGTCGATGGTGCGCTCGATGTCGGCGTCGGTCAGCTCGCGGGGCACGTGGGGGCTGATCGGGGCCTGGAGGGGGCTCGGGGCGACCAGGTCCGCGTGGTAGGCGTAGCGGCCGAAATGCAGGATCTGCAGGGCGATCCTGCCGCCCTCGCGGTGCACTGCCTCCGTGACGACCCGGTGCTGGTCCGCCTCCGCCGCGGTGGTGAGCTTGGCGCCGCCCTCGTACGGCCGGCCCTCGTCGTTGGGGGCGATGCCGCCGGTGACGATGAGGCCCACTCCCCCGCGGGCGCGGGCGGCGTAGAAGGCGGCCATGCGCTCGAAGCCGCGTTCGGCCTCTTCCAGGCCGACGTGCATGGAACCCATCAGAACCCGGTTGGGGAGCGTGGTGAAGCCCAGGTCGAGCGGGCTCAGCAGGTGGGGGTAGCGGCTCATCGGGCCCTCCGTGCGCGGTGTGATGCCTCTGTTGTAGAGGACCGCCGCCTTCTTTTGCAACTAGTTGCAGAAGAAGGCGGCGCACACCACACCGCCGCGTCGTCGGCGGGTCTCGGTCAGTGGCTCTCCAGCCGTACGTGCAGCTCCCGCTCCTGGTCCCCGGAGGCCGTGCTCAGGTCGTGCACGGTGAACAGGGAGTCCAGGGTGGTGCGGAACCGCTCGATCGCCCAGTAGCCACCCTGTACGTCGGCCTCCACGGACGCCGCGAGACGGGCGGGGGCGCACTCCCCCCTGGCTTCGGCCACGTCGAAGGTGCCGAGCCACACGGTGGGGCGCACCTCGTCGTAGTCGCGGGGAACCTCGTCCGGGCGCCGGTCGGACGAGAAGCACTTGCACAGGGCGTCGAACACGGTCCGGGCGTCCTCCTTGCTGCACCCGCTCAGCTCCACCGAGACGGATTCCGGATGCAGTCGCTCAGCGTCCATCGTGATCGCTCCTCTCGTGGCCCGTACCACCAGAAAAGCACCACCTGCGGCGGAGCACTACCGGCACGGTCCGGCCGTGGCCGTGCCGTGCCGTGCCGTGCCGTGCCGTGCCGGTGACCGTGGCCGTGCCGGTGACCGTGAGCGGTCAGCCCCGGGTGAAGCGGTACGTCTTGCTGTCCGTCAGCACACAGAATCCCGGCGACACGACGATCACGCGCAGCGTGCCGGTACGCCGGTCGTAGTCGATGCCCTCCGCCTCGAAGCCGCCGGAGCAGGAGCTCCGCAGGGGCAGCTGCCGCAGGGCGGTGACGTGGCCGGTGACGTCCGCGGCGCCGTTCGGCGCGGCGGACAGGTCGATGCGCAGCAGTGGTTTGGTGATGCCGAAGAGGGTCCCCTCGGGGTCGTCGGAGGAGCACAGCAGCGTGGCCGCGTCGAGGAAGTCGCAGCCCTGGACGTCGCGCACCGCGCGGTCCAGGTGGACGGTGGCCGCCTGCGGGAGATCCGCCGAGGGCGAGGTACTCGCGTTGACGCCGGGTGTCGGGAAGACCAGCAGCCGGTTCATGGTGCCCCACTCGCCCGCCAGCATCCACTGGCCGTCCGGCGAGACGGCGGACCAGGAGTTGTTCAGCGCCTCGCCGGGGCTCAGCGTGTGCACGTACTCGGACCAGCGTCCGTCCGGCGCCTGCACGCGGAACATCTTCGTGTTCCCGTCGTCCCGCTGGTACGGCTCGATGTAGTGGCCGTCGTAGGAGGCGTCGGGATCGCCGACGTGGTTCCAGCCGCGACCGCTGAGACTCAAGGGGATGGTGCCGATGCCCGTGTAGCGGTTGGGGCTGCCGGCCGGGACCTCGACCGAGGCCAGACCCTGACTCTCGGTCAGCGGATCGGCGCGGTCGGAGCCCACCTCGGTCCACGTGTCGGCGGCCGGGGCGGCCGCGACAGCCGGACCGGCGAGGGCGAGGGGGAGAGCGAGAGCGAGGGCGGCGAGTCCGGTCAGGACGGCGTGACAACGTTGCCAGGCACGCAGGGGCATGGTCGGGCTCCTAGGTGGGGGGTACGCACTCGGCGCACAGTCTGACGCGACAAGGAAGTCATGTACAGACCAACCTCGGCCGTGTCCGTGCGGCGGTCGCCGCCGTACCGGGTGATGCTGGAAGGAGACGGCAGAGGCCTCGGGCGAACGGCCCCGTGCACGGTGGAACGCGGCAGAACAGGGGGACCGGCGTCACAGGGGCGTGCCGCGTGGAACGGCGAAGGCGGGGCGTGGAATGAGTGCAGCCGGGTCTGCCGGGTTCGGGGGCGACGCGTCGCCGCGCGGACCGGTGCGGCCCAGTGGGCTGCTCGACGTGCTGAACGTGGCCTCCGTCGTACTGGACACCGACGGCCGGATCGTCCTGTGGAGCCCGCAGGCCGAGGAGCTGTTCGGATACTCCGCGCAGGAGGCGCTGGGGCAGTACGCCGCCCGCATCATGGTCCACGAACGGCATCTCGACCTGGTGGTCAAGCTGTTCGCCGACGTCATGAGGACCGGCCGGAGCTGGGCCGGGGCGTTCCCCATCCGCCGCAAGGACGGCAGCACCCGACTGGTGGAGTTCCGCAACATGCGCCTCCTGGACGACCGGGGCGACGTCTACGCGCTGGGACTCGCGGCCGACCGGTCGACCGTGCGCCGGCTGGAGCGCGACGTGGCGCTCTCCACGCGGGTGATCCGGCAGTCCCCGATCGGGCTGGCCGTCCTCGACACCGAGCTGCGCTACGTCTCGGTCAACCCGTCCCTGGAACGGATCAACGGCATCCCCGCCGAGGACCACCTCGGCCGGACGGTCCGCGAGGTGCTGCCGGAGGTGGACGCCGGCCATCTGGAAGCGGCGGCGCGCCGGGTCCTGGAGACCGGGAAGCCGGTCATCGACCGGTCCGCGACCGGACGGACCCCAGCCGACCCGGACCAGGACCACGCGTGGTCGGTCTCGCTGTACCGGCTGGAGGACGCCGTCGGCGCCGTGCTGGGCGTCGCGGTCTCGGTCGTGGACGTCACCGAGCAGTACCGGGCGGGCGTCGAGGCCGAGGCCGCCCGGCGCCGGCTGGCCGCTGTGGCGGACGCCTCCGCACGGATCGGCACCACGCTGGAGCTGGACCGTACCGCGCACGAGCTGGCCGACGTGGCCGTGCCGGACCTCGCCGACATCGCGGCGGTGGATCTGCTGGAGGCCGTGGTGAAGGGCCGGCGCAGCACCCTGGGCCCCGCCGAGCCGGCGATGCTACGGACCCTGGCCGTCCAGGCGGAGGACTGCGCTCAGGCGCTGCGGGAGGCCGATCCGCCCGGCGAGGTCGTCCGGTACGGGCCGGACCGGCTGGTCACCGAGTGCGTGCGCACCGGCCGGCCGGTGCTGGTGGAGCGGGTGACGGAGGAGGACCTGCCGCGGATCGCCCGTTCACCGGAGGCGGCCGAGTTGCTGCGCCGGGCGGGTGCGCACTCCTGTCTGGCGGTGCCGCTGATCGCGCGGGGCGAGGTGCTCGGCGCCCTGGACCTCAAACGGGTCGGCAACCCGCTGCCGTTCGACGAGGACGATCTGCTGCTGGCCCGGGAGCTGGCCGTCCGCGCGGCGGTACAGATCGACAACGCCCGCTGGTACCAGAACGCCCGCGACGCCGCCCTCACCCTCCAGCGCAGCATGCTGCCGAGCCATCCGTCGGTGACGGGCGGGCTGGAGGTCGCCTCCCGCTACCAGCCGGCCGAGGCGACCAGCGAGGTCGGCGGCGACTGGTTCGACGTGATCGAGCTGGCGGGCTGCAAGACCGCGCTCGTGGTGGGCGACGTGATGGGCAGCGGCATCGCGGCGGCGGCCTCCATGGGGCGGCTGCGCACCGCGACGAACACCCTGGCCGCCCTCGACCTCGATCCGGCGTTCCTGCTCGAGCACCTCGACCGGACCACGGCCGGCCTGGACCAGGCCATCGCCACCTGCCTCTACGCGGTCCACGACCCGCACCGGCGGCGGTGCCTGATCGCCAACGCCGGGCACCTGCCGCCGGTCCGTCTGCGCGCCGGCCGCCCGCCGGAACTGCTGGACCTGCCCACCGGGGTGCCGCTCGGGGTGGGCGGCGTCGCCTTCGCGACCACCGCCGTCGACCTGGAGCCGGGTGACCGGCTGGTGTTCTACACGGACGGGCTCGTCGAGACGCGCCGGCATCCGCTGGACGAGAGGCTGGACGCGCTCCTCGCCACGCTGGAGGGCCCGGACCGCCCTCTGGAGGAGGTCTGCGACCTGCTCCTGCGCACCCTGCACGAGCCGGGGAACTCCGACGACGTGGCCCTGCTGATCGCCCGGGCCACGCCGCCGGACACGTTCGAGCGGGAGGGCGCCCTCACTCCCTGACGCCGGACATCTTCGAGCGGGAGGGCGCAGGCGCCGTCACTCCCTGACGCCGATCACCACATGGGCGTACAGCTCCTCGGAGACCGCCAGGCGGGTGGTCAGACCGGCGCGGGTGAAGGTGTCGACGGCCGCCGGTGCCTGCCGCTCGCTCGTCTCGACCAGCAGGCAGCCGCCGGGCGCGAGCCAGCGGGGCGCCTCGGCGGCGACCCTGCGCAGCACGTCGAGGCCGTCGGTGCCGCCGTCGAGGGCGGCCAGCGGCTCGTGGTCACGGGCCTCGGCGGGCAGCAGGCAGACCTCGCCGGTGGGGACGTACGGCACGTTGGCAGCGAGTATGTCCACCCGGCCGCGCACCGTGTCGGGCAGCGCGTCGAACAGGTCACCCGCGTACACCCTGCCGCCGGCGGCCGCGAGGTTCCCGCGGGCGCAGCGCACCGCGGCCGGATCGACGTCGGCGGCGTGCACCTCGGGCGCGTCCAGCGCGGCGGCCAGTGCGGCGGCGACGGCGCCGGAGCCGCAGCACAGGTCCACGACGACGGCCGCGTCCGGCGCGTGGGCGAGGGCCTCGGTCACCAGGAACTCGGTACGGCGGCGGGGGACGAAGACGCCGGGGGCGACGGCGATGCGCAGGCCGCGGAACTCGGCCCAGCCGAGGACGAGTTCGAGGGGCAGGCCGGCGACGCGGCGGTCCACCAGGGCGGTCAGCTCCTCGGCGGTGCGGGCCGCGGCGAGAAGCAACTCCGCCTCGTCCTCCGCGAAGACGCAGCCCGCGGCGCGGAGCGCTGCCACGACGGAGTCACCGGTTGGGAACGAGGCGGAGAAGGGGACGGGAAAGGGGGACGCGGAGAACAGTGGGGGCATGGAAGCCGAGAGCCTTTCGAGAACCGAAGGGCGCTCTCACGGTCACCCGTTGGCGGGGACCGCACTGCCGTGAGGTGAGAGCACCCGGGCCGACACAGCGGTAATGGGTCTCACCTCCCAGGCGTCCGTCGGCCGGGACTGTCCGCGGCCGACGGTCACACTACCCCAACGATCAGACGCCGACGGTCTCCTCGGCCTCTTGCTCCGCTTCCTCCTCGGACTCCTCCTCCGCGTCCTCCGCTTCCTCGCCGGCCGCGGACACGGTCTTCCGCCCGTCCGGCCTCGCATGCTTCGGGGCGGTGGCCGGCGCGGGTGCCGTGGTGCTCCGCTCCCGGAGGGCGGCGAGGGCCGTCACCAGGAGGCCGAGCAGCAGCCAGGCGGCCAGCGTCCAGACGCTGCGGCCCAGTCCGTCGCCGTCGAAGTACAGCAGGCTGCGGGCGCCCTCCACGAACCCGGCGCCGTTCCAGAAGGCGTGCAGGGTGCCGAAGAAGCCGTTCTGCAGCTCGGGCCGGAACAGCCCGCCGGAGCTGGTGAAGTTGAGCATCACGAACAGCACCATCATGGCGAGCGTGGTCCAGCGCTTGAGGAAGGTGTGCAGACCGACCCCGATGAACAGGATTCCCGCGGCGTAGAGCCAGGCCATCCCCCACACACCGGCGAGGTCGTGGTGGGCGAGGTGGAACACCGGCCCGGCGAGCAGGGCGCCGACACCGCTGACGACGACGGAGACGCCGAGGGTGAGCAGGGCCCGGACACGCATCGGCAGGGCGGCGCCGGCGGCGCCCAGGGCGGCCACGGAGGCGTAGGAACCGATACTGACCGCGATCAGCAGGAAGAACAGGCCCTGGCCGGTGGGGTCGTCGTCGACCGGGGTGGCCACGTCGGTCACCTTCAACGGAACGCCCCGCTGCTCGGCGAGGGGCGCGAAGACCTTCTCCGCGGCCATGGCGCCCATGTCGGAGGCGGCCGTGGCCACCACGACCTCGGGTGCCGTGCCGCCCGGCACGTAGGCGCCGGTGATGTCGCGCGCCTTCAGCAGGTCGACGGCGTCGGCGCGGGTCGCGACGGTCCGCACGTCGAGGCCGTCGCCGGCCTTGTCCTTGACGGACTGGGCGAGCACCTTCGCGTCGGGCCCGGAGCCGACGACGGCGACCGGCAGGTGGTTCGGCTCGGGGGTGACGAAGGCCCCCATGTACGCGAGCCCCATGCCGACGCACATCAGCAGCGGGGTGATCAGGTGCGTGAGCACGTGGCGCAGGGCGGGCGACCTCATCGCTCACATCCTCCAATGGTTCGGTTCGACAGGAGCGAATAGTTGGCTTATACAACTCCCTCTTCAAGTTGTACTATACAACTAGCAATGTGGAGGAGGACCTGTGACGACAGCGGAGACACCCGATGAGACGACCGTCACGCCCGGCGACCGCCCGGCGGACGCGGCCGTGGAGGTCATCCAGCGGGAGATGACGGCCTTCGCCCGCCGCGCCCGCGCCTCGGCGGGCCGCATGCACCCGGAGCTGTCCCTGGTGTCGTACACGCTGCTCGGCCATCTGGAGGAGCGGGACGGCTGCCGGGCCACCGACCTGGCCGCCCACTACGCCCTGGACAAGTCCACGGTCAGCCGCCAGGTGTCCGCCCTGGAGCGCGCCGACCTCGTCGAGCGGCGCGTCGCCCCGGACGACCACCGCGTCCAGGTCCTGCACCTGACGGAGGCCGGGCGGCGCATCCTGGCCCAGGTCACCGAGAGCCGCCGGACGGCCTTCCGGGAGCGGCTCGCCGACTGGCCCGAGGACGACCTGCTCCGCTTCGCCGCGTATCTGGAGCGGTACAACGCGTGGCGGGGAGCCGCACCCGACGAGGACCGGGGCTGAGGACCGCCCACGGGGCACGTACGGTTGACCGCGTACGCACTGACCACGCCGGCCGCGGGCTTCTCTCGCGGCGGCCCGAAAGGCCCCACCGCATGCACATCACCCGAGGCTTCACCGGACGCCCGCGCGCCGCGCGGCCGGGGCTGCCGCCCGGCCAGTACGACGCCGGCGACGACTGGCCCGTGCTGTCCGCCGAGGTCACGCCCGACCTGTCGCCCGCCGACTGGACCTTCCGCGTGGGCGGGCTGGTGACCGAGCCCCGTACCTGGGACTGGGCCGGAGCACACCGGCTGCCCGCGTCGGCGTACGCGGGCGACATCCACTGCGTGACCGGCTGGTCGAAGTTCGGGGTGCGGTTCGGGGGCGTGTCCCTGGACGCCTTCCTGGACGCGGCGCGCCCGCTGCCGTCCGCCACCCACGCCGTCGCCTACGCGCACACCGGCTACACCGCCAACCTGCCGCTCGCCGACCTGACCGGCGGACGCGCCTGGATCGTGTGGGAGTACGACGGGCAGCCGCTCGCCGCCGAGCACGGCGGCCCGGCGCGGCTGGTGGTGCCGCACCTCTACTTCTGGAAGAGCGTGAAGTGGATCGCGGGCCTGGAGCTCCTCGACCACGACGAGCCGGGCTTCTGGGAGCAGAACGGCTACCACGCGCGCGGCAACCCCTGGGAGGAGCAGCGGTACTCCGGTGACTGAGACAGCGACGCACACGACACGGGCCTTCACTCCCCCGACGCGGTTCGCCGTGCCCGGGCGCATCGAGGTGAACGGCCGGGTGGCCGGGACGTGGCAGACGGCCACGCTCACGGAGATCCGCCGCGAGACGCCCCGCGCGTCCACCTTCCGGTTCGCGGTGCCCGGGTGGGCGGGCCATCTGCCCGGCCAGCACCTGATGCTGCGGCTGTCCGCCGAGGACGGCTACGCGGCCCAGCGCCACTACTCGCTGGCGTCCGCGCCGGACGACTCCGGGCACATCGAGCTGACCCTCGACCACGTCGCGGACGGAGAGGTGTCCGGCTGGTTCCACACGGTGGCCCGGCCCGGCGACCGGGTCGAGGTGCGCGGCCCGCTGAGCGGCTTCTTCGCCTGGCCCGGCGACCGGCCCGCCCTGCTGCTGGGTGCCGGCTCCGGTGTCGTCCCGCTGATGTCCATGGTGCGGCACCACCGGGCGCGGGGACTGACGGTGCCGCTGCGACTGCTGGTGTCGGCCCGCAGCCCCGAGGAGCTGATCTACGCCCGCGAGTTCGGTGCGGAGACGACGCCCGTGTTCACCCGCGACGCGCCGGCCGGTACGCCCGTGGGCCGGATGGCGGCCGGACACCTGGCACCACTCCTGTCCGAGCCGCCCGCCGACGGGTGGGAGGCCTACGTGTGCGGCTCCAACTCCTTCGCGGAGCACGCCTCGCGACTGCTGGTGGCGGCCGGCCAGCCGGTGCACCGGATCCGCATCGAACGCTTCGGCTGACCCTTCCCCGGGACACGCCGGCCCGCGGCTCGGCCGCGTGGGCGGCGCGACCGGCGACGGCGCGCCTGCGGCCGCGCCGACACGCCATCCCCTGCCCCGGTGCCCCCAGGCGTCACCGGGCACCTGTCCGCGGCCCGGAACAGCCGTCCGCCGTTCCGGGTGGGCGACTTGGCGAGCCAGGACCGCGGCGCGGGGTAGCGGACCCGGGCGAACACCCGCACGCGCGGCGCGACACGGGGCCACTGCGGTCCCCGCTGCCGCGCGGTCGTCCGGGCCGGCCCTCCGGCCGCGAGGAGCCCGGCATACGAACCCGGGTGCGCGGCTGCGGCGCAATCCGCTGCGGCGGCGGATGGCCGAGTGGTGCCGTGACCGGCCCCTCACCGAGCCGCAGTGGACGCAGCGGGCGGGCCTGAGCGGCGCCGGTGACCCGACCACCTGGCCCGGTCTTCCGCCGGAACGCTGCTCCCGTGCCCACCCACCAACGGCAGGCCGCTCCTTTGACCTGCGGTTCGACAGATCGAACACCGGCGTCGGCCATGCCGGTCCCCAGCCGGTCCCCGTGGGGATCTGGCGAGACCTCCGATCACTCACGTACGGTGTGATCATCCGTACGGTCCGGCACTGACCCCCGTAAAGGCGGTTCTCGATGGCCCTGTTCGACCTTCCGCTCGACGAACTCCGCGCGTACCGCAGCGCGTCGGCCGAGCCCGAGGACTTCGACACGTTCTGGAACAAGACGCTGGAGGAAGCCCGCGGGCACGATCTGGACGCCCGCTTCGAACCGGTCGACACGGGACTGTCCACGGTGCGGGTGCACGACGTGACGTTCGCCGGGTTCGGCGGCCATCCGGTGAAGGGCTGGCTGGTCCTGCCGGCCGCGGCGGAGGAACCGTTGCCGCTGGTCGTGGAGTTCGTCGGGTACGGCGGCGGGCGCGGGCTGCCGCACGAGCACCTGCTGTGGGCGTCCGCCGGCCGGGCGCACTTCGTGATGGACACCCGCGGCCAGGGCAGCGCCTGGGGCGGCGGCGGCGGGACCGCGGACCCCGTGGGCGGCACGCCCGCGTACCCGGGCTTCATGACCCGCGGCCTGGACGCCCCCGAGAACTACTACTACCGCCGCGTCTTCACCGACGCCGTGCGCGCGGTCGAGGCGGCCCGCTCGCACCCGCTGACCGACTCCGCGCGCACCGTCGCCCTCGGCGGGAGCCAGGGCGGCGGCATCGCGATCGCCGTCGGCGGCCTGGTGCCGGACCTGACGGCCGTCGCGCCGGACGTGCCGTTCCTCTGCGACTTCCCGCGCGCGACCAGGCTCACCGACCGGCAGCCCTACCGGGAGATCGGCCTGTACCTCAAGACGCACCGCGGCCGCACCGAGGACGCGCTGCGCACGCTGTCCTACTTCGACGGCGTGCACTTCGCGGCGCGCGGCCGGGCACCCGCCCTGTTCTCGGCGGCCCTGGAGGACCAGACCTGCCCGCCGTCGACCGTCTTCGCGGCGTTCAACGCCTGGGCGCACGACGACAAGGCGATCGAGGTGTACGACTTCAACGACCACGAGGGCGGCGGCCCCTTCCAGCAGGCCGCCAAGCTGCGCTGGCTGAGCTCGTACGTCTGAGCCGGCCGGGGGGGCGGCCCTCCAGCGGTCCCGCGCACTTCTCGCGGTCCCGCACATCCTTCTCGCGATGCCGTCGACGCCCTGTACGGCGCCTTGTGGCGCGGTGACGGGCGGTCGACGCGCACGTGAGGTTTCGGCCGAACCGGCGGACCGCCCTTCCCTACTGGTTTAGACCAATGGTAGTTCTGGTGGCGCACCCAGCCCGCGCGGCTGCCACACGTCACCAACAGGAGGGCGCGGCATGGTCCGCACCACCCCGCACGACCACCCCCTCACCGACGGTCAGCCCCTGTACCGGCGGGTGGCCGCGCAGCTGCTCGGCGAGCTGCGCGACGGGGCCGTCCCACCCGGCGAACGGCTGCCGGGCGAACGCCGGCTGGCCGCGCACTTCGGGGTGAGCCGGGAGACGGTACGGCAGGCCCTGGAGGCACTGCGCCGGGACGGCCTGCTCACCACCGACCGGCGGGGCAGCCACGCCACCCTGCCCAGGCCGTCGGCCCAGAGCCCGGCGTCCCTCACCTTCCCGGTCGGGGCCCGGGCCACGGAGGCGTGCACCGGCGACCGGGCCACCGTCGCCTGGGAGCCCCCGCCGCCGGAGCACGCCGCGGCGCTGGGGCTGGCGCCGGACCGGCCGACCCTGGTGCACCGCTACACTTCCGCGACCGCCGACGGAAGCGCCCGGCGGACGGCCGTGACCTCGTTCTCCACGGTGGCGCTCGCCGAGGTCGAGGAGCTGGCCCGGTACCGCGACCGGGCCGACGGCGCCGCCTCGGTGCAGCTGAGGCGGACCTACGACTGGATGCGCAGAGCGGGCCTGACCCTCCACCACCGTGACACGATCACCCGGCTCGCGGACACACCGTCGGTGCGGGTCGTCCGGCGGGTGCACGACCAGTACGCGCGGCCGCTGGAGATCACGGACCTCCTCGTGGACGCCCGACAGGACGCGCTGGTCTACGAGTTCACACTGCCGGCGGCCGGCTGACCCGGCCCGCGCACACCCTCACGGCAGCCGACGGGCCAGAACCAGCCGGGCGCGCGGGCTGCCGTCGGGCCGGCGCCCGAACTCGGGCAGGGCGTGCAGGTCCGTCCGGAAACCGGCACGGGCCAGTTCCCGGCCCACGTCCCCGAGCCGGAAGGTCCGGTAGTACATGACGAACGGCGGCCGCCACAGCGCGTTGCGCACCCGCATCGCCGCGTCGAAGCCGAGCAGCGTCCAGTACCCCCGGGAGCCGGGGCGGGCCGGCGCGGCGACGGGGAAGGCGAAACAGCCGCCCGGCCGCAGCACGGAACGCACCTGGGTGAACAGGCCCGGCAGTTCACGAGGGAGGAAGTGCCCGAACGCCCCGAAGCTGACCACGAGGTCGAACGCGGGACCGAACGGCAGGGCGCGGGCGTCCGCGCGCACCCAGGAGACCGCCGGGCCCTCCGGCACGGTGCGCCCCCGGGCGACCTCCAGCATGCCCGCGCTGAAGTCGACCCCGGTCACGCTCCCCCGGCACACCCGGGTCAGCACGTCCACGCCCGCGCCGGTGCCGCAGCACAGGTCGAGCCCGTCGTCGAACGGCCCCGCCGGCGCCAGCGCCGAGGCCACGGCGTCGAGCACCCGGTCCGGCGTGCGGTACGGGGTGTGGTCGAACTTCGGGGCGAGCAGGTCGTAGCCGCGCTCGACCGACGACAGGGCCTGGACGGCGAGTTCGCGCAGGGTGGGGCCTTCGGGGCTGAACATCCGGTCAGCCTAGAGCCTGTCCGGTGGGCCCGGCGGGGGCACGCCGCTCTCCCCGCACCGTGAGCACGCGCTCGCACCGTCGGGCGCGAGGCGGACGGCAGCGACCGCGCACCGGTCTTCGCGGCGCGGGTGGGGCGACCGCCGGATCAACGAGTGCGACGTCCGGCACCTCGACGAGTCCGGCCAGGCGCATACGGAAGTCGGAGGACGGAACAAGGAACAGCCGCCGCACCGGACGTGTTGAGGGAGGTGGGACGCAGGAACGTCCCGCCGCCGTAGCCGTACCACCACTCCCCGTGGTACGGTGCGACCAGTACCTGTGTACGCCCCCTCGGGGCGCCGGTGCCAGTTTTCCTTCGGTTCGCCGACCCGCCCGTCCTGTTGCGACCGGCGCGTCCGCTTCTCAGCACAACCGCTCGAGCAGGGTCTTTCACCCGCTGCGTCGAGATGCTGTTCCCGCCGTCCGGAGGCGCGTCGTCCGACCCCTCGCACGGCTTCTCCCCCCCCTTCCTTCCGCATGCCCCATGCCCGTGTCCTCGAAAGGACCGCACTCCATGACCACCACACTCGAACACCCCCCTGTACAGCAGGCCCCGGCCGAGATCGCGAACGGTGTCCTCGACATCGACGCGAGCGGGAAGGGGCACCTGCGGGGCAGGAACCTCCAGCCCGAACCGTCCGATCTCTCCCTCTCCCCCGCGCTGATCCGCCGCCACGCCCTGCGCAAGGGCGACCTGGTCGAGGGCGTACCCGGCGACCGGCGCACCCTGACCGACGTCGTCCGCGTCAACGGCCGCGCACCGGACGGGCAGGGCGCCCGACGGCACTTCCATGACCTGACACCACTGCACCCGCACGAGCGGCTGCGCCTGGAACACCCGGCGGCCGGCCTGACCGGGCGGGTCGCCGATCTGATCGCCCCGGTCGGCAAGGGCCAGCGCGGCCTGATCGTGGCCCCGCCGAAGACCGGCAAGACCGTCCTCCTCCAGCAGCTCGCCGCCGCGGTCGCCGGCAACCACCCCGAGTCCCGCCTGATGGTGGTGCTGCTCGACGAGCGGCCCGAGGAAGTCACCGACATGCGCCGGTCCGTGCGGGGCGAGGTGTACTCCTCGACCTTCGACCAGAGTGCCAAACAGCACATCGCACTCGCCGAGCTCGTGATCGAGCGGGCCAAACGGCTGGTCGAGGCCGGTGAGGACGTCGTCATCCTCCTCGACTCCCTCACCCGGCTGTGCAGGGCGCACAACACCGCCGCCTCCTCCGGCGGCCGTACCCTCAGCGGCGGCGTCGACGCCGGGGCGCTGCTCGGCCCCAAGCGGTTCTTCGGAGCGGCCAGGAAGGCGGAGGAGGGCGGCTCCCTCACCATCCTCGCCACCGCCCTGGTGGAGACCGGCTCGCGTGCCGACGACTTCTACTTCGAGGAACTCAAGAGCACCGGCAACATGGAACTGCGGCTGAGCCGGGAGCTCGCCTCCCGCCGGGTCTTCCCGGCCGTGGACATGACCGGCTCCGGCACGCGACGCGAGGAACTCCTGCTGTCCGCCGCCGAGTCGACGGCCGTACGCGGACTGCGGCGTGCCCTGGGGGCCCGGGACGGGCAGTCCGGCCTGGAGACGCTGCTGGAGCGGATGCGCCGGACACCGGACAACGCCACGTTCCTGCGGCGCGTCCAGCCGACGCTGCCCGCCGACTGACGGCCCCGTCGGGAGACGGCGCCCCGGGCCGGTCTCGCCTGCGGCATCCGGGTGCTTGCCCGCGCGACTCGGCCCGGGCAGCGTGGCGGTCCGGGGGTCCGTTCCTACGTTTGCGGTATGACTATCGGATTCCCGTCCCGGGCGGCTCGATCCACCTGCGTGCTCTGTGCCGCGGGACTGCTCACGCTCATGCCCGCCGCCGCGGCCGCCCGAGCCGAGCTGCCGGCCCCCAGCCCGCCCGGGGGGCCACGAGCGGCTGCGGCGCCGCAGCCGTCACTGCTGTACCGCTCCGGCACGCAGGTCCGGCCCCGGCCCGGGGCTCCCCGGGTCCCCGACGTCTCCGCGCTGTCCTGGGTGGTGGCCGACGCGGGCAGCGGCGACGTGCTGGCGGCGCACGACGCGCATCGCAAGCTGCCGCCGGCCAGCACCCTCAAGACGCTGTTCGCCCTCACCGTTCTGCCGGTACTGCCGGCCGGCATCCGCCACCAGGTGAGCGCGGACGAACTGTCCGGCATCGGCCCCGGCAGCAGCCTGGTCGGTGTCGTCGAGGGCCGCACGTACCGTGTCTCCGACCTGTGGAACGGGGTCTTCCTCAACTCCGGCAACGACGCCGTCCACGTCCTGGCCTCGCTCACCGGCGGCTGGAGCGCCACGGCGGCCAGGATGCAGGCCGAGGCCCGTGCCCTCGGCGCCCACGACACACACGTGCGCTCACCCGACGGCTACGACGCGCCGGGGCAGGTGTCGTCGGCGTACGACCTCGCGGTCTTCGGCCGGGCGGGGCTGCGCAACCCGGACTTCGCGCGGTACTGCGCCAAGATCGACGCGATGTTCCCCGGCCGGAACGGGGACTCGTACGGGATCGTGAACACCAACCGGCTGCTCACCGGGGAAGACGGCGTGGAGCCGTACCCGGGGCTGGTCGGCATCAAGAACGGCTACACCAGCCACGCCGGCAACACGCTGATCGCCGCCGCCCGCCGTGACGGGCTGACGCTGGTGGTGAGCGTGATGAACCCGCAGGAGGGCGGTGGCCACGCCGTGTACGAGGAGGCCCGCTCACTGCTCGACTGGGGATTCGAGGCGGCCGGGCACGTGGATCCGGTGGGTTCCCTGGCGCCCGGGGGTGTCCGTCCCCGGCAGGGACCGGAGGCCGTGCCCTCGGCGGTCCCGGCGGCGCGGCCGTCGCCGGACGCCCCGGGCTGGTCCCAGGCCGGGACGATCGCCTGCGCCGCCCTGCTCGGCGCGGGGGTCATGGCGCTGGCACTGCGGCTCAAAGTGTCTCGGCCGTAGGGGAGTCGAGTCCGCCGGCCGTCCGTTCAGAAGACCGACAGTCCCGTGAGCGTGGTGAAGCGGTCCAGCGCCGCCACTCCCGCCACCGAGTTGCCCCGCTCGTCCAGGCCCGGGCTCCACACGCACAGCGTGCAGTGGCCGGGCACCACCGCGATGATGCCGCCGCCGACCCCGCTCTTGCCCGGCAGGCCCACCCGGTAGGCGAAGTCGCCGGCCGCGTCGTACGTCCCGCAGGTCAGCATCACCGCGTTGACCTGCTTGGCCTGACTGCGGCTCAGCAGCCGGGTGCCGTCGGCCCGGATGCCGTGCCGGGCCAGGAACCCGGTCGCGAGGGCGAGATCGGCGCAGGACGCGGCGATGGAGCACTGGCGGAAGTACTGCTCCAGCAGGACCGGCACCGGGTTGTCGATGTTGCCGTACGACGCCATGAAGTGGCCGAGTGCGGCGTTCCGGTCCCCGTGCGCGCTCTCGGAGGCGGCGACGTCCTCGTCGTAGGTCAGGTCCGGGTTGCCGCTCTCCGCACGCAGGAAGGCCAGCAGTTCCCCGGCCGCGTCCGAGGTGCGGGTGTGCAGGCGGTCGGTGACGACGAGGGCGCCCGCGTTGATGAACGGGTTGCGCGGGATGCCGTTCTCGTACTCCAGCTGCACCAGGGAGTTGAACGGGTTGCCGGACGGCTCGCGGCCCACGTGCTCCCAGAGGGCGTCGCCCTCGCGGGACAGGTCGAGGGCGAGGGTGAAGACCTTGGTGATGGACTGCGCGGAGAACGGCTCCCGCCAGTCGCCCACCCCGTACACCGTGCCGTCCGGCTCGGCGACGGCCATGCCGAAGCGGCGCGGGTCGCAGGCCGCGAGCGCCGGGATGTAGTCGGCGGGCCGGCCGCTGCCGGGGGTCCGCTCGATCTCCTCGGCGATGCGCTCCAGGACCGGCTGGAAGGTAGTCGGCGTACTCATGATCACCATTGTTCCTCCGGTCCGGTCCCGCCGCACCGCCGGGCGGCGATGCCGAGGACCGCGGTGCCGGGGGTGGGGCTAGCCGCACCCCCGCTTCGGGGGCAGACGTCATTCTGCGGCCGGGAAACCGTTCACATACTGAGGTACATGGCTAATCCAACGGTGCTCATCGAGAGCCTGCCCCCGCGCGAACGAGAAAAGGGAAGCGACAAGGGAAGCGACTTCTCCGAACTCTCACGGCGCATCACCGCCGCGGGGCTGCTCCGGCGCCGCCCTCTGTACTACACGGTGCGCTTCGGCGCCGTCGCCCTCGCGCTCGCGGGCGGCGTCGCCGCCCTTCTCACCCTGGGGGACGGCTGGAGCCAGCTGTTCGTCGCGGTGGCGCTGGCCGCCGTCTTCGGCCAGCTCGCGCTGGCGGCCCACGACCTGGCCCACCGGCAGGTCTTCTCCCGCCGCCGGCCCAGTGAGATCGGCGGCCTCCTGGTGGCCAACCTGCTACTGGGCATGAGCTACGGCTGGTGGATGAACAAGCACACGCGCCACCACGCGAACCCCAACCACGAGGAGAAGGACCCGGACGTCTCGCCCGACATCCTGGTCTGGTCGCAGCGCCAGGCGAGCAAGGCCAAGGGGCTTCCCGGCTTCGTCGGCAAGCACCAGGCGGCCCTGTTCTTCCCGCTGCTGACGCTGGAGGGTCTCAATCTGAGTTTCAACAGCTTCAAGGCGCTGCGCAGCCCGCACATGAAGCGTCCGGTGGTGGAGGGCACGCTGCTCGTCGCCCATTTCGTCCTGTACTTCGGCGGGCTGTTCACTCTCCTGTCCCCCGGCAAGGCGCTCGCCTTCATCGCCGTGCACCAAGGCCTGTTCGGGGTCTACCTGGGCTCCGTCTTCGCGCCCAACCACAAGGGCATGCCGATGATCGAGGAGGGCACGCGGCTCGACTTCCTGCGCCGCCAGGTCCTCACCTCCCGCAACGTGCGCGGTGGTGCGCTGGTCGACGTCTTCATGGGCGGCCTCAACTACCAGATCGAGCACCACCTCTTCCCCAGCATGCCGACGCCCGCCCTCGGCAGGGCCCAGGCCATCACCGAGCGGTACTGCGCCGAGCTGGGCGTCCCGTACTGCCAGACGGGACTGTTCGCCTCGTACGGGCAGGCGCTGCGGCACCTCAGGAGCGTCGGGGAGCCGCTGCGCGACGCCCGCTGAGAGGCGAGTGCGTGCCGGTCGGGTCCCGGCGTGCGACGGTCAGCCGTGCAGTACGCCCGCGCCGAGCAGCCCGAACAGCAGGACGCCGACGACGATCGGGTAGATCACGAAGGCGTTGAAGGAGTGCTTGGCGACGAACTTCAGCAGCCAGGCGATGGAGGCGTAGGCCACCACGAAGGAGACGAGGGTGCCGACCGCCAGCGGGGCGGCGCCCGCCCCGGTGCCCAGGGCGTCCTTCAGCTCGTACAGGCCGGCGCCGGCCGGCGGCGGGTCGCCCAGGTGGTGAGCCACACCGCCGTGAGTGCCGCGGGCGGCGTCGCGGCGAGGTGGGCCGGGACGGCCGAACGGCGGCGCCCTGGGTGTTCGGACCGGTCCCGAGTCGTACCTCCCGGGGACGCCTCGCAGACGTCGGTCTACCAGCCCTTCTCGAACATCCGCGCCACCTCGGCGATCCGTACCTCGTCGCGCCGGTAGTACGTCCGGCGCCGGATCCTGGTGGCGCGGAGCAGCCCGAGCCCCGCCAGCAGTTCGAGGTGGGTCCCGGCCACCCGGCGGGACACGCCGAGCTTCGCGGCGACGAGCTCCACGCGGACGCCGTGCGCGACGACGTCCGCGTGGTGCTGGGGCGGGAAATGGGCGGCCGGATCCTTGAGCCACTCCAGGACGTCGAGACGCGTGCCGTGCACGGGAATCCTCAGCATCTCGTCCTCCCTCCGTCCGGACCCGCCCGTACTGTGTCCGTCCACTGTCCCGCAGCCGGGGCCCCGCTGTCCGGGACTCCGGCGCCTTGCCCGGGTACCGGACTGCCTGACCCGGTACCGGACCGCCTGACCCGGTACCGGACCGTCTCGCCGGTACGGAAGGTGCGCGAAGGGTGCGGAAGGTGTCAGCGGTGGCGGAACCACGCCGCCGCGGGCAGCACCCTGTCGTCGTAGCCGAACAGGGCCTGGTTCTCCCAGCCGTTGCCGGAGGACGGGTCGGCGGGGTCCCAGCCGTTGCCCTCCACGGCGGTCCAGGTCGCCTCCCAGTAGAAGACGCCGAGGCCGCGGCCGTTCGGGACGGCCTCCACGATGTTCGCCACCGTGTTCATCCACGCGCTCTGCCCGGCCGGGGTCGCCGGGTAGCCGGGAACGAGTTCGCCCGTGACGTCGATGATGTTCTCGTGCGCGTCCTCGCTGTCCAGCCGGAACGGGTAGGCCGTCTCCGCGACGAAGACCGGCTTGCCGTAACGGGCGGCCGCGTCGTCCAGGGTGGTCTGGAAGTCGGACAGCGGACCGTGCCAGTACCCGTAGTACGACAGGCCGATGGCGTCGAACCGGACGCCGTGCGCGACGGCGTTGTCGAACCACCAGCGGGTGCCCGCCAGGTCACCGCCCTTGGCGAGGTGCAGCGCGACGGGGGTGTCCGCGTCGACCCTCTTGACCGCGTCGTACCCGCTGTTGATCAGCCCGGCGAGCTGTGTCCAGTTGTCGGTGGAGCCCTCGTTCCACAGCATGCCGCCGTTGATCTCGTTGCCGACCTGGACCATGTCGGCGCCGGTGCCCTGCGCCTTGAGCGCGCTCAGCACGTCGTACGTGTGCTGGTACACGTCCCTCTTGAGCCGGCCGTACGAGTGCCCCGCCCAGGCGGCGGGCGTGCTCTGGGCGCCCGGGTCGGCCCAGGTGTCCGAGTAGTGGAAGTCGACCAGCAGTTTCATGCCCTGCGCCTTGACGCGCTCGGCGGTCTCCAGCACACGCGCCTTGTCGTTGTACCCGTCGGCCGGGTTCACCCAGACCTTCAGGCGGGCGTAGTTCATGCCGGCGGACTTCAGGATGCCGAGCGGGTCGCCCTTCGCGCCGGAGGCCGTGCGGTAGACGCCGCCCTTGGCCTCGCTCTTGGCGAGGGACGAGACGTCGGCCCCCTTGACCTGCAGTCCGGCCGACGTGCCCGGCGTGAAGGTCAGGTCGTCGACGTTGATCCAGTTGCCGGCGTTCGCGTCGCTGTTGATGCTGATGGTGCACTGGCTGCCGGTCACCTCGACCGGTACGACGATCCGGATCCACCCGCTGGAGGACACCGGAAGGTCGGTGCGCTGCTCGGCTCCGCCGCAGTTCTTCAGGGCCATCCACGCGGCGTTCTGACCGCCGCCGGAGCGGACCCATGCGGTCAGCCGGTAGCTGCCGTCGGTGAGTCCGGAAAGGTACTGGTACGTCTCGACCCGGTACGCGGACGACGACCAGTGGCTCAGGCGGTTGCCGCCGCCGCGGCCGCCCGCCTCGGTGTACGAGGCGCCGGTCGAGCCGTACTCCGACCAGCCCGTGGGCGTGGCCGCTCCGCCGCCGTCGGCCTCGAAGCCGCCGTTGGTGAGGCTGCTCGCCGCGTGGGCGCTCTGGGCCGGCAGGGCGGTGAGGGCGAGCCCGGCCACGAGGGGCGGCAGCAGGGCCTTGAGGGTGCGTCTGGGGTGGAACATCGTCGTCCGTCGTCCCTTCGACGTAGGAGATATGAGTTACGGCCGGCCGTCGAGCCGTACGACCCGGACGGCGCCGGCCGGGACCGGAAGGCGGCCCGCGGCGCGTTCCCCGGTCAGCAGCTCGGTGCCGGGTGCGTCCAGCGGCACCTCGGCGTCCGAGGCGGTGTGGTTGATGGCGAACAGGTAGGTGCCCGACTCGCCGGTGCGGCGCACGACCTCGACGTCACGGGGCAGGTCGGCGCGCGGGGTGATGCGCGCGTCCTCGGCCGCCCGGGCCAGGACCGCGTCCAGGCCTTCCGCGCCCAGGCGGGTGGAGACGTACCAGGCGGTGCCCTCTCCGAGGCGGTGCCGGGTGACGGCGGGCCGGCCCGCGGCCAGGCCGTCGGCGTACGTCCACACCGGCTCGGCGCCGCGCGGCACGACGAACTCCGTCCACACGTCGGCGCTCAGCCCGGCACCGTCCGGGCCGGTGACCCGCACCCGTTCGCCGGCCAGCAGGGGCGAGAACTCCTCGACGGTGAGGCCCAGCACGTCCCTGAGCGCACCGGGGTACGCGCCCTCGTGGACGGCGTCGTGTTCGTCGACGATGCCGGAGAAGTACGAGACGACGAGGGTTCCGCCCCTCTCGACGTACTGCCTGAGGTTGTTCCCGGCCGCCTCGGTCGTCAGGTACAGGGCCGGGACGACGACCAGGGGATAGGCCGACAAGTCGGCTTCCGGGTGGGCGAAGTCGACCGTGAGGTGGCGGTCGTAGAGCGCCTCGTAGAAGGCGTCGGCGCGTTCGCGCGGGTCGTGGTCCTCGCTGGGGCGCCACTGGAGGTTCTGCGCCCACCAGGAGTGCCAGTCCCAGACCATGGCCGCGTCGGCCTCGGTGCGGGTGCCGCGGACGGGGTCCAGCGAGTCGATCGAGGCGCCGAGTTCCACCACCTCCCGCCACACGCGCGTCTCGGTGCCGCCGTGCGGCAGCATCGCCGAGTGGAACTTCTCGGCGCCGCGCCTCGACTGCCGCCACTGGAAGAACATCGCGCCCTCGGAGCCGCGGGCCACGTGGGCCAGGGAGTTGCGGGCCATCTGGCCGGGGGCCTTGGCAGGGTTGCGGGGCTGCCAGTTGACGCCCGAGGTGGAGTGTTCGAGCAGCAGCCAGGGTGCGCCGCCCGCGACGGAACGGGTGAGGTCGGCGGCCATGGCGAGGTTGACGTGGGTGCGGCGGCCGTCGGTGATCAGGTAGTGGTCGTTGGTGACGAGGTCGACCTCGCGGCCCCAGGCCCAGTAGTCGAGGGAGTCGCACTGGCTGAGGGCGGTCATGAAGTTGGTGGTGACGGGGACGCCGGGTGAGAGGCGGTGCAGGATGTCCCGCTCCGCCGTGAAGTTCTCGCGCAGGGTGGCGTCGGCGAAGCGCTTGTAGTCCAGCGCCTGGGCCGGGTTGCCGACCGTCGGTGTCAGGCGCGGCGGGTTGATCTGGTCGAGGTCGGCGTAGCGCTGGCCCCAGAAGGCGGTGCCCCAGGCCTCGTTGACGGCGTCGACCGTGCCGTAGGTCTTTTCCAGCCAGCGTCGGAAGTGCGCGGCGCAGGAGTCGCAGTAGCAGGCGGAGACGGGGACGCCGTACTCGTTGTGGACGTGCCAGAGCGCGAGCGCCGGGTGGGTGCCGTAGCGCTCGGCGAGTTTGGTGGTGATGTTCGCGGCGGCGGCGCGGTAGTCGGCGTTGCTGTGGCAGATGGCGCCGCGGGAGCCGAACTCGTACCGCACGCCCTCGACGGTCACGGGCAGCGCCTCCGGGTGGGCACGGTAGAACCAGGCGGGCGGGACCACGGTGGGCGTGCCGAGGTCGACGCGGATGCCGTTCTCGTGCAGCAGGTCCAGCAGTCGGTCCAGCCAGCCGAAGTCGTAGGTGCCCGGTGCGGGCTCCAGCAGCGCCCAGGAGAAGATCCCGGCGCTCACCATGGTGACGCCGGCCTCGCGCATCAGCCGGACGTCCTCCTGCCAGACGTCTTCGGGCCACTGCTCGGGGTTGTAGTCCCCGCCGAAGGCGAGCCCGGTGAGGCCTCTGGGGGTGGTCTCCGGCATGGATGGTCTCCCGTGTGATCGATCAATTGGGAACGTGCACACACATCTCCAGCGGTGCGAGCCCAACATAACCGCACAGCAACAACCATTGACAAGTGTCCGGGATGTTTCTCTACTGTGAACGCTCACAGAAGCATGGCAGGTCTCCGCAGCAGGCGGAGGCCCAGGTCAGGGGAGAGTTCCATGCCGTACACGAAGCGCCGCCGCCTGGTGACTTCCGCCGTCGCCGTCGCACTCGGCGCCACCACCCTCGCCGCCTGCGGCTCGTCCGAAGACGGCGGCGGCGCCGAGTCGGGTCCGGT
The DNA here is from genome assembly GCF_055603605.1 of Streptomyces sp. NPDC037271. NCBI lineage: Bacteria > Bacillati > Actinomycetota > Actinomycetes > Kitasatosporales > Streptomycetaceae > Streptomyces > Streptomyces sp. NPDC037271. The sequence goes on from NZ_JBVJVN010000018.1 coordinate 83,181, forward strand.
CTCGCTGACGTACTGGACCTGGACGCCCGGCATGGACAAGGTCGTCGACCTGTGGAACAAGGGCCCGGGCAAGGAGCAGCAGATCACCGTCACGGTGAAGAAGCAGGCGTCCGGCGACACGCTGGTCACCAAGATCCTCACCGCGCACAAGGCCGGCCAGGGGCCCGACCTGGTGCAGGCCGAGTACCAGGCACTGCCCACGCTCGTCAGCAACGACGCGCTCGCCGACATCTCGGGCGAGGTCGGCGACGTGAAGGGCGAGTTCGCGGAGGGCGTGTGGCAGCAGACCACACTGGGCACGGACGCGGTCTACGCCGTCCCGCAGGACATCGGGCCGATGATGTTCTACTACCGCGAGGACCTGTTCGAGAAGTACGGCCTCGAGGTCCCGGCCACCTGGGACGAGTTCGCCGAGACCGCGCGCAAGCTGAAGAAGGCGGCTCCCGACAAGGACCTCACCACCTTCTCCGCCAACGACTCCGGCCTCTTCGCGGGCCTCGCCCAGCAGGCCGGCGCCAAGTGGTGGTCGACCGAGGGCGAGAAGTGGAAGGTCGGGGTCAACGACGAGGCGACGAAGAAGGTCGCCGAGTTCTGGGGCGGCCTCGTCAAGGAGGGCGCCGTCGACAACCAGCCGATGTACACGCCGGCCTGGAACAAGGCGCTCAACACGGGCAAGCAGCTCGCCTGGGTCAGCGCCGTGTGGGCGCCCGGCACGCTGACCACCGCCGCGCCCGACACCAAGGGCAAGTGGGCCATGGCCCCGCTCCCGCAGTGGCCGGACGGCGGGAACCGCACCGGCAGCTGGGGCGGCTCCTCCACCGGCGTGACCACCGACTCGAAGCACAAGGACGCCGCCGCGAAGTTCGCCGAGTGGCTGAACACCGACCGCGGCGCGCTGAACGCCCTGGCCAAGGAGGGCGGCATCTACCCGGCCTCCACCTCGGCCCAGCTCAGCGGCGCGTTCACCAAGCCGCCGGAGTTCTTCTCCAACCAGCCGGACTTCTACACCAAGGCCGCCGACATCGCGAAGACGACGGCGCCCTCCGCCTGGGGGCCCAACGTCAACGTCGCGTACACCACCTTCAAGGACGCGTTCGGCGCCGCCGCCAAGGACAAGTCGGACTTCGCCGCCGCCCTCGACACCATGCAGGAGGAGACGGTCGCCGACCTGAAGAAGCAGGGCTTCGAGGTCGCCCGGTGACCAGCACGACGGCACGCCGCGGGCCGCACGGGGTCAAGGGCGCCCCGAACGCCCACCCGTCCCCCACCAGCGCCCGCAACGGAGCGCTTCGCGCTCCCTACTTCTTCCTCGTCCCCGCGATCGCCCTGTTCCTGCTGTTCTTCGCGCTGCCCATCGGCTACGCGGTCTATCTCAGCTTCCGCAAGGTGGAGGTGTCCGGGCTCGGCCTCGGCGCCGGTGCGCGGCAGGAGGTGTGGGCCGGCTTCCAGAACTACACCGACGCCCTCGGCGACAGCGAGCTGCTGGACGGAGCCCTGCGCGTGCTCGGCTACGGCTGCCTCGTCGTGCCCGTGATGCTGGGCCTGGCCCTGCTGTTCGCGCTGATGCTCGACTCCGAGAAGGTGCGGTTCACCCCGGTCACCCGGCTCGCGATCTTCCTGCCGTACGCCATTCCCGGCGTGGTGGCGGCGCTGCTGTGGGGGTTCCTGTACCTGCCGGACGTCAGTCCCTTCTACTTCGTGCTCGACCGGTTCGGTCTGCCGCAGCCGGACCTGCTGGACGGCGGTCCGCTCTACCTCGCCCTGTCGAACATCGCGATCTGGGGCGGCACCGGCTTCAACATGATCGTCATCTACACCTCGCTGCAGTCCATTCCGGCCGAGGTGTACGAGGCGGCGAAGCTGGACGGCGCCTCCCCGTCGCAGATCGCGCTGCGCGTCAAGATCCCGATGGTGGCGCCGTCGCTGGTGCTGACGTTCTTCTTCTCGATCATCGCCACGCTCCAGGTGTTCAGCGAGCCGACCACCCTCAAACCGCTCACCAACTCCGTGTCCACGACCTGGAGTCCGCTGATGAAGGTGTACCAGGACGCCTTCGGCAACGGCGACATCCACGCGGCCGCGGCCCAGGCGGCGATCATCGCGCTCGTCACCCTGGCGCTGTCCTTCGGGTTCCTGCGGGCCGCCAACCGCCGCAACAAGCAGGAGGCAGCACGATGAGTTCCCTCGCCGTCCGCAAGGCACAGCCGGCGGCGGGCACCACGCCCGGCACCGCCCAGGGGCCTCCGCCGCGCCGCCGGATCGCGCTGGTCCCGACGCTCACGCTGCTGCTCGGCGCCGTCTACTGCCTGCTGCCGGTGGCCTGGGTGGTGATCGCGGCCACCAAGTCGGGCAGCGAACTGTTCTCCACCTTCACCTTCCTGCCGGGCACGGGCTTCGCCGACAACCTGGGCGACCTCAGCGCCTACCGCGACGGCGTCTACTGGCAGTGGATGGCCAACTCGGCCCTCTACGCCGGTCTCGGCGCCCTGCTGTCCACGGCCGTGTCGGCGGTCAGCGGCTACGCGCTGGCGACCTACCGCTTCCGCGGCCGGGAGACCGTGTTCAACGTGCTGCTGGCGGGCGTGCTGATGCCCCCGGTGATCCTCGCCGTCCCCCAGTACCTGCTGCTGGCCGAGGCGGACCTGACGGACTCGTACCTGTCCGTGCTGCTCCCCCAGATCCTCTCCCCCTACGGCGTCTACCTGGCGCGGATCTACGCGGCGGCGGCCGTACCCGCCGACGTGGTGGAGGCCGGGCGGATGGACGGGGCGAGCGAGTGGCGCATCTTCACCCGGGTCGCGCTGCCGATGATGGTGCCGGGCCTCGTGACGGTGTTCCTGTTCCAGTTCGTGGCCGTGTGGAACAACTTCCTGCTGCCGTACATCATGCTCAGCGACGACGAGAAGTTCCCGATCACGCTCGGTCTGCACACGCTGCTGGAGCAGGGCGCGAACACGCCGGCGCTCTACACGCTGGTGATCACCGGTGCGTTCCTCGCGGTGCTTCCGCTGGTCGTCCTCTTCCTGGTCGTCCAGCGCTTCTGGAGCCTCGACCTGCTCTCCGGGGCCGTAAAGTCGTGACCATGAGCAATACGGGGGGCCGGCGCCGACCGCCCACGATCCACGACGTGGCGCGCGAGGCGGGAGTGTCGCGGGGCACGGTGTCACGGGTGCTCAACGGCGGGCACTACGTCAGTCCGGCCGCGCAGGAAGCCGTCAACGCGGCCATCCGCAAGACGGGTTACGTCGTCAACCGGCACGCCCGGTCGCTGATCACCGGACGGTCGGACTCGGTGGGCTTCCTGCTCACCGAGCCGCAGGAGCGGTTCTTCGAGGACCCCAACTTCAACGTCCTGCTGCGCGGCTGCACCCAGGCGCTGGCCGCGCACGACGTCCCGCTGCTGCTGATGCTCGCCGGGACCCAGGACGAACGGCGGCGCATCACGCGGTACATCACGGCGGGGCACGTCGACGGGGTGCTGCTGGTGTCCAGCCACTCCGGGGACCCGGTCGCCGAGGAACTGCGCGCGGCGGGGGTACCGCTGGTGGCGTGCGGCAAGCCGATCGGGCTGGGCTCGAAGGTGAGTTACGTGGCCGCCGACGACCGGGACGGCGCCCGCGACATGGTCCGCCATCTGCTGTCGCTGGGACGGCGGCGGGTGGGTGTGGTCACCGGCCCGCTCGACACCCCGGGCGGTGTGGAGCGCCTGGCCGGCTACAGGGAGGTGCTCGGCGAGGCCGGCATCGCGATCGACGAACGGCTCGTCGTCTCGGGCGACTACAGCCGGGCGAGCGGCGAGGCCGGGGCGGAGCGGCTGTTGGCGCGGGCCCCCGACATGGACGCCGTGTTCGTGGCGTCCGACCTGATGGCGCAGGGGGTACTGGCAGCACTGCAACGGGCGGGGCGGCGAGTGCCCCAGGACGTGGCGGTGGGTGGTTTCGACGACTCCCCCGCGGCCGTCGCCGCCAGTCCCGAGCTGACCACCATCCGGCAGCCCTGGGACCGGATCAGCGCCGAGATGGTCCGGGTGCTGCTGGCCCAGATCGGCGGGGAGGACCCGGCGGCGGTGATCCTGCCGACCGAGCTGGTGAAACGGGACTCGGCGTGAGCCGTGTTTCCTCGGTGTGTCCCGTGGGGGTGTCCTCGGGCCTGCCCGGGTCGTTTGCTCGGGCCTGCCCGGGTCGTTTGCTCGGGCCTGCCCGGGTCGTTTGCTCGGGCCTGCCCGGGTCGTTTGCTCGGGCCTGCCGGGGGTATTTCCCGCATTTCCTCGGGCCGGGGCGGGGCGTTTCCCCGGTCTGACCGGAGCGTTTCCTCGGGTCTGACCGGAGCGTGTTCCTTGCGCGCACACTAGTTGCACAGTCAATGAACAGTGCTCCCGGTGTTACCGTGCTGGTATGGCAGTCAAGACGGCCGGTGCGCGGCTCGAGGAACGGTGGCGTGAGATCCTCTCGGTGCACGCGCGCACCATGTGCGAGATCGACCGTGCGCTGCACCCGCACGGTCTCGGCGCGAGCGACTTCGAGGTGCTCGACCTCCTCGTGACCGAGGGGCCGGGCGAGGGCGCCCAGTGCCGGGTGCAGAACCTGGTCGGCCGGGTCCACCTGAGCCAGAGCGCCCTGTCCCGGCTCATCGCCCGGCTGGAGAAGGACGGGCTGGTGGAGCGCACGATGTGCGCGGAGGACCGGCGCGGTGTGTACGTGGCGCTGACCCGCAGGGGCCGCGACCTGCACACCGAGGTGCTGCCGTTGCAGCGGGCCGTACTGGCCCGCATGCTCGGCGACGGCGAGCGCCCCTAGGGACGGGCCAGCAGGGTACGGACTCCGTCCGACGTGAGCGTGAGGCGGTGCTCCGAGCCGGCGTCGATGGACAGCGACAGGTCGTCGGCCGGCCACTGCGCGGCAAGGGCACCCAGCGGCACCATGCGGTAGCGGGAGACGTACGGCAGCAGGTCGGCCATCTCCAGCTCCGAGGTGAACACCGGCACCACCTGACGGCCGCCCTGCTGTTCCAGGACCGGCAGTGCCAGCATCCCGGGGTCCGCGGCGTCCTGCTCGTTGGCGTCGTCGGGCACCGGGATGAGGACGTCGCTGCTCGCGAGTGTGTCGAGCGCCGCCGTGTCCTCGGTGTTCTCGGCGAGTGTGTCCAGCGCGCGCCGGGCGGGCGAGACGGAGTTGTCGTTCGCGGGTGTTTCCATGACTGATCCCTGATAGCGGCGGTGATGGGGCCCGCCCCGATGATCGGTACGGGGCGGTCCAGCCTCGCGTACCCGATCGTCCAGGGCGCAATCCTGTTCCCACACCCGGTGCCGGCACGATCACGTTCGGCCGGGTTCGGCGGGAAGCTCGAGCACCCCGGGGTACGCCGGAGAGCCGCGAGGTGTGCCGGGGATGTGAGTACTGGGGCTCGTGCGGTTACCCGGAAGGCCTCCGAGGATTCCCGGGGGTTCCGGGAGTCCAGGCACCGACCGGGAGAAATGCTCATGTCCCACACCACCAGCGCCCGAGAAGTGGTCGACGCCATCAAGGGCGTCGACTTCCCCGCGGGCAAGGACGACCTGATCCGGGCGGCGCGTGAGGCGGGCGCCTCGCAGGACGCCGTCGCCGCGCTGCGCGGCATCCCGCCCGAGAGCTACGCCAACCGCGAGGAGGTGGCCCGGTCGGTGCGCGTGGACCCCGCCTCCGACCTCGGCACCTCTCCCGCGCAGCGCGCCGAACAGGCCCGCGCGGGCGGCAAACCGGGCCAGTCGCAGCATCTGCGCGAGGTGCCGAAGCCGCCCGTGGAGGAGGAACTGGACCGGGACCGCTGACAACGCGGAAGCCAGGACCCGGCGCAGGCCCGGCGTCCGGCACGCCGTCCCGGCGTCCTCGCCCTGCGTCGACCGGGTCCTCGGTCGGCGCACGCCGTCGCGTGCGCCCCCTCGGTACCCCCGATGCGCGCCCGAAACACACCCGAAGCACCCAGTGCACCCCCAACGCACCCGCAACCTTTCGGTCATTCGGCTCGTCTCACCCATACCGGAACTTGCATACACCGGGGGACACAATGCGACGAAGCAGAACAGCATGGGTGACGGTCGTACTCGCGGGCGCCGTCCTGGGGACGGCCACGGTCGCGGCCGACGCGGCCCCGGGCACCGACGCGCGGAGCACCGTACGCGACACCGCGCACACCACGGCATGCCCCACGGGCTGGGGCAGCCTCGCCAAGACCCGGGCCGCGGGGACGACGGCCCCGGTGAAGGACGTCAGGACCGCGCGCCACGCGTGCTTCGACCGGATGGTCGTCGACGTACCCGGTGCGAGCGCCGACCGCATCGGGTACGTCGTCCGGTACGTCGACCGGCTTCACCAGGACGGCTCGGGCCGCCCGATCGCGGTGGACGGCGGAGCCGTCCTGGAGGTCAGGGTCGCCGCACCCGGCTACCGCCCCGAGACCGGTGCCGCCACGTATCCCGGCCGGGCGGACCGGCCCCTGCCGGATGTGGACCTCACCGGCTACCGCACCTTCAGGGACACCCGGTTCGCCGGCAGCTTCGAGGGCGAGACACAGATCGGGCTCGGCGTCCGCACCCGGCTGCCCTTCCGGGTGCTGGCGCTGGACGGCCGCCTCGTGGTGGACGTCGCCCACTCCTGGAGCGGGACGCGCTGAGCCCCGGGGGCTCGACGGCGCCGTCGCCTCGTTCCGGGCGCTCGGCGGCCTCCACCAGCGCGGCCGGTTCGGCCAGGGCCATGCGCACGCGTGCCCGTCTCGTCGCCCGCGGCGGGCACCGCGTCGGGAAGCCCGTCGTGGGTGACGACGGACTCCGTGCCACCGCCCGCTTCGGTGAGCGCGGTGGTCATCGTCCTCGTGCCCCGGAAGGCGGGGTCGGCCGACTCGAACTCGAGCACGTCCACCACCTGTCGGCCGAGCACGATCCGCGCGAAACGCCCGTGGTAGGTGTCGGTGTGCGCGCCGGACCTGCCGGCGGCCGTCGGCGCCTCACAGGTGAGCGAGACGCGGAAGGCGCCACCTCTCGCGCGTCGAACATGTGCACCAGCGCGGTCATGCCGCCCGGAACCCGCCATGCCGCGACGGCGTCCGCGTCCAGCAACGCGCGGTACACGGCGGAACGCGGGGCGTTCACGTGCCGGGAGACCCGGGTCGAGTGCATGGCACCAGCCCTACTGGCACTCGTCCGACCAGGACCTCCTGGCACTCATCTGATCAGGAGGGGGCCCACTTGATCGATCAGAAGTGCGGTCGGGTTAGCATATGAGCGCCGCCTAGCTCGAAAGATAGAGACGTGACTGTCAACGACGACTCGTTCACCAACTGGAAGCACCGCGAAGAGACCGCGGAATCGATGATCCCGATGATCGGGAAGCTGCACCGGGAGCAGGACGTGACCATCCTGCTGCACAGCCGTTCCCTGGTGAACAAGTCGGTGGTCAGCATCCTCAAGACCCACCGCTTCGCCCGCCAGATCGCCGGTGCGGAACTGTCGGTCACCGAGACGATGCCCTTCCTGCGGGCCCTCACCACGCTCGACCTCGGTCCCTCGCAGATCGACATCGGCATGCTCGCCGCGACCTACAAGGCCGACGACCGCGGGCTGACGGTGGAGGAGTTCACCGCGGAGGCCGTCGCCGGAGCCACCGGCGACAACAAGACCGACCGCCGCGAGGGGCGCGACGTCGTCCTGTACGGCTTCGGCCGCATCGGCCGGCTCGTCGCCCGCCTGCTCATCGAGAAGGCCGGCTCGGGCAACGGCCTGCGGCTGCGCGCCATCGTCGTCCGGGGCGGCGGCGATCAGGATCTCGTCAAGCGCGCCTCGCTGCTGCGCCGCGACTCCGTGCACGGCCAGTTCCAGGGCACGATCACCGTCGACGAGGCCAACAGCACGATCCTCGCCAACGGCAACGTCATCAAGGTGATCCACGCCGACGACCCGACGCAGGTCGACTACACGGCGTACGGCATCAAGAACGCCATCCTCATCGACAACACCGGCAAGTGGCGCGACCGCGAGGGCCTGTCGAAGCACCTGCGGCCCGGCATCGACAAGGTCGTCCTGACCGCGCCGGGCAAGGGCGACGTCCCCAACATCGTCCACGGCGTCAACCACGACACCATCAAGCCGGACGAGCAGATCCTGTCCTGCGCGTCCTGCACCACCAACGCGATCGTCCCGCCGCTGAAGGCGATGGCCGACGAGTACGGCGTGCTGCGCGGCCACGTGGAGACGGTCCACTCGTTCACCAACGACCAGAACCTGCTGGACAATTACCACAAGTCGGACCGTCGCGGCCGGTCCGCGCCACTGAACATGGTCATCACCGAGACGGGTGCCGCCTCCGCCGTCGCCAAGGCCCTCCCGGGGCTCAAGGCGAAGATCACCGGCAGCTCGATCCGCGTGCCCGTACCGGACGTGTCGATCGCGATCCTCAACCTCCAGCTGGCCCGCGAGGCCACCCGCGAGGAGGTCCTCGACCACCTGCGCGGCGTGTCGCTGACCTCGCCGCTGAAGCGCCAGATCGACTTCATCAGCGCCCCCGACGCGGTCTCCAGCGACTTCATCGGCTCGCGCCACGCCTCGATCGTCGACGCCGGCGCGCTGAAGGTCGAGGGTGACAACGCGATCCTCTACCTCTGGTACGACAACGAGTTCGGCTACTCCTGCCAGGTCGTGCGCGTCGTGCAGCACGTCTCCGGGGTGGAGTACCCGACGTACCCGGCCCCGGCGGTCTGATCGCGACAGCACGTGAGGGGCGGTGGGTTGTCTCCCGCCGCCCCTCACGCGTGCTGGTTCAGGACGCCATGTGCTGCGCGAACAGCCGGGTCAGCGCGGTCGGCGCGGTGATGGCGGTGCCGACGACGACGCTGTGCGCGCCCGCCGCGAGGGCCTGCGCGGCCTGCTCCGGCGTGGCGATCCGGCCCTCGGCGATCACCGGGGTGCCGATCGCCCCGGCGAGGTCGCTCACGAGGGCCAGGTCCGGCGCCGTCTGGACCGGGGAGCCCGGCACATAGCCGGACAGGGTGGTGCCGACGAAGTCGGCCCCCTGGGCGGCCGCCGTCCGGCCCTCGGCGAGAGTCGAGACGTCGGCCATGACCAGGGCGCCCGCCGCGTGGACGGCCTCGACGAGTTCGGCGAACGTACTGCCGTCGGGGCGCGGCCGGGCGGTGGCGTCGGCCGCGACGACCGCGGCACCCGCCTCCACGAGGGCGAGCGCGTGGCGCACGGTCGGGGTGATGAAGACGCCGCTGTCGCCGTCCTTCCACAGGCCGATCACCGGGAGGCCGACGGCCGCGACCGTGGCGGCGACGACCTCCGGGTCGTTGACGCGCACGGCCGCCGCACCCCCTTCGCGTGCCGCGAGGGTCATGCGGACCAGGGTGCCGGTGTGGCGCATCGGGTCCCCGGGCGGGGCCTGGCAGGAGACGATCAGGCGGCCGGCCAGGGATTCGGCCAGGGGCTGGGCCGGGGTCATGGGGCAACTCCCGTGGTCTGAGGGCGGTGCAGGGGCAGGGTCCGGGGCAGCGCGGCCGCCCCGAGGACGGCGGCGTCGGCTCCGCCGTGCGGCGGCGCCGGGCGCAACGCGCGCAGCGGGGGCATGAGTTCAGCGGCGAACGCCGCACACAGGGCGTCCCGGTACAGGGCGCCGACGCGGGGCACGCCGCCGGCGACGACCACGCGGTGCGGGCCGAGCGCGTTGGCGAGGCCGCCCAGAGCACGGCCCATCGCGCGGGCACCGAGCGTGATGGCCTCCGTGGCGTGCGGGTCGCCGTGGGCGGCGCGTTCGGCGACGGTCTGGAGGCGGTCCGCCCGCTGACCGCCGCACCGCGCGTAGTGGGCGGTGATGGCGGGTCCGGCCGCGATCGCCTCCAGGTGGCCGGTCGCCCCGCAGGTGCAGGGCAGGCCGTCCGCCTCGGGGCTCGGCAGGTGTCCGAGGTGCCCGGCGATTCCGGCGGCGCCGTGCAGCACGCGTCCCGACGCGGCGACGGCTCCTCCGACGCCGGTGCCGACGGCGGCGTAGATCAGGATGCCGTCGTCGCCGAGGGCGGCGAGTTCCGTCGCGGCGGCGGCGCGTACGTCGTTGTCGCAGGCCACGGGGAGCCCCGTACGGGTCGCGAGGCCGACGGCCAGGGCGGTGCCGGCCCAGCCGCGGATCGTGTCGGTGGCGCTGGTGACGGTGCCGGTGGCGGGATCGATGACGCCGGCCGCGGCGACGCCGATCGCGGCGGCCCCCGGCGCCCACACCGCGCGGGCCCCCACGGCCAGGGCGTCCAGCACCGCCTGGGCGCCCTCTGTCGCCGGGGTGGGCAGGGTGTGCCGGGCCAGGACGGTGCCGCCGGCCCCGACCAGGGCGGCGGCGATCTTCGTGCCGCCCAGGTCGAGGCCGATCACCGGCGCGTCGAAGTGCCGTCCGCTCATCGGACCGGGAGCAGCCCGGCGCCGCGCAGGTGCCGCTCGACGTGGGCGACCGAGGCCTCGCCCAGCTGGATCTGCGGGGCGGCGGTGGTGCCGTGCGTGAACACCCCGAGCAGCCGCAGGGCGTGCTTGAAGGCGCCGATGGCGGAGGAGTTGCGGCCCATCTCGTCCTCGGAGCCCGCGTCGACGAGGCCGAACAGCTCGACGAGCCGCTCCTGTTCCCTGACCGCGCCGTCCAGGTCGCCGCCGCGCACGGCGTCGTAGAGGCGCACGTAGCCGGCGGGGTCCACGTTGCCGAGGCCGGGGACGACGCCGTCGGCGCCGGCCAGCAGGGCGGCGTCCACGGTGAGTTCGGAGCCGGTGAGGACGCTGAACGAGGGTGCCGGGCCGTCCTTCCGGCCGTGGCGTCCGCCGAGTTCGACGATCAGGCGGCGCAGTCCTCCCTCGTCGCCGCTGCTGTCCTTGAGACCGGCGAGGGTGCCGTCCACGGCGAGGTCGCGCACCAGGGCCGTGGAGAGCTTGCTGTGTACCGAGACGGGCAGGTCGTAGGCGTACAGGGGCAGGTCGACGCCGGACCGGACGGCGCGGAAGTGGCCGGCGATCTCGCGCGGGTGGGTGCGGGCGTAGAAGGGAGCGGTCGCCACCAGGGCGTCGGCGCCCGTCTGCCGGGCGGCCCGAGCGTGGGCGAGCACTCGGGGGGTGGTCATGTCGATGACGCCGGCGAGCACGGGCACCCGGCCCGCCGCCGCCTCGACGACCGTCTCCAGGGCCACCGCCCGCTGCCGGTCGGTGAGGAAGGCGACCTCGCTGCTGGAGCCGAGGGCGAACAGCCCGTGCGCTCCCCCGCCGACGAGGTGCTCGACGAGCCGGGCGAGCGATGCGGTGTCGACCTCGCCCGACGCATCCAGAGGAGTGCAGACGGGCGGCACGACGCCGCTCAGGGGCTGGGACGAGGACATGGTGTCTCCTGGGCTGTGCGAGTGGTGGTACGGGGGTGGAACGGGCCGCCCGCGCACCGCGTCGAAGGGCGGGTGTGCGGGCGGCCCCGGCCGGTCTACGGCGCGGTGACGGTGAGCGTCGCGTCGCCGTAGGAGTGCTGGGAGCCGCGGACCTGGTAGGTCGCGGTGGCCGCCACGCCGCCCGCGGTGGCGTTCGCGGGGACGGTGACGGGGATCTTGACGTTGGCGCCCTGGCCCGGGTCGAGCGCGGGCATGGTGACGGCGGGGGCGCTCCAGCCCTGCGGCAGCTTCAGGGAGACCGTGCCGGCGGGGAGCCGCACGTCGTTCTGGCTGACGACGCGGACCGTGACGTCAGTGGTCCTCCCGGCGGGCAGGGACGCGGGCGGAGTCACGGTGACGGGTGCGCAGACGCCGCCGAGCCACTTGAGGTCGAAGGACGAGTAGGTGATGTGCCGGTAGTCGTCGCGCTCCCACAGCAGGCCCATCCGGGGATTGGCGCCGGTGCCGTCGCTGAGCGGGGTGAGCGTGGAGTAGGCGGCCGAGCCGGCCTCGACGGTCCTGCGCACCGGCCAGTTCCGCCCGTTGTCGCAGGAGAGGCGGACGGTGAGGTTGCTGCGGCTGCCGGTGGTGGCGGTGTTGCTGAACAGCAGCCAGGAGGACCGCGGGTGGGAGGCGGGCACGTCCGGTGCGAAGCGGGCGACGGAGCCGTTGTTCGCGGGGTCGGGCAGTTCCCTGTCCTGCTGGAAGGGGGTGTAGGTGACGCCGCCGTCGGTGGAGTACGCGACCGTGCGGTACGGCTTGGAGCGGTTGTTGAGCATGACGCGGCCGTCGGACAGCTCGACGGTCTTGTTCTCGTCGCCGCCGGGCCCGACCGGGGTGCCCGTCTTCCAGGTGGCGCCGTGGTCGTCGCTGTAGGCGCTGACCGCGTAGTTGGCGCCGTTGTGGCGGATGGCGTACTGCTGGATCAGGCGGCCCTTGTAGGTGCCGTGCCGCAGCTGGATCCCCTCGCCGGAGGCCGCGAACATGCCGGCCCAGGCGGGGTTCTTGATGTCGGCGGTGATCCGCTCGTGCTTCCAGGTCAGGCCGTCGTCGTCGGAGTAGCTGTAGTCGGCCTGTAGGACGTTCGGGTCGCTCTCGTCGTTGCCGGTCGCCGAACCGAAGAAGCCCTGGTTCACGGAGGCGGCGTAGAAGACGAAGATCCGTCCTGTCTCCCGGTCGACCAGGAGGCTGGGGTCGCCGTAGCCCTTGGGGGCGGCCTCCTTGCGCACCACCCGCTGCGCCTGCCAGGTGGTGCCGCCGTCGGTGCTGCGGCGCACGACGACGCCGATGTTGCCCGGCAGGTCGCCCAGGGTGGGCCGGGCGTCGTAGGCGGCGATCAGCGTGCCCTTGGTGGTGCGGGTCAGGGCGGGGATGCGGTAGTGGGGGGAGCCGGTGCCGGCGGTGGCGATGTCCTGCGAGGTGAGGGTGCCGGCGGTGGCGGCGGGCGGTGCCTCGGGCGCACCGTGCGCGAGGGGGACGGTGGCCACGAGGACGGCCAGGGAGGCGGTGCCGATGGCCAGGGAGACTCTTCGCTGCATGAACAGGCCTCTTCTCGGGTGAGGGGTCAGGCGAGTCGGGGGTCGTGCAGGGCGGAGAGACCGGTGGGGGCGCCGGGCGGGGCGAGCAGTTCCCGCAGCCGGGCGAGTTGTGCGCGCCGGTGGTGGCCGCCGCCGCCCTCGTGGCCGTTGAACTCGTAGACGCACAGGTCCTTGGGGCCGCCGTAGCGGTGGTAGGCGGCGAAGCACGTCGAGGGCGGGCAGACCTCGTCCATCATGGCGATGGAGAAGAGGGCCGGGGCGGTGGCGCGGGCGGCCAGCAGGGCCGCGTCGACGTAGGACAGGGTGGTGAACACGGTCTCGGTGCGGTCGCGGTGCAGGCGCAGGTACTCGGCGACCTCGGTGTAGGGCGGCAGGCCGGTGATGCTCGCCGCGCGCCGGATGTCGCACAGGAACGGGACGTCGGGCAGCACGCCCGCCAGGCCCGGCACCAGCCCGGCCACCGCGAGGGCGACGCCGCCGCCCTGGCTGACGCCGGTGACGGCGACCCGGTCCGGATCGACGGCCGGGTGCGCGCGGACGGCGTCGACGCAGCGCACGGCGTCCGTGAACACCCGCCGGTAGTAGTGGTCGTGGGGGCTCTCCACACCTCGGGTCAGGAAGCCGGGGACGGTGCCGTTGAGGGCGGCGGTGTCGGGGGTGTCCCCTCCCGCGGTGGACCAGCCCTGGCCGCGCGTGTCCATGATGAAGTGCGCGTAACCGGCGTTGGCCCACAGGACCTGTTCGTGCGGCAGGCCGCGCCCGCGTCCGTAGCCGAGGTACTCCACCACGCAGCCCAGCGGGCCGCTCGCCCCGGCGGGCAGGTGGAGCCAGCCGCGCACGGGCTCGCCGGCGAATCCGGGCACGGTCGCGTCGTAGGTCGTCACCTGGGTCAGGCCCGTCTCCACGGGCGTGAAGAGGGGTGGCGTCGCGTGCGCCCGTGCCTCGCTCAGGGTCTGGTCCCAGAAGGCGTCGAGGTCGGCGGGCTCGTCGAGGTCGGGCCGCAGTGCGAGGCACTGGGCGAGCGGGAGGTCCGTCAGTGGCATGAAGGGGCCCCGGTGTCTGAGGCGTGCGCGCGGCGCAGCGCGAAATCACGGAAGTACGGAAATACGGAAGTACGGAAGTACGGAAGTACGGAAGGGAAACGGCCGGTCCGACTCCCGAAAGACCAGGAGAGAAGACGTCTGATGTCTGTTGTCCTGGGACACTAGAGATCCGGACGACGAGCGTCAAGTACCCACCCGCCTCACCCCCGGGGGTGTCGGCCTCCGGTGTCGGGGGGGGGGGGGGGGGGGGGGGGGGGGGGGGGGGGAAGGAAGGGGAGGGGGGGGGGGGGGGGGGGACGGCTGGGCTTTG
>NZ_JBVJVN010000018.1:97487-106968 GCF_055603605.1 Streptomyces sp. NPDC037271
AAACACCTCCACACTCCCCCCCCCCCCCCCCCCCCCTCCCCCTCCCCCCCCCCTCCCCCCCCCCCCCCCCCCCCCCCCCCCCCCCCCCCCCCCCCCCCCACCGCCGGAGCCGGTCAGCGGCGGGCGCGGGCCTCCGCGATCCGCTGCCGCACCGGCGCGTAGTGGTCGGTCAGCGCCGCCGCGAACTCCACGGGATCCCGGTCCCGCACGGCGTCCACGATGCGCTGGTGGTTGGCGATGGTGGCCGCCTCGTGCTCGTGCGTGAAGACGTCGAGGTGCGGTGCGACGATGACGTAGACGTCCCAGAACGCCGTGGACAGCTGGCCGATGAGGTCGTTGCCGAGTGGCGCGAGGAGCAGGGTGTGGAAGGCGCGGTCCGCCTCGACGAAACCGTGCCCCTCGCCGGCGCCGGCCCTGCGCATCTCCTCGACGTGCGCGCCGAGGCGGGTGATCTGCTCCTCGTCGAGGGACGACACGAGCCGCTCGGCCATGCCGCGTTCGAACAGTTCGCGCACCTCGATGAGGTCGCTCATCACCTGGAAGTCGTCGTCGGGACTGAGCAGGCCGCGGAAGGTCAGGCTCTCCACCAGGGCCGACAGGCTCAGCCGCCCGACATAGGTGCCGTGTCCGTGCCGCACCTCGACGATGTCGAGCGCGGTGAGGATCCTGATCGCCTCCCGCACGCTGGAGCGGCTCGCGCCGAGCGCCTCGCACAGGGCGGGCTCGGTCGGCAAGGGGTCCCCCGGGCGCAGTTCGTTGCGCAGGATGTAGGCCTTGATTCCGTCGACGACCTCCTGACGCAACGGTTGTCGTGCCGCTTTGGGCTCCGGCACCGTATGCCGAATCGCCCTTTGCCCCACCGCCACCTCTTGACCCCTCTCATTTGCCCAGCTACGTTCCCACATTACCAAGCATCAGACATCAGACGTCTGATGCGCCGTCGGTGAGGCGCCGACCACACTCGCCTCCTCCACCGCTCGACCATCTCATCTCCCGCATGGAGGACTCCTTGTCCGCGCGCAGTGCAGCCGGCGTCGATCGCCGCACCTTCATGAGATACACCAGCGCCATCGGTGTGGCGACCGCGGTCACCGCGGGCCTGTCGGCCTGCGGAGGGCCGGCTTCCAGCGGGGACGGTGCCGGTGCACCGGGCAGCGGCGGCGACACCATCGAGGCCGGCATCTCCTACCCGCTCTCCACGGGCTTCGACCCGATGATCACCTCGGGCGCGACCCCGTACGCCGCGAACATGCACATCTTCGAGGGCCTGGTGGACCTCGATCCCGCCACTTTGGTGGCGCGGCCGGCCCTGGCCACCGGGATGCCGAAGAAGATCAACGCGACGACCTACCGGGCCACCCTGCGCCAGGGAGCGACGTTCCACGACGGTTCGGCGGTCACCGCGGACGACGTGGTGTTCAGTTTCGAGCGCGTGCTGGACGAGAAGAACGCCTCGCTCATGGCGCAGTTCGTCCCGTTCGTCGACAAGGTCACCGCGGTCGACGCCTCGACGGTCGAGTTCAAGCTGAAGTACGCCTTCGCGCTCTTCCCGTCCCGTATATCCGTGGTGCGGATCGTGCCGGAGAAGATCGCCGGCGCCGACGCCAAGACCTTCGACGCGAGGCCCGTCGGCTCGGGCCCGTACCGCTTCGTGTCGGCGGTCCGCGAGGACAAGATCGTCATGGAGGCGTACGACAAGTACAACGGCCCGCACCCGGCCAAGGCCAAGAAGATGGTCTGGCGGCTCATGTCCGACCCGTCGGCGCGGGTCAGCGCCCTCAAGTCCGGGCGGGTCCAGGCCATCGAGGACGTGCCCTACATCGACGTCGAGGGCTTCACCGGCAAGGACAAGGTCGAGTCCGTCCAGTCCTTCGGACTGCTGTTCCTCATGTTCAACTGCGCCGACCAGCGCTTCGCGGACAAGCGGGTGCGGCAGGCCCTGCACTACGGGCTCGACACCGAGAAGATCATCTCCACGGCGCTGCTGGGCAACGCCGAGGCCGCCACCGGATACGTGCCGGCCACGCACCCCGACCACCACAAGGCCTCCACCGTCTACCGGCACGACCCGGACAAGGCCAAGAAACTGCTCGCCGACGCGGGCGTGGGCAAGCTCTCCTTCACGCTGCTGCTCACCGACAACGGCTGGATCAAGGACATCGCGCCCCTGATCAAGGAGAGCTGGGCGGCGATCGGGGTCGACGCCAAGCTCGACATCGCCCAGTCCCCCGCCCAGTACGCCAAGATCGACAAGGGCCGCTTCGACGCCCTGGCCGCGCCGGGCGACCCGTCCGTCTTCGGCAACGACGCCGACCTGCTGCTGCGCTGGTTCTACTACGGCTTCTGGCCGGAGAACCGCTACGGATGGAAGGGCTCCGCCGCCTACAAGCAGACCAGGTCGCTGCTGGACAAGGCCGCGGCGGAGGCCGACGCGGCGAAGCGCAAGGCGCTGTGGGGCCAGGTCACCGACCTGGTCGCCGACGAGGCCGCCCTGTACCCGGTGCTGCACCGCAAGCTGCCCACCGCCTGGCGCGACGGGACACTGACGGGGTTCAAGCCGCTGCCCACCACCGGGCTGTCCTTCATCGACGTCGGCCGGGCATAGGGGTTCGTTCGGATCCTGCCGGGGTCGCGGGGGCCGGCACGCACTCCCCACTGCCTGAAGGGCGTGGGCGGTGCCCCAGCAGCGTCGTCGTCGGTTGCCAGGGCTCGCGCTGTCGCCCTCCTCCGCCCGCGGCTGCACGTACCAGGCCCCGCCCGGCCCCGACGGCAAGGCGCCGTTCCCCGGAGCCGGCCTGATCCGCACGACACCCCCTGATCCGCACGCCCAGGCCGTCGGGCCGCCGCCGCGCCACCACGGGCCGCGGCGGCCCCCGCTCCAACCTCTAGGAACCTCACGATGGTTGCATTTCTCCGGCTCGCGCTGCGCCGCGTCGCGATGATGCCGGTGATGGTCCTCGGCATCGCGCTGCTGGTCTTCGTCGTCCTGCAGTTCTCGCCGACCGATCCCGCGTACAACGCGCTCGGCGACTCGGCGAGTCCCGAGGCACGGGCCGCGTTCGCCGAGGCCAACGGGCTCGACGACCCCCTGCCGGTACGCTATTTCGCCTTCCTGGGCGATCTGGTGCGAGGGGACCTCGGTGTCACGATGTCGCCGAGCCAGCCCGTCACCGACCGGATCGCCACCGCGTTCCCGCTCACGCTGCAGCTGACCCTGCTTGGCCTCGCGCTGGCCATCGTGCTGGCGCTGCTCTTCGGCGTCCTCAGCGCCGTCTACCGGGACCGCTGGCCGGACCAGGTCTTCCGGGTGCTGTCGATGGCCGGGATCGCCCTGCCCTCGTTCTGGGTCGGTGTGCTGCTCATCCAGCAGTTCGCGCTGAACATGCCGCTCTTCCCGACCGGTGGCTACGTCAACCCGGCCGACTCCCTCTCCGGCTGGCTCGAGAGCCTGACCCTGCCCGCGCTGTCCCTCGCGCTGCCCGTCGCCTCCTCACTGGCCCGCCTGATCCGCACCTCGATGGTCACCGAACTCGACCGCGACTACGTGCGCACCGCCCGGGGCAGCGGCCTGCCGCCCTTCCTCATCATCCGGTCGGTGCTGCGCAACGCCCTGGTCACCCCGCTGACCGTGCTCGGCGTCAAGGTCGGCTACATGCTCAGCGGCGCCGTCGTCATCGAGGCGATCTTCGACCTGCCCGGCATGGGCAAGCTGATCCTCGAAGGCGTCAACGGCGGCGACGTCGGGCTCGTCCAGGGCACCGTGCTCACCATCGCGGTCGCCTTCCTCGTGGTCAACGTCGTCGTCGACCTGCTCTACCTGCTCGTCAACCCGCGCATCAGGACGGTGTGATGTTCGCCCCAAGCTCCCTCGCCGCGCGGCTGTCGCAGCCCGGCGCCCGCCTGCGCCGCCTGCCCGTGCCCTCCCGGATCGCCCTGGGAATCCTGCTCGTGGTCGTGCTGGGCGCGGTGTTCGCCCCGCTGCTCACCCAGGACCCCCTGGCCACCGGCATACCCGCCCAGGCGCCGGGCGCCGACCACTGGTTCGGCACCGACCGGGCCGGCCGCGACGTGTTCGCCCGGGTCGTGCACGGCGCCCGCTACTCCCTGGTCATCGGTCTCGGCGCGACCCTCCTCGCCCTGGTCCTCGGCTCGGCCCTGGGCGCGCTCGCCGCCACCTCGCGCAGGCTCGCCGACGAGTCGGTGATGCGCACGCTCGACATCGTGATGTCGTTCCCGCCGATCGCGCTGGCCGCCGTGCTCGTCGCCGTCTTCGGGCCCAGCGTCCCGGTCATCATCTTCACCATCGCCTTCGTCTACTCGCCCTCGCTCGCCCGGGTCGTACGGGCCAACGTGCTGGAGCAGTACGGCGAGGACTACGTCGCCGCGGAGCGGGTCATCGGCGCCCGCCGCGGTCACATCGTGGCCCGGCACGTCGCCGTCAACTGCGCGGCGCCGGTCCTGGTGTTCGCGACCGTCATGGTGGCCGACTCCATCATCTTCGAGGCGAGCCTGTCCTTCATCGGCGCCGGTGTGCAGGACCCCGACCCCAGCTGGGGCAGCGTCCTGGCCTACGGCCGGCAGATCCTGCTCTCGGGCGGCTGGTGGGCGACGCTCTTCCCCGGCCTGTGCGTGCTGATCACGGTGCTCGCGCTGAACGTCCTGTCCGAGGGCATGACGGACGCCGCCGCCGCTCCGGACAGGTCCCGCACCGGTGGCACCGACTCCGACTCCGACTCCGACTCCGACGAGCAGGCCGCCGCCGCGCCCGGGGCGGAGACCGCCGACGTGGACGCCGCGCTCGCCGAGCTCGCCGCACGGCTCGCGGCCACGGAGCCCGCCGTGCCGCCGGTGCGCGAGGACGCGCCCGAACTGCTCGTCGTGCGCGACCTGTCCATCCGGTTCCCCGACCGCTACGGCGACACCCGCGTCGTCGACGGCATCTCCTTCACCGTCCGCGAGGGCGAGACCATCGGACTGGTCGGCGAGTCGGGCTGCGGCAAGTCGATCACCAGCCTCGCGATCATGGGCCTGCTGGCCCGCAACGCCGAGGCCGAGGGCGAGATCCTCTACCGGGGCCGCGACCTGCTGAGGATGTCGCCGAAGGAGCGCCGGGCGCTGATGGGCCCGGCGATCGCCATGGTCTACCAGGACGCCATGTCGTCCCTCAACCCGTCCGTGCTGATCGGCACCCAGCTGAAGTGGCTCACCTCCCGCGGCGGCACCCGTACCCCCGCCGAACTGCTCGAACTGGTCGGCCTGTCCCCCGAGCGCACCCTGCGCAGCTACCCGCACGAGCTCTCCGGCGGCCAGCGCCAGCGCGTGCTGATCGCCATGGCGCTCTCCCGCGGCCCGCGGCTGCTCATCGCCGACGAGCCGACGACCGCGCTCGACGTCACCGTGCAGGCCCAGGTCGTCGAGCTGCTGGTGAGGCTGCGCGACGAACTCGGCTTCGCGATGGTCCTGGTCTCCCACGACCTGGCCCTGGTCGGCGACCTCGCCCACCGGGTCGCGGTGATGTACGCCGGCCAGGTCGCCGAGGCCGGCGACACCCGCTCGCTGCTGACCGACCCGGCGCACCACTACAGCCGCGGTCTGCTCGGCTCGGTCGTCTCGCTGGAGTCGGGCGCGGAGCGACTGCACCAGATCCGCGGCGTCGTGCCGGCGCCCAAGGCGTTCGGCCCCGGCTGCCGGTTCGCGTCCCGCTGCGCCGCCGCCACCGAGCTGTGCGCCACCACCCCGCCGCCCGCCGCCGACCGCGACGCCGCGCGGGACCACCTCTTCGCCTGCCACCACCCGGCGCCCGAGAAGCGGTCGGCCGAGTCGCTGGAGAGCGCCCGATGACCGCGCGGAAGGACACCGCCATGGACCCTCTCGTCCGACTCGACCACATCCACGTACGTCACAAGGCCCGCAGCGGGGGCATCCTGCGCCGGGACGCCGTGCACGCCCTCACCGACACCTCCCTGGAGGTCCGGCGCGGCGAGATCCTCGGCCTGGTCGGCGAGTCGGGCTGCGGAAAGTCCACGCTGGCCCGCGTGGTCACCGGACTGCAGCGCCCCACCGAGGGACAGGTGTACTTCCGGGGCCAGGACCTGTGGAAGATGAGCGCCGCCGAGCGCCGTACCGGGTTCGGTGCCGCCGTCGGCGTGGTCTTCCAGGACGCCTCCACCGCGCTGAACCCGCGGCTGTCCGTCCGGCAGATCCTGCGCGACCCGCTGGACGTGCACCGTCGCGGCACCCGTGCCGAGCGCGAGCGGCGCGTCGAGGAACTCCTCGACCTGGTCGGCCTGCCCGGCCACACGCTGGACGCGCTGCCCGGGCAGCTCTCCGGCGGCCAGCGCCAGCGCGTGGCCATCGCCCGCGCCCTCGCCCTGGAACCGGAGCTGATCGTCGCCGACGAGCCCACCAGCGCGCTGGACGTGTCGGTGCGCGCCCAGATCCTCAACCTCCTGGTGGATCTGCGCGCCCGCCTCGGTCTGGGCATGGTGTTCATCTCCCACGACGTGCAGACGGTGCGCTATCTGGCGGACCGTATAGCGGTGCTGTACCTGGGCCGGGTCGTGGAGGAGGGCGGTGCCGCCCAGGTCTCCGGCGCCTCGCGCCACCCGTACACCGAGGCGCTGCTCTCCGCCACGCCGAGCCTGCTGGAGCGCCCCGAGCGGATCGTCCTGCACGGCCCGGTGCCGTCGGCCACCCATCCACCCTCGGGTTGCCCGTTCCGCACCCGCTGCTGGAAGGCGGACGACGCGTGCGCCACCGCCTTCCCGGCGGCCACGGACGGTCCCGGGGGCGGACATCGCTGGCACTGTGTACACCCTCAGCGGAGCACGGCCGAGGAGGAAGCCCCGAGCGGAGGCTGATCCGACCGGCATCGGCCGGCCGGGCCGGGGCATGCGTGTGGTGGCGTTCTCGGCTCGGACGCCGTGTCGCACGACGGTCGGCCGGAACGAGAATGGGGCCATGGACGGACTGGTTCGGCGCCCGCCCCGGCGCTCGCCCTGGGTCGCGGTGCTGCTCTGGTGCGTCGCGGTGCTGAGCCTGACCGTCCTGGCCGCGGCCGCCGTCGTGCGCGGCACCGTGCTCGATCCGGAGTTCTACGGCCAGGCGCTGGAGGACGAGCAGGCCTACCAGCGGTTCTACGACGAGGTGCTGGTCGACCCGGCCAGTACGCCCCTGGCCCAGGAACTGCTGGACCGGCTGCCCGTTCCGCAGTCCACCATCACCTCGAACCTCAAGGTGGTGATCCCGCCGGAGACGCTGCGGGCCATGGGCGACCGGCAGATCGCCGAGGTGATCCACTACCTGGAGGGGAACCGCGACCGGCTGCGGGTCACGGTCGACCTGGAGCCCGTCGTCGCGAACGTCGAACGGCTCAGCCAGGCCTACTTCGGTGACGCCGTCGCCGCCCTGCAGCAGCAGTCGGAACCCGACTTCCAGGCCTTCGTGCAGCGTCTGTCCGAACTCACGGCGCAGGTGGTGGCCGGTGAGGCGCCACTGGAGGGCCTGCCGTCGCTGCCGCTCTCCCCCAGCCAGGCGGTCGCGGCCACGGACGCGCTGATGCGTCTGGTGCCGACGGCCGCGCGGGCCGGCACCAGACCCGGCGTGCAGGCGGCGATGGACCGGGGAGACGTGGCCTCGGCACTGGCCGCGGTCGCGCCGGTCGCCCTGACCGACCAGGTCCGGGCAGCCGCCGCGGAGTTGTTGCGGGAGGCGAACGCGGGTACGTGGGTCATCACCGTCGATGTCGATCCCGCGCACGAGGCGCTCGCCCCGGTGGACCGCGCGCGTGCCGTCACCCGCCTCTTCCAGGAGGTGGTGGAACCTGCGGCGGCCGTGCTCTGTGCCGCCGCGCTCACGCTGCTGTGGTTCGCCACACCCTCCCCCGCCAAGCGCCGGCTGATACCGCTCGGCTGGGTGCCGACCGCCGCCGCCTCACTGCTGGCGCTGACGGTCCTCCTTCTGCGTCTCACACTGGGCGACACGCTGTTCGGCACCCCCTCCTCGTGGCCCCCGGCGGCGTCGGACCTCATCGGCGACATCCAGGCGACCGCTCTGGACGGGCTCCTGACCACCGCCACCGTGGTCGCGGTGATCCTGCTGGCCGCGGGCGCCCTGCTGATCACCGTCGGGTGGGTCTGGCAGACCGGGCCCGGGATGCCGGTCCTCACCGATCCGCGGCACGGCCCGGCTCTGACCTTCGCCGTCACGGCGTGCGCGCTCGTCGGCACGATGCTGGCGCCGGTGGCCATCACCGGCTCCTCACCGCGCATCTGCCAGGGCAGCGCCGAGCTGTGCGACGCCCGCTACGACGAGATCGCCCAGCTGGCGTCGCACAATGCGATGGCCACGACGGCGGACCGGTTCATCGGCCCCCTCCAGGACCCCGACATCGTCGGCCAGCTGGGCGCCGGGGTGCGCGTCCTGCTCCTCGACACGCACCGGTGGGAGCGGCCCGAGGAGGTCGCGGACCGACTGAGCACCTCGGACTTCTCCCCCTCGCTGCGCCGGCGGCTCACCGGGATCCTGGAGCGGGTCAACCCTCCCCACCCGGGCCTGTGGCTGTGCCACTCGGTGTGCGGTGCCGGGGCCCTCGAACTGGTGCCCACGCTGCGGCAGATCGGTGCGTGGCTGCGCGCGAACCCCACGGAGGTCGTCACCCTCGTCCTGCAGGACGGTGTCGACTCCGCGGCGAGCCGGAGCGCCTTCCTGCGGGCCGGACTCTCCGACCTGCTGTACGAGCCGGACGCCGACCCGGACCGCCCGTGGCCGAAGCTGGGGGACATGATCGACAGCGGCCGGCGCCTGGTCGTCTTCGCGGAGAAGGCCGACGGGCCCGCGCCGTGGTACCGGAACTTCTACCGGTACGGCATGGAGACGCCCTTCGCGTTCCGCAGTCCGGACGAGATGTCCTGCCTGCCGAACCGGGGCGGCGCGGACAAGCGGCTGTTCCTGCTCAACCACTTCGTCACGGCGGGCGGCGGGCGCCGGCTGGACGCCGGGACCGTCAACTCCCGGCAGCGCGTGCTGGAGCGGGCGCACACCTGTGAGCGGCAGCGCGGCAGGCCGGTCAACTTCATCGCGGTGGACTACGCGACGATCGGCGACGCGCTCGGCGCGGTCGACGAGCTCAACGCCGAACGCCGGCAGGACGATTCCCGCTTCCCGGCCGGACGGTCACCCGACAGGCTCCCCGGCGCGCGGGGAACGCGCCCCTCGGACGCGGGGCAGGAGAGCTGACGGACGGTTCCGCGGGCCCCGCCGGGCAGGGGCCCGCCCGGCGACGCCGTGGCGTTCCGCGTCGCCGGACGGCTGCTGCCGGCGGTCCCGGGCCGGGCCGTGGGCCGGCCCCACCGGTCGACGAGGAACGGATGGGCCGGGGCCGCGGGCGCTGGGGTTGGGGGAGAGACCCCCCCAGGGGGGGGGGGCCCCCCTGGGACCGTTCACCCTGTTCCGGACCTCCCCCAGAAGGTGTCCAGAGACA
>NZ_JBVJVN010000018.1:106976-165588 GCF_055603605.1 Streptomyces sp. NPDC037271
ACCCCCCCCCCCCCCCCCCCCCCCCTCCCCCCCCCCCCCCCCCCCCCCCCCCCCCCCTCCCCCCCCCCCCCCCCCCACAACCCCCCCCCCCCCCCCCCCCCCCCCCCCCCCCCCCCCCCCCGCCCCATCGCCGGTGTGCGGGATCCTCTCGGGGACCGGTCAGTCCGTGCCGGACTCCATCGCGGCGCGGTCCAGCAGCTCGTCGTCGCCGGAGACCTCGCCGCGGGAGGCGATGGCCTGCGCGCCGCCCTCCGGCATGGCACCGATCAGCCCGGTCGCGGCGGCCTGGGCGGCACCGATGGCGGGGTTGGCGGTGCCGATCAGACCGAGCCCGGCGTACTGCTCCAGCTTGGCGCGGGAGTCCGCGATGTCGAGGTTGCGCATGGTGAGCTGGCCGATCCGGTCCACCGGGCCGAACGCGGAGTCCTCGGTGCGCTCCATCGACAGCTTGTCCGGGTGGTAGCTGAACGCCGGGCCCGTGGTGTCGAGGATCGAGTAGTCCTCACCGCGCCGCAGCCGCAGCGTGACCTCGCCGGTGACCGCCGAGCCGACCCAGCGCTGCAGCGACTCCCGGATCATCAGCGACTGCGGGTCCAGCCAGCGGCCCTCGTACATCAGCCGGCCCAGGCGCCGCCCCTCGGTGTGGTACTGGGCGAGGGTGTCCTCGTTGTGGATCGCGTTGACGAGGCGCTCGTAGGCCGCGTGCAGCAGGGCCATGCCGGGCGCCTCGTAGATGCCGCGGCTCTTGGCCTCGATGATCCGGTTCTCGATCTGGTCCGACATGCCCATGCCGTGCCGGCCGCCGATGGCGTTGGCCTCCATCACCAGGTCGACCGGGGAGGCGAACTCCTTGCCGTTGACCGTCACCGGGCGGCCCTGGTCGAAGCCGATGGTGACGTCCTCGGCGGCGATCTCGACGGACGGGTCCCAGAACCGCACGCCCATGATGGGCTGCACGGTCTCCACGCCGGTGTCGAGGTGTTCCAGCGTCTTGGCCTCGTGGGTCGCGCCCCAGATGTTGGCGTCGGTGGAGTACGCCTTCTCCGTCGAGTCCCGGTAGGGGAGGTCGTGGGCGAGCAGCCACTCCGACATCTCCTTGCGGCCGCCGAGCTCGGTCACGAAGTCGGCGTCCAGCCACGGCTTGTAGATCCGCAGCTGCGGGTTGGCGAGCAGGCCGTACCGGTAGAACCGCTCGATGTCGTTGCCCTTGAAGGTGGAGCCGTCGCCCCAGATCTGGACGTCGTCCTCGAGCATCGCCCGGACGAGGAGCGTGCCCGTGACGGCACGGCCGAGCGGCGTGGTGTTGAAGTAGGCGCGCCCGCCCGAGCGGATGTGGAACGCCCCGCAGGTGAGCGCGGCCAGGCCCTCCTCGACCAGCGCCGCACGGCAGTCGACCAGGCGCGCGATCTCGGCGCCGTAGGTCTTCGCACGGTCGGGCACCGAGGCGATGTCGGGTTCGTCGTACTGACCGATGTCGGCGGTGTACGTGCAGGGGACGGCGCCCTTGTCACGCATCCACGCGACCGCGACCGAGGTGTCGAGGCCGCCCGAGAAGGCGATACCGACGCGCTCGCCGGTGGGAAGGGAGGTGAGGACCTTGGACATAGGAAGAGTATGCATGATTACGCATGACCATGCAAAGCCGGTGGTGGTCCACTCCGTCACCGGGCCGGCATCGCGATGTACTGGTACTCCAGGAACTCCTCGATGCCCACCGTTCCGCCCTCGCGGCCGAGCCCGGACTGCTTGACCCCGCCGAAGGGCGCGGCGGGGTTGGAGACGAGGCCGGTGTTGAGGCCGACCATGCCGGTCTCCAGGCGTTCGCTGACGCGGAGGGCGCGGTCGAGGCCCTCGGTGAAGACGTAGCCGACGAGCCCCCACGGGGTGTCGTTGGCGCGGCGTACGACCTCGTCCTCGTCGTCGAAGGTGAGGATCGCCGCCACGGGGCCGAAGATCTCCGTGCTCATCAGGCTGCTGTCCGCGGAGACGTCGGTGAGCACCGTGGGCGGGTAGAAGCAGCCGGGGCCTTCGGGCGTACGGCCGCCGGCCAGGACGCGGGCGCCGCGCTCCACCGCGTCGGACACCAGGGCCTCGACCTTGGCCCGCCCGGCGGCGTCGATGAGCGGGCCGACGTCGACGCCGTCCCGGATGCCGGGGCCCACGACGAGCGCCGCCATCCGCCGGGCGAGGCGCCGCGCGAACGCGTCGGCCACCGACCGGTGGACGAAGAAGCGGTTCGCGGCCGTGCACGCCTCACCCATGTTGCGCATCTTCGCGATCATCGCGCCGTCCACGGCCGCGTCCAGGTCGGCGTCGTCGAAGACGATGAACGGCGCGTTGCCGCCCAGCTCCAGCGACGTGCGCACCACCGTGTCCGCGCACTGGGCCAGCAGCAGGCGCCCGACGGCCGTGGAGCCGGTGAAGGACAGCTTGCGGATGTGACCGCCGCGCAGGAGCGGTTCGCACACCTCGCCCGCCCGGGAGGTGGCGACGACGTTCAGCACGCCGCCCGGCAACCCGGCCTCGTCCAGGATCGCGGCGAGGGCCAGGCTGGACAGCGGTGACTGCGGGGCCGGCTTGAGGATCGTCGTACAGCCGGCCGCGAGCGCCGGGCCGATCTTGCGGGCGCCCATGGCCAGCGGGAAGTTCCACGGGGTGATCAGCAGACAGGGACCCACCGGGCGCCGGGAGAGCAGCATGCGGTGGCGTCCGTCGGGAAGGATGCCGTGGCCGCCGTCGATGCGGACGGCCTCCTCGGAGAACCAGCGGAAGAACTCGGCGGCGTACGCGACCTCTCCCCTGGCCTCCGCCAGCGGCTTGCCCATCTCGGACGTCATCAGGCGGGCGAGGTCGTCGCCGCGGTCGAGGACGATCTCGTACGCGCGGCGCAGGATCTCGCTGCGCGCCCGCGGCGCCGTACGGGCCCACTCCTCCTGCGCCCGGACCGCCGCCTGCTCGGCGAGCCGGGCGTCCTCGGGGCCCGCGTCGGCGACGTGGCAGAGGGTCTCGCCGGTCGCCGGGTCGTCCACGGGCATGGTGGCGCCGTCCGCGGCGTCCGCCCAGGCACCGCCGATGAAGAGCCGGGTCGGGGTGCCGGCCATGAGGGTCGCTGCGTCGGCCATGGCGGGCTGGGTGTCGGCCATGGGGCCCCTCCGGGCGGTGCTCACCGGTTCGCCGCTTCCGAGGTGCCGGCCTCCACGGCGGCCGCCCAGGCCCGCAGCCCCTCGTCGATCCCCGGCTCGTCGATCACCAGCGCCGGGATCATCCGGACGACCTGGTTCCAGGCTCCGCAGAGCAGCAACAGCAGGCCCTCGTCGACGGCGGCCCGCTGGACCCGCGCCGCGGTCCCGGGGTCGGGCTCGCCGTCCTCGGTGACGAACTCGGAGGCCAGCATCAGCCCCATGCCGCGTACGTCCCCGACGGCCGGCGTCCGGGCCGCCACCGCCTCCAGTCCGTGGCGCAGCCGCGCCCCCATGGCCTCGGCGTTCTCCACCAGCTTCTCGTCGCGTACGACGTCGAGCGTGGCGCAGGCGGCCGCGCACGCCACCGCGTTGGCGCCGTACGTGCCGCCCTGCGAGCCCGGCCACGCCCTGCGCATCAGGTCCTCGGAGGCGGCGATCCCGGACAGCGGGAACCCGCTGGCCAGTCCCTTGGCGGTGACGAGGACGTCGGGAGTGATGCCGAAGTGCTCGTGGCCCCAGAACCGGCCGGTGCGGCCGACACCGGTCTGCACCTCGTCGAGGATCAGCAGGAAGCCGTGCCGGTCCGCGCGTTCCCGCAGCCCCTCCATGAAGGCGCGGGTCGCGGGTACGTACCCGCCCTCGCCGAGTACCGGCTCGACGATGACGGCGGCGGTGTCGGCGGGAGAGGAGATCGTCTGGAGGGTGTGGTCGAGTTCCCGGAGGGCGAAGCGGGTGGCGTTCTCCTCGTCCCAGCCGTAGCGGAAGGCGGTCGGGAACGGGGTGACGACCACACCGCTCATGAGCGGCGAGAAGCCGGCCCGGAAGCGGGTGCCGGAGGTGGTCATGGATGCGGCGGCCACGGTCCGGCCGTGGAAACCGCCGTGGCAGACGACGACGTTGGGCCGTCCGGTGGCCTGGCGGGCCAGGCGCAGCGCCGCCTCCACCGCCTCACTGCCGGAGTTGGTGAAGAACAGGCTGTCCAGACCGGCCGGCAGCACCTCGCCGAGCCTGTCGACCAGGCGCCGCAACGGCTCGTGCAGGACGGTCGTGTACTGCCCGTGGATCAGGGTGCCCACCTGCTCCTGTGCGGCGGCCACCACCCGGGGGTGGCAGTGTCCGGTGCTGGTGACGCCGATTCCGGCGGTGAAGTCCAGATAGCGGCGGCCGTCCTCACCATGGATGTGGACGCCCTCGCCCCGGACCGCCACCACAGGCGTGGCCTGGCGGAGGTGCGGCGACAGTGCGGTCATGCTCGTCTCCCGGCGTGATCGTCGGTCTGCTGCGGTCTCCCGAGCCTTCCCTCGGTCCGGAACCCGGCAACGCCTGATCTGTCCGGCCGGGCCGCGGTATCCGGACGTTGTGTCAACCGCTCCGCTCCCGCCGCGCCGCCCGTCCGCGCCGGATGCGCCGCCCGAGCGCTCTTGCGCAGGTCAGTGAGGCTTGTCAGAGTGACAGGGGCGCGCAGGGAGGCACCGTGGGCGAGAAGCGGCACCCGGCTCCGGAGCACGGCCGCGACGGCCCCGGCACCACCGCCGGTCGCGGCGGCCGGGACGCCTCGTCGGCCGGGTGGTGCCCGGGCCCGGCAGGCCGTTCGCCCACCGTCGCCGACGTACTGGCGCTGCCGGTCCTGGCCGCGGGAGACCCGCGGGTGGTCACCGGCCGGGACCACATCGACCGGCCGGTCCGCTGGGTCCACATCACCGAACTGACGGACCCGGCCTCCTTCCTGAAGGGCGGCGAGCTCGTCCTCACCACCGGTATGCCGCTGCCCGACGACCCCACCGGGGTGCGCCGCTACGTCGACGAACTCGCCACCGTCCGCGCCGCGGCCCTGGTCATCGAACTCGTACGCCGTTACCACCGGCCGCCCGACGCCCTGGTCGACGCGTGCCGGGCCCGCGGCCTGCCCCTGGTCACGCTGGCCGAGGACGTCAACTTCCTGGAGGTCACCCAGGTCGTCCACACACTGATCCTCGGCGACCAGGCGGAAGCGATCCGCAGGACGCAGCGCGTCCACGAGGCGTTCACCGCCCTCACCCTGCGCGGCGCCGGCCCCGAGGACGTCCTGCGCGCCGCGGCGGAGATGAGCGGCCGCACGGTCGTGCTGGAGAGCCTGGTCCACCAGGCGCTGCTCTGCGAACCCTCCGGCGGCACGGCACACGCCGCGCTCACCGGCTGGGAGCAGCGCTCCCGGGCCACCCCACCCGCCGACCGCACAGGTGTCCGCGGCCCCGAGGGCTGGCTCGTGGCCCCGGTGGAGTACCAGGGCGAGGGCTGGGGGCGGGTGGTCATGCTCCCCGGCCCGCCCGGCACGCCCGCGCCCGCGGCCTTCGGCCCGGAGGACGTCACCGTGCTGGAGAGAACCGCGATGGCCCTCACCATCGCCCGCCTCACCCACCCCGCGTCCTGGGAACGCACCGCACACCGCAACGCGCTGCGCGACCTCGTCGAGCAGCGCCACCGCTCCCCCGCCGACGCGCGCGCCCGGGTCGCGGCGCTGGGGCTGCCGACGGAGCGCACCCGCTTCGTCGGCGTACTCGTGGACGTCCCGGCGGAAGAGGACACCGCGAGGACCGAGACCCGCCTCGCCGAGGAGCTGACGACGACGGGGGTCCCGGCACTCGTCGGTCTCCTCTCCCCCACCCGCCTCGGCATCCTGCCGGCGCTGCACCCGTCCCGGCCCTGGCGGCAGAGCGTCGAGCGGCTGAGCCGCGCCGCACGGGACCCGGCCCCGGGCACCACCGTGAGCGTCGGCTCCCCGGTCTCGGACCTCGCCGACGTCGCCCGCTCGTTCCGTGAGGCGGCCCGGGTGGCCGAGGCCACCGCGCCCGGTGAGCCCCTCCCGGCGGACCGCTCCTTCCACGAACGGTCCGACATCGGCCTGCGCCGCCTGCTCTTCGCGCTCCGCGACGACACCCGGATCCAGGAGTACGCGGAACGGCAGCTGGGCCGGCTCCTCGACCACGACGCCCGCCACGGCACCGACCTCCTGGCGACCCTGCGCGGCTACCTGGACGCCGCCGGCAACAAGACCGCCGCCGCCCGGGCCGGCGGTCTGTCCCGGGAGACCTTCTACCAACGGCTGCGGACGATCGAACGGCTGCTCGGCCGCGACCTCGGGTCCGGCGAGCAGCGCACCGAACTCCACGTGGCGTTGCAGGCACTCGACGCCCTGCGGGGCCGCTGACCCGCTCACCGCGCTCCGCGTCCGGTCACCCAGCCGAAGAGGACCACCGAGCACACCGCCGCGAACGCGCACCAGGTCGAGACGAACTCCAGCCGCCACAGGGCCCAGCAGACCAGCGCGCCCGCGCCGGCCAGGTACCCCAGCACGCGCAGGCCGCGGTCCCCGGACAGCAGCAGGGAGCCGACCGTGGCCACCAGATAGCCCGCGACCAGCAGCCCGGCGAGGGGCAGGTCCACCACGTAGCCGACGGTGCGGCCGCGGATCTCCGCGCGCACGGGGCGTGTGGCGAGTACGTACGAGAGCACCGTCGCCGTCGCGGCCCCGGCGGCGAGCGGCACGGTCAGCCGGCGCCGCGCGGACCGCGGCGCGGCGCACAGCACGCCCGCCGGCACCCAGAGGGCGAGCAGCGGGAGGGCCATGACCGTCCAGGCCAGGGTGGCCGGACCGGTCCCGCCGTCGGAGGCCCAGACGGCCGCCTCGACCATCTGATGGGCTCCGAGCAGCAAGGGCAGCGCGGCCAGCGGAAGGTCACGGCCCCGCCGTGCCCGGACCACACAGCCCACGCCGACGGCGGCGACCCCGATTCCCGCGACGAGGTCGGCCTCCGCGCTCCAGCACATCCTTGCGTCCTCGGGTCGGCCGACGGGCCCTCCATCGTCACCGATCCGGTGGGGCACGGCCGCGTCGACACGGCCGCACCGCCGAGCCCCCGTTGTGTTCTTCGCGGCTCCGCACTCGAACGAGCGGTGCCCCCCGGGAGTCGCCGGGTGGCACCGCTCGTGGTCCGGCCGGCGGATCAGGCGTCGGCAGCGGCCTCCTGGCCGAAGACGGCGTGCAGTCGCCGCGTGTGGTCGACACGGCGTTCCGGTCCGGTGAGGGTCACCGTCGCCGTCAGGAGCGGGGCGGTGCTGGACGCGGCGAGCCGCAGTTCCAGGTCACCCGGCTCCACCACGCGGTGGCCGTCGCGTCCGGTGAAGGAGGCGACGTCGGCCGGGACCTCGACCCGCACCCTGCGGGCCTCGCCGGGGGCCAGCGGCACCCGCGTGTAGCCGATGAGGCGCTGCACCGGCTGGACGACGGAGGCGACCGGGTCGTGCAGGTACAGCTGGACGACCTCGGTGCCGTGCCGTTCGCCGGTGTTGCGGACCGTGAGTCCGAGCGAGAACGCGCCGTCGGTGGGGGCCTCCTTCTCGTGCACCACGAGGTCGCTCCAGTCGAACGTGGTGTACGTCAGGCCGTGCCCGAAGCCGAAGGCGGGCGTCGGGTCGATGTTCGACACCTCGCTGGCGTGGGCGAGCCGCGCCCCGAGGTAGGTGGTCGGCTGGGTACCGGCTCCGCGCGGCACGCTGACGGGCAGCCTGCCGGTCGGGCTGGTGCGCCCGCCGAGCACTCCGGCGATGGCGGCGGTGCCCTCCTCGCCGGGGAAGAAGGACTGCACGATCGCGGCGGACTCCGCCACGGCCCGGCCCAGCGCGTACGGCCGGCCGGCGAGCAGCACCGTCACGACCGGCTTGCGGGTGTCCAGCAGCGCGTCGAGGAGCTGCTGCTGGGCGCCGGGCAGGGCCAGTGACTCGGCGTCGCAGCCCTCCCCGCTGGTGCCGCGGCCGAACAGCCCGGCGCGGTCGCCGAGCACGGCGACGACGACGTCGGCGTCCAGGGCCGCGCGGACGGCCTCGGGGATGCCGAAGACGTCGCCGTCGTCGACGCCCGTGCCGGGCACGACCGTGAACTCGGTGTCGGGGAACTCGGCGGCCAGGGTGTCGCGCAGGGTGGGCAGCGCGATGCCGACCGGGGTGTCGGGGTGGTGGACGCCGATGTGCTGGGGGAAGGAGTAGCAGCCCAGTACGGCGGTGGGCTCGTCGGCGTTGGGTCCGACCAGGGCGATGCGGCGCGGCCGGTCGAGCGGCAGGGTGCCGTCGTTGCTGAGCAGCACGACCGCCTCCTCGGCGACCGTGCGGGCCAGTTCGCGGTTGCCGGGACCGTCCAGGTCGATCCGGCCGCGCAGGGCGTCCGGATCGTCCAGGTCGGCGCCGTCGAGCGCGGACGGCACCGGGTTCCAGTCCGCGTCGAGGAGCCCGAGCGCGGCCTTCTGGGTGAGCACCCGGCGCAGGGCGCGGTCGATCAGCGCCTCCGGTACGCGGCCGTCGGCGACGGCCTCCGCCAGGGGCGCGCCGAACGTCTTGACGGTGGGCAGCTCGACGTCGACGCCCGCCCGCAGCGCGGCCCCGGCGGCGCCCGCCCAGTCGCCGGCGATGCCGTGCAGCGTCTTGAGGAAGGCGATGCCGAAGTAGTCGGCGACGACGGTGCCGTCGAAGCCCCACGTGTCCCGGAGCAGTCCGGTCAGCAGGTCCTCGTCGGCCGCGGCGGGCACCCCGTCGATGTCGGTGTAGGCGTGCATCACCGAGCGGGCGCCGCCCTCGCGGACCGCCATCTCGAAGGGGGGCAGCAGGACGTCGGCGCGTTCACGCGGGCCCACGGAGGAGGGGGCGAGGTTGCGTCCGGCGCGGGAGGCCGAGTAGCCGACGAAGTGCTTGAGGGTGGCGACGACGCCGGCCTCCTCCAGGCCGCGCACGTAGGCGGTGCCGATGGTGCCGACGAGGTACGGGTCCTCGCCGATGGTCTCCTCGACCCGGCCCCAGCGGGCGTCGCGCACCACGTCCAGGACGGGCGCGAGTCCCTGGTGGATCCCGACGGCCCGCATGTCGCGGCCGATGGCGGCGGCCATGCGCCGGACCAGGTCCGGGTCGAAGGTGGCGCCCCAGGACAGGGGGACGGGGTAGGCGGTCGCGCCCCAGGCGGCGAACCCGGCCAGGCATTCCTCGTGCGCGAGGGCGGGAATGCCGAAGCGGTTCTCGGAGGCGATGCGGGCCTGCGTGCGCATGAGCGAGAGCGCGCCGAGCGCCGGGTCGACGGGGGCGGTGCCGAAGGGGCGCGTGAGCTGGCCCAGTCCGGTGGGCAGGAGCGCGTCGAGGTCGACGGCCTCCTCCATGTCGTGCTGATGGGGGGCGACGTCTCCGCCCTCGTTGGACGCGCCGACCCACACGCCGTACAGCTGGGCGATCTTCTCCTCGGGGGTCATCGCTTCGATCAGCGCGGACACCCGGTCGGTGAGGGTCCGGGCGGGGTCGTTCCAGAGGGGGACTTCGGGGGTGGTCTCTACGGCCACGTCGGCGATCACTTTCCTCCGACGCCCATCAGGCCCTGGACCAGGGCGCGACGGGCGAACAGGTAGACGAGCAGGATGGGCGTCATGGACAGCACCACGGCCCCCAGCAGACCGGGGATGTCGATGCCGTGCGCGGTCTGGAAGTTGTACAGCCCCAGGGTGACCACCTTGGTGGACTCGGACTGGGTCAGGACGAGCGGGAACAGGAAGCCGTTCCACGCCTGGAGCGCGGAGAACACCACGATCGTGGAGAGGCCGCCGCGGGAGAGCGGCACGACGAGCTGGAAGAACATGCGCCGCGGGCTCGCGCCGTCCATCGCCATGGCCTCGTACAGCTCCGGGGAGATGTCACGCATCGCGCCGCTGAGGATCAGCGCGGACATCGGCAGGCAGAACGCGGCCGTGGGCAGGATGACGCCGAGCAGGTTGTCGTACAGCCCGGCCTCGCTGATCAGGTAGAACATCGGCACGATGACGGCCTGGGCCGGGATGGCGAGGCCGAGCAGGAACAGCCGGAAGATCGCCGTCGTGGCCCTGCCGCGACTGCGGACGATCGCGTAGGCGAGCGGCGGTACCAGCAGCAGCACGATGCCGATCACGCTGGCGGTGACGACGAGCGTGTTGAAGAAGTACTGGCCGAAGCCCGAGTCGAAGGCGCCGGTGAAGTTGTCCAGCGTGAAGCTGTCCGGGATCGAGACCGGGCCGTTGTCGGCGTAGTCCTGGCGGGTGCGCAGGGTCGCGGCGAGCATCACGTACAGCGGCAGGCCGACCAGGAAGAGCCAGACGAGCGAGCCGACGCCGGCCACGTAGTTCGGTCGGCGCCTCATGACACACCCTCCATGGAGCTGCGCATCTTGTCGTAGCCGGAGACCCGGACGACGATCAGCGAGATGATCGTGGCCGCCACGACCAGGGCCAGGGCGATCGCGGAGCCGGTGCCGTAGTCGAAGCTCTTGAACGCCTTGTCGTACATGTAGTAGGCGCTGATGGTGGTGTCGGTGCCGGGGCCGCCCTGGGTCAGGA
Source organism: Streptomyces sp. NPDC037271 (assembly GCF_055603605.1). Lineage (NCBI taxonomy): Bacteria > Bacillati > Actinomycetota > Actinomycetes > Kitasatosporales > Streptomycetaceae > Streptomyces > Streptomyces sp. NPDC037271. Next base: position 117,535 of record NZ_JBVJVN010000018.1, read on the forward strand.
TGAGGACCGTCTCGAAGGTGGTCAGGCCGCCGACGATCATCAGGATCATCGAGGTGATCATGGAGGTGCGCAGCTGCGGCAGGGTGATGTGGAAGAACTGCCGGTAGCGGCCCGCCCCGTCGATCTCCGCCGCCTGGTACAGCACCGGCGGGATCGCGCGGGCGGCGCCCTGGTAGATCAGCGTGTGGAACGGGGTGAACTGCCAGGTGCTGACGAAGGCGAGCACCCCGATGGCGGTGGACTGCTCACCGAACAGGTTGCCGTCGCCGAACAGCCAGGCGGCGTCGGCCGGGATGCCGAAGTTCGGGTCGAGCAGCGCCCGCCACAACACGGAGACGGCCGTCGCGGACAGCAGCAGCGGGATGAAGTAGATGACCGACAGGACGGCTCGGTTGCGCTGGTGACCGGCGGCCCAGACACCGAGCAGGATGCTCAGCGGGGTCTGGAGGACCACGCCGAGCGCGGTCAGCAGCAGGGTCAGCCAGATGCTCTCGAGCATGACCGGGTCGTCGACGAGGCGCGACCAGTTGTCCATGCCGACGAACTCGGGCGAGCTGAGGCCGTCCCAGGTCATGAAGGACAGCACCGCCACCATGATCAGCGGGACGATCGCGAAGAGGGCGAAGAACACTGCGGCGGGCAGCGCCCAGGCGAAGCCGGGGCGGCCCACCTCCGTTGCGGACGAGGCGGGCGGCCGCCGCCGGGACTCCTTGCGGGGTCCGGCGGCGGGCCGAGCGCTCGTGAGGTCTGTGGTCATGAGCCGTTCGTCACTCGGTCGGGAGGGCCTGCATGGCCTTGATGAAGCCGTCCGTGTCGAGCTGTCCGTTGAAGAACTGCTGGACGGCCTTGTGCATGTCCGAGCTCGCCTTCTGCGGGTACGCCTGGTCCCAGGACAGCTGGAACGACGGGGCGTCGGCGACGAGGTCGTACTGGAAGCGCGAGTACTCGGGGGTGCCCGAGCCGTCGATGAACTTGTCGGTGTCGGTGGTGGTCGGCAGGTTGCCGATGTCCAGCTGCGCCTTGACGAAGTCGTCGGAGTACATGAGCTTCAGGAACTCGGCGACGGCCTCGGGGTGCTTGGTCTTCTTCATCACCGAGTAGTAGTTGTTGGTGTTGCCGGCGACGTTGCCCGGGTCGCCCTTGCCGCCCTCGACGGCCGGGAAGGCGCTGTAGCCGAGGTCCTTCTCGGCGAACTCCTTGTGGTCCGTCAGCTGCTGGGAGTAGTACCAGGAACCCATCAGCTCGAAGCCGGCCTTGCCCGAGGCCACCAGCTGGACCGAGCCGCCGTTGGTGTACTTGACGGAGTCGTAGTTCTTGCCGAAGGCGCCGGAGTCGACGAGCTCGCTGATCATGTCCAGGGCCTTCTTGCTGTCCGCGCTCTCCCAGGCGCTCTTGTCGCCCCCGATGGCCTTCGCGAACAGCTCCGGGCCGGCTATGCGGTCGTAGAGGTACTGGAACCACATCTGCGTCGGCCAGACGTCGCCGCCACCGAGCGCGATCGGCGTGACACCCGCGTCCTTGAGCTTGTCGACCGCGTCGAGCAGTTCGTCCCAGGTCTTCGGCGGCTCGACGCCGGCCTTGTCGAGGACGGCCTTGTTGTGGAAGAGCAGGACCGGCTGGGTGCCGCGCATCGGGATGCCGTACGGCTTGCCGTCGACGACGGCGTTCTCGAAGACCGTCGGCAGGAACTTCTTCTCCAGGTCCGGGTTCTTCTTGACGAAGTCGTCGAGCGGCAGCAGCAGGTCCGCCTTGACGAACGGCTTGATGCTGCCGCCGCCCCAGTTGAAGAAGATGTCGGGAGCCTCGGAGGTGTTGATGATCGTCTGAAGCTTCTTCTGGTAGTCGGCCCCGGGGATGGTGTCGAGGACGGCCTTGACGTCGGACGTCTTGTTGAAGGTGTCGACGATCTGCTGTTCGACCTTGTTGCTGGCGTCCCCGTAGACCAGGACATGGATCTTGCCGTCGTCCGACGACGCCCCGCCGTTCCCGTCACCACAGGCCGACAGGCTCAGCGCCAGGGCGAGCGTCGCACCGGTCGCGACCAGTCTGGGCAAGCGCGCACGTGTCTTCATCGTTCGCCTTTCGAAAGTTTCGGCACCATCACCGAAAGTCCATGCTGGTCGGACAGTAGAGTGAGACAGGATTTCTGGTCAATGGCCGTGCAGATGCCGACTCAAAACGTTATCGATCGCATGACCTATCCTGCCCGTATGCACGATGAAGTTGAGGTGGGCGCCCGGGTGACCCTGGCCGAGGTGGCGAAAGAAGCGGGGGTCTCACCCCCGACAGTTTCGAAGGTCCTCAACGGTCGTTCGGATGTCTCCAGCACCACCCGGGTCAAGGTCGAGCAACTGCTGGAGGTCCACGGCTACCGCCGCCGGAGCTCGAACCCGCCGCGCTCCCCGCTCATCGAGCTCGTCTTCCACGAGCTGGACAGCGTCTGGGCGATGGAGCTCGTCCGGGGTGTGGAGACCGTCGCCCAGGCGAACCGGGCGACCGTGGTGCTCACCAGGAGCGGCACACGGCACGCACCCGCGCCCGACTGGATCGAGGGTGTGCTCCGGCGCAGGCCACTGGGTGTCGTCCTGGTCTTCTCGTCCGTCCCCGCGGAGATGAAGCACCGGCTGCGGTCACGGAACGTTCCCTTCGTCATCGTCGATCCGGCCGGTGACCCGGACCCCGACGTGCCGTCCGTGGGCTCCGCCAACTGGGCCGGGGGCCTCGCCGCGACGCGCCATCTCACGGAGCACCGGCACGAACGCGTCGCGATCATCACCGGTCCCGAGGACATGCTGTGCTCACTGGCCCGTCTCGACGGGTACCGCTCGGCCATGACCATGGCGGGCCTGACGGTCGACCGGCGCCTCGTCCGTTTCGGCGACTTCCAGGTGCAGGGCGGTTTCGAGCACGGGATGGACCTGCTGGACGGCCCCGACCGGCCGACGGCCGTCTTCGCGGGCAGTGACCTCCAGGCCCTCGGTGTGCTGGAGGCGGCTCGGGTCAGGGGCCTGCGCGTTCCCGAGGACCTCTCGGTGGTCGGCTACGACGACGTGCCCCTGGCCCAGTGGTCGAGCCCGCCGCTGACCACGGTCCACCAGCCGCTGCGCCAGATGGCCGAGGAAGCGACCCGCATGCTCTTCCGCCCGGACGCCCCCGGCCGGGCCGCCCAGCGCATCGAACTGGCCACCCACCTCGTCGTACGGCAGAGCACGGCCCTCGCCGTACGGCAGGGCACGGCGCCACCGGGACGTGTGCCCGAAGGCCCGTGACGAAGCCCTGCCGGTCACCTGCGGCGGACGACTCCGCCCGCGGGTCACGCGGCGGCGGGTCACCTGGCGGCGCGACGTACGCCGTCACACCACCACGCGGTCGTGCGGTCGTACGGTCGTGCAGCCGAAGCACCGGACGGGCCGTCGCCCTCGGCCTCGCCGCCGAGGGCGCGCGCATCGTCGAGCGTCGGCGGGCGCCGACCCCTGGCCGGGGGTGCCGTCGTCCAGGGCGTGACCATGCCGGTACCCGGTGCCGCCGGTGCGCGGGTCCGGCAGGCAGATTCTGGAGCGGGCCACGGGACTTCCTCCCCTCGACCGCCACGAAGACGGTGCGACGTCCGTCCGCCCTTCGCCGGCCCCGCGGCCGGACCTCGCGGTGATGGGGCCCGGCACGACGGACGGAGGCGGCGGATCCGGCCGGCGGGCCGGCCGGGTCGACGACCTGCGTCACCGCCCCGTTTTGCGAGACGCCAGGACGAGCCATCCGGCGAACGCGCCGACCGCGTACCAGAACAGGTCCGGTGGGTTGAACGTGGAACCGAGGACCAAGCGGGCAGCTGTACTGCGCCGGGAGAGTTCCGCCGGCAGCTCGCTGAGCTGCAGGAGCTCCACCCCCCAGCTGACGGCCAGCGCGACCGCCCCGGCTTTCCACGCTGTCACCCGCGGGACGACCAGGACGACGAGGGCGACGATCAGCAGGGTGTACAGGGCGTCCCCGCCGTACTTGGCCACGTCTCCCGCCGCGGCGGCCCTGAGCCCCAGCCCCGCGCCCACGGTCACCGACGCGGCCGCGGCAGCCGACAGGCGCATCCGGTTCGTCCCGCTGTCGAAACCTGCACTGGTTCTGGAAGGCGCGGCCATACCGTCATTCTGCTGGACCGGCTCCGTCCCTCGGCAGCACCCTCGACGCACCCGCGTCCCGGGCGCGCCGCGGGGTGCGGCGTCCCTGCCGCGCGGAAGGGCAGGGTGAGCACGGGAAGCCACGGCCGAGCCGCGCACGCCCTCCGCCACTCGGTCACCTCTCCGTGGACTCCGGGACCACGCGTCGAGGCGGCTACGGCTCCCGCGTCCGCCTCCGCCGTCATCCTCAGGTAGGAGTACGGCCTCGTCGTCCCGCACCAGGCCGGTGTCCCGGCTGGTACCCGGTCACGAGCCCGCAAGGACAGCACTCGCACGATGCCCCGACAGGCCTCGGAAATGCAGCCTTGGTACCTACCTGAGACCTGACCTTGGAGAAACCCTCTCGTGGCTACCTTCCTGTACCGACTGGGCCGTACCGCCTTCCGGCGGCGCTGGCTCGTGACCCTGCTGTGGGCCGTGGTCCTCGGCGGCGTCGGCCTCGGCGCCGTCAAGGCCCCCGCCGCCGGTGACGACGGCACCTCGTTCATGCCGGGCATCGAGGCCCAGAAGGCGTTCGACCTCATCGGGGAGCGGTTCCCCGGCTCGGACGTCAACGGCGCCGACGCGCGCATCGTGTTCATCGCCCCCGACGGGGAGAAGGTGACCGCCGACGACCACCGCGCCGCCATCGACGAGCTGGTGTCCACGGCCGCCGAGGGCCCCCAGGTCGACAACGCCGTCAGCCCCTTCAAGGCCGGCGCGGTCAGCGAGGACGGCTCCACCGCGTACGCCACGGTGACGTACAAGGTCAAGGCAGGCGACCTGACCGACGCCGGCAAGGACGGCCTGGAGAAGGCCATCGACGAAGCCCGTGCCTCGGGCCTCACCGTGGAGGTGGGCGGTACCGCGCTCGCCTCGCAGCCGGCCGCCGGCGGTTCGGCCGAGGCCATCGGCATCGCTCTCGCCGCCGTCGTCCTGCTGATCACCTTCGGTTCCCTGGCGGCGGCGGGGCTTCCGCTGCTCACGGCCGTCATCGGCGTGGGCGTCAGCATGTGCGCGATCCTCGCCCTCGGCAGCGCTCTCGGGCTGTCCATGACCACCGGCACGCTGGCCTCCATGCTGGGGCTCGCGGTCGGCATCGACTACGCCCTCTTCGTGGTCTCCCGTTACCGCGAGGAGCGCGCGAACGGCCGCGACCCGCGGGAGGCGGCGGGTCTCGCGGTCGGCACGGCCGGTTCCGCCGTGGTATTCGCCGGTCTGACCGTGATCATCGCGCTCGCCGGGCTGTCCGTGGTCGGCGTGCCGATGCTGACCAAGATGGGTCTGTGCGCCGCCGGAGCGGTCGCGATCGGCGTCCTGGTCGCGCTGACCCTGGTGCCCGCCCTGCTCGGGATGTGGCCGGACGCCGTCCTGTCCCGCAAGGTCCGCAAGGCGGGCGAGCGGAGCACCGCCGCCCGGCGTCCCGCCGGAGCCAAGGACAACGGCGGCACCCGGTGGGCCCGCTTCGTGATGCGCCGCCCCGTGGCCGTGCTGCTCCTGGGCGTCACCGGTCTGGGAGCCCTGGCCCTGCCCGCCACCCAGCTGGAGATGGGCATGCCCGGCGCCGAGGCCAAGCCCACGTCGACGACGGAACGACGCGCCTACGACGCGCTGGCCGACGGCTTCGGGGCCGGCTTCAACGGTCCGCTGACGATCGTCGCCGACGTCAGGGGCGCGGGGGACCCGAAGGCGGCCGCGACGACGATCGCCGAGCAGATCAGGGACACCGAGGGCGTCGTGTCCGTCACGCCCCCGCAGTTCAACGAGGCCGGTGACGCCGCGCTCTTCTCGGCGGTCCCGGCCACCGGCCCGAACGACGAGGCCACCAAGGACATCGTCCGGACCATCCGCGCCGAGCGCCCCGGCCTGGAGTCGGACACCGGCGCGACCTTCGAGGTCACCGGCAGCACCGCGATGAACATCGACGTCGCGCAGGCCCTGCAGGACGCCCTGGTGCCCTACCTGGCCGTCATCGTGCTGCTGTCCCTGCTGCTGCTCCTGGTGGTCTTCCGCTCCGTACTCGTGCCCGTCAAGGCGGCCCTCGGCTTCCTGCTGTCGGTGCTCGCCTCGCTCGGCACGGTCGTCGCGGTCTTCCAGTGGGGCTGGGGCGCCGAACTGCTGGGCGTCGAGCAGACCGGCCCGATCATGAGCCTCATGCCGATCTTCCTGGTGGGCATCGTCTTCGGTCTGGCCATGGACTACGAGGTCTTCCTCGTCGCCCGCATGCGCGAGGCGTACGTCCACGGCGAGCGCCCCGGCCAGGCGGTCGTCACGGGCTTCCGGCACAGCGCCCGGGTGGTCGTCGCCGCCGCGGTGATCATGATCGCGGTCTTCTCCGGCTTCGTCGGGTCCGGCGAGTCCATGATCAAGACGATCGGCTTCGGTCTCGCCGTCGCCGTGCTCTTCGACGCCTTCGTCGTCCGCATGGCGATCGTGCCCGCCGTCCTCGCCCTGCTGGGGGACAAGGCCTGGTGGCTCCCTCGATGGCTCGACAGGCTACTGCCCCGTGTCGACGTCGAGGGCACCGGACTCACCGAGCGGTCCACTCCCGCGGGCGGCGACCAGCGCCCCCGGGAACCGGTCCGCATCTGATCCACATCCCTCGCCGAGGGGCCGCGCTGCCGTCTCCCACGGCCGCGCGGCCCGTGTCTGTCACGATGTCCTCACAGGCCCGACCCGGAGAACGCACCATGAGCACACCTTGGCGACAACGGGCGGCGAGCCGTCCCCGGACGGCCGAGGCCGTCCTCCTCGTGTCGCTGTTCGCGATCGCCGTCTCCGGCTGTCTCCTGTCTTTGTCCGTGATGCCGGGACCGCCCCCGCTGTGGCCCGCCGTCGCCGTGTCCGCGCTCGCCTGTGCCGCACTGCCCCGGCGCCACGGCCATCCCCTCCCGGTGCTGGCGGTGACCGCGCTGAGCATGGTGGCCCTGGCCGCCATGGGACACCTCGTGACGGCCATGAACATGGGCCCGCTCATGGTCGCGCAGTACTCGGTCAGCCTGCGCACCGAGCGCCGGACGGCCTGGTACAGCGCGCTGGCGGTCACCGCGCTGATGGTCGTCTCCGGTCTGTTCCACGGCTCGCTTCGGGACCAGTGGATCATCGGCCTGGTCAATCCGGCGGCCTGGGTGCCGCTGTCCGCGGCGCTCGGCGGCTACGTGCGGGTCCGCCGCGAGTACGCCGCCGCGAGGGCCGAGCACATCGCCCGCGAGCGCGAGGAGGAGGCCCGCCACCGCGTCGTCCAGGAACGTATGCGCATCGCCCGCGAACTCCACGACGTCGTCGCCCACCACCTCGCCCTGGCCAACGCTCAGGCGGGCACCGCCGCCCACCTCGCACGGGCCGATCCCGAGAAGGCGTACGAGATCCTGGGTGAACTCTCCGGGACCACCGCGGCGGCCCTGCGTGAACTCAAGGCCACCGTCGGACTGCTGCGCCAGGACACCGACACCGACGACGAGCTGGCGCCCGCGCCCGGCCTGGCGCAGCTGCCCGGCCTGGTGGCCGCCTGTGCGACGGCCGGCCTGGAGGTGACCATCATCGAGGAGGGCCGGCCACGGCCGCTCGCACCGGGGCTGGACCTGACGGCGTACCGGATCGTCCAGGAGGCCCTCACCAACGTCACCAAGCACGCGGGCACCCGCACCGCGCGGGTGCGGCTCGCCCACACCCCTCACTTCCTCACCCTGACGATCACCAACGACACCGTCGGTCCCGTGCCCCGGCCCGGGTCCGGTCACGCCTCCGGGCGCGGCTTCGGGCGCGGCTTCGGGCTTCTCGGCATGCGCGAACGGGCCCTCGCCGCGGGCGGTACCTTCCGCGCGGGGCCCCGGCCGGAGGGCGGCTTCGAGGTCGTCTGCACCCTTCCCCTGCACGGCCACGACGAAGGCACCGCCCCATGACCATCCGCGTCCTGCTCGCCGACGACCAGGCCCTGCTGCGGGCCACCTTCCGCATCCTCATCGACTCAGACCCCGGTCTGACCGTCGTCGCGGAGGCCACCGACGGACGGGAGGCGATCGACCTCACCCGCCTCCACACGCCCGACGTGGTCCTCATGGACATCCGCATGCCCGGCACCGACGGTCTGGCCGCCACCGCAGACATCTGCTCCCGACCGGAACTGGCCGCCACCCGGGTCCTGATCCTCACCACCTTCGAGAACGACGAGAACGTCGCCAAGGCCCTGCGCGCCGGGGCGAGCGGCTTCCTCGGCAAGGACGTGGGCCCGGACGTCCTGCTGGACGGCATCCGCACCGTGGCGGCCGGTGACTCCCTGCTCTCCCCCTCGGCCACCCGGGCGCTGATCACCCGTTTCCTGGCCACCCCGGTCGACGACGGGCCCCTCACGTCGCCGGAGCACCTCACCCTGCTCACCGACCGCGAGCGTGAGGTCATGGCGCTGGCCGCGCTCGGCAGGTCCAACCACGAGATCGCCGACCAGCTGGTGCTGAGCCCACTGACCGTGCGCAGCCACGTCTCCCGCGCGATGACCAAGCTCAACGCCCGCGACCGGGCCCAACTGGTCGTGATCGCCTACCAGAGCGGCCTGGTCCGTGCGAGCCCCGGCGGTTGACGCGCACACGGGTCCCTCGGATCGCCGGTGCGGGCGGCACACGACCGTCGCCGGTCTGCTGCGCGCGGGCGTGAGGAGCGGTGGGTTCCGCGCCGACGCCGATGTCGGCGCGGTGGTGGGCGCCCTGATCGGCTCGACTCTCTGTCTGCTGCTGACCGGCCGGGGCGCCGAGGCACCGGTGCGGGCGGAAGGGCTGGTCCGCGCACTGCTGGACGGCCTGCGCGGCGCCTCGTAGCCGGTGAGGGGCGGCGCCACCGGGCGGTCCGGCCCGGCGATGTCCGGCGGACGGTGCCTGACGGCCGTCTGCCGGGGCGGGCACGAGAGCCTGATCCCTCGGTCGCTCCGAGACCGGCGCGGGCGGATACGCTGGCGCCGGCATCGAAGATCACGAAAGGACGAGGTAGATGGCGGACATGGTGGAGAAGGCGGCGCGGAGCGTCTTCGAGCGCTACGACGTGGACGGTGACGGCTTGGTCACCGCGGACGAGTACCGGCGGGTCGTGGCGGAGCTGGAGGGCACCGAGATCACCGAGGCCCAGGCCCGGGGACTGATCGAGTCGCTCGACACCGACGGTGACCGCCGGATGTCCTTCGACGAGTTCTGGGCGGGCATCAACCGCTGACAACGCCGGCCGGCACGGAACGGGCGGTGCTCGGTCCCGACCGGTCCTCGTACCCCGGACCGGCAGGCGGTGGTGGTCCCGGGTCGCGGCGGGCGAACGCCGAGGACGCCGCGGGCGTCCCGTGCCGGAGCGGGCCGGTGTGCCGACGGCCGGGACGCGCGACGCCCCCGTACGCCCCCGCGGTCCACGGGCCGCGGGGGCGTGCGGGTCAGTGCGCGGCGGCGACGCCGGTCGGTTCGTCGGTGTTCTCCCGTGGTCGGACCGTGGCGGGCGCCGTGGCGGCGTCACCGGCCCGTGTCCTCTCCCAGGGAGATCATCGCGGTGACCTCCGCCGTGCGCGCCGTCTCCTCGGCGGCGAACCGCTCCGCGTCCAGCGCCTCGGCGAGTTCGTCGTCCTGGCGCATCAGCCGGTCCAGGTCGCTCCCCCGCACGTCCCCGTCACACAGGCCGGCGAACGCCTCCCGGACCTCGGGGCTCCACAGCCCGAGGTCCCTGACGCAGGGCGCGATCCGGGAGAACAACGCCCGGCGGAAGACACGGAGGTAGTCGCTCTCCTCCGTGATGCGGACGGCCGCCGCCCGGGGCACACCGAAGTTCTCCAGCACCTCGGTGCCGCGCAGCCGGTTCCGCATCAGGTGGCAGCCCTCGATGACGAATTCCTCGCGCTCGGCCAGTTCGTTCGCGGTCAGGCCCCGGTAGTGGTCCCTCATGGCCATCCGGCCGAACGCCACGTGGCGGGCCTCGTCCTGCATGACGTAGGCGAGCAGGTGCCGGGGAAGGGGCCGGCGGGTGGTGTCGCGCAGCAGCCCGAACGCCGCCAGCGCCAGCCCTTCGACGAGGACCTGCATGCCCAGGTACGGCATGTCCCAGCGGGAGTCGCGCAGCGTGTCGTCCAGCAGCGTGCGCAGACTGTCGTTGACCGGGTAGCTCAGGCCGATCTTCTCCCGCAGGAAGCGGGAGAAGATCTCGACGTGGCGGGCCTCGTCCATGGTCTGGGTCGCCGCGAAGAACTTGGCGTCGAGGCCGGGCGTGGTCTCCACGATGCGGGCCGAGCAGATCATGGCGCCCTGCTCACCGTGCAGGAACTGGCTGAACTGCCAGGCGGCGACGTGCCGCCGCAGTTCGCCGCGCCGCTCGGGTCCCAGACGTTCCCAGTACGGAGTGCCGTACAGCGGGAGCGCCTCGTCGGGGGTGCCCAGGGGGTCGGCGGGGTCCACGTCGAGCTGCCAGTCGATCCTGCGTACGGCGTCCCACTGCCGGTCCTTGCCCCGCTGGTAGAGCGCGAGCAGTCGTTCGCGGCCGTCGTCGTACTCCCAGGAGAAGGTGCTCGCCGCGCCGGCGGGCACGGTCCAGTGGCCGGCGACGGACGGGGGCGGGGTGGGTGATGTCACGAGCGTCGTTCTCCTTCCGGTGCTACAGCGGCTGGTCGACGTGGTCGGGGGTGTAACGGACGGCGTGGGCGTACGTGTCCAGCAGTCCCTGGAGCGGGCGTTCGGGGAGGCCGGGCTTCCACAGTTCCACCGCCATCTCGCCGTGGTAGAGCATCGGCCAGCGGACGTACAGCCTGGGATCCGCGGCATCGTTGACGGCCTGCGACCGGGCGGCGGTGTCGGCCGCCACGTCGGCCATCAGGTCGGTCCCGCAGCCGAAGCCGTACGGGTACAGCTCCCGGTTGGGCGGTACCGACTCGATGACCGCCGCGTCGGCCCGGTCGACCCCCACGTGGGCGTGCACGCCGCCGCGGATGAGCGGGGCCGTGCGTTCGCCGTCGGGGTCCACGACCCAGTGCCCGCTCGCCGACCGCCCGAGACGGACCGTGGGAACGGAGGAGAGCAGGGCGCACACCTCCCATGCCTCCACCGACGGCCCCTTGGGGTCGACTCCCTCCGGGGCGAGGACCCGCAGGCGCTCGCCGTGGCTGCGGGGGTGGAGCACGGTGACCTCGTCCTCGCGCAGGTCCCGCTTGTCGACGTCCCAGCTGCCGGAGGCGGTGACCACGACGGCGTCGAGGCCGGGGTCGTAGAGGAACAGCATGCCCTCGCTGAGGCGCTTCCAGCCGAGGTACTCGCGGTACAGCGAGGCGAGGCCGTCCGAGACGTAGCGGTCGATCCGGACCGGTTCGGGGAGCAGGCCGAGCCGGCCCATGCGCCGCCCGGCCTCCGCCAGGTGTGCCGGTGCAGGGGAGGCGGCCCAGGCGGTGGCGGGCAGGGCGTCGCGGACCACGTCGTAGCGGTCGCCGACGTCCCGGGCGCAGGCGGCGGTGACCAGCCGGTCGCGGATCCGGTCGGCCGGCCGCCCGGTCTCGGTGGGATGGCCGCCTTCCAGGGTGAACAGGGTGGCTTCCCGCCCGCCGCGGCCGACCAGGACCACGCGGGGGGCCGCTGTCCGGGCCATGACGGTCCGCCCGATCTCGACCGCTTCGGTGTGCCGCAGGCCGGCGAGCCGCTCGGGGACCTGGGCGATCACCACCGTCCGGCGCGAGCCGACGCGCAGCCCGAGTTCGCCGCACGTCCGGGCGCTCAGCGGTGGGCTCTGCTCGGGAACCCGGTCGGGCAGGGGCTGCGGACCGGTGGGGATGTGCGTGACGATCAGCAGCAGGTCGACGTCGCCGTGCGACGATTCCACGACGGCGTGTCCCTGTTCTTCGAACGCCGCGGTGAGCTGGCGGACGAAGACGCCCAGCGCGGTGTCGTCCGGGTGGGGCCGGCCGGCGACCTGCACCACCAGCGGCCGCCACCACGGCAGTTCGTCGAGTTTCACCGCCGGGCGGTCCGGGAGGCCGGTCATCGGGTGCCTCCGGCGACCGTCGGCAGGATCCGGCGTGCCAGATCGTCGAGGCAGCTCGCCGCCATGAACTCCAGCGCGGGGATGTTGCATCCCAGCGCGCGGTCCACACCGACGGAGAGTTCGACGACCATGAGCGAGTCGAGTCCCAGCTGGTCCAGTTTGCAGGTGCGGTCGACGCGCTCGGGGGTGGTCTGCAGGACTTCGGCCACCAGCGCGGCCAGTTCCTCGGAGACCACTTCCGCCGCCTCGTCGTCACCGAGCGCGGCGAGCCTGGAGCGCAGCGCCTCGGCACGGCCGACCCCCGTGCGTCCGGCGGCCTGACGGCACGCGGCGAAGGCGGGCGGATTCAGCCCGGCGAGCAACTGGCCCATCCGCTCCCAGTCCATCCGGCCGAACACCCCGACGTGGGGCCCGTGTCCGAGTTGTCTCTCGAACGCCTGCCAGATCTCCTCCGGCGTGACCGAGCCGAAACCCAGGCGGTGCAGCGTCTGTTCGAAACCGGTGCGGACGACGAAGCCGGTCTCGGCGACACCGCCCAGGACCTGGGCGGACCCCGGCAGGCCCCGGGCGCGCCGTTGCCTGACCAGGGCCTCCAGATAGGCGTTGGCGGCGACGTAGGCGCTCTGGAGCTTGTTGCCGGCCAGGGCGGCCACCGAGGAGCACACGTGGAAGAAGTCCAGCTCGCGGTCCAGGGTGAGTTCGGACAGTACGGCGGCTCCGCGCACCTTGGGGTGCAGGACGGCGTCGAAGCGTTCGGCCGTCAGCTGGGCGAGCGGGGCGTCGTCGAGGACCATCGCCGCGTGCAGGACGCCCCGCACCGGGCGGCCCGCGTCGTCGGCGTCGGCGATCGCCCGCCGCATCGTCTCGCGGTCGGCCGCGTCGCCGGCGAGCGTCGTCACCCGTGCCCCGGCCGTCGCGAGCCGCTTCAGCAGCGCGGGCGCCTCGGGAGAGTCCGCGCCCCGCCGGCCGACCAGGATCAGGTGCCGGGCTCCCCGTCGCACCAGGTGCTCCGCCAGCGCCGCCCCGAGTCCGCCCAGACCTCCGGTGACCAGGTAGCTGCCGGTGGCGTCCAGGGCCGCCGGGAGCACCGGCTGCTCCACCGCGACCGGCCCGCCCAGTTCGACGACGATCTTGCCCAGGTGTCTGGAGTGGCGCAGGGAGCGGAACGCCTCGGGCACCGCGTCGGCGGAGTGGACCTGGTGGGGCAGCGGCCGGTACCGGCCGTCGGTGACCCGGCGGCACAGTTCGGTGAACTCCTCGGCCGCGACGTTCGGCAACTGCTCGGGGAGGGTCGCCACGTCGACGCCGAAGTAGGCGATGTTGCGCCGGAAAGGCCCCAGGAGGACGGGGGTGTTGGCGTACAGGTCGCGCTTGCCGAGTTCGACGAACCGGCCGCCGGGGCTCAGGCATTCCAGACCGCGTGCGATGGCCTCGCCCGCGAGCGAGTTGAGCACCACGTCCACACCGCGTCCGTCGGTCAGTTCGCGGACGTCCTCGGCGAAGCGCAGGTCCCGCGAGTTGAGGACGTGCCGCACGCCGAGCATCCGCAGCAGGTCGCGCTTGGCCGGCGTACCGGCGGTCGCGATGACCTCGGCGCCGACGGACGACGCGTACTGCAGGGCGGCCAGGCCCACTCCACCGGCCGCGCCGTGGACCAGCACCCGCTCTCCGGCGTGCAGGCGGGCCAGGCGCTCCAGCCCGTACTGGACGGTGAGGAAGACCGCGGGGAGGGTGGCCGCCTCGGTGAAGGACATCCGCTCCGGGACCCGTCCCAGCTGCTCGGCCCGGACGGCGACGTGCGAGGCGAACCAGCCCACTCCGCTGCCGAAGACGCGGTCACCGGGGGCGAGGCCGGTCACTCCGGCTCCCACGGCGACCACCTCACCGGCGCCCTCCAGCCCCAGAGCGGGTCCCTGGAGACCGGGTACCGGCCGGTCGTCGGGGATCAGGCCGGTGGCGAGCATCACGTCGCGGTAGTTCAGGGCGGCGGCCCGTACGGCGACCAGCACCTCGCCTGCCGCGGGGGCGGGGACGTCCTGCGGTTCCCAGACCAGGCGGTGGGCCATGCCGGGGTCGCGCAGGCTCAGCCGGTATCCGTCGGTCTGCCGGCGGACCGGCGGCGCGGCCGTGGTGAACCGGGGGACGAAGCGGCCGGCCCCGGTCAGGACGATCTCCCGTTCGGCCCCGGGGTCGTGCAGTTCGGCGAGCAGCCGCGCCGAGTCCCGTGCGGTGTCTCCCGAGCGTTCCAGCGAGATCATCCGCACCTCGGTCGCGGGGTACTCGCTGGCGACGGTGCGGCCGAGCGCCCAGAGGGCGGCGGCCTCGGGTGCCTGGGGGCGTTCCGGGGCCGGGAAGAGACCGGTCGGGGGCAGGATCAGCCACAGCGAGGTTTCCCGGCAGGTACCGAGGGCGGCCACCACGTCCCGGATGCGGCAGGCGGCGCGGGTGATCGCGGCGGCCGGGTCGGACGCCGGGGCGGTGGGGCCGGCCGGGTAGGCGGGGTCCAGCAGCAGGGCCACGCGGACGGAGGCGTCGGGCCCGGACGGCACCGTCGCGGCCCAGTCCGTCACGTCGAGCGGCAGGGGCCGGGTGCCGAGCGCGTCGGCGAGGGGGCCGGCCAGTGCGTCGGGGGCGGCCGCTGCCACCAGCCACCGGCCGGCCGGTGGCGGCGCCTCGGCGGGCGGCGGGCAGGTGATGGCGGGGGCGGTCGCGCGGCGGGCGAGGATCACCGAGTCGCTCGCGCGCTCCACGTCCGGTGCCTCCCCGGTGCAGGCCACGGCGTCGAAGCCGTGGGCGCCGAGCAGTTCCTTCCACTGCGCACGGGTGAGGAGGGGCGAGTCCTGCCGCAGGGCGGTGTCCGTGTAGTCCCAGTAGTCGTCCAGCACGCCGAAGAAGGTGGACACCCAGTCGCTGTCGTGGCTCTCCAGCGCCAGCAGCATGCCTTCGTCGGCGAGCAGCACGGCGAGCCGGCCGACGGCGGCGGCCAGGTCCTTGGCGGTGTGCAGCGCGTTGGCGGCGATCACCACGTCGAACTCGTGCGCCCGCATGCCCTGTTCGGCGGGGTCGCGGTCGAGGTCGAAGGTGGTGTACTCGACGAAGTCGTAGGCGGCGAACCGGGCCTTCGCCTTCCCCAGGAAGCCGGCCGAGCGGTCGGTGAACACGTAGCGGGTGCGCTCGGGGGGCAGGACGGGCAGCAGCGCGCCGGTCATGCCGCCGGTCCCGGCGCCCACTTCCAGGATGCGCAGGGGCCGGTCGGCGGGCCAGTGCTCGACCATCGCGTCGAGCAGCTCCGCGGCGTAGGCGTTGTGCAGGCGCAGGTGGGGTGCGTTGCCGTAGAGCTGGGTGAGGAAGTGCTGGTCGGCCTCGCCGAAGAGGACCTCGCGGGGGTCGTCCTCTCCGCGCAGCAGGCGGGCGAGTCGCAGCCCGCAGCGGAGACCCGGCAGGGTCAGGGTCAGCGCGTCGGGCAGGTCCGCGAGCAGGGGGCGGATCCGGTCCAGGGGGCCGGTGGCGGTGTCCTGTCCGGTCAGCCGCCAGTGGTCACGGGTGGTCCGCTCGGCGAGGCCGAACGCGCACATGGTCGTGGCCAGCCGGCGGAGGTAGGGCCGGTATTCCGGCAGCGCGCCGGCTTCGCACAGGTCGTCGAGGCCGAAGTCGGGCCTGCCCGGGAGGAGCGTCTCGACGGCACGGCGGGCGAACAGTGCCGCGATCTCTCCGGTCCGGGCCGTCACCTGCTCGTAGTGGTCGTCGATGCTGTCGCGCAGGCGCGCGCGGGCGGGGGCCGTCCGTGTCATCAGCTCGGCGGGAGCGGGCAGCCGCACCGGCGCGGCGCCGCCCCGTGGCGCCGCGCGGAGGACGAGTTCCCGCAACGCGGCGGGGGTGCCGTCGTGCAGGTCGAACCGACGCAGCCGGCAGCCTTCCAGTTCCATGTGGACCCGGCCGTCCCGGTCCGTCAGCGACACGTCCCAGACGGCTTCCCGGCCGCTCGCCCGGACGAGCCGCAGGTGCAGGTGGCCCTCGGACGCCGGCGGGTGCCACAGGCGCACGGCCGTCAGCTCGGCGGGCAGGAAGAGCGCGTCGCCCGTCAGTGCGGCCAGCAGCGGGGCTCCGGCCTGGAGGGCACCGTCGGTGATCACCGGGTGGGCGAGGTAGCCGTCGGTGCTCTGGCCGGTGCGGTAGGAGGCCAGCAGTTCCCCCTCGCCGAGCCGGAACTCGGTGAGGACCTGGAAGGCCGGGCCGTGCGTGATGCCGCTGGCGGCCAGGCCCCGGTAGTGCGCGTCGGCGGGTACGGGGTCGGGGTGGAGCCGGGCGCGCAGCGCGGCCAGGTCGAGGGGGGCGGGCGCCGGGCGCAGGAGGCGGCGCACCCGTCCCTGCGCGTGGTGCTGCCAGGGCGCGTCCGGTCCGGTGCGGCCGGCGATGGTCACGGTCCCGGTCCGCGGGTCCAGACCGGTCTGGAGGAGCAGGTCGTCGGTGCTGTCCTCGCCGGGCAGGAGGCAGGCGCTGGTGATCGAGAGGTCGGTGACTTCCAGCGCGGTCGTGTCGAGGTGGTGACGACCGGCGGCGAGTGCGGCTTCGAGGTGTCCGGTGGCCGGCAGCACGGTGGTCCGGCCGATCCGGTGCTCGGACAGCCATGGGCTGCGTACCGTGCTCAGCACGCCGTGCCAGGCGGGTCCGGCCGTGACGGCACGCTGCCCGAGCAGCGGGTGCAGGGGTACACCGTCGCTGGCGATGCCGGACCACCAGCCGGGCTCGGCCTCCCAGTACCGCTCCCGCTGCCACGGGTAGGCGGGCAGTTCCACCGGTGGTGCCGGCCGGGGGAAGTGCACGTCGGTGTCGACGTCGGCTCCGGCGGCCAGCAGGTGGGCGACGGTTCCTCTGAGGGCCGCCGGGCCGTCGGCGCGCCGGGAGCCGGTTCTCACCACCGCGGCGGGCGAGGTGCCGCCCTGGGTCAGCCGGCGCAGGTAGGGGCCGAGCACGGAGTGCGGACCGATCTCGACGAAGACGTCGAAGCCCTCGGCGGCCAGCGCCTCGACGGCGGGGGCGAACCGCACGGGCTCGCGGACGTTCCGCCACCAGTACTCGGCGTCCAGCGGGCCGGCGTCCCAGAGGCGGCCGGTCACCGTGGAGGCGTACGGCATCGTGGGTTCGGTGGACGGGAGACCGGCCAGGCCGGTGAGCAGGGGCTCCCTGATGGGGTCCATGGCGGCGCTGTGAAAGGCGTAGTCGAGGTCCAGCTCGCGGGCGAACACGCCGCGCTCCTGCACGGACCGGCTGAGGAGTGCCACGTCGGCGCCCGGTCCGGCGACCGTGGTGTCGGTCCTGCTGTTGACCCCGGCCAGTTCGAGCCGGCCGTCGTACGCGGCGAGCTCGGCCGCCAGTTCTTCCTCGGCCAGTCCGACGGCCGCCATGCGCCCCGTGCCGGCCGTGGCTTCCTGGGCCCGGCTGCGTGCGGCGACCACGCGGGCGGCGGACTCCAGGTCGAGCGCTCCGGCCACGCAGGCCGCGGCGATCTCGCCGACGCTGTGACCGACGACGGCCCGCGGCCGCACACCGTGTGCGCGCAGTGCCTCGACGACACCGAGCTGGTAGGCGAACAGCAACGGCTGGGCCACTTCGGTGGACTTCAGCCGCCCCGCGTCGCCCGCCGCCAGCGCGTCGACGACGGACCATCCCAGCAGTCCGTCGAGTACGCCGGCGACGTCCTCCACGGCCCGCCGGAAGGCCGGCTCGGTGCGCAGCAGCTCGGCTCCCATGCCGGGCCACTGCGACCCGTTCCCGGAGAAGGCGAACGCCACACGGCCGTGCGCCACCGCTCTGGCCGTGGCCGAGCCCGGCGCCGGACGTTCTCCGTGGGCGGCTGCCGTCAGGGCGGACGCCGCCTCCTGTCCGTTCTCGGCCAGCACCACGGTGCGGTGGTCGTGCCGGGCCCGCCGCCGCGTCGTGGTGTGGGCGACGCCGTAGAAGGTGCTCGCGTCGGCTTCCTCGAGTCGCTCGGCCAGCCGGCCGCACGCCTCGGTGAGGGCGCCTGGGCCCCGGGCGGTCACCATGACGGGCAGTGGGCCGCAGGCCGCCGCCCGAGGGCCGGGAACGGCCGGGGCGGGGCCCAGCAGCACATGCGCGTTGGCCCCGCCGAAGCCGAACGAGTTGACGCCGACCACCGCGTCGGGGGACACCTCCACGCGGTGCGGCCGGACGGTGGGGCTCAGGTTGAGGTCCTGGAAGCCGATGCGCGGGTTCAGCGGCTGGGCGTGCAGGGTGGGCGGCACCAGGCCGTGCCGCAGCACCAGGATGGCCTTCAGCAGGCCGGGCACTCCGGAGGCCGGTTCCAGGTGCCCCAGATTGGTCTTCACCGAGCCGATGGGCAGCGGGCCGACGGTACGCCGGGTCCCGAGTGCGCGGCCGATGGCCTCGCACTCGATGGGGTCGCCGATCGCGGTGCCGGTTCCGTGGGCTTCGACGTAGACGAGACGGTCCGGGTGCACCGAGGCCGCGGCGTAGGTGGTCGTCAGCAGGCTCTGCTGCGCCGTCCCGTTCGGCAGGGCGATGCCCGGGGTGCGGCCGTCGTTGTTGGCACCGCTGCCGAGGATGACCGCGTGGACGCGGTCGCCGTCGGCCAGGGCGTCGGGCAGCCGTTTGAGCAGCAGCAGGCCGCCGCCCTCGGAGCGGACGTAGCCGTCCGCGTCCGCCGAGAAGGCCCGGCACCGGCCGGTGGGCGACAGCATCGACGCGGCGGAGAACCCGGCGAACACGCGGGGGTCCAGGAGGATGTTGACGCCGCCCGCGAGGGCCAGCCGGGTGCGGCCGGCGCACAGGTGCTCGTACGCCCGGTGGACCGCGGTGAGCGCCGAGGAGCAGGCCGTGTCGAGCGCGAAGCTCTCCCCGTGCCAGTCCAGCAGGTGCGAGATGCGGTTGGCGGTGTTGGCCAGGGCGACGCCCGTCATCGAGTGGACGTCGCCCCTGCCGGGCCCGGCCTGCGCGAGACGGCCGAAGTCGTGGCTGGAGCAGCCGACGAAGACCGCGCCGTCGGTCCCCGCGCAGGTCGCCGGGTCCACACCCGCGTCGTCCAGCGCCTCGACCGCCAGTTCCAGCAGCATCCGCTGCTGCGGGTCCATGTGCTGCGCTTCTCGCGGGGAGATGCCGCGGAAGTACTCGCAGTCGAAGCCCGGGACGTCCGGCAGGAAGCCGCCGGCCACGGTGTAGGAGCGTCCGGGCCCGCGCCGGCCCCCGTCCAGGAAGTCCGCCGCGTCGAACCGGTCCGGTGGGACTTCCCCGACCAGGTCGTCTCCCTTGACCAAGGCGGTCCAGAGTCCGGCCAGGTCACTGATGCCACCCGGAAGTCGGCAGGCGGTGCCGATCACGGCGACGGCTTGAGCCAGCTCGGTCATGGAGCTCCTCACGATGATTGTCGGTAGGTCGGTAGGCCGGTCAGTCAGTAGGTCGGCAGGCAGGCAGGAGGGATGCCGTCCGGATCCGGGCGGCGGTCACCCTGTCTCCGCCTCGGCGGGCCGGCCCGCGGGGGCGGTGCGCCGGCGCAGCGTCGGCGTCCACCAGTTGGCCCCGCCGGCCATCTGCATCACCGCCGGGACGAGGACGCCCCGCACGACGGTGGCGTCGAGGACGACGATCGCGGCCATCGTGGCGCCGAGGACCACCAGGAGGCTGACCTGGGACAGCATCAGGGCGCCCATGCTGACGGCGACGACCAGCGCGGCGGCGGTGAACAGCCGCCCGGTGTGTTCGACGCCGAACACGATGGAGGCGGTGTTGCGGCGGGTCCGGCGCCATTCCTCCGCCATCCGGGAGACGAGGAGGACCTCGTAGTCCACGCAGAGGCCGAACGCCAGGGCGGCGGCGAGCAGCGGCATGGTGATCTCCAGTACGCCCTCGCCCCCTCCGGCCGGCGGTCCGAGGACCTGCCACCGCTGGAAGAGCAGGACCATCAGTCCGAGCGCCGCACCGATGGCCAGAGCGCCCAGGAGCGCGGCCTTGAGCGCGACGAACAGGCTTCTGGTGAAGAGGAGCAGCATGCCGAACACACCGCTGAGCATCAGCGTCGACCACCAGGGCAGCGCGGCCGTCACGGCCTTCCGGGTGTCGGCGAGATGGGCGGCGGTCCCCGCGACCTGCGCGGGCCCCGGCGCCGGAGTACCGCGCACCGCGTCGACGAGTGCCGCGGTGCTCCTCGACTGGACGGGTTCCGCCGCGAACACCACCACCAGCGTCCCGCGCTGCCGGGCCGCCCCGCCGTGCCGTGCCCCGGTGAGCCTGCCGTGGGTGTAGTCCCCCGCCGCGGTGCTCACCCGGGCGGCACCGGGCAGTGCCGCCAGACGTCGCGCGTAGGCGTCCAGCTCGGCCGCCCGGGCCACCGGGTCCGTTCGAGGCAGCACCACGGACAGTTGCCGGTCGGGCGGGTGGGGGAAGTCCGCGCGGACCTCCCCGGCGGCGGTCCGCGCCTCGGCATGGGCCGGCAGGACGGACTCGTCCATCAGGGCGGGCCGGAGCCCGGTGACGGGCACGGCCAGCCCGAGCAGCAGGGCGGACCCGGCCATCGCCCACAGCACCGGTCGTCGGGTCACCGTGAGCGCGACCCGGCGCCACGCCGGACTCACCGAGGGGTCGGTGGAGGGACGGCTCCACGGCGGACGGCGGGACGTGTGCGACCGGTCGAGCCGGCCGCCCAGGGCGGCCACCAGGGCGGGAATCAGGAACAGGGTGCCCGCCGCGCAGAACGCGACGACCACGAGCGACGCGATCGCCAGCGAACGGATCAGCCCCAGGGGGAACACGAGCAGCGCCGCCATGCACCAGGCCATGGTCAGGGCGCAGAACATCACGGCCCGGCCGGTGGTGGACATCGCCCGCCCCACCGCGTCCTCCGGACCCAGGCCGCGGTTCCGCTCCTCGCGGTAGCGCGAGAGGGTGAACAGGGCGTAGTCGACGGCGAGGCCGAAGCCGAGGGCGCAGCTGAGGTTGACGGCGAAGACCGAGACCGGTGTGAGTCTGGTCGCGACCGCCAGCAGGGCCACGGCTCCCGACATCGCGGTCGCACCGATCGCCAGGGGTACGAGCGTGGCGCCCAGGGAGCCGAAGGCCAGCACCAGGACCAGGAACGTCACGGGCAGGTTGAACAGTTCCGAGTGGAGCAGGTCGCGCTCCGCCTGGTCGGTGGCGGTGACGTTGACCCAGGCGGGACCGCTCACCGACAGGGTCAGTTCCGGGGCTGCGGAGCGCAGGGTTGGCACCAGGGTGCGTGCGGTGCGGGCGGCCCCGGACTCGCCGCCTTCGAGGTCGATACGCACCAGGGCGCCGCGTTCGTGGGACGCGCGGAGGGGGTCCAGCCCGGTGCTCCAGTACGACAGTGCCGACGCGACCCCCGGGGACCGGGCGGCGCGTTCGGTCAGCCGCCGTCCCTGCTCCGCCACCTCGGGGGCGTCGACCGAGCGGTCGGACCGGGCGTAGAGGATGAGGTCCGGCGTGCCGGCGGCGAACTGCCGGGCGGCCTTCTCGGCGCGCCGGGCGGCCGTGCCGTCAGCACTGTATCCGCCGTTGGACCACTGGGTGCCTTCGCTCAGGCCGACGAGGGCGCACAGTGTGAGCAGGCAGGCCGTCGAGCCGAGCACGACCCAGCAGTGCCGGAACGACCACCTTGCCACCGCGCCCAGCCGCGCTGCTCCCTTCTTGACCGCGTCCTCGTCCGCGGGCGGCACCGGGCGGGGAGGGGCGGGGCGCTCGGCGGAGCCGAAGGAGGCCCTGACGCGGGCGCCGAGGCGCGCGGTGGAGCGGCGTGCCGGCGGCGTCGCGCCGTTCGCGGACCCGCTCGCGGCGGTCGCCTTGTCGGACATCGGCCGCACCGTCCCTTCGGATGGCCGGATGCTTGCTACGCGTCGTCTGCCGGGTCGGGGCCTGCCCCGCGCCCTGTGCGGCCGGCCACCGCGGGCGCCGTGCCCTCGCGCGTGTGCCGGCCGTTCCGGAGGACATGGGTACTCACTCCGGTTCGGGGGGCGCCGGCGCGGCGGGGGAGCCGGCGTGCGGCGGTCCCGGCGTCGGAGCCGGTGGGTGCGGAGGGCTCGCGGACGCTCCGTTCTCGAGCGCTCGCAGGATCGACCGGAAGCCGGTGTTGCGGATCAGGAGGCGGTCGCAGAGGGGGTTGACCACGCCGCGCAGGATCCCGACGGGCTGCCAGCGACGGGGCACCGTGATGCTCGCGGTACGTCGTTCGATTCCCTGCACCACACGGAGTGCGACGGCTTCCGCGGGAATCGGCGCGGCGAGGGCACGGGGGAAGCCGGCTTCGCGCATCCTCGTGGCCAGATCGTCGCCGCCGAAGGCCGGTCGGGTCATCTCGGTCTCCACCCATCCCGGGTAGAGGACACCGGCGGTGGCCCCATGCGTGCTCAGCTCGACCCGCAGAGCCCGGGCGAACTGCTCGACCGCGGCTTTGGAGGCCGCGTAGGCGCAGTTCACGACGCCGTTGACGTAGGCGTAGACGGACGCGTTGACCAGGACGTGACCGCGATGCGCGCGGATCTGGGGCAGCGCCGCCCGCGCGGTACGCCAGACACCCAGGAGATTCACCTCGATCACGCGCTCGAACGTCGCGGGATCGACGGTGGCGACCGTGGCGGGACGCGCCGGGGCGATGCCCGCGTTGGCGAAGACGACGTCGAGCCTGCCGAAGCGGTCCACGGTACGGGCCACCACGTCGTCCAGTGCCGCCCGGTCCGTCACGTCCACGCTCAGGGGCAGCGTTCCCTCTTCCCCCAGTTCGCGCGCCAGCGCCGCGACCGAGGAAGCGGTGCGGCCGGCCAGCACGAGGTTCGCGCCCCGGGCCCGCAGGGCCCGGGCACAGGCTGTGCCGATGCCGCCGGCGGCGCCGGTGATGAGCACGGTCTTGCCGGCGATTGAGTAGCGAGGCATGGTCGACGCCCTCATCCACGCGGCCGGTGCGCCGCGCCGAGGGCCGTCGGCGCCATGGCCTCGGAGTGGTCCGGCAGCGCCGCGCGTTCTCGCCACCGCCGTGCGGCGTCCGCCGCCATGTGATCCAGCGGGCGCTGCCCCTCGTGCGGAGTCAGACGCATGCCGTCCCCCTGCCCTCTTCTCATTTCACCCGGACCGCGGACCGTGCGACTCGCCGGGAGCACCGGGTCGTGGTCGCTCGCGCGCCGGTCGCCGCCCTCATCGTCGAAGAGGAGAACCGTCCGTCGCCCGGAATCGGCCCCTTCGGCCCCGATGGAATGAATCGGAGGCACGGGTGGCACGGAGCGGCGCGGACCGGCGCATTGGGCCGCCCCCGCGGGCTCCGGCCCGGCGGCCGGCGGGTCGGCCCGGACCGGGCAGGCGTTTCCCGCCCACGGGCTCCGGGCTGCGGCCTGCGGCCCGGGCACGTCCCCGTCAGAGGGCTTCGTCGTTCCACAGGTCGAGCGGGACGGCGCCGGGGTCACCGGGTTCCGCCGCACCGCCGTGAAGGGATTGCTCGGTCCAGATGACCTTGCCCGCGGGGACGTAGCGGGTGCCCCAGCGTTCGGCGTACTGGGCGACGAGGAACAGGCCACGGCCGCCCTCGTCGGTGGTCTTCGCCCGGCGCAGGCGGGGTGAGGTGCTGCTGCCGTCGGACACCTCGCAGATCAGGCTCCGGTCGTACAGCAGTCGCACGGTGATCGGGTCGCCGCCGTAGCGAATGGCATTGGTGATGAGCTCGCTGAGGATCAGCTCGGTGGTGAAGCTGGTGTCGCGCAGACCCCAGTCGGCCAGTTGCCGGGCGCAGGCGGCCCGGACCGGCGCCACCGCCGCGGGATCGCGGGCCACGTCCCACTCGGCGAAGTCCGAGGGGTCGAGGCGCCGCGTGCGGGCCACGAGCAACGCGATGTCGTCGCTCGGCTGAGCGGGCAGCATGGCCTCGATCACCGCCGTGCAGGTGGCCTCCGGGGTACGGCCGGCTCCCGTCAGGGCGGCACGCAGTGCCTCCAGCCCGGTGTCCGGGTCGCGGTAGCGGTTCCGGTCGTGGATCAGTCCGTCGGTGTACAGCACGAGTTTCGAGCCCTCGGGCAGTGTCAGCTCCGCGGCCTCGAAGGGGAGGGTCGCACCCAGCCCCAGCGGTGGGGAGACCGGCAGATGGGGGAAGGTCACGGTCCCGTCGGGCCGGACGACCGCGGGCCCCGGGTGGCCGGCGGTGGCGGCGGTCACCTGACCGGAGACGGGATCGTAGACGGCGTACAGGCACGTGGCCCCGGTGATCTCCTGCCCGTCCTGCTCTTCGGCGGCGGCCTCGTGGGCGTCGATGTGGGCCACCAGTTCGTCCAGATGGCTCAGCAGTTCCTCGGGCGGCATGTCCAGGGTGGAGAAGTTGTACACGGCGGTCCGGAGCCGGCCCATGGTGGCCGCGGCGTGCAGGCCGTGGCCGACGACGTCGCCGACCACCAGTGCCACACGGGCGCCGGACAGGGGGATGACGTCGAACCAGTCGCCACCCACCCCCGCCCGGGCCGGGAGGTACCGGTGGGCCGCCTCCAGAGCGTTCTGTTCGGGCGTGCCGCGGGGCAGGAGGCTGCGCTGCAGGGTGACGGCCATGGCGTGCTCGCGTGTGTAGCGGCGGGCGTTGTCGATGGCGATCGCGGCTCGGGCGGTCAGCTCCTCGGCGAAGGACTTGTCCTCCTCCTCGAACGGCGCGGAGGCGTCCGCGCGCCAGAAATGCGCTACTCCCAGCAAGACCTCCCGCGCCCGCATCGGCGCCACGACGAGGGAGTGGACTCCCCGTTCCAGTACCCGCCGCCCCCGCTCGGGGTTCTGTGCCCGCCAGCCGTCGGACGTCCTGAGATCCGCCTCCAGGACCGCCCGGCAGCTGTCCACCGCGGCGGCGCCGGGGCCGTCGGGCGGGAAGCGGATCAGCTCGCCGACGGGCGAGAGGCCGTAGTCGCCGTTCCGGCCGTGGACGACGGTACGACGCAGCAGGGTGCCCGCGTCCGGCGGCTCCTCACCCCGCCGGACGGAATCCCACAGCTCCACGGTGACGACGTCGGCGAACTTCGGCACGGACACCTCCGCCAGTTCTTGAGCGGTACGCGTCACATCCAGTGTGGTACCCATCCGTGCCCCCGCGTCGTACAGCAGCTTCAGCCGCTCCAGCGCGACCTCCGCCCGCCCCGTCACGGTGGCCAGCTCCGTGGTGTCCCGCAGCGTCACCACGCTGCCCGCCCGGCCCCCGTACGGGGCCGTGGACCGTTTGTTCACCGCCAGCGGCCGGTCCCCGACCAGCCGCACCGCGTCCGTGACCGGCTCGTCCGACGCCAGCAACCGCGTCATCTCGTCGTCCAGCCCCAGGTCCGCCGTCCGGCGCCGCTCCGCGTCCGCCGGGAGGCCCAGCAGACGTCGTGCCTCGTCATTGGCCAGCAGCACTCGCCCTTCCGCCCCGGTGATCAGTACGCCCTCCCGCACGGCGTGCAGCACCGCGTCGTGGTGCTCGTACATCCGGGTCATCTCCGCCGGGCCCATGCCGTGGGTCTGCCTCCACAGCCGGCTCGACACCAGTGCCGCCCCCGCGGTGGACAGCACGAGCGCGGCCACGCCGGTGGCGAGGATGATCGGCAGCTGCCGTTCGACCATGTCACCCACGTTCTCCACCGTGATCCCGGCGGACACCAGGCCGACCACGGAGCCGTCGGCACCGGTCACCGGGACCACGGCCTGCACGGCCTCTCCTGCGCCGGCGGGCAGCGACGGTCCGCCCGCCCGCTCGACGACGGTGCGGCCTTCCAGTGCGGGGCCGATGGTGCCGACGAACTTCTTCCCGATCTGCTTCGGGTCGGGGTAGGTGAGGCGGACCCCCTCGGTGTCCATGACCACCACGAAGTCCACGCCCGCCCTTTGACGGGCCGCTTCGGCTCGCGGCTGGAGGACGGATGACGGATTCGGCGCGCTCAGTGCCTCGGCCGTGCCCGGAGCGTTCGCGAAGGACTCGGCCGCTGTCACCGACATGCGCTCGGCTTCTCTCTCGCTGTCGCCGTCGGCCTGGATCACCAAGGCTGTCACCGCGGCTCCGACCAGCAACAACACGGCAACGACCTGCAACAGGAACGCCTGCCCCGCCGTGGTGCGCAGGCTGAGCAGTGAGCGCGGCCCCGGCCACGAACCGCGACGCGGGCCGTCGGTCCCGCGTTGGTCAGAGCGGCCTCTCGACCGTCGGTTCGGGCGGAATGACCGCATTCCTTCCATGGCTCAATTTCTACCTCGCGGCCCGTGCCGGAAGCGACAACCGGAGCCGAGGGCCCGCGGCGACGGCTCGCACCAGGTGTCCCTGGACAAGGTCGTCGCAATGACGGAGGAGACCGGCGCGGGCATGCCGGTCATGTACGAGGGGACGGGCCCGGGGCGGGCTCGTGGGGAGCGTCATCGGGTGTCCGGGAGAGACGTGCCCTGAGCTGGTCGGGCTCCAGCACGCCACCCGCTGGGCCGGCCGGGTTGACGTAGAGCGCGTGGCCGGGCGGCAGGCGGTCCAGGAGGGCCGGGGCGGTGACGACGTCGAAGGCGAAGCCGCCGACGCGGTCGAGGTGGGGGGAGGCGGTGAAGACCGGGACCACGAGTCCGCCGTCCGCCACGGCGGCGGTCACGGGCGCACCGTCCGGCAGGGTCAGCACCGCCACCTCGGCGGCGGCCAGAGCCCGCAGGACGTCGTCGGCCGGTCCGTAACCGGTGACGGCGAGCTGGAGCGCCGCGTCGACGTCGTCGGTGGGTTCGGGCCAGCCGAGCGATTCCGGGGACGGGCGGTACGCCTCGTTGTCCTCCCACTCCTCGATCTCGCCGGTCGTTCCCGTGCGCCAGCGGCCGACCACGACCCGGTCGGGCGGCAGGCCCTCGCCGTCCCAGCCGGGGTCGATCATGCTGATCCAGTGCTCCGGCGCGAGCCGTGCGGCCCCGACGATGTCCGCGGGGGGCGTGGGCATCGCCGCCGCGCTCCGCTCGTTCGCCTCGTTCACTGCCACCTTGTTCTCCACTCGTCCGCCTGCTTCGTCCACCGGTCCCCCGGACCGCCGGTCCCGAGGGGCGGCAGGCCGAGACTCTCCCGCAGCCGGGCGGCGAGGCGCCCGGCCGTCCTGGGGTCCGTTCCGTCCGCCGCCAGGAGGACGGCGAGCCGGCGCACCGCGTCGCGGTACGCCTCCCCGGCGTACCGCCAGTCCGCGAGCACGGAGTCCGGTTCGCCGTCCGGCAGTACCAGTCCGAGTGCCGTGTCCCACGCCCGGGCGGCGTTCGGGTCCGGGGTCGCGCTTCCGAAGGCCGTGAACGCCGAGCGCCAGATCCGGCGCGACACGGTGGCCGCTACGGCGTCGAGGGCGTCCGGCCACGGGCCGGGGCGTGCCAGCAGCAGCCGCACCTGGTCGAGCGGCGCCAGTCCGCTGCCCCGCACCCCGCCACCGAGTTGCGCCTCGACGTCCATTCCGGGGGTGACCTCGATGCCGGCGTCCCGCAGTTCGTCCAGGGTGACGATCTCGGCGCCGGTGAACCCCGGCGGGGTGCCGGGCAGGTCCTCCGCGCTCACCTGGCCGGCGATCCAGTGGCGCCGGGCGTCCTCGGACGGCGGCGCCTGGGGCGGGGTGCCGTCGCCGGCCGTGATGACCTCGGGGGCGGGTCCGGAGGGCTGGGCCGTGGGTGCGGGCGCGGGCGGACGGGTCTGCGACCAGTGGGCTCCCGTGTCGTCCTGGGGCGCGGTGATCACGAGGAGGGTCTCGTTCACCGCCGGCCGCCGGTCGAGGAGCCGGAGGGGCCTCGTCGGCAGCCACACCGTCCGGGCGGCGCCTGTCCGGGCGGCGATCGCCCCGGCCAGGCCGGCGTCCCCCGGCGCCGCCCCGACGGGGACGACCGTGACGTCCCGGTCCAGCCGTGCCAGGACGGGATCGTGGGAGAGCAGTTCGGCGATCTCCTCGTAGGGCACCGGGCGGGTGGTGCCGTCCGGCCAGGGCATGTCGACCTGTCCCGGGTTGGTGCCGCTCATGTCCAGTACGTATCCCCCGGGATGGGTGTTCTTCCCGGCGCCCTTCCGGTGCCAGGGTGCCAGGGACCCCCGGCTGTCGCTCAGGCCGCCGTCGGGTGAGATCACGTAGCGGTCCGCCCAGAGGCGGCCGGGTGCGGGCTTCCCCGTCCAGCTGCGGCCGGCGCTCGTGCCGTTCACGGACGTGATGAGGGTGCGGTCGTCGAGCGCGCCGTGGCGTTCGAGGTCGTACGCGGCGAGCACGGTGGGGTCGTGGGCGTCGCGGCCGAGGGCCGCCGTCGTGGCCGCCAGCAGGAGGAGGTCCGCCCGCAGGGCCTCGTCCCTCGGGTTGTCGCCGGTGGGCAGGTGGAGCGCCTTCGTCGTCAGGGCGTCGGGGTCGGGGTGGTTCTCCACGCTCTCCACGGCCTGGACCGTCGCCCACAGCGCGTGCTGCCGGTCGGTCGCGGTGACGGGCGCCGACGTGCGCAGTCCCAGCACCTGGCGGGTCCACCGGTCCGGATCGTGGTGGCCGAGGAGGTCGCGGGCCCGGTCCACGGAGGGCAGGGGGACGAAGCCGGGCAGCGCGGACCGCGGGTCGGCGGCCAGGCGCGCCGACGCGGCTTCCAGCGTCGTCCGTACGTCGTCGGGGTCCGGCGGCGCGGGCCGGGTGCCGGGGGCGGTCGTCAGGCCGTGGTGCGCTCGGGTGACCCGGTCGAGCAGGTCGAGCGTCAGCTCCCCGTACTTCCGCAGGTTGCCGTCCCCGCGGCGCATGACCTCCAGGGCGCCGATGCCGCGCAGCAGCCGGCGGTACGTGCCGGCCGGGTCGTCCTTGTCGTGCTCCACGTCCGTGCCGAACGTCGACCGGAGGGCGCGGACCAGTCGCAGTGCGGTGTCCCGGGCCATGGCCGGAGTGAAGTCCGGGGACGTCTCCAGGCCGGCCTGCGCGGCCAGGGTGTCGAGTTCGTCCGGGGTCGGTTCGGGGCGCAGCTTCACCATGTCCACCGGGTCGTTGGCCGGGGTGGTGGCGATGCCGTGGTCGTACAGCTTCCCGTTCGCGTAGCGGCTCCAGTGCTCCCTGTTCGGGGCGTACACGTCGCGCCGTGTCACGTTGGAGACGTCCTGGGCGGCCGACGAGACGGCGAGCGGGTCGGGGACGAACGGGCGGCTGCGCTTCAGGTCGGCGGCGGTGTGCCCCTCCGGTCCGCTGCCCCAGCAGGACAGGAACACGATGGGGGTGTCCTGGTCCAGTCGGGTCACGCTGCGGCGCCGTCGGAGGTAGCCGCCGGTTTCCGCACCCCGGACCGGAACGTTGTTCTGGAACATGTTCTCGACCATGAGGGTCTGCCCCGGCAGGCCGTGGACCACGAAGAAGTAGGGCTTTCGGCCCTTCCACGGCACCGGCCGGGGACTGCCGACCGGCTCACCGGTGACCGGGTCGTAGGCGGACCACTCCGTCGACCGGGTCAGTGCCTGGAGCCACGGTTCGCGCCGGAGCAGGTCCGAGCCGTTGACCACCGCACGGCCGACGGGCCGGCCCTCGTCGGTGAGCGTGACCGACCTGACGTCCGCGTCCCGGAGGGTTCGCCCGTCGATCGTGCGCAGGATGTCCTCCCCGGGTTCCGGCCGTCCCTCGTCCGGTCCCAGGTCGTCGGGCTCGCTGGCGATCCACTCCCCCATCGGCTCGCCCATCGGCTCGCCCGTCGACTCGTCGTCGAGAGCACGGTCGTCGGTCACCTCCATACGGTGCCGGCCGGTGTCGGGGTGCGGTTTCAGGGCGACCTCGCCGCTGTGCGACCACAGCGTCCTGCGCGTCCGGGCCGCGGCCCTGCGCGGCAGGTCCAGTCCCATGGCTCCGGCGTTCGGCGAGACGAGCACCACCTCGGCGGTGTCGTCCCGGCCCGCCAGCTCCTCGTCCAGCGCCAGCAGTTCGGCGAACTCCTCCGGCGACAGCCACCACCGCTTGCTGCCGTCCGGCAGGACCAGCCTGACCTTCGTGTGGTCGCCGTCCTTCGTTCCGATCACGTACGGGACGGGAGCGTCGGGCCGTCGGGTCCACGGCGACGGCTGGGGGTCCCGGCCGTCGCCGTCCACCACGTCGTACGAGGAGACGTCCGTGTCCCGGGCGGGCCGGCCCGTCCAGTTCCGGCCCAGCGGGGTGCCGTCCGGGGCGGTCAGACGGGTGGCGTCGGACAGCAGGCCCCGTCTGCCCAGGTGGTACGCGGTCAGCGCCGCCCGGCCGGTCGCCCGGCCGGCTGCCATCGCCTCGTCCACCAGCTCGTACAGCGCGCGTACACGGTTCGACAGGTCGTCGACGTCGAAGCGCACCGGTGCGGGGGCGGAGTCCGTGGACTCACCGTCCGAGTCGCTGTCGGCGTCGCTGTCCGAGTCGCTGTCCGAGTCGGGGTCGTCTTCGGGGTTGTCGTCGAGGTGCAGGAGGTTCGTGGCGAGCCGGTCCGGTCCGGTGAAGTAGTCCGCCTGGCCGAAGTCCTCCGGGCTCAGTTCCGCCAGCCGGGCGGCCGCCTCGGACAAGGGGGAACGGTCGACCGTGATGACCGCCTGTCGCCGTGCCGCCCGCCCGGTGGCGCCGTCGACCGGGCCGACGGCGCCGATGTCCCGGCCGCCGCTCTCCGTGGTGATCGGGAAGTCCTCGGCCCGTACCGTGCCGCCGCGTACTTCCGCGACGTTGCGCACGGCCCGCTCGCTGAGCTCCAGCTGACGCCGGATCTCGTCGAGGAGGAGGTCTCGCACGGCGTCCGCACGCTGCCGGCCGACCGTCTCGGCGTGCTCGACGGCGTCACCGGACAGGGCGAAGCGCGGGCCGTTGCCGTAACCGGTGACCGTGATCGCGGGGAGCCGGAGACCGGCCCGGAGGTCGCGCAGGCCGGACAGCACGATCTGCTCGGCCAGGTCGGCGAGCTGCCGCCGCTGGTCCGGATCGGTGACGTCCCGGTGGCGATGTTCGAAGGCGACCCGGGACCGGGACGGGGGCAGCGTCGGGGCGGGCTCGGCGGGTCCGTCGTCGTCCGACACCGCCATGTCCTCGGCCTCGGTCTCGGCGTCGGCGTCGACACCGACACCGACATCGAGCGGGTCGTCTTCGGCGTCGGGCTCCGACCGGGGTGCCGGGTGGACCGGGTCGTGGTCCTCGGGGCCCAGTGCCATCGACCGTGTCTTCGGCGGCTCGGGGGCGGGCTCGGGCGGAGGCGGGGGTGCGGGGACGGTCGCGGCGGTCTTCACCTGGTCGGTCCGGACGACGACGCCCAGCCTGGCGCTGAACAGGCCCGCCACGTTGGTCAGCCAGTCGGCGGCTTCCGCGGCGTTCAGGTCCGGGCGGACCGACTCGCTCATGTAACGGCCCGACTTGTCGTTCACCACCCAGGAACGCAGCTTCGCGCTCCAGCGGAACTCACCGGACACCCGACTGCGGCCGGGCAGCGTCCGGCCGGCCGTCCCCCCGCCGGCGTCGGCGAAACCGGCGGCGATGCCGGTGTGGCCCAGCCCGTCCAGCGTCCTGCGCAGCGACTCGGCCGTCAGAGCGGGGTCCTTCTCCCGCATCCCCGCCAGCAGCGCGTCGAACTGCTCCGGTGTGACGACCCCGCTCAGGTCCTCCGTGCCGAGGATCACCCGCCCGTCCTCGGTGACCGTGTACAGCCACACCGCGTCCCGGTTGCCGGTGATCAGCAGGTCCGGATCGACCTCGTCCAACGGCACCCACAGGGGGTTGAGCCGTACGTCGCCGTCCCGGTCGCGTTCCTCGTCCTTGATCCGCTTCGGGAGGACCGGGTCGCCGAACCGGTCGCGGGCTCCCGCGTCGCTGCCGTCGTAGTGGCCGCTGCCGTCGTAGTAGACCTCCGTCTGCCGCGTGGCGTTGTCGGGCCCGGCGCCGCTGACCCGTCGGACACCCGACGGGAGCGACCGCACCACGTCGACCCGCAGGTCGAACGCGTGCGCCAGTAGGGGCAGGAAGACCTCCCCCGCCGGCGTGCCCCAGCGCTGCTCCCAGTTGACGACGGCGTCCAGGAGCGTGGGCAGTTCCGTGTCGTCCAGCGGCGCGGCGCTCTGTGTGTAGGCGGTGCTGAGCAGACGGCCCAGTGCGCTGTCGTGGAGGTCGTCGGGCGTCGGCAGCAGGCCGTGCCGCTCGAGGTGCTCGAACATCCGGCGCGGGCTCAGGTCCTCCGCCTCCGCTTCCACGGCGGCCCGCGCGTCCTGCGGGGAGCTGCCCGGGCCGGCGGGCTGCGCGGCCACGCGGGCGTCGACGTACCGCCTCAGCAGGTCGGCGGGGTCGAGGGCCTCGGGGACGGGGACGTGCCGCACGCCGTGGTGGGCGAGGAGGGCGAGCATCTCGGCCCGGTTCATTCCCTGGACGCGTGCGGCGAAGGCGTCGGCGACGGTCTGCCGGAACTGGCCGACGATCTGCGGATGCAGCCGTCCCGCGCTGCGGCCGACGTAGTCCTCCGCGTAGGACCGCATGGCATGGAGCGCGGCCTGCGCGGGGCCGGTCGGTGGCTCGCCGGTCCTGGCGCGGAGCGCGGTCTGACGGCGCAGTTCGGCGCGTACGGCGTCGGGGTCCCCGAGCAGGTCGTACGCGGCGCGGTCGGTGGCGGCGAGGCCACCCAGGCGACCGCGGATGTGCACGGGGTCGCCGGCCATGAAGGAGTACAGGAGGCACTCGCCCGTGCCGGGCACCGGCACCCGGCGGCCCCTCGCCCGGCCGCTGTCGTTCTCCGGCTCGGAGGCTCCCTTGCCGTCCCCTTGAAGCGGAACGTTCGGCGGCTGGGCCTTCGGCTGCCCGGCCTTCGCCTTGGGCTCCGGGGGCTGCGAGTCCTTGGGCTCCGGGGGCTGGGGGGCCTTCGGCTCCGAGGACTGAGCGGCCTCCGGCGCCGGGAGCTCGGGAGCCTCCGGCTCCGGGAGCTGGGAGGCCTCCGGTGGCAGCGGCTGCGTGCCCGTCGGCGACGACTGCGTGCCCGTCGGCAGCGGCTCCGCGCCCTTCCGCGGTGTCCGGGCGGTCGGCAGGGCCAGTTGGTAGTGGCGGTCGTCGAGGCTCAGCACCACGTGTGCGCCGGAGTGTGCGGACGTGCCGACGAGTCCCTGGAGGCTGCCGACGCCCGCCGGGTCCCCGGGAGCGAAGTCCTGGAAGGCGCCGTCACTCCCGACCACCGTGACGCGTATGCCGAAGGTCCGTGCGGCGAGCAGCGGCAGCAGGTCCGCCGCGGCGTGGTTCCAGCCGGCCTCGGAGGCGGCGTCGCCCCGGCGGAGGAGCTGGGCGATCGCCAGTTCGGCCCGTACCTCGGGAGTCAGGTCGACGGCGTGCGGGACGAGGCCGCCGAGGGCGTCGAACTCACGGCGGGCGGGTGTGCCCGCCGCGAGGTCCAGGTTCGCCGCGGCGATCTCCTCCGCGCTGAAGGCGTCGGTGTGGTCTGGGGTGACGGCGGCCAGCAGGTCGTCGTCGGCGTGGTCGGTGAGCCAGGAGGCCATCCTCCGGCGCAGCTCGGTCATCGCCCGTGGGTCGTCGAGGTCGATGCCTTCCGCGGCCGGCAGTCCCGGGGCGGCGCGTTCGAGGCCGAGGGCGAGCGCGCGGAAGAAGGCGTCACCGTCCCTCGGCACGTCGTGGAGCGTGTACGTCTCGTTCGTGGGTGACGTGAGGACGGTGTCCGGTCCGGTACCGGTCCTGGTGTAGCGGGGCGGGGCCGGGCGCTCGGGCTCGGGCGCCTTGGGCGGGGCCTGGTAGGTCACCTCGGGCGGCTCGGCGAGACCGTCCAGCTCCTGGCGGCCCTCCGCGGTGGCCGCGAGCCGGTGCCAGCGGGTGAGCTGGTCCGCCCCGGCCCGTACCCGGTGGTATTCCGCCGCGGCCTGCTCCGCCGTGTCCCTGAGGGCGGCCAGCTCGGCGCGCCGGGTATCGAAGGCGTCGCGTGCCGTGTCCCGGCGGGCGGTGGCCTCGTCGAGGGCCCGGCCGGGCCCTCTCGCGGACAGCAGGGCCGCGTCGAGCCGCCCGTCGGCCGCCGTCTTCTCGGTACGCGCGGTCTCCAGCCGCAGACCGGCCGCCTTCCGCAGGTGCCCGGCGGTCTCTTCCGCGTCGGCGAGGCGGGCCAGAGCGGCGTCCTGTTCGGTGCGCAGGAGTTCCGCCCAGCCGTCGTGCTCGGGTGCGGCGTACTCGTCCCCGGCGAAGGCGTCGGCCTCGGCCTGTGCGGCGGCCACGGCCGCGTCCGCGTCGCCGTGGTCCCGGCGCGCGTCGGCCTCGGCCCGGGTCAGGGCGTTGTCCGCGTCCTCGGCCCCCGTCCGGGCGAGGCCGACCGGGCGGGCCGCCGCGCGGGCGGTCCCGGCGGCCTCGTCGAGTGCGGCCTGCGCGGCGTCGAGGTCCGCGCGCAGCCCGGCGGAGGCTCGCCGTTTCTTCCAGTAGGCCTTGTCCGCGTCGACCCACGCCTTGCTCGCGCTGTCGACCGCGTCCCACGCGTTCGAGACGCTCTCGGGGAAGTTCGCGTCGGTGATGATCCGCAGGTCCCGGGCGATGTCCTCCCGGATCCAGGTGACGACGTACGCCTCGGACTCCATCGCCTGCGGGCCCGGCCTGGCCCTGCCGAAGGTGCCCCGCAGGTGGTTCGCGAGCTTCGAGTCCACGATGCCGCGGTGCACGTCGCCGACGCCGGTCCAGGTGGCCGGGACGGCGAACAGGAAGGACCGGCCGGTCCGGGGCTTGAGGTTGCGCGAGGTCAGGTGGTCGTCCCCGACGGGCATTCCGTCGCCGTCGAGGTCGTTGGGGCCGGGGCCGGAGGCTCCGATCTGGTTGAGGCCGGCGTTGTGGGCAGAGTCGTACAGGAAGCCGCCGCCGAGGCTCGCGGACTGGCTGTGCTCGACGGACGACGACGTGCCGGCGTTCTCCCCGTACCGTCTGAGCACCTCCAGCTTCTTGCCGTCGGCGACCGTCAGCAGCAGCGCGCGGCTGAAGTCGGGCGCCGAGCGCAGCGTCAGCCGTCCGGTGTCGGTGCCCACGAGGGACTTCTCGGTCAGTCCCGCCACCTGGTAGCCGTCCGGTTCGGTGGTGCGCGGGAAGAACGCCGTGAGCGCCGTGGAGCTGGTGCCGTCCTCCAGCGCCTGCGCCGAGCCGGTGCCGAGGCGGGTCAGTCCGGTCTCCCTGGTCCTGCGCAGGAGTTCGGTGAGGGTGGAGGCGTCGGGACCGTCCTCGGCCTCCAGGGACCGGAGGGAGAAGCCGGCGTCGTACGCCTTGGCGAGGAGGAGGTCGCCGGCCATGCGGATGTTCTCGATGCCGATGATGCCGCGCGGGTGCATGCCGTTCTCGGGGAAGGTGAACGGCCGGGTGACGCCGTCCCCGTCCCGGACCGTCGGTCCCTCACCCGCTCCGGGAAGCGGCACCGGCCGGGGCGGGCCGGCCAGGGCGGGGTCGGCCGCCGGGTCGGGCGCGGGCAGCAGCCGGGCGGCGGCCGCGGAGGTGCCGGTCCCCTCCGTCTCCGTCCGCGCCGGCTCCATCAGGCTGAGCGGCACGTGCTCGCGCAGCGCGCCGACGTCGTCCTCCTCGACGATGCGCAGCCGGCCCCGGAAGCGGTCGAGGGCCGTGGGCTTCGCCTCCGTCGGCGCCGGGCCGGCCGGCGCGCCGGTGTTGGGGGTGTCGTCGGCCTCCAGGGTGATGCGCATCCGGTACGGGGTGACGATCTCCGCGTGGGGTTCGGTGGACGCCGCCCGGTAGATCGTGACGGTGGTGACCGTGTGACTCGACGCGACGCTCTTCCGGTTCGAGCCGCCCTCGGTGTACGTGGGTCCGGCGGCCGGGACGTGGGTGTTGCCGGTGTACACCATCTGGCTGGTCAGGAGGCCCAGGTCCGCGCCGGACGAGGACTCCGAGTTCCGCTGGGCGGTCTCGATGGCCCGCCGGTTCTCCTCCAGCTCCGCGCTGTGGTCGAGTCCGTCGAACACGGGCGTTCCGGGGATCAGTTCGACCCGTGCCCGCACCCGCCGGCTGCCGATCCGGACGCTGTCCCAGCCCCAGCCTCCGGCGGTGACCGGTGTCGACGGACCGGTGGTCGTCATCTCCCCCTTGAGCGCCCGTGTGGCGCGGCCCGTGACCAGCTGCCGGACCCGTTCCCGGCTCTCGTCGTCGAGCCCCAGTTCCCGGATCCGCTTGTCGAAGGCGAGCAGTACGTCCGTGGGGTCCAGCGCGTTCACCGCGTACGTGCCGAAGGCGGCGCCGCGCATCCAGGGCTGCGGCGTCCAGACCTGGCCGGTGTAGCGGGGGACGTCGCCCATGCCGTCGTCGATCAGCCCCATCCGGTGGGCGCTCTTCTCCGGCAGGTGCCCCAGCAGACCGCCCGGGCTGGTCAGTGCCGTGCCCGCCGCTCCGGCGAGGGAGCTCGGCACGAGGGCGCCGGCCGCCGCGGCCGTTCCGATGCGGCCGGTGCCCAGCCGGCTGGAGAGCAGCGCGAACCAGTGCCGCACGTCGCCGGCGACCAGCACCTGGTGGGTGAAGCCCTTGCGGTTCATGTCCGCGACGACCGTGCGGACGACGCTGAGGCTGTGCGCGTGGGACGTCGAGAGGGGGTTGGCGACGATTCCGTACGCGCCCATGAGGCCGTGTCCCGGATTCTGGGCGACGGAGTAGACCAGTTGGCCGCCGAAGACGAAGCCGGTGCTGTTGCTGGTCTTGCCGGCCGCCTGACGGGTGCCGCCGAGCGTCATCTCGGTGTCCATGGACATCGACGGTGTGAGGGCGCGCAGGTTCCCGACCGTCGTCGCGTACCTGAAGGTTCCCCACAGCTCGCCGTACGGGCCCTTGCCCAGCAGGCCGCTGCCCACCAGGCCCAGCGGCCCCGAACTCTGGTCGAAGCTCGACGCCAGGTACTGGGGCGTGAAGGTGCGGACGATCGCGTCCCGGGTGGGGGCGCCCTCCTTCACCAGTTGCCAGGCGCTGCCCGACGCCGTCCGCAGGACCCGGTCCACCTCCGTGGTCAGCGTGGGTGACAGCACCATGTTCACGATGACGAACGGGTGTTGCTGGAACTCCTTGAACTGCGGGGTCCCGCGGTCGGCGAGCCGTCCGGCCGGCTGTTCCGTGCCGGTGCCGGCGGGCAGCACGAGGTCGCCCTTCGCCAGGGCGAGGGCCCGCTCGGTGGGCATGGCCGTGGGGGCGGGCTCGTCGGACAGGTACGGGTTGAGCGCCCCGTCCGCGTACGGGTCCGCCTCGGGCGTGTGCTGGACGGGGACGCCGATGAGCACCTGTCCGGTCAGGGGACCGCCGCCCACGCCCCGCGGCCGGCCCGGCTCCGTCCGGCCGAAGAGCACGTTGACCGGCTCGTCCAGGACCAGCAGTCCCGGCAGTCCGAGGCCGAGGCCGCGGATCAGGCCGCGGGGCCGCCAGTAGCCGCCCATGGTCGCGGTGAGGGACAGGTCGTAGCGGTACAGGTGGGTGGGCTGGTTGCTCACCGACATCGGTTCGTTGGTGACCGTCGACCCGAAGGCGGTCTCCGCCTCCCACTGCCATCCCCGGCGGGCGCCCAGGGTCAGCCCGAGTGTGTTCCGGGGCAGGCCCGCGAGGCCGTCGACGGTGTTGTCGCGGCCCGAGAAGGTGCCCTCGAAGCCCAGGTCGACACCTCGTTTCGCGCTGCTCTGGCCGTCGAGCCGGTCGACGCCCTGGGCGCTGAAGCGCATTCCCTCGTCGGCGTCCTTGCCCTCGTACCGCCGCCCGGTCAGCGCCCCGTGCACCCGGACGGTGTAGTGGGTCTGTCCGACGGAGTCGGGGTCCGTGAGTCTGATCGGCAGACCGATCGTGGTCAGCGCCTCCAGGTTCGCGGTGACGTTCTGCTGGGACAGCACGCCGAGGACCTGCAGGGTGTTCTGGAGCGCGATCCGGTACTTGACGGGATCGGTCCACCGGGGCGGCATGGGCAGGCTCTGGGCCGCCTGGAGAACCTGGTCGGGCTTGCGCCCCAGCAGGTCGTTGAAGCGAGTGCGCCAGCCCTTCGGCAGGTTCGGCGGCAGCAGCTGGTCGAGGGGCACCACCAGTCCTTGGCGCAGATTCGAGATGGCGTCCACCACGCCGTCGGCGAAGGCGTCCAGCAGGGTGCGGCCGACGCCGTCCGCCGCGTCCGGTGTGACACGGGTGCGCAGGCCGTCGTCGAAGGTGAACTCCTTCACCCGGTGCATGCCCAGGGTGCGCGGGCGGTCCACGGTCAGGTAGGCCGGGACGTACGGCGGGGCCGCGCCGTTGCGCAGGGCGAGTGACGTCCCGTCGTCCCATCCGGCCAGCCGCCGTGCCTCGGAGCTGGTCATGCGGTCCAGGCTCCAGGTGAGGAAGCGCGTCGGCGGTGCGTTGTCACCGGCCCGCCGGACCCGCACCGACTTCACGACCAGGTAGAGCGCGGTCCTGGGGCCCTTCACCTGTCCGGCCGACTTGAGGGTGCCGGCCGCGCCGAGTCCGACCGACCAGGTCTTCGCGTACGAGTACTGGGCGGTCGGCCCGAACTGGAGCCGCAGGTCGAAGGGGGCCGTGCCCGGATCGTGGAAGTTGAAGGCGGGGCCGGCGACGGCTTGCAGCAGCAGGCTTCTGCCCTGTGCCCGGCTCCGCTCGCTGCGGACCGTCGAGGTGTTGATGTCCCGCATCTCGGCCTGGTCGGTCTCGCCGACGAGCACCGCCGTCCGCGGTATCAGTTCCTCCACCACGAAGACGCCCAGTGGTGACTTCCTCTTGTCGTCGGCGAACAGCGGCGGGGTGGTGATCCGGCCGCGCGTCATCGTGCCGCCGTGCCGCTGGAAGCTGTCGCCGGAGAAGAAGATGTCCAGCTCGGTGTAGGCCGAGCTGCCGGGGAGCGCTCCGATCTGTCCGGCCGCCCAGTCTCGGATCGCCGCGACGGGGCCGAAGCCCTCGGTACGGACGAAGCGGTACTGGGAGTTGCGGTCCAGGTCGATCGTCCGGGGGATCCGGCCCGGCTCCGGCATCTTCGTCACGCTGTCGGGCAGCCGCACCGAGAGCCCCTTGCGGATGCCGAAGGCGAACCGGGCGGGCGCGGCCGGGTCGGTGTCGGTGCCCGTGACGACCCGCCCGGCGGAGTCGGTGACGCGTATCTCGTAGTGGATGTCGTCCAGGTACGCCCGCGACTTGTCCAGCGTCCGGGTCTCCATCTGGTTCATGCGCTGGTCGGTCAGGGTGTAGCCGACCTTGTCGATGAAGCCGAACCGCAGGGCGAGACGGCCGAAGCCGCCGAACGCCGCGGTGCCCGCCGGACCGATCGGCCCGCCGAGGCCGTACTGGGAGTTGGCCTGCATGTTCTTGGTCAACCCGAAGATCGCGGCGGCCCGGTGCATGCTGTCGATCTTCGTCGCGTCACCGATGCCGTCGTCGAACGGGGCCCAGTTGCCGTGGTGACGCGCTCGGACCCACAGGACACGGGCCTTGCCGTCCGCGTTGACGTACGGGAACGGGCGCCCCTCGCCGTCCGCCAGCGTCTTCGGCTTGTCCCGGAGCGTCTGGCGGATGTCGTCCAGCAGCTGTGTGCCGTCCGCGGGCCGGGCGTCCGGCCTCGTCCCCAGTTCGCGGCCGATGGCGTCCAGGGCCTGGCCGAAGCCGCGCAGGACGACCGTGCTCTGACCGAAGGTGCTGGGACTGGCGAGGAGCTGTTCGAGCTCGGCGGCGGTCAGACCGGACGGCAGCAGCGACTGGAGGTCGTCGACGTAGCCGGGCATCCGCCGGCCGTCCGCGAACCGGGCCGGGGCGCGGCGTTCCCGTGCGGGCGGCGCCATGGCGGGGTCGAGGCGCGGGCGGTCCGGGGAGGGCGGATCGGGCTCGGGGGGCTTCGGAACGAGGGACACCGTCCGGTCCGGCTCCTCGGACGGAGCGCCGGCCCCGAACGTCGTGCCGGGGTCCGTCGCGGGCTTGGGGCTCGGCCGGACGACCGACCAGTCGGCGGCCGCCGGACGGCCCGGCGCGCCGGGCAGCAGGGTGGGGACGTACGGCCGCGACGGCCCGGTGGCGGCCAGGGCCACGCTGCCCCGGGAGGCCCATACGGCCCGGCCGGTCCCGGCACTGATGACGGTGCGCGGGTCGGTGTCCGGGGTGGGGCCGGTGGTCGGTGCGGTGGTCGGGCCGGTGGACGCTCCGGGGGGCGGGGAGGTGGCCGGGCCGGTGGACGCTCCAGAGGCCGGGGCGATGGCCGGACCGGTGGACGCTCCAGAGGCCGGGGCGATGGCCGGACCGGTGGACGCTCCGGGGGCCGGGGCGATGGCCGGGGCCGCCTTCGACACCGCCAGGACGATGTCCGTGCCGTCCGCGGGGCGGGTGTTCAGCACCGGGTCCCGCGCCAGGAGCTCGGCGACCTCCTCGTACGGGACCCGGCCGCGGAAGCCCCCGGGCAGGTTCATGAGCAGGTGGTCCCGGCCGCCCCCGGCCCACACCGTGTAGGCCGCGGGGCCGCCCGGCGCGCTCCACGGCGGTCGCTCCTGGCTCACGGGCCGGTAGCCGCCGTCCGGCTTCGGCGCGGCCACGACGACACGGTCGGTCGCCATGGTGGCGCCCGGCGGGGCCTGCGCCCAATGGCGGCCGACCGGCGCGCCGTTGGCGTCGCGGAGCTGGGTCCCGGGCGAGAGGGCGCCGAGCGTCTCCAGGTGGAAGGCGCCCAGTTCGGTCGGGTTGTCCACGTCGACGCCTACGGCCGCCGCCTGGGCGACCAGGTCGAGCAGCTCGGGCCGCCGGGACGGGTCCGGCAGGTCCAGATGCAGGACCCCGCCGGTGAGGGCGTCCGGGTCGGGGGTCCTGCTCTCCCATTCCAGCGCCTTGACCGTCGCCCAGAACAGCCGGGCCCGCTCGGCGTCCCCGACGGCCGCCGGGCCGTCGCCCAGACGCAGGACGCGGGCGGCCTCGGTGTCCAGGTCCTGGCCCGGGAGACCGCCCAGCCGCCGCGCCGCGGCGGTCACGTGGGGCAGGGCGACGAAGTCGGAGAGCACGGTGCCCGGCTGCTTCCGTACGGCGTCGACGGCCCGGGTGAGCAGGTCACGGTGGGCGTCGGGGCCCAGGGCACCCCGCGGGTTCGCACGGGCCGCGCGTTCGAACAGGTCCATGGAGAACGGGCCGAGGTCGCGCAGGGCCGGGTCGGCCGCCCGCATGGTCTCCAGCGCGCCGATCCCGGCGAGGAGATCGCCGTACCGGCTGTCGTCCTCGATCGCCGCGCCGAAGGCCAGCCGCAGCGCGCGGACCAGCCGCAGCGCCCGTTCGCGGTCGGCGTCCGTGACCGGCTGCGCGGGGTCCGTGTGCAGGCCCGCCGCGCGGGCACGGTCGTCGAGCAGGTCGCCGGCGGGCTCCGGCCGGTGCTCCACCCACGCCCCGCGCCGCCCCCGCGAGTCCGTGTAGAGGCGGTGCACGAACGTCCCGTCCGGCAGCGTCGCGAAGCTGACCATGTGGGTGCCGCCGTACGTGGTCCGGCCGGTCTCGTTGGCGACGTGCTGGCTCTCGCTGACGGCCGCCAGCGGGTCGGGGACGAACGTGTCGTCGATGCCCCTGCGGGTGCGCACCACACCCGGCGGCTTCGCGCTCGAGCACGCCTCCATCAGCACGGCGTGGTCCTTCGGGAGCTGCGCCAGGCTCGGACGCCGCTTGAGCATCCCGCCGGTCTCCCGCTGCCGGGAGTGGTGGGCCGGGTCCCTCGTGGTCGGCACCCGCGTCGCGCCGGGACGGGCGTGGGCGCCGAAGACGTACACCGGCTTGCCGGCGAACGGAACGGGGTCGTCGTCCTTGGCGGACTCCCCACTGGCCGGGTTGTAGTGCCACAGCTCCGACGACTCCGTCGCGAGCTTCAGCGCCGCGATCCGGCGCGGAGCCTCGGAGTCCTCGAACACGCCTCTGCCGATGGTGGCGCCCCCGTCGGTGACGACGCTGTGCGACCGCACCTCGCGTTCCCAGGCGGGGGCGTTCTCGTACTCCGCCGGGTCGAGCACCTGGCCGGGAGTGCTGCGGATCCAGTCGGCGCGCGGCAGCCCCTCCCCGTACAGCAGGGAGACGACGTACGGTCGCGACGGGTCCGGCTGCGGGGACACCTTCACCGTGCCGTTGGCCGACCAGACGTCCCTGCCCACCCGGTCCGCCGCCTGGCGCGGGAGGTCCAGGCCGCGAGAACCGGCCTCGGGCACGAGCAGCACCACGGGTGTCTGTGGGGGGAGCCCGGCGAGCCGGGGGTCGCGGGCCAGCAGTTCGGCGAACACGTCGAGGGGCACCCGGCGCGGGGCGCCGTCGTAGCCGCGTACGACGATCCGTTCGTGGTCGCCCTCCGCCATCACGACGTACGGCTTCGGCTCACCGGGCCGGTGCCAGGGCGCGGGCTGGACGTCACCGCGCCCCAGGGTGCCGTCGGGCTGCCGGGCGACCTTCCCCACCTCGGTGAGGTCGAGGCCGGGCATCGTGGTGTTCGTCCAGTTGCGGCCCCACACGCCGCCGTCGTCGGCGGTCAGCGCCTGGGTGAGGGACAGTGCGCCACGGAGGTCGAGGTGGAAGGCGGACAGGGCGGCCAGGCTGCCCGCGGACTGCACCGCCGGGTCCATCGCCACCCGGAACAGCTCGCTGCGCTGCGCGTCGGTCACCGGGTCGGCGGGGTCCAGGAGCAGCACCTGACGAGTCACGCTGTCCAGGTCGAGCGGGCCGTCGCGGAGCGCGGGGACGGTCTGCCGGAGCTGGTCGAGGTGCGCGAGGGTCTCCCGGAGGGCGGGGTGGAGGGGGTTCGTCGCGATTCCGGGGCCGAACACGTCCGTCAGCAGCCGGTCGTGCAGTGCCTCGGTGGCCGGGTCCGGCTCGGGCCCGGAATCAGACTCGGGTTCGGGTTCGGACGCGTCCTGGTCGTCCTCCCAGTCCATGATCATGTCGACCGAGTCCGGGGAACCGGGCCCGGAGGACTCCCCGGTCGGGCTCTCGGCCGGTGCCCGGGAGCTGAGCGGCGTCTCGTCGACGGTGACGGGCTGGGTGTGCGGCACCTCGCGGGAGGCGACCGGGGTGGGCTCCGCCGTGGAGCCGGTGGTGGCCGGCAGTTCCTCGGACTCGGTCCGCACGGGCCGGTAGGGCTGCGGGACGTCGGACGTGGTCCGGGTCTCGGCCTTCGGCACCGCGGAGGACGGGCTGGTCCGCCCGGACTCCTCGGGCGCGGGGGTACGGGCGTCGTCCGGGGCGACCGTGTCCGAGGCCGACGGCTCGGCGGTGACCGCCGGGTCGCCGGGCGCGGCGGTCTGGGACCGCGGCTGCGGGGTGGCGTTCGGCGTGGCGTGGACCGGGGACGTGGTGGTCGACGGGGCGGGCGCGGTGGAGGTCGCGAGGGGCGCCCGTGGGTTCTGCTGTTGCTGCTGCCGCTCCTCGGGAGTGAACCGGGTCGTGTCGTCGTCCGTCGACCGCTGTCGCTCGGTCCCGTCCGGTGTGAAGTCGCCGCTGCCGCCCGTCCGGGTCGGGAGCGGCTCCGGGACGGAGGAGCCGACGGTGGCGGGCCTGTTCACCGGTGGTGCGCCGTCCGTGCCGGCGGACCAGTCGGTCCCCGGGCTCCTGGTCACCGACGGGTTGAGGGTGGAGAAGACGGTGTCGGTGTCCGGGTCGTCCACGAGGGAGTCCCGGTAGGCGTCCTCGTACGCGTTCGAGGAAGGGGGGTGGTACGACGGCTTGCCCGCGTCCGTCGCCCCGGGCGCTCCGTACGCGTTGACGTTGTTGTCGACGCCGTGGACCGTGTCGTAGTCCGGGAGGGACGGAAAGGACGAAAGGGAGGAGACGGACGAGACGTCGGTGGTGTCGCTGAAGACGGACGCGGTGCCGCTGATGTCACTGGTGTCACTGGTGTCGCTGGTGTCGCTGACGTAGGAGTCGGCGTCGTCGCCGTACGTATCGCTGTACGTGTCGCCGTAGGTGTCGTCCCGGTACGCGCTGCCGCCGTCGTACGTGCCGTCGTACCGGTTCTCGTACTCGTACCGGTTCTCGCTCCCGTTCCGGTCATCGTGCCGATGGCCGCCGCCCGGCAGGTCGTTGATGTCGTCGGGGCCGAAGTCGAGGTTCTGGAAGAACTTGTTGTTCAGCCATTTCCCGCCGTACTCCGCACCCGTGGAGGCCGCTTCGAAGACGAGGCCGCTGAGGCCGGCGCTCAGGAACGTGCCGGGGTTGAGGGTGAACGTGCCCAGGAAGACGAGGCTGGTGAAGGCCTCGGCGAAGGTTTCCGCCTGCCCCTCGTTGACGAAGGTGAACGGGAGCTCGGAGGCTTCCTTCCAGAAATGGTTGTTCTTGAAGTACTTGTTGATGAACTTTCCGCCGACCTCTCCGAAGACGCCCCCGAAGAGTCCCGCGAAGGCG
This sequence comes from Streptomyces sp. NPDC037271, assembly GCF_055603605.1. NCBI lineage: Bacteria > Bacillati > Actinomycetota > Actinomycetes > Kitasatosporales > Streptomycetaceae > Streptomyces > Streptomyces sp. NPDC037271. Next base: position 161,927 of record NZ_JBVJVN010000018.1, read on the forward strand.
CCGGCGACCGCCGACTGGCCGATGTCCTTCCAGTCGAACTTGTCGCGCCGGCGCTCCGGGTCGTCCGGCGCGGTCATGGAGATCAGCTGCGAGGCGAACGTGACGAACGCCTCCTGGATCGCCTCCAGCAGCACCGACAGCGGCGTGGGGACGGCGCGTCCCAGCCGCTGGAGCAGCAGCAGGATGGTGAGCGCGGTGCGTGCCTTCTGGATGGCGATCTCGGTGAGCGACGTACCGCCGGTGAAGACGGCCAGCGCGGCGATCAGCGCCAGTTCGATGTTCATCAGGATGAACTCGAGGAGGATCTGGTACTTCGCCTCGGACAGCTTGATGGAGCGGTCCACCTGCTGCGCGCCCAGGTCCCGGAGTTCGTCGGAGAACTTCTGGAGATGGTTCTGGCCGTTGTCGTCGACGAAGAGCCTCATCGCGGCGACGAACTCGTCGGCGATCCGCGGCGGGAGCGAGTTCCCGGCGGTGGAGATCGCTCCCTTCATCGCGTCGGACAGGTCCCTGACGTCGTCGGCCAGCCGCTTGTAGGGGTTACGGCTGTCGAAGCCCAGGTCCTCGTTGCCGGTGGCGACGTTCGCGCCCACCCAGACCTCGATGAACTCCCGCAGGCCGGGCGGGAACATGATGGCCATTCAGCGCCTGTTCTCGCTCTCCGAGCCCTGTGCCTCGATGTCTTCCAGGGCCTGGGTCTGCGGTCGCTGCACATGGTCGGCCTCCGCGGCGACCGCGTCGACCAGCGCCATGAACCCACTGGTGATGGCCAGGACCGTGTCCGCCACCTGCTGCTGCTCCCGCCGGACCTGGTCGCCGACCGCGTTGGCGAACTCGTCGTCGCCGCCCTCCTCGCCCCACCAGCCCGCGTAGGCGGCGTTCCCGCTCTCGAACCGGGGCAGCATCTCGTCGCCGTAGCGCACGGCGTCGGCGAGGTACCTGGAACCCTGCAGAATCGCCTGGATGTCGGCGGAATAGTTACCGGCCATGGTTACGCGCCCTCCTGCCGTCCCTGTCGTCGGTCGTCCGTGCCGCGGGCCGCCCCGGGCGGGGCCGCGGGTTCCTCGTCGTCCTCGACGATCTCGTCGCGGAGCCTGCTCATCGCCGTGGGCCCCTTCGTCACGGAGGTCTCGCTGAGCAGCGAGCCGAAGAGGGACTCCCAGTCGACGCCCATGCGTTGCGGGGCGGCGCCGCGCGCGGTCATCCTGGTGAGCGGGTCGAGCGTGGCGACGACCCGGCGGGCCATCTCGGCCCGCGCCGTGTTCGCGGCCTCCAGCACCGCCGCGGAGAGCTGGGCGGCGGCCATGGTCCGGTACTTGCCGTCGAGGAACTCCAGGCTGGTCAACTCGCCCTTCGCGCCGACGGAGACCCGCACCGACCGGTCCGCCGAACGCGCGGTGACGGACGCCGCGTCCAGCTCGGCGCGTGCCGAGGCCGCGGCCTGCTCCGCCGCCTTGAGGTGGGCCATCGCCTGGGCCACTCGGTCCTCCATCGGCTGACTCATCCCGGTCCCCTTCTCCTCAACGTCCCAGGGCCTGCGGCGCGCCGCCCTCGTCGGTGCCCCAGACGTCCTCGTCCTCGGCCAGCCACGTCGTCCGTTCCCTGTCCCCGCTCTCCGTCTGCGGCCTTCCCTCGCCCGCCCCGCCCATGGGCCCCATCGGCGGCATGAAGGGCGTGCTGCTGCTGGTCTGCGTGGACCTGGGGACGACGCGGTGCTCCTCGTCGTCGACGGTCGGCGTGGTGGCGGCCGTCCGGCCGGAGCGGCCGACCGTGGGCTCGATGACGGTCCTGGTGCGCTCGCCGCTGTTGCCGCCGGCCTCGCCGCCCGCACCACGCGCCATCGGCGGGTACATCCCCGGCGAGCCCGCTCCCGTGCCGGTGCCGGCGCCGCCGGCGGAGGAACCCTCCGATGCGTCGCCGGCCTGCGGACGCCCGAGCGCCGAGGCGAGGTCGTCCTGGTTGTAGAGGTTGTCGTCGAACGCGGAGGAATACACGGAGCCCGCCGAGCCCGCCGAGCCGGCTGAGCCCGTTGAGGCCCCCTGGTCGTAGGCGGAGAGGTCGGGGGGCTCGGGGAGGTCGGCGATACGCCGGCGGATCTGCTCGTCGATGTCCTTCTCGTCGGCGTTGATCCTGTCGTACTCGGCCTGGATGTCGCCCATCCGCTGGTCGTACTCGGCCTTGGCGTCCTTGCGCGCCTGCTCGGCCTCGGTGCGCGCCTCCTCGCGTTCCGCCTGGGCGTCGGCCTTCGCCCGGTCGTACTCGTTCCTGGCCTCGGCCTCGGCGGCGTCCGCCCGTTCGAGGGCTTCCCGTTCGGCGGCGTCGATCTCCGCGACCCGCCGGTCGTACTCCTCGCGGGCCTCGTTCTCCTCGGCGCCGGCGGCGATCTCACGCTCGTAGTCCTGGCGTGCCTGAGCCCGTTCCTGCTCGGCGTCCTGCCGCGCCTGGTCCCGCTGTTCCTGGGCTTCGGCCTTCTCCTGCTCGTACTCCTGTCGCGCCGCCGCCTCCTGGCGGTCGGCGTCCTGGAGGGCGGCGTCACGCTCGGCGCGGGCCTCGGCCTTCTGCTGTTCGTAGTCGGTCTGTGCGTCGGCCTTGGCGTTCTGGGCCTCCAGCCTGGCCTGTTGCTTCTCCTGGAGGGCCTCGCGGCGGGCTTCCTCCTGCTGGGCCTCCGCCCTGGACCGCGCGTCGGCCTGCTCCTGCTCGGCCGCCTCCCTCTCGGCACCGGCCCGGTCCCTCGCGGCCTCCTGCTCACGCTCCGCGTCGGCCTGCACCCGGGCCTGCTCCTGCCTGGCGGCTTCCTTCTCCGCGACAGCCTCCGCCTTCGCAGCCTCCTGCTCACGCTCGGCTTCGGCCTTCGCGGCCTCCTGCTCGGCCTTCGCCGCCGCCTTCTCCTTCTCGGCAGCGGCCTCCGCCTTCGCGGCCTCCTGCTCACCTTCCGCGTCGGCCTGCACCCGAGCCTGCTCCTGCCTGGCGGCTTCCTTCTCCGCGACAGCCTCCGCCTTCGCGGCCTCCTGCTCACCTTCCGCGTCGGCCCGCGCCCGAGCCTGCTCCTGCCTGGCGGCTTCCTTCTCCGCGACAGCCTCCGCCTTCGCGGCCTCCTGCTCACGCTCGGCTTCGGCCTTCGCGGCCTCCTGCTCGGCCTTCGCCGCCGCCTTCTCCTTCTCGGCCTCCGCCTTGGCCGCGTCCTGCTCACGCTCCGCCTCGGCCCGCGCCCGAGCCTGCTCCTGCTCGGCGGCTTCCTTCTCGGCAGCGGCCTCCGCCTTCGCGGCCTCCTGCTCGGCCTTGGCCTCGGCGCGATCGGCTTCGGCCTGGGCCGCGGCCCGTTCCCGTTCCTTCGTCGCCTCGTCCTGCGCCTTCTGGTTCTGCGCGAGGACGATCGCCTGCTGCTCGGCTGCCGCCTGCTTGGCTTCGTTCTTCTCGCGTTCCTGCTCCGCCTTGGCCTCGGCCTTCTCCTTCTCGGCCTCATCCTTGGCGGCAGCCTGTTCCGCCTCGGCCTCCGCCTTCTCGCGTTCCTGCTCGGCCTTGGCTTCGGCCTTCTCCTTCTCCGCCTCATCCTTGGCGGCAGCCTGCTCCGCCTCGGCCTCCGCCTTCTCGCGTTCCTGCTCGGCCTTGGCTTCGGCCTTCTCCTTCTCCGCCTCATCCTTGGCGGCAGCCTGCTCCGCCTC
>NZ_JBVJVN010000019.1:0-55498 GCF_055603605.1 Streptomyces sp. NPDC037271
AACGCCCCACACCGGAACGACCCCCTTCCGGCAAACCACTCCACACCGCCACATACACATTGAGCGCCACGAGCCCGACAACCAGAACAACATCCGTAGCCGAAGGACGCCAGGCAGCCTCATGCGAGTGGCGCCCACCGGCAGTCCAGCCTGCCCGCAAGCCAACTCACCCCCGTACACACCGGCTTGTCGCCGCATTGGTCACAGCGAGCCTAGTAGGTATCGACGTGGAGCAGTAGTTGGCGGGCTGACCTGCTGCTTCGGTGGTCACGGGGCGGCTGCGCCGAGGAGGGCCGCCAGGCGCACAGGCGGGGCACGATGGACGGCCGAATAGCTACTTTCGTCGGTAGTGGTGCCAACGTTTCCCACTGACGGAGGCAGCTGCGAACGGTGTTGAATTGTTCTTGTCGGCAGCCGGAAGTCGGGTGCCGGGCCGAGCGTGAGAGGCACGCGGCGCTCACCGGAACAATGTTGAGGAGCGGCATGCTGTGGATCGGCATGGTCCTGGCGGTCCAGGGACTCGGATCCTTCGTGACCGAAAAAGTCTGGGACACGGAATTTGGTGTCACGGCGCTGCTGCCGGACAGCACACCCTCGTGGGTGAGTATCGCGATCGGCCTCCTCGGACTGGCGATTATCGTGATAACCGCCTCTCGTTCCCGTAAGGCCGCGCACAACTGAATTGGTTGCCCTCAGAGACTCCCGGTGGTCGATGCATCCCCCGTCCTCGGCCACCGGGTTTTTTCTGTCCCGTAACATGACAAAGACGCGCCCTGGAAGGGGCGCGTCTTCTCGGTGGCTTTCCCGGCTCAGTCCGTCAGCCGCTCCCGGATGACCTCGATCACCTCCGTGGCATGCTCGGTGAGGTAGAAGTGGCCGCCCGGGAACACCTTGAGGTCGAAGCCGCCGGTGGTGTGCTGTTCCCAGGCCCGTGCCTCGTCGAGGGTGGTCCGCGGGTCGGCGTCACCGGTGAGGACCGTGATCGGGGCGGCGATCGTGGCGCCGGGGTCGGCCCGGTACTTCTCGATGGCGGTGTAGTCGCTGCGAATCGCCGGCAGGACCATGCGCAGCACCTCGTCGTTGCCCAGCACCCGAGGATCGGTGCCGCTGAGTTTGCGCATCTCGGCGATGATGCCGTCGTCGTCGCGCAGGTGGACGTCCTCCGGACGGTACGTGGAGGGGGCGCGCCGTCCGGAGGCGAAGACGTGTACGGGTCCCTGGCCGTCCCGTTCGAAGCGGAGGGCGACCTCGAAGGCCAGGACGGCGCCCATGCTGTGTCCGAAGAAGACGAGCGGACGGTCCGAGCAGGGTCGCAGCGCCTCGTGGGCCCGGTCGGCCAGCTCGGCGATGGAGTCGATGCCCTTCTCGGTGTGCCGGTCCTGACGGCCGGGGTACTGCAGGGCGGCCACGTCGGCCACGCCGTTCAGGGCCGCCGAGACGGGGAAGTAGAAGCTGGCCGACCCTCCGGCGTGAGGAAAACACACCAGACGGGTGGATGCGTCCGGTGCGGGGTGGTAGCGCCGCACCCACAGGTCGGTCGAAGGGGCTGTCGTCATGGTGTGGTCCATCCGTGGTGGCGGAGACGACCGATGGCGGGACGGGCCCGCCTTCGGGGACGTACGGGCTTCGGGAACGTACGGGGTTGCTAGCCCATGGGGAAGCGCACCTCGCCGGCGACGATCGGGTTGGCGTAGTTCTTGCTCGAGATCTTGATACGGTTCAGGGCCAGGCCCGTGAGCGCCTCGAAGACGGCCCTGCGGGCGTTCATGGCGGTGGAGTACCCGGCGTCCAGGTGGGGGGCGACCTCGACGACGTCCATGCCGACCAGGTCGGTCTCGTGGGCGATCCGGCGCAGTGCGGTGAAGAGTTCGCGGGTGGTGAGGCCGGCCGGTTCGGGGGTGCCGGTGCCGGGTGCGAAGGCCGGGTCGAGGACGTCGATGTCCAGGGACAGGTAGACGTGGTCGGCCGCCGCGCGGGCCTCCTCGATGACCTTGTCCACGACGGCGGGCAGGCCGATGCGTTCGATCTCGGCCATGAAGTGCGAGCGCATGCCGGCCCGTCGCATCCAGTTGAACAGCTGGTCGTCGGGCCGGAGATGGTCCGGATCCCCACCTGGATGATGTTCGGGCCGGGCACCATCTCCTCATCGATGAGCCGCCGGATCGGCGTGGTGTGGGTGGCTCGGTGACCGAACAGCTCTTCGTGGCAGTCCGGATGGGCGTCGAAGTGGATGACGGCGATGGAGCCGCGGCCGTGCACCTCCGACAGGGCGCCCACGCTCGGCCACAGCAGGGAATGGTCGCCGCCGAGGACCACCGGTCGGGCACCCACCTGGGCGATCTCCCGGACCAGGCCGCGGATGGGCTCCATGGAACGAGCGATGTCGAACGGGTCGACGGCCGCATCGCCGTAATCGACCACCTTCAGGATGTTGAACGGGTTGACGCGGGTCGCCGAGTGCACGAATCCCTCGGGCGTGTTGTACAGGTAGCGCTCGTCGGAGCGGATGGCGCGCGGGCCGTAGGCGGCTCCGCGGTGGCCGCTGGAGACGTCCACGGGACAGCCCACGACGGCGACGTCCACCTCGCCGGCCCTGAGGTCCTCCTGGGTCAGGGCCAGGGGGACGCCCATGAAGGTGGGGATGCCCGAGTAGGAGGGCTGGACGTAGTAGCGGCGCAGGTCGATGGGACCGGGAGTGCGCCCGGGGCAGGAACGAACGGTCGACCTCCCGCCGCCAGTTCTCCGATTCGGGTGTCTCGCTCATCTCTCTCCTCGTTCAGGGTGCTGGGTGTGCGGGGCTGTGGCGGCCGCGCGCTCGCGGGCCGGTGCCGGTCAACGGGCGCGGCCACTGACCGGCAGGCGGGTGCAGCCGCTGATCACCGGCGAGCTGCGGCGCCTTACCGGGCCGCAGACGTGCAGGGCGGGCAGCCGCTCGACCAGGACGCGCAGGGCGGTCTCGCCCTCCATGCGGGCCAGCGGGGCGCCGATGCAGTAGTGGACGCCCCCGGAGAAGGAGAGGTGTTCGGCCTGCTCGCGGCGGGTCAGGTCGAAGCGGTCCGGGTCGGTGTAGACCTCGGGGTCGCGGTTGGCCGCGCCGATCAGCACCACGATGGAGCTGCCCGCCCGGATGTGGTGGCCGTGCAGCGCGGTGTCCTCGTGCGGGACGCGCTGGGCCTGGAGGGCGGGCGAGTCGTAGCGCAGGGTCTCCTCGACCGCGGCGCGGGCGAGTCCGGGGTCGTCGCGCAGCAGGTTCCACTGCGCGCGGTCGCGGGTGAGGGCGAGGACGGCGTTGCCGATCAGGTTGGTGGTGGTCTCGAAGCCGGTGACGGCGAGCACGGTGCAGAAGGCAAGCAGCTCCTCGGTGCTGAGCTTGCCGTCCTCCTTGGCCAGGGTGAGCCGGCTGACCAGGTCGTCGCCCGGGTCGGCGGCGCGCACCGCGATCAGCTCGGTGAAGACCTCGTCGAGGTCGTCGACGGCGGCGCGGAAGTCGCGGGCCATGGCGAGTGACTTGACGCCGTCGATCACCGGGCCGACCTTGCGCCTGGCCCGGATGAACCGCTCGTGGTACTCCTCCGGCACGCCCAGCAGCTCACCGATCACCAGCAGCGGCAGCGGGCCCGCGAAGTCCTCGATGAGGTCGAACCCGTCGGCCGTGACGGCCTTGTCGATCAGCCCGTGGCAGAGCTTCTCCACCTCGACCTGGTACTTGCTGATCATCTTGGGCCCGAACGCGGGCTGGGCGAGGCGGCGCAGCCGGGTGTGGTCGGGCGGGTCGAGGCCGAGGATGGAGCTGTTCCACGGGATGTCGTCCATGATCTCGTGCCCCGGGACGCCGCCCTCCTTGCGGTTGAGGAAGAGGGAGCGGTCGCGCAGGATGCGGCTGCCGACCTGGTGGCTGCCGGTGACCCAGGTGCCCAGATGGCTGCGGTGCAGCGGCCCGCGCTGCCGTACCCGCGCGTACAGCGGGTAGGGGTCCTCCTGGCCCATCAGAAGGTGGGTGAACGGGTCGCCGAACACGCCGATGGCCCGCAGCAGCGCACGGGTCGCGCCCAGTTTGGCGCTGAACTTCCATCCGGCCAGCCGGCTGTCGGCCAGTACGGCCATCACTGCTCCCTGCGCCAGGCGGTGCGGGCGGGCCGGAGCGCCTGCTCCGGCCCGAGGGCTACGACGTCGAAGGCACGGGTCGTGGAGTCGAGGCGGTTGATGAGCCGATCGGGGCCGGTGACGTACACCTGCGTCACGCCCTCGGCCCGCAGGGTGGCAACGATCGAGGGCCAGTGGACGGGGTGGTCGAAGGTGTCCAGGAGCAGGGTGCGCAGCTGCTCGGCGGTGGTCACCAGGGAGCCGTCGTGGTCCGCGACGATCGGCAGGCGCGGGTCCTGGAGGTCGAACTTGGCGAGCACCTCCTCCTCGACGCGGTCGCGCAGCCCGTAGAGCGCCGGACAGTGGGCGGGGGGCTTCATGGTGTACAGCGAGTAGCCGCCCAGGGCGCTGATGTGCCGCTGGACGTCCTCCAGGGCCGGCTCCCGCAAGGTGATCAGGTACATGCCGTCGTCGAGGTGGCCGGAGATCTCGTGGAATTCGCCGCGGTCCGCGAGCTCGGACAGGACCTCGTTCAGCGGATCAGCGGGCAGCCTGGTGACGACGAGCGTCACCAGGTCCTGGTACTGCTCCTCGAAGAACCTCCGTTCGCAACCGGCGAGTTCGAAGGCCAGGCGGACGGTCTCGGAGAACGGCAGGGCGCCCGAGAAGGCGGACACGGCCTTCAGGCCGAAGCTGAAGCCGACGCAGACGTCGGGGTCCTCGCCGAGCATCTCGCGTGCCCGGTCGGCGAGGGCTACCGAGTTGACGAGGAAGGCGATCTGGGTGAACTCCCCGTAGTCGTCGCCGTCGCCGCGGAATCCGTCGAGGACGGAACGACCCAGTGCCTCGTCCGCGACGGCGAGCCGGTCGCGGACGAACGGGTCGATCATCATGAACTTGCCCACCTCGGTGAAGCGCGACGGGCCCATGCCCGGGAACACCACGGCGGTGCGTGCCTGGTCGGTGGTCATCAGTGTCCGTTCTGTGTGACTCGTCGTACGGATGCCGTCCGGCCCGCCGGTCAGGCGGACCCGGCCAGGGCCTCCGCGTCGCGGTCCCCCGCGGCCTGCCGCTCCAGGGCGCGCCGGTCCGGCTTGCCGTTGCGGTTGAGGGGGAAGCCGTCGATGACGGTGACGCGGTTGGGGTGTTCGTAGGCGGGCAGGGCGTCCTTGATGACCTGGCGCCAGTGGGCCGCGTCCCGGCCGGCCGGGTCCTCGACGAAGAAGACGAGTTCGCTGCCGCGCGCCCCGTCGGGCAGGGCGATCACCTTGACCGAGCAGCCGGCCGCGGCGACCTTGCGTTCGATGATCTCCGGGTAGAGGGTGTAGCCCATTCGGTGCACGGCCAGCTTGCGGCCGGCCACGAACAGGTTGCCCGCCACGTCCAGGTGGCCCAGGTCTCCGGTGCGGTACCAGCCCTGTTCGACGGGGGCGAGGGTGCCGTCCTCGGCGAGGTAACCGGCCATCATGTCGGGCGTGTTGACGACGATCTCGCCCAGTTCCCCGGGCGGCAGGTCGTTGTCCAGGTCGTCGCGGATCGTCAGCTCCAGGCCCCGCATGACCCGGCCGCAGGCGACCGGGTTGTCGATGGTGGCGAAGGCGATGTTGCCGAGCTCGGTGCTGCCGTAGCTGTCCAGCAGCGGGTGGCCGAAGAAGCCGGCGTACTCGTCGGACAAGGCCGGGTCGAGGGGGGCGGCACCGCTGCAGAACATGCGCACCTTCGCCAGGGCACCGCACACCTCGGTCTGCCGGCGGGCCAGGTTGAGGATGCTGCGATAGGTGGCCGGGGTGGCGTCCAGCACGGTGACCCCGCACTGCCCGCCCATCAGCAGCGAGCGGTCCAGGCGGCGGTGGGGAGCCACGATGAGCGAGCACTCGGCCAGCCAGGCGATCAGCACCATGGACAGTCCGTACTGGTGCGCGAAGGGCAGCAGCGGCAGCAGGACGTCACCGGGCCCGTGGCCCATGTGCTCGGCGTTACGGCGCAGGTTCTCCAGGAAGCGGGCGCCGGACTTGACGATGCCCTTCGGGGTGCCGGTGGAGCCGGAGGACCACATGATCAGGCCGTCCGGCAGGGCGCACCAGGTGTCGAAGGACAGCGACCGGTCGGCGGGGGTGCGGCCGGCCGCGTCGACGAGCAGCCCGTACAGATAGCGGGGCCGGCCCGCATCGACGGGGATGGGGGCGTCTTCGTCGTACAGGCACATTCTGGCCCCGGTGCGTTCGATGATCCGCGCCGTCTCGCGGGCGTGCTCCTGCTGGTCGACCAGGACGATGGAGGCGCCGACGTGCATCAGCGCGAAGAACGCGTTCAGCCAGGCCGCCGAGTTGCCGGCCTTGAGCAGGACCCGGTCGCCAGGGCGGACACCGTCCGCGCGCAGGACCGCCGCGGTCCGCAACGTATCGGTCTCGAATTCAGCGAAGGTGCGCGCCGAATCACCCGTGAATATGTTCGGCGTCATCGGCGCCGCCCCCTTTCCCGGTGCTGAGAACATTTCCCGTTGCTGAGCGTTGACGAGAGTTGACCGCACGGACAGGCCGTCGTGGACTTACGGACAGCGAACGTATGTGGATGAGCCGCGCCACAGAACCCCTATCTGTCCCCTAACACCGCCTGAACAGGAACAATCCCATTCTCCGGGACAAGTCGAGGGACCGGTCGAGGCGCTACTGTCGTCCATGTTTAACCGCATGGACGTACCGGACTGGCCCATCCCGGCGGATCTACGGGAACCGGGTGTCGCTGCGCTCGCTCGGCATCCAGGTCGTCTGGACCGAACCGTGCTCGCCTATCTGAAGCGGGGCGCTGAGCCTCTGGTGATCCTCCCGGACCTACTGTCATGGTGTCGGGAACGTCCCGTGGCCGACTGGCCGGTCGACCTTCCCGCCAACGCGGTGGGCCCGGGGACCTGCTGCTGGACGCGGACGCCTTACGGCCGACCGAGCCGTGCCACGAATGGGCGGAGCAGACGCAGGACAGCGCCCTCGCCCTGTGTGACCGGGAAATCGTCCGGGCCGCACTGCGGCTGTGCCGCGAACACGGCGAGGTGACGCGTACACCGAGTTCCGGCGGCTGCTGGTCACCCGGCCGGTGCTCACCGCGGCCGAGGAGTTCGCGGTCTCGATGGAACCGCGTCTCAGGTGTTCTCGTCATGCATTCGCGCACCCAGATCCTCCGCCCACACCAGCGCCCACGCCTTCAGTTTTTCGATCTGCCGGGAGGTGAGCCCGTACGCCGTGTAGTCCTCGTCCTCGTACCAGTCCGCGCCGATCAGCCGGTCCCGGAGGTCTTCGAGGCTGAACTCGTCGTGGGCGCGACGGCGGCCCAGGGATTCGAGGTCGGCGGTGGAGCGGTGGCGGGAGGCAGCCTGGACGTCGATGAGGTCGCGGACGGTGCCGCGGTCGGCGAGGGCACGGACCTTGGTGCCGATCACGTCGTCGAGGGAAAGAACGGGGCCGTAGGGGGTCTGGGCAGGCGGAGCCCAGAACGCCTCCTTGAGGACGTCGACCTCACACTCCTCGCCGGTGTCCGGATCGGTGACGAGGAACCGGCCGCTGAGCGGATCGGTCTGGACCTGCGTGGTCCGCCATCCGCGCGCGCTGAGGCCTGCCGTGAGCGAGGCGACGATCTCGCGCATCGGAGCGGGGTTCTCGGTGGCGACGTCGAGGTCACGGCTGAAGCGTTCGACCAGGCCATGGGCCTGCACGGCGTATCCGCCGGTGAGGACCAGAGGGTAGGGGGAGCCGAGGTCGAGAATGTCGGCGAGGAGACGCTCGTGGAGCGGAGTGAGCTTCACGCGGCGGTCGTGTCAGCCGGAGCGGTGCGGAGCAGCTCGGGGAAGGCGTCCTCCCAGACCTCGCGGATGTAGGGACTGATCAAACGCCGCAGCACGGGCCACTGCTCGGCGAGCAGCCGGTGGTGCAGGAGGGCCACCAGGTCCTCACTCTGTCCTTCGGCGAGGACGGTCCGGTAGAGCGTCATGCGGGACTTCGGACGGTCCAGGCTGTAGCTCGTCCGCCCGGACCAGACGATGTGGAGCGGCAGGTCCACGTCCCCCTCGACGGGGCCGGCCAGTTCCTGCAAGCGCTCGGGCAGTCGGCTGCGGTAGCGGTCCCGCAGCACCTCGGCGCGGGGGGCGGTGATCGTCGCGTCCATGCATCCAGTATGGCTGCTGGGAGGCGGCGGCATGGCGGATACGGGGGTCCCCTGTCGTACGTACGGGTCGGGCGGCCGCCCGCCCTTCACTCGGACATCTGACCCAGTGGCGCTTAGCGCAACATCGACGACCCGCGCCGGCCCCCAGGTGGCGCGGCAACCGGCGGCCCTGCAGACCCGGAACCAGCCCCGCTCGTGGGTGCGGGCGATCATGACGCAGCAGGTCACGCGGAGGTGCCGCCGCGGTGGGTCCGGCTGCGGCCTTGGTGGGAGCCAGAGACCTGTCGAGGTCACCCGTCATGGCGGCCACCCGTCAGCAAGCTGGGACACTCCCGCGCCCGATGCTGACCGTTTGCTGACCTGAGCGAGGCCACCAAGCCTCTGACCTGCAAAAACACCCAGATGCTAGATCTTGGACTTGAACAGAGTACGCAGCACTTTGGACTCCTAGAAGACGGCTCCCCGCCAGCTTTCTGCAGGTCAGGGGCGTTGTTCACTGTACACCGACACTCCTCACACTCGAAGATGCTCAGAAACATCGACCTTTCTTGGGCAAGAAGGTTCCCCACCTGCGCTTCCGCGTAGAACCCGGCTGTTGTGCCATCGCCGTCCAAGGACCCGCTCGAGCACCTGCCTCGGAGTATGCGAGAACTCATGCTGACCAGATGCTGACTTACCTGACGATGTGCCAGGTAAGCACTTCGTTGAGCACGGAGCCATCCTCTGCATCGACCTGGAAGTCGTTCAACGAACCCGGCAGCCTGGGGCTTCATCCGGCCCCAGAGCATTAGGCAGTCGAGTGGACCCGCCACTGGCTGCCCCACCGTCGCCTGTGGAGCACTCGATCCGGGCAGCCTCGTGGTTCAAACCAAACCAGGCTCCCGACTGTGACCGATCGATCGCGATCGCTACCACCTGGTGGGCAGCTGCGTTCCGGCCGCCTGCCCAGACTGCTACTCCAAGCCGCAAGGCAACGACAAGGAGAAGGCAGTGGAAGAACCCGAGTCGCAGAACGTCCCGCTGCACGTCTCAACAACAACCGGCGCACCTGCGAGTGATGACAACAGGATGTTCGTCGAGGTGCAGCGCGCGGATACGAAAGCAACAGCACTGAGTGGAGTAGCCGGTGCCCTACTTGCGATCACGGCAGGGACGGCGCTGTCCGCACCGGTGAACTCGTCACACATGCTCAGCGTGGCTGTGGCGCGCCCGGCGCGAGGACGGGACGGCCCTGTGCAAGCCATATGCTCCCAAGCCGGAGCACGAGTGCTCGCGCTGCGGCCGGCGCGAGCCGGCCGCGGTCACCGGCAAGGCGACATGGCCGGTCGGAGCCCTCTGCGACACTGCTACCGCCGCCGCACCCGCAACCCCGCCCCCTGCTCCGGCTGCGGCACTCTCCGGGTTCCGGTGGGCCGCTCCGAACGGGGACAGGATCTCTGCGGTCCGTGCTCGGGCACGGAGATCGACTACGCCTGCCGCCGTTGCGGATTTCCCGGGAACATCTACGCCGACGGGAGTTGTAGCCGATGCATCGTCAGCGACCGAGTCCAGGGCCTCCTCAGCGACGAGGACGGCAACCTGGTGCCCCAGCTCCGCCCGCTCAGCGACAAGCTCAGGGCCGCAGACCCATGGGCGGTCGGCAATTGGCTCGCCACAAGCAAGGGCGCCCGTCTCCTGGCCGATCTCGTCGCCCAGAAGGCGGAGATCACCCACGGCGTCCTCGACGGAATGGAACAGAACGGCAGTACCCGCTATCTCCGGGACTCCTCGTCACCACCGGCGTCCTGCCGCGGCGCGACGAGAACTTCGCGCGGCTTCGGCTCTGGCTTGACGCCGCCCTCGACGGCCTGCCGACCAGGCGCGTGCGGGTCCTGCGTCCCTTCGCGGAGTGGTGCATCCTCCGTGACGCGCGACGCCGGTCCGGGCGCGGCACCTACACCCCCGGCGCCAACGTCGTCGCGCTGAAGAAGCAAACGGCCCGTCGGCCATGCGGCGCGCACCGCTGCTCAGAAGGCTAGGGGCTCACATCGTGGATCGGCCTGCGCGGCCGGCGGCCAGCAGGGCTGCGAAAGCGATCAGAGTCAGTAGGGCCAGGGCCCACACGCCGCTTCGGAAGCCGCTTGTACCGCCGGAGCCCAGGGTCCAGCCGAGTGCGGCCAGGGCCGGTCCCAGAGTGGTACCCAGGGTGCGGGCCAGGTTGGTGAGGCCGCCGACGGTTCCGGTGTTGCTGTCAGGGGTGGCATCAAGGATCCCGGTCATGTTCGGCGAGTTGAACAGCGCCATCCCGGTGCCCAGGAGCACCATGCGCCAGGCCAGGTCAGCCAGGCCTGCGTCCGGGGAAAGGGTGAGCATCGGGAGCAGCCCCGCGACTGTCAGAGCGCCGCCGCAGGCAGCTACCGACAGGGGGCGGAAACGGTCGGCCAGCAGTCCGGCCAGCGGCGTTGCCAGTGCACTGGTGGCGATGAAGAAGACCAGAGCGGTACTCAGGAGTCCGGGTCCGCGGTGCATCACGTCACTGATGAAGAACGGCAGGAGGAAGGTGATCAGGCCGATGACCGAGGCGTTGAGCGTCAGCGCCAAAGTGGGCCATCCCAGTGGACCACGGCGCAGGAGCAGGAGAACCGGCCGGGAAGTGCTAAGGCGTGCCCATCCCGCAGCCATGATGAGGGCAAGGAAGGTGAGGACGGCCGCCCAGGCCGGGCGGTGTCCGCTCTGCTCGATCGCCAGCAGGGTGGCGGTGACCGCGGCCCCGACCAGCAGCACGTCCCCCGCCAGTGCTCGCCCCGCCGGCCCCGGGTTGTCCTTGCCTCGGGCGCGGGCGGGCACGGTGAGCAGGCCCAGCACGGCGGCGGTCAGCAGCAGGGGTGCTTTGGCCCAGAACACCGCACGCCATCCGTGGGCGTCGGCCAGCCAGCCGCCGAGGGGTGCGACGGCGATGCTGCCGATCATCATGATCGTGGCGTGGTAGCTCATGGCCCGGCCGCGCTGGCCTGGTCGTACGGCCAGGGTCACCACCGGCAGGTAGACGGCGAGGTAGGCGGCCGCCGCGATTCCCTGGAGTACCCGGGCGAGAAGGAGGAGCCAGAACTGTGGAGCGGCGGAGGCCAGCACACTGGCGACGGCGACCAGGACCAGGGAGGCGGCGAACACGGGCCGGGGGTCACTGCGGTCGATCCACCGGCCGGCGGGCAGGGCGAGTGCGGCCAGGGGCAGTTGGTAGGCCAGCAGCACCCACGCTGTCGCACTGCCGGTGACGTCCAGGTCGGCGGCGATGAGGGGCAGCGCGAAGGCTGCCATGCTCAGTTCGCTGGCCACCAGCAGCGTGGCCAGCGCGGAGACTGCGACCGTTCCCCACCGTGTGCGCGCCGCAGCCGCGTCCTCGCCGGTGTCCGGGTTACCGGTGCCCAGTGTCTTCTTCTCCGGTTCGCTCGGGTTGACCATCTTCAGAAAGTACAATGACGGTGGCAGAAAAGTAATACCCGTATTGCAGTTGAGGGGAGTGTGCGTGTCCGCACCGACCGGTGTGCCGCGGGGACGCGTCGCCAAGCGTGAAGCCATCACCAGGGCTGCCCGCGCCGTGTTCGGACGTGAGGGGTTCGCCGCAGCCGGCATCGAGACCATCGCCGCCGAGGCGGGGGTGTCCACCCGCACCATCTACAACCACTTCACGGGCAAGGAGGAGCTGTTCGCCGCCGTCATCGAGGACAGCTCCACACGGGTGGCCGACGTCCTGGTCGACCTCGCCCAGCGGCACCTGGGACCCGTGGGCGAGCAGGGCCGCTTGGAGGCGGCCCTGCTCGCCCTGGCCACGGCCTGGAACAGGCCACGCGCCGAGTTCGCCGACCACTTCGCCGTGGTGCGCCGGTTGCGGGCCGAGGCCGAGCACCTGCCGCGCGGCCTGCTCCAGGCGTGGGACCGGTCCGGCCCGCAGCGCACCCAGCGCGAACTCGCCCACCAGCTGCGCCGCCTGGCCGACCTCGGTGTCCTGGACGTGAATGATGCCGTCTTGGCAGCCGACCACCTCCTCCTGCTGACCTCCGGTGCGGTGTCCGAGCGCAGCCACTACGGTGCCGCGCCGCTGTCCGCCCCGGCCCGTACCGCGCTCATCACCGCCGGGGTGCGGGCCTTCCTCCACGGCTACCAGCCCAAAACGGCTTGCTGAGGGAACGACAAGTCCGCTACTACGGCAGCTGGTCGACATGGCAAGGGAAGGAGGCAGGCAGTTGACGACATCTCACCTGGGTGCGCTGAACGAGTTCTGCTGGATGGACGTCAAGACGCACGACGTGCCGGGAACGGCAGCCTTCTTCTCCACGGTGCTGGGGTGGCGGTTTGCCGTGGACGAAAGCGACTGGCGCCGCTCGATCAAGATCTTCGCCGACGGTCGTCCGATCGGCGGCGTGAGCGACCTGAGCTCTCCGCTCTACCCTCCGGGCACTCCCGCGCACATCGCCTACTACCTCGCCGTCGACGACATCGAGGCCCGCACCGAAGCCGCCACCGCGGCGGGTGCCCAACTCGTGCTCGCGCCGTTCGACGCCGGGGACCAGGGCCGCATCGCCACACTGATCGATCCCGTGGGCGCGGCCGTCTCCCTGTGGCAGACACACCCTGCCAACCGATGGTCTCCGTCGGCGCGCGCACCACAGCGCATGGTCCTTGCCTGCCCCCGCCCCGAGCAGGCCCGCCGCTTCTACCGGGACGTGCTCGGCACAGTCCCCAGCTGCGCTGACTTCGTCCCGACACACGGCGCTAAGGAGCCTCAACCTCGCTGGGAACTCGTCGTCGCCGTTGACGACCCGGACGCCGTACACGCCCGCGCACGCGGGCTGGGACACGGGATGCCGCACGGGCCCGAACACATCGGCGGACAGCGTCTGACCAGCCCGGACGGACTGACGTTCCGCATCCGGGCTGCCGCCTCATGAAGCCGCTGAGGCGGCAGCCCGCTATATGGCGCGCGGTGCCGACCGATGCCCGGAGGTCAGACCGAGGCACCCTGGGAGTGTGCGGCGTCCAGGCGGGTGCGGAGTGTGGCGGCGAAGTCTTCGGCACGGCTCAGCTGGATACGCAGCTCCTCGATCTTGCGGCTGGCGTCCTGTTCGTAGGTCCGCACGCGCTCCAGAAGTGCCTCGCGCTCGGCGCCGTCGGCCGTCTCGGCATGGTCGAGGCGATCGGTGGCGTCGAGGAGGTCGCGCATCTGCTCCAGAGTGAAACCCAGGGGCTTCATGCGGCGGACGACCATGAGCCGTTGCACATCGGACTCCGTGTAGAGGCGGAATCCGCCCTGGGAGCGGGCAGAGGGGATGACCAGGCCGGTCTCCTCGTAGTGCCGGATGGTGCGCAGGGACAGCTCCGTCCGCGTGGCGACCTCGCCGATCTGCATGTGCTTGCCGTCCACGCCCGTGTCCATGGCCCTTCTCCTCGGGGCGGACCGCGTTCCGCGCGGCCCCGCAGACCTCTACTCTAACGTTAGGGTAGAGTTATTCGTGGTGAGGGCGGCTCGGCTGCCCCGCTGCTGCCGTTCCGGGGCCGATGTCGCCCCCGGCGAAGATCCGATTCTTGCAGGAGAGAGCGTGCGCGAGCCCATGACGCCGATCGCCGCCGCCTGCCCGCCGTGACCCTTCGCCCCCGGATGTGAGCCGCCCGGCCGCCCGTGCGCGCCACCCCGCCTCGCGTCCACCCCCCCTCGACTTCCGGCCCCGTCCCGTGGGCCGTCCGCGGGGCGCCGACCCGGCCCCTCGCGCATCCTTCCCGCACGCCCCGCCTGACGTAAGGGGTGTGCCCGCACACGACAGGTACACATCTCCCTTGTCTTCTGCTGCTGTGACTCCCGCCGCGCGGCTGCGCGGCCTCAAGCCCGACTGGCTGAACAACCCGAAAGTCTGGCGCACCGAGGTCCTGGCCGGCCTGGTCGTCGCCCTCGCGCTGATCCCCGAGGCGATCTCCTTCTCAATCATCGCCGGAGTCGACCCCGCGGTCGGCCTGTTCGCCTCGTTCACCATGGCCGTGGTCATCTCGATCGTCGGCGGCCGCCGCGCGATGATCTCCGCCGCCACCGGCGCCATCGCCCTCGTAATCGCCCCCCTTAACCATGAATACGGGCTGGGCTACCTGATCGCCGCCGTCATCCTCGCCGGCGTCTTCCAGGTGGTCCTGGGTGCGGTCGGGGTAGCGAAGCTGATGCGGTTCATCCCGCGCTCGGTGATGGTCGGCTTCGTCAACGCTTTGGCGATCCTGATCTTCATGGCCCAGGTGCCCGAGATGCGCGACGTTCCGTGGCCGGTCTACCCGCTGATCATCGGCGGCCTCGCGCTGATGATGTTCTTCCCGAAGGTCACCAAGGTGATCCCGGCCCCGCTCGTGTCGATTGTCATCCTCACCGTCATCACGGTCGCGGCCGGCATCGCGGTGCCGACCGTGGGCGACAAGGGCGACCTGCCCTCCTCCCTGCCGGTTCCCGGCCTGCCGGACGTGCCGTTCACTCTGGACACCCTGACGACGATCGCCCCGTACGCGTTCGCGATGGCGCTGGTCGGCCTGATGGAGTCCCTGATGACCGCCAAGCTCGTCGACGACATCACCGATACCCACTCGAACAAGACCCGCGAATCCATCGGCCAGGGCATCGCCAACATCGTCACCGGCTTCTTCGGCGGCATGGGCGGCTGCGCCATGATCGGCCAGACCATGATCAACGTGAAGGTCTCCGGCGCCCGCACCCGCCTCTCGACCTTCCTCGCCGGCAGCTTCCTCATGGTGCTGTGCATCGCCTTCGGCCCGGTCGTCTCCGACATCCCCATGGCCGCACTCGTCGCCGTCATGATCATGGTGTCGTTCGCGACCTTCGACTGGCACTCCATCGCACCCAAGACCCTCAAGCGGATGCCCGCAGGCGAGATCGCAGTCATGGTGATCACCGTCGCCGCGGTCGTCGCCACGCACAACCTCGCCGTCGGCGTCGTCGTCGGCTCTCTCACCGCCATGGTCATCTTCGCCAAGCGCGTCGCCCACCTCGCGCAGGTCACCGCCGTGGTCGACCCCGACAAGACCACCGTCGTCTACCGGGTCACCGGCGAGCTGTTCTTCGCCTCCTCCAACGACCTCGTCGGCCAGTTCAACTACGCCGACGACCCCAAGAGGGTCGTCATAGACCTCTCGGCCGCTCACATCTGGGACGCCTCCTCCGTCGCCGCCCTCGACGCGATCGAGACGAAGTACGCACAGCGAGGCAAGACGGTGGAGATCACCGGCCTGAACGATCCCAGCGCCGACCTCCACGGCAAGCTCACTGGCGAGCTTGCCGGCAGCCACTGACCCTCGGCGCAGCACGTCCACAGCAGAGGACCCCGGCCAAGCCGCCGGGGTCCTCTGCTTGCCGTACGTGCCTATTCGCTCTTCGCGGCATCCCGTCGGCTCTACCGGTCCCACGCTGTATATGGGTGCAATGCCCTCCATCGGATGTGGGGCAGGGCCCGGCTCCGCCGGCGCCGTCAGGCAGGGGCGCCGGCCGTGAGCTGGTCCATGATGTCGGACTTGTTGTAGTAGGCCCGCTTCTCGATGATCTTTCCATCCTTGAACGTGAACAGGTTGAACATCGAAAAGCGCATGTGCGCTCCGCGCGGGGGGATGCCGTAGAAGTCGCCGCCCTGCGTGCCTTCGACCACGACGTAGGCGCCGACCTTGTCGCTTCGGCGACGGTGTCGGTGACCGTCAGCCGGATGTCGGGGAAGGCGTCGACGTGCTTCTTCTCCGCGTCGATGAACCCCGCGGCGCCTGGCCGGGGGTGTCGATCTGGGGGTAGAAGACGAAGTCCGGGTGGAACATGCCGATGAGCTCGTCGTAGTCTCCCTGCTCAAGGGCCTGGTAGAAGCGGCGCACGAGGCTGGCGTTGGTTCCGGTGAACATGTGATCAAGTCCTTCTCTGTCGTACTGGTTACGGCGCCGGGGACACCGCGGGGGCTGCTGTCAGGAGCAAGGGCCTGCGTGTTGCGGGCCCCACACACACCGGGTCCCGGCGCCTGGCAGAAGCTCGGGCTCAGGCGCGCTGGAGCCAGTCCGCGTCCAGGCGGTCGGCCAGTCCGGCGGCGGTGAAGGCGGCCTCCAGCTCGTCGCGGCCTTCGGTGAAGTGGGCCCAGCTGTCGTGGTGGGCCGGGACGACGCGGCGGGCGTCGAGGATCCGGGTGGCCTCGGCGGCCTGAGCACTGTCCAGGACGATCAGGCCGCCGTCGAAGAGCATGGGGAAGCGGGGTGCGCCGGCGAACAGGACGGCGGTGTCGATCGGGGCGAAGCGCTCGGCGATCTCCCTGACGGCGTCGAGGGAGGCGTTGTCGCCGCTGACGTAGACCGTCGGCAGCCCTTCCCCGGTCAGGACGAAGCCGACGACCTGCCCGGAGAACGGCTCGACCTCCTCACGCGAACCGGGGCCGTGGATGGCCGGAACGGCGGTGACGGTGACCGTGCCGCCGCCCGGGCGCTCCAGCTCGACCGTCTCCCAGTCGGCCAGGCCCCTGGCCTTCTCGCCGAGGCGCTCGCCGCCGCCGGGGGTGGTGAGGGTGAGGGGGACGTCGGCGAGCAGGGCCCGGCCGGAGGTGTCGAGGTTGTCTGCGTGCTCGTCGTGGGAGAGCAGGACCACGTCGACGGGGCCGACGTCGGCGGGGGTGGTGGTGGAGGGGGCGGTCTTGGTCAGGGTCGGGCCGGGCGAGGGGTAGTCACCGGGGCCGTCGAAGGTCGGGGCGGTCAGGAAGCGCAGACCGCCGTACTCGAACAGGACGGTCGGGCCGCCGAACGTGCGAACCGGGAACTGAGCAGCGTCGAGCTGAGACATCAGAAGCTCTTCCTCACGGGAAAAGACTACGTTTAACGTGATGCCAGACTAAGCGAGCATCACGGAAAAACACAAGCGCTACCATGAGAGACATGGACGACACCCTGACCACCAACAAACCGCAGACCGCACTGCCCCCAGCTCCGGGTGCCGACCGGTACCGCTCCCTGGTCTTCGCCGACACCGCCGCGACCCTGCCCGCCGGCCAGAGCTACGACCTGCTCGCCGCTCCCGAATCTGCCATGCACTGGCTCGCCGCCCACGGTCTGACTACTCCGGACGTGCAGCTGTATGAGGTGTGCGCCCAGCGGATGCGCACGCTGCGCGGCCACGTCCGGGCCCTGTTCGCCGCCCGCGTCGACTCCACCACCCCGCCCGAGGAATCCCTGCGCGCGGTGAACGAGGCCCTCACGGCCGTGCCCACCGCACCTCTCCTCGCCTGGGACGGAGCCCAGGGCATGCGCCGCGTCCAGGCGCACCCCACCGACCAGGCCGTCAACCACGCCCTGGCGACCCTCGCCGCCGACGCCGCCGACCTGCTCACCGGCCCCGACGCCGACCTCCTCGCCGCCTGCGGCTCCGCACCCTGCGACCGCTTCCTCCTGCGCACCCACGGCCGGCGCCACTGGTGCTCCACCCGCTGCGGCGACCGCGCCCGCGCCGCCCGCGCCTACGCCCGCCGCAACGGCACCCCGGACTGACGCACCACCCAAAGTCCGCTTACGGGCCGTCAGGTGGCTACGAGAGTTCCCTTCAGCAAGAGCCGCGGTAGGTGCCGAAGGTCCACAGGTTGCCCTCCGGGTCCTGCACCGTGCACGCATACGCCGCGGCGCCCGACCCGAACCGGGTCTCATGCGGCACTTCGAGAACCACACCGCCGGCGTCGACCACTCGCCGGTGTACCGCGTCCACGTCATCGCTCACCACGTAGACAGCGCTACTTCCCGCTCGCATACGCCCATGCACGCTGCCCGTGTGCCGGGTCGAACCGAACACCAACGCGCCACCGCCAGGCCAGCGCAGCTCGGCGTGCCCGATCCCGCCGTGCTCATCCGGTGCGGCAACCACCTGCTCGAACCCCAGCACGCTGACCAGGAAGCGCAACGCCGCCCTGGTGTCGTCGTAGTGCAGGACCGGCCAGACGGAGGACGGAGAGGCATCGGGCGACATGCCGCTCATCCTAAGTCCGAAGGCCGCTACCTCCCAGATCCCTCGGCCGCCGGCGGAACGAGCCCCACCCAGCGCGCCGGAGCCCTGATCAATACTCGTGCACAGGAAGCCGAATAGCGCAGGGTCGGAACACTGCCCCTTCACCAGTAGGAAGGGGCCGAGGCGGCCGAGTACACCGTCTGGGTGACCGATCGGCAGCTGACGCCCATCGAAGGAGTGGATCTATCCGGCGTGCCGACCCGGCGTCTTCCCGCCCCTCCACCGCAGCCGGCCCCCGGCTGAGTGGTCCGCCCCGCGCCTGGACGCCGTGGCCGGACGGTCGTGCACGACGCCACATGCCGCCACGCCGCTGGGAGTGGAACGGAGCTGGGCACGCTGGAAGCCCTGGACGCTCTGATGCGAGAGGACGCTCGCGCCTGCACCGACTGCGACGCGGCGACTGTACTGGTCCCGGCGCTTGAACTCGGTCAAGGGCACGGATAGCAAAGCGATTGCCGCTACCCTCTGCCTGCTGTGGAGATCCCGGAGCCCACAGGTCCGCCATACCCCGATCCCCAACGAGGGGATCCGGCGAAGCCGGTCAGCAGCGTACGCCGTCGGGAGCGAAACGCGCTCGTACATGCCTTCCGTGCCAACCGGTCGTCGGACGGAGTCGCGGTGCACCGCCAGAAAGGGGCCCTGGTGCACCAACTCTGTCGACCTTCGGCTCCACGTCAACCGAGTGCTGTCCCCCTGCTGTCCGTAGAGTTCGCCTCACGCACTGGGGAAGTCGCGGGACCTGTCCATTTCAGGAGACCCTTGCGGAATCCAACCCAGGCCATCGCCGGCGCCCCTGACAGGCGCGTGCAGTGCTCGGACGAGCACAGTTCCCTGTCAAGTTCTTGTGTTCACGTATTGCGCCCCCCACTTCTTGGTGGCGCGCAGTGGAGGCCACCAAAGGGTTGGGGCGACCATCCGACGCCATGCGGATCCCGCAGACGACCTCGCTGGCCAGTACCTACTCAGCGATCGGTTCGCGATTACTAAGCAGCAGCCGAGTCGCGGCAGACTACTGAGAGCCACACCCGGCACCCCTGGGTGAGCCAACCCTACGAATAGCTCGCTCATCCCATGCAACAACGTAGGGACTACTGACGAGCCTCCCGCCGCGGGCACAAGAACCCGATGGTGAGGGCCGTGCCGCCGGTCGGCGCACCGCCCTCACCACCATGTCGAAGGCTCCGGCGCGACCGGGCCGGGTCGTTCAGGCCAGGGCCAGGACGCCGCTGAGGAGGGCGGCGATGGCGAACGCGGTCAGGCCCAGGAACGTCTCCATCAGGGTCCAGCTCTTCAGCGTCGTGCGGATGTCGATGCCCATGTACCGGTTGAAGAGCCAGAAACCGGAGTCGTTGACGTGCGACAGCACCGTGCCGCCGGCCGCCACCGCCACGACGACGAGCGCGATCTCCGGCTGGGAGAGGTCCGACGGAAGTGCCCGCGGGCCCGGACCGCCTTGCGGATGCGGGCGTTCACGCTCTCGATCGCGTTCGCGCTGCGGATGACCTTGCGGATCTCGACGTCGAAGGAGAGGAAGGGCACCATCTCGGCCCAGGCGTCGGACACAGCTTGATCACGGCCGGATACTTGCCGGCCCATTTCTCTGAGAACTCCAGGAACCGCTCGGTCGCGGCGGCCTCACCGGGCCGACGTGGTCGGTGATCTCGCCCTCCAGGGCGGACTCCAGCACTCGCTTGGTCCTGCTGCAGCAGCCCTCCCTCACCAGTCAGCTGCAGCCCGTCGGAACGGGCCCGGTCGACCAGCATCGAGATCAACTGCTCGTCCGATACCGCCTCCGCGGCCGACTCGACGACCGGCTCCTCCACCGACTCGCGCTCGCTGATGGTCTCGCACATTTCAGGCGTCTCCTTGATCATCGGATCCGCCGTCTATTGGACACTCCCGCTGCTTGGCGAGGTCCTCGCCGACTTTGCCTGGACGCTGTCCACGGCGATGAGCGGCAGGGCCCGCACATAGGGTCGTCCCTCTCGACGCAAGGACGCCCGCATCCGCTACCAACTGGCAGGCGATGACGTAGTCACTCGAGTCGAGCTGCTCCAGAAGGTGGCCCATGATCATCTCGCCGAAGCCAGTCATGCCCGGGCCGTCCACCTGGGCCGGCGGACACCATGCCGCTCACCCGTCAGCAACTGCTCCACCGGATGAACAGCACGAACGTCTGCCTGATCGGCGTACGCCCCGCAGAGGAGTACGCCGCCGGCTACATCCCCGGAGCCCGCTCACTGGCACTGACGAACGCGAACCACGGCACCTCAAGCACCGCTCGAAGCGATATGGACCGGCCCCTGGGCAGCGCGGGGCCAGTGGCGGCTACCGGCGTGTTCGCCACGAAGGTGCTCAGCGAGAAGAAGGGCAGGCAGCCCGAAGAGACAGGGTGAGACGTCCTTCCGCTTCTTTGCGCCTCCCGCACCCGCTACGGCGTACCGGCGAGCCTGCCCATCACGTCGTACACCTGCTGCGGGGCCAACGGGGCGGTGGGAAGCGGCCCTTGCGCCGGTTCCGTGTTCAGCCCGTCGAGCAAGAAGGCGACTTGGCGGCGCCAGCCGTCGGGCGCGGTGTCCGCGACCGCGCGGGCGAGCAGAGCGTTGGTGCCGAAGAAGAGCAGGAGATCCTCAGCGGTGAAGTCCGGTCGGACGGCGCCGTCCAGCCGGGCTCGCTCGATGATCCGTGCGGCGGCATCCTTCATCCGGCCGCAGATGGCCATCAGGCACTCGGCGGCCGGATAGCGTCCGCTGACGACGTCGGCGACCGCCGGATCGGTGGCCTGTAGTTCACAGACCCTTTCGACGTAGTACGCGAACCCCTCCCAGGCCTCCTCGAAGGACAGGGCGCGTTCGGCGGCTTCGCCGAGACGGTCCGCGGCCAGGCCGCTCACCACTTCGTCGATGAGCGCCTCGCGGCTGCCGAAGAGGTTGTAGAGAGTGCCGTGGCTGACACCGGCCCGGCGGGCGATTTCCTTCAGGGGCGCCTTGAGGCCGCGCTCCTGGAAGAGCTCTGCGGCAGCCGCCCGCAGTTTCTCCGCGTTCCGTTGCGCGTCGGCCCGCATCCGGTCGTTCCTCCTCGATCTGGCGCTGCTACCCCTATGGTCGCATCTTCCGGCGATCTAACCTGACCCATAGGTCAAGTTAAATGTTACCGTCGCCATGCAAGTTGACCCAGGGGTCAAATAATGTTGCTTCGGTAAGGAGTAGTCCCATGTCCCAAGTGATCGCCATTTTCGGTGCCGGTACCGGTCTGGGTGCGTCCGTGGCTCGCCGCTTCGGGCGCGAAGGTTTCCGCGTCGCGCTGGTGGCCCGCCGCAAGAACCGGCTGGACGACCTCGTCGAGGAGCTCGCCGGCGAGGGCATCGAGGCTGTCGCGTTCCCCGCTGATCTCTCCAGGTCCGCCGAGGTGCCCGCTCTCGTCGGGGCGATCCATGACCGCTTCGGCCGGATCGACGTGGTCGAGTACGGGCCGATCAGTGGCGACCAGGGCTTCATCCCGGCCGCCGAGCTGGACGCGGCTGCTCTGCAAGACCTGTGTCCGCTTCTGCTGTTCACCCCGGTCGAGGTGGTCCGGGCCGTGCTGCCGGAGTGGACCGAGCGCGGCGAGGGTGCCTTCCTCCTGGCTCAGGGTTACTCAGCGGCGCAGCCGATGCCCCGTCTCAGCGGTCTGGGTCCGGTGATGTCCGCCACCCGTAACTACCTGTACTCCCTCAACGCCGAGCTGGCCGGCACAGACATCTACGTCGGCGCCCTGACCATCGGGTCCCTGATCGCCCGCAGCGAGGTGTCCGCCGCGGCCCAGGCCGCGTTCGAGGCAGCTGACGGTCCGCAGTTCCCGGTTGTCGACCCGGACGACCTCGCGGAGCACTACTGGAACATGTACACCGAGCGCGACCGCGTCGAGCAGTTCCACCCCGAGCCGCGGACTCCGCAGGCCGCGGCATAGCGCCTCCGAGGCGGAGCGGAGCGCGCCCCGGGTCAAGCGCGGGGGCGGCGGCGAGTGCCTCGTGCGGGCGTGGGTCGCGTGGTTCGGTGACCAGGTCGCCGAGGTCCTGGAGCGAGCGACCGCAGTGGTCCGGCGAGGAGCCGTCCGGCGACGCAGGGACGGTGCCCGCGTCAGCGCCCAGGAGGGTTCGCAGGCAGCCGACATGAGTGTCTTACCGCCGCTCATCGAACCGAGGCTCCCGCGGTCAGCCACGGTGTGGCGACGTTGAGGCCCGCAGGGGCGTCGAGCACTGGCACGAGGGGATGATCACCCGTCGGGGCGCCGGGCTCGCCGACGAGCCGGAGGCCGGCGTCGGACCACTGCTGCGCGAGTTCCCGTGCGATGGCGGGCGGACTGGCCAGGTCGAGTCGACCGTGAATGAGGGTGCCCGAGATGCCGGCGAGCTTGACGGCGTCGCGAACGAGGGCGCCTTCGCCGGTCCCCTGCGCCGTTGGCGTGGTAGCGGGAGGAGGCACAGGCCACTGCGGTCTGCTCGTCGAGGGGAGCTCACCGAGCACGGACGGGCAAGACCCGCCAGCGGAGCGGACGGTGTCGCGACAGCGGCTCCAGACCCGGACCGCACGTACACGCACGGCAGGATCCTCGCCCTGGGCGAGGCGTTCGCAAGCGCGGACGACGTCGTCGCGGGGTCCGGCGCCGACGGTGTCAAGGAACTCCTGCCGTTCACGGGGAAGAAGCGCCGCAGACCACGGTAGGTCCAGTCGGTCTCGGCGCGCTGTCCGGCGATGACACGGGAGAGCACGACCTCGGTGGCGCGCTCGGGGTGCGCTTCGGCCTGGGAAAGGGCGGAGCCCCAGGCCTCTCCGTACAGCAGCCGCCGCTCGATTCCGGGGTGCTCGCGGTGAGGATGCTCGTTCAGTCCGGGGTGCCGTTGCGGCGGGCGTAGGCGCGGGCGGCGCGGGCGCGGTCGCCGCAGCGGGTCGAGCACCAGTGGCGCCGGCCGTGGGTACGCAGGAGGAAGCGGTCGCAGGGTGCGGAGCCGCAGGCGGCGAGGAGGTCGGCGTCGGGGCCGGTGAGCAGGTCGGCGGCGTCGGCGGCGAGGGTCGCCAGGGCGTGGTTGACGGCCTGGTCGGTGGGGTGCGCCTGGACGCGGCGCATGCCCTGGGCTCCGTCCCAGGACGTTTCTCTCAGCATGATGCCGGTACGGCCTAACCAGCGGGCAGCGCCGACAGGTTTCGCCACGGCGTCAAGCCGCGTCCCAAAGTCCTGCGTCCAGGAGACGTGCTGCCTTGGTGATGCTCCCCGGCATCAGATGTCGGTAGGTGCGGTACGTCTCCTCGATCGACTTGTGTCCCATCCACTCGGCCGCGTCGGTGATCTGGATGCCGCTGCTCAGGGCGTTGGAGGCGAAGTAGTGCCGGAAGCCGTACATCCCCATCCCGTCCACCGCAGGCAGCTTCTCGAAGAGCGTGCGGACGCGTCGACGTGCCATCGGCTCCGTGTAGTACCCGCTCGACCCCCGCAACAGATACCCCTCCCGTCTGGTGCCGTGCTTCTCCTCGTCGTGTTCGATCGCCTCCCGGACCGAGCGGGGCAGCGGCACCTCCCGGAACTCCCCCAGCCTGCGGTGCTTCAGCTTCGCCGGCCGGTGCGTGTTGGAGTGGATCTGCTCGTGCACCCGGTATACGTCATCCGCCACCAGATTGTTGATGTTCACGGCCCGCGCTTCGCCGTTACGCAGCCCGCACCCCACCATCGTCACGATCTCCAGCGCAAGATCCTCACCCGCCACAGACAGAGCCCGCCTCACATATGCCAGGTCCGGACCTTCCGAGCGAGAGCCGGGCGTCTGCGCCAAGGCCCGACTGCCGCGGCCACCGGGCCAGCAAGCGGAGGGCTTCCCGCGACCGATGCTGACCATTTGCTGACCTGGACGGTCCGAACATGCCTCTGACCTGCACAAATGCCCAGTTAGTGGATCTTGGACTTGAACAGAGTACGCAGCACTTTGGACTCCTAGAAGACGGCTCCCCGCCTGCTTTTTGCAGGTCAGGGGCGTCCTTCACTGTACACCGGCATGTCTTCGGCTCGAAGGCTTTCCAGAACATCGTGCGCCGCGGCCCGCAGGCTTCTCACCTGCACGATCCGCGCAAGGCCAGCTGCCGCGGAGCCGTCAACCGGGCGCACGTACCCAAGACTGCCCCGGTCCAACGCTGATTGGATGCCGACTTGCCTGACGACCCGTCAAGTAACGCTCACAACGACTCCTGCCGCCAAGAACTCCAGCTCAGTGGCCTGGGCCGGCAACGCCTGGCCGGTGTGCCCTCACAGGGGCCGGGCCGGCTCGGAGGGCGAGCGAGGTTCGCTCCGGTGGAAGTGGCAGGTAGTCCCCTCCCTGTCGCGAGTTCACTGCCGTCCGCACACGGCGGAGTGCGCCCAGTGATCGGGGCCGCTGCGGCAAGTGCAAAAGCGTGCGCTCCCGACAGGCCGGGAGCGCACGCCCGTTCCGCCGTGCGACCGCGCGGTCAGGCACCGTCGGCATGGTCGCACAGGACCATGCCCTTGATCGTGTTCCCCTCGGTTCCGTAGCCCGGGAAGGTGAACCAGTTCCGCGGGGCCACCTCCTGGCAGGGGACGTCCATTCCGTCGCCGTACAGGACCTTCACCCTGTGGGCGGTCGAGCAGTCGTTGATCACGAACGTGTAGCGCCATCCCGGGCTGTACGTCAGGCACGCGGGTGCGGGGGTCTGGTTCCCCGCAGTCTCCTGGGACTCGGCGTGGGCCACCGTGGCGGGCGCCGCCAGGGCCAGAGCCATCGCGCACGTCGCGAAAGTTGAACGCACAAACCGCTTCATCAAAGTGCTCCCCTTCACTTGCTGAACGGACATCCTCAGAGTACGGGGGTCCGGCAGGGGCATGTAAAACATTGCGGCAAGTTCCAGCAACTTGCGGTGCCTGTTTCAATAAACCCAGAAGACGTGACTCCTCATGAACACGCAGCTCAGTGGCCAGAGCCGACATCACACCGCAGGATGACAGGACACAGCCGGACGGATGAACCCGCGAAGCCAGTAAGGTTACTGCCGGATAAAGCGGCATGTCTTACTCCTGCCACCAGGCCGCGTTGCCGTCGATAAACGAACACATGGCCGCGCTCAGTGAGGCAGCCGCGACAAGACCGAAAGCTGTCGTCCCTCCCCCGTTCCGGGTGCCGGCCCCACATACGGAAGTGCCCGTACCGGGCTGCCGGTACGGGCACTTCGTGGGCCATTTCCTGTCAGCGCGTGAAGACCGCCACGGTGCGGCCCGGCACCTCGAAGGTGCTGGTGCTCTTCGTGTAGGTGGCCGTCCTGACCACGGGGTCGGCACCGGCGGCCTGCACCGGATGCAGCCGGTAGGTGCCTCCGCCCGGTTCCGTCAGCCGCTGGGACTGCCGGTCGGGCGTGGCGTTGAAGACGACGACCAGGTCACCCAGTCTCATGGTGATCACGCCGGGCGTCTCGTCCTTGCCCGAGAGCGGGAAGGAGAGCGCCGACTGCACCTGCGCGGCCGTGTCCAGGGAGAAGGCACTCTCCGTCGTACGGATCCTCAGCAGGTCCCGGTAGGCGGCCGAGGCGCCCTGGATCTGCGGGCAGCCGACCTTCACCGCACCGAGCAGGGGCTCGGCGTAGGACCACTTGGCCCCGTTGTCGGCGGCCGACGGCAGCCCGCGGCCGAAGCCGTTGCCGTCCGCGCAGTTCCAGTGGATCGCGTTGAACCAGTCACCACTCTCGAAGGAGTTGCGGTCCAGGGATTTCGAACGCAGCAGGTCGGTGCCCGCCTGGGAGAGCGCCGGGCCCTGCGAGAGGGTGGCCGTCGCCATGGCGAGGACCTGCATGCGGGCTCGGTCGTCGGCGGACGTGTCCGCCGGGAGCTTGTACGCGAGCGCGTCGAACAGGGTCTCGTTGTCGTGCGCGTCCGCGTAGGCGAGGGCGTCGCCCGGGGCGTCGGCGTATCCGGCGGGAGCGCCGTTGTAGTCGACCTGGGAGCCGGTGACCTCCTTGCCGCTGGTGTCGATGAAACGGTACTGCCGGAGATTGCCCGTCAGCCCCACCTTGATCAGGTCCTGGTAGTGCAGCAGGCGGGTCTTCTGCTCGGCCTCGGTACCGTTGTCCGCCGAGGAGTTGGGGTCGGTGTAGAGGCCGGAGGCGAAGCCCTGCACGCCGGGGTCGGCGTCGAAGGGCGAGCCGCCGCGCACGGCGTCGCGGGCCCGGTCGGAGAAGGTGGCGATGCCGGTGCCGGCCATGTTCTTCTGCGTGGCCTGCTCGAAGCGGGCGTCGTCGGCGATCTCGCCGAAGTTCCAGCCCTCGCCGTACAGGATGATCTTCTTGCCGTCGATGCCGTCCTTCTCGGGGGTCAGCGCGTCGAGGGCCTCGCGGACGGCGAGGATGTTGGCCTTCGGGTGGTGGCCCATGAGGTCGAAGCGGAAGCCGTCGACCTTGTACTCCTTGGCCCAGGTGACGACCGAGTCGACGACCAGCTTGCCCATCATGGCGTTCTCGGGAGCCGTGTTGGCGCAGCAGGTCGAAGTGGCGACCGAGCCGTCGGCGAGCAGCCGGTGGTAGTAGCCGGGCACCACCTTGTCGAGGACCGAGGCGTCGGCCTGGCCGCTCGCGACGGTGTGGTTGTAGACCACGTCCATCACGACCCGCAGGCCGTCCTCGTTGAGCGCCTTGACCATCCTGCGGAACTCGACCGTGCGCCGCGTCCCGTCCGGGTCACTGGAGTAGGAGCCCTCGGGGACGGTGAAGTGGTAGGGGTCGTAGCCCCAGTTGTAGGCGTCCTTGGCGGCGGCCTTCGCCACGCACTCCTGCTGTTCGGCGGAGTCGGCCGGGTAGGAGGCCAGGTCGCATCCGGGGGCGGCCCGGTCGGCGGCCTTCTCCGGAACGGTCGAGAAGTCGGAGACCGGGAGCAGGTGCACGTACGAGGTGCCGGCCTCGGCCAGAGCACGGAGGTGCCTGCTGCCCGCCGAGTTCTTCTCGGTGAAGGCGGTGTACGTGCCCCGCTCAGCTGCCGGGACGGTCGAGTCCTCAACGGAGTGGTCACGTACGTGCAGTTCCTGGATCTGCGCGTCCTTGAGCGGAACGGCCGGGGGTTTGTCCAGCCCGGACCATCCCGCGGGCGCCAGGGACCTGTCCTTCAGATCGACGACGAGACTGCGTGCGGAGTCGGCCGTCAGTGCCACGGAGTACGGGTCGGTGACCTTGTTGGTGACGGTCCTGCGGACCGTCGGGGCCCACACCGTGACGGCGTACCGGTACGGCTTGCCCTTCCAGGCGCGGGATCCGGTCACCGACCAGACACCCGTGCCGCCGTCCCGGCGCATGGGTACGCGCCGGCCGTCCAGCTCGAGGGACACGCTCTTGGCGGTCGGGGCCCAGACGGACAGGGTGGGCCTGCCCCGGTGGTCGAAGACGGGCCCGAGGCGGGCCTTGCGCGCCGCGCCGTAGAGGTCGTCCAGCACGCCGGGGATCTGGACACCCGTCGCCGCGAGCAGCGCGCCGTTGGCGGCCCGCTGCGTGGCGACGAGCTGGCCGCGCAGCGCCTCCCGCACCCGGTCCCGGTCACGCGGGTCGACGGACCAGGCGGTGCCGTCCTTCAGGTGCCGGAACTTCGCCTTCTGGGCGTCGCTGAGGGTTGTCGGCACCAGACGCAGCCAGTGCCCCTCGTGGGAGAGGGCGCCGTCCTTGACGGTGATGTCGCCCTTGGGGGCGTACACGAGCTGCTGGCTGGTGGCGTCGGTGGCCTTGACGTTCCAGACCACCGTGTCCGCGTCGATCCACTGGGCCTTCGAGGCGCCCAGGTCGAGGTCGGGGGCCGAGCCCACGGTCGGCAGCAGGTAGTCCGCGGTTCCGCCGATCAGCCAGACGTCCTTGCCGTAGGTGGCGAAGTCCAGAGACCGGTCGCTGGCGATGTCCTTCTCGTCACCCTTGTGGATGATGTAGCTGAGGGACGTGGCGCCGTCGGCGAGGGGTATCTCGAAGGTTACACCGAAGCTGTCCCTGCCGACCGGCTGCAGCGGCTTCGACCAGTCCGTCGGGTTCGCCGCACCGGTCCAGGTGTGCAGGCCCCAGCCGTCGTAGTCGCCGTCGGCACGGTGGTAGTGCAGGACGGCCTTCTTCTCGTCCTGCGGCGGGTAGGCGCCCTCGGGCGCGGTCACCGCCTGTCCGTCCTCGCCCTGCTCGATCCAGACCTCACCCGTCTTCGCCGCCTCGAGCGTGCGCCGCGGACCGTCCGCGTCGCCGTCCTTCTCTACGGTGTAGGTCACGTCGCCGGCACCGTCGTCCAGCTTCACCCAGGCGAAGGCTCCGTAGGCGTCGCGGCCGGTGAAGTCCGCGGTTCCCGCAGACGACTTGAGCTGCCAGCCGTCGTAGTCGCCGTCCGTCCGCCGGTAGTGCACCACGGCGTAGGGACGGTCCACCGCGGTCGGTTTCTCGAGGGCGGGGGGTTGTCCTGTGGTGGTGGCGGCGGTGTCGCTCGCGGTGCGTCCCGCGCCGTCGACGACGACGGCCTTGTAGCGCAGCGGCGTCCCGGCACGCACCGTGTCCGGCAGGTGCTGGGTCACCCTGTACGGGGCGTGGTCGGCGGAACCCAGGGTGCGCCAGGGGCCGTTGCCGACCTGGGCGGCGAACACCACCCGGTTCAGCCCGCCACCGTCCACCTCGGCGGAGACCTCCACGTCACCGGTCGCACCGGCCGCCGGAGCCTGCACCGACACCGACGGCCTGGTGGCCGCAGTGGCCAGCGGCCTGGCCGCCTTCAGTACCACCGCGGACAGCGGCGGCACCTCCACCCGCACCTTCCGGTCCGCACCACTGCGCACCCGCACCGACGACCCGTACACCCCACGGAAGTCCATCCCCGCCGTGTACGTCGGCACCCCGACCGTCCGGGCCTCCGCCGCGTTGTTCACCGCGACGACGTACTCCACCCGCTGCCTCGCATCCGTGCGCGAGAACGCGTACACACCCGGGCCGTCGTCCGCGTACCGCTCCTCCTGCACACCGTCACGCAACGCCGGATGCCGCTTCGTCAGCCCCGACAGCTTCGCGATCGACCGGTACAGCGGATGCGCCGGGTCGTACGCGTCCGAGGCATGCGTACGCTCCGTGCCGATCTGGTCGTCGTCCAGATAGTCCGGGACCTTCGACGCGAACAGCGTCTGCCGGGCACCCTTGTCCCCGCCCGGTCCGGTGAAGCCCTGCTCGTCACCCGCGTAGATCACCGGATTGCCCCGCGACAGGAACATCAGCTCGTGCGCGAACCGGTCCCGGCGCAGCAGCTCGGCATCGCCCGCGCCCGGGTTGTCCTGACTGATGAAACTGCCGATGCGCCCCATGTCGTGGTTGCCGAGGAAGGTGACCTGCTCGTAGGCGTTGGCCTTGTCGCTGGTGTAGCGGTAGTCCTGGGCCAGGACGCCGGAGAGGGTGCTCGCAGGCTTGTCCTGGGAGGCGTAGCCGCGGATGGCGTTCTGCAGCGGGAAGTCGAGCGTGGCGTCGAGCCGGCCCTCGGTCACGTAGGGCGCCGTGACGGCCGGGTCCGAGGAGAGGGTCTCGCCGAAGACGAAGAAGTCCTCGCGTCCCCTCTTCGCGGCGTAGGCGTCGATCGCGGTCGCCCACTGCGTCCAGAACGGCATGTCGACGTTGCGGACCGTGTCGACGCGGAAGCCGTCCACGTCGAAGTCCCTGACCCACCTCTGATAGATCTTCTCCAGGCCCTCGACGACCTCGGGCCGTTCGGTCCACAGGTCGTCGAGACCGGTGTGGTCGCCGTAGAGGCCGCTCTCGCCGACGAACGTCGAGTCGCCACGGTTGTGGTACATCGTGGGGTCGTTCAGCCACGCCGGGACTTTGGCGTCGGCCTCGTCCTCGTTCGCCACGGGCGTGTAGGGGAAGCTGTCCCGGTCGACCTTGCCCATACCGGAGCTGTCGTTGAACGGACGTCCTTGGGTGTCGAGGTAGGGATGGGAACCCTTGGGGCGGTAGCCGTACTTCTTCTCGGTGTTCGTGACGGTGTCGGCGGTGTGGTTGGTGATGACGTCGAAGAAGACCTTCATGCCCTTGGCGTGGGCCTTGTCGATGAGTTCAGCGAGCTCGGCGTTGGTGCCGAAGTGCGGGTCGACCTGGGTGAAGTCGGTGATCCAGTAGCCGTGGTAGCCGGCGGACTCGCCACCTCCCTGCACCGGCTTGTTCTTGAAGATCGGCGCCATCCAGATCGCGGTGGTGCCCAGGCCCTTGATGTAGTCGAGCTTCTTGATCAGGCCCCTCAGGTCACCCCCCTGGTAGAAGCCCTTGTCCGTCGGGTCGAATCCCGTCGCGGTCCGGTCGCCGCCGAGCCCTCCGCGGTCGTTGGCCCGGGATCCGTTGGCGAACCGGTCGGGCAGCAGGAAGTACGCCTGTTCCCGGGTCAGGTCGTGGCGGGCCGGCTCGGCGGCGAGCCGGGCGTCGGACGGCGGACCGGGAGGCGGCGGTGCCGCGGCTGCCTGCTGGGGTGTGCCCAGCGCCGTGGCGAGCAGTGCGGCCACGACGACTGCGGCGGCCATGGTCGTAGGGCCGGCCGTGGGTCCCGGCACGGTTCCGTGGTTCGTGCCGCCGGGGCGGCCTCTTCGTCTTCTTCGGCCTCTTCGGTCTGGGAGCGAGCCGATCACTTGCCGGTTCCTTCCGGTCGGGTGTCTTCGATGCGCACGCCGGTCGCGCCCAGCAGGGCCCCGTCGTCGGCGCGTTGGGTGGCGATCAGCCGGGCGCGGAGTGCCTGGCCGACGCGGTCGCGGTCCCGCGGGTCCACGCGGAACGCCGAGGCCTGTGCGTACTGGGGGTAGCGGGACCTCTGGGTCTCGGTCAGCTCGGTCGGTACGAGCCGCAGCCACTGTCCCTCGTCGGTCAGTGCGCCGTTCTCGATCGTGAGGTCGCCGTCGGTGGCGTACACCAGTTGCTGACTGGCCACGCCGCTGCCCTCGCCCGCCCACACGACGGTGTCGTCACCGATCCAGGTGGCCTCCGCCGCGCGCAGGTCGAGGCCGAAGGCGCCACCGGGAGAGGGCGTCAGATAGGTGGGGTCGCCCGCCACGCGCCAGACCTCGTTCCCGTAGAGGGAGAAGTCGAGGGCCTCGTCGTCGGGGATGTCCTTCTCCTGCCCCTTGTGCAGGATGTAGCTGAGGGAGGCGGCTCCGTCGTTCAGCGGCACCTCGAAGACGAGCCCGAAGGGGTCCTCGCGCACCGGCAGGATGGGGTCGTTCCACTCGGGCGGGTCGGCGGACCCCGTCCAGGTGTGCAGGCCCCAGCCGTCGTAGTCGCCGTCGGGCCGGTGGTAGTGCAGCACGGCCTTGGTGCCGTCCTGGGGCGGGTAGGCGGACTGGGGTCTGGCCGTCAGGACCGTCGTGTTGTTCTGCTCGGTCCACACCTCGCCGGACACGGCGACGTCGAGGACGCGCTCGGGTCCGTCGGGGACTCCGTCCTTCTCGATGGTGAACCGGATGGCGCCGGTACCGGAGCCGGGGGTGATCCACGCGAAGGCCCCGTAGGCGTCGCGGCCGGTGAACCGGATCGTCGTACCGTCGGCGGTCCGCAGCAGCAGGCCGTCGTAGTCGCCGTCCGCGCGCCGGTGGTGGACGACCACGTGGTGTCGCTTCGCGGTCGGTTTCTCGGGGGCGGGGGGTTGCCCGGCGGTGGTGGCGGCGGTGTCGCTCGCGGTGCGTCCCGCGCCGTCGACGACGACGGCCTTGTAGCGCAGCGGCGTCCCGGCACGCACCGTGTCCGGCAGGTGCTGGGTCACCCTGTACGGGGCGTGGTCGGCGGAACCCAGCGTGCGCCAGGGCCTGTTGCCGACCTGGGCGGCGAACACCACCCGGTTCAGCCCGCCACCGTCCACCTCGGCGGAGATCTCCACGTCACCGGTCGCACCGGCCGCCGGAGCCTGCACCGACACCGACGGCCCGGTGGCCGCAGTGGCCAGCGGCCTGGCCGCCTTCAGTACCACCGCGGACAGCGGCGGCACCTCCACCCTCACCTTCCGGTCCGCACCACTGCGCACCCGCACCGACGACCCGTACACCCCACGGAAGTCCATCCCCGCCGAGTACGTCGGCACCCCGACCGTCCGGGCCTCCGCCGCGTTGTTCACCGCGACGACGTACTCCACCCGCTGCCTCGCATCCGTGCGCGAGAACGCGTACACACCCGGGCCGTCGTCCGCGTACCGCTCCTCCTGCACACCGTCACGCAACGCCGGATGACGCCTCGTCAGCTCCGACAGCTTCGCGATCGACCGGTACAGCGGATGCGCCGGGTCGTACGCGTCCGAGGCATGCGTGCGCTCCGTGCCGATCTGGTCGTCGTCCAGGTACTCCGGGACCTTCGACGCGAACAGCGTCTGCCGGGCGTACACATCGTCCGCCGATCCGGTGAAGCCCTGCTCGTCGCCCGCGTAGATCACCGGATTGCCCCGCGAAAGGAACATCAGCTCGTGCGCGAACCGGTCCCGGCGCAGCAGCTCGGCATCGCCCGCGCCCGGGTTGTCCTGGCTGACGAAGCTCCCGATGCGGCCCATGTCGTGACTGCCGAGGAAGGTCACCTCGCCGTAGGCGTTGGCCTTGTCCGTGGTGTAGCGGTAATCCTGGGCCAGGACGTGCGCGAGGTCGCGCGTGGGACCCCCGCGCGACGCGTAGTTGCGGAGCGCGGCCTGCAGCGGGAAGTCGAGCGTGGCGTCGAGCCTGCCCTCGGTCAGGTAGGGCGCCATGACGACGGGGTCGGCCGAGAAGGCCTCCGCGAAGATGAAGAAGTCCCGCTTCCCCTGCCGGGCCGCGTAGGCGTCCAGCGCCGTGGCCCACTGGGTCCAGAAGGCCATGTTGACGTTCTTCGCCGTGTCGACGCGAAAGCCGTCGATGCCGAAGTCCCTGACCCACGTCTCGTAGATCCGCCGCATGCCCTCGACGACCTCGGGCCGTTCGGTCCACAGGTCGTCGTTGCCCTTGAAGTCGCCGTACAGGGCGCTCTCGCCGGCGAAGGTGGAGTCACCCCGGTTGTGGTACATCGTGGGGTCGTTCAGCCACGCCGGCACCTTGGTGTCGTGTTCGCCGGGGCGGGGGCGCGGCGTGTACGGGAAGCCGTCCTCGTCGACCTCGCGCATGCCGGAGCTGTCGTCGAAGGGGCGGCCCTCGGCGTCCAGGTAGGGGAACGCTCCCTTGGAGCGGTAGCCGTACGTCTTCTCCGCGTAGTCGACGGTGTCGGCGGTGTGGTTGGTGATGACGTCGAAGAAGACCTTCATGCCCTTGGCGTGGGCCTTGTCGACGAGTTCCGCCAGTTCGGCGTTGGTTCCGAAGTGGGGGTCGACCCGGGTGAAGTCGGTGATGGAGTATCCGTGGTAGCTGGCCATCTCGGTGCCGCTCATGGTCTGCACGGGCCGGTTCTTGAAGACCGGGGCCATCCAGAGGGCGGTGGTGCCCAGACCCTTGATGTAGTCGAGCTTCTCGATCAGGCCCCTCAGGTCACCGCCCTGGTAGAAGTGCTTGTCGGTCGGGTCGTGGCCGGTCCGCGAGCGGCCGCCGGTCAGGCCGCCCTCGTCGTTGGAGGCGGTCCCGTTGGCGAAGCGGTCGGGCAGCACCAGGTAGAACTGCTCGCGCGACGGGGCGGGGCGCGACGGGGCGCGGGCGAGCGCGTGATCGGACGGCGGTCGCGGGGTCGCGGCGTCCGCGGGCGGGGTGGTGGACGGAAGGGCCGGCAGTACGGACAGGATCAGTGCGACGGCCGACAATCGGGCGGTTCTGCGCCGGGACGGTAAACCGGTCATGGGGCCTTCTTCTCCTCACCGGTCGAACGGGACGGGCGGCCTGGTGCGCGGCGGCGGGGGCCGGCGCGAACAAGGCGGGCCACCCGGTCGCCTCGAGGGAGGCGGACCGGGCGGTCCTTCGGTCGGCGAGACGGAGCGCTTGCCTGGTTCAGCTGCGCCAGGAGTCGCTCAGGAGCGTCTTGCCGCTGGACGGGACGGTGGCGGTGCGGTTGGCGCCGCTCTCCCAGGTGACCTTGCCGGAGGCGTCCTTGCGGAGGTACTTGTACGCGAAGGAGGTGCCGGCCGGGAGGGCGACGTCGAGCTTCCACACGGGGTAGCTCGCCGGGTCGAGCTTGAGCGCGGCGGCGGGGTTCCAGCTGCCGAGCGCGGCGTTGTCGCCGGTGACGTAGATGTTCTCGCCCCAGGCGGTGGTGGCGTCGACGCTGAACGAGGCCCCGGCCTTGGCCTCGGGGTCGGGGTCCGGGCCGGTGTCGGAGCAGCTGGTCGCTCCCGTGTGCAGGGCGAGCGCCGTGTTGCCGCCGAGGGTCGCGGTGAACTGCCCGGAGCCGTTCACGGTGACGGGCTTGCCGCTCTGGACGTCGCAGTAGGTGCCGGCGGGCAGCGACGTCTGGAAGGTGCGGTTGAGCGAGCCGGACTCGTGGTTGATCGCGACGTAGGCCTTGTCACCGCGGCCGAAGGCGATGGCGTTGTTGCCGTTGTCCCACCAGTTGGTGACACCCGCGCTGCCGGCGGTGTTGCGGAACTCGACCATGCTCGCGATCTGGCGCCAGGCGTGCTGGCACTTCCACCCGTCGGTGTAACAGGCGTTGACCTGGCCGTTGTTGGGGCCGCCCGCATCGTTGCTGAACTCGTAGCCGGAGTGGACGTCCGGTGAGCCGTACGGCCAGGCCAGCATGAAGACGTGGGCGAGAGTGTAGTTGGCCCCGTCCTTGTAGGTCAGCGTCGTGTCGTGGCGCTCGGTGTCGTGGTTGGTCACGAAGGTGGCGGCCTTGCCGCTGGGGACGTGGCCCCAGGCCTCCCCGAAGTTCTTCAGGTACGCCAGCTTCTCGCCGGAGAAGACGCGCTTCAGGTCCTTGGCGAAGGAGAACTCCTGGACGTCACCGGTGCCGGTGTACTGGCCGGGCTGCACGGCCTCGCCGGGCGCCCCGATGGTCTCCTGCTTCCAGTAGACACCCGGGTTGCTGAGCCTGCCCTTGATGTTGGCGAGGTCACCCGGTGGGATGTGCTTGGCCGCGTCGACGCGGAAGCCGTCCACCCCGAGGGACAGCAGGTCGTTCAGGTACCCGGCGATCGTCTTGCGGACGTGCTCCTCGCCGGTGTCCAGGTCGGGCAGGCCGGACAGTTCGCAGTGGTGGACGTTCCAGCTCTCCCCGTAGTTGTCGATGTCCCTCGTGCAGTCGTCCAGGTCGGACGACGAGTACAGGCCGGGATAGTTGTACTTGCTGTAGGAGGAACCTGCGGTTCCGGTGCCGGCGCTGTTGGCCATGTGGTTGATGACCGTGTCGACGACGACCTTGACGCCGGCGGCGTGGCAGGTGCCGATCATGTTCTTGAAGGCGGTGCGGTCGCCCAGTCTCGTGCCGATCTTGTAGCTGACGGGCTGGTACGCGGTCCACCACTGCGGCCCCTGGACCCGCTCGTTCGGCGGTGACACCTGCACGTACCCGTACCCGGCCGGCCCGAGGTCGTCGGTACAGGCCTTGGCGACGGAGTTGAAGTTCCACTCGAACATCACCGCGGTGACGTCCTTGTCGCCGGGCGGGTCCGCCTGCGCGGTCCCGGGTGCCGTGACGACCACAGCGGCTCCCGCCACGAGGGCGAGTGCAGTGGCCACGGTCTTGTTGGCCATAGTTCCTCCTGATCCACCTGATGCGGATGAGAGGCCTTCACGCAGCAACGCGCCTTGCCCGGCAGGCCTGTGGGGGGACTTGCTGAAACACGTCAGCAAGTTGTTGCGATCGAGACCGTACGAGCCCCCTCACCATCGGTCAACCCTTCACGACGGGACTCTTGCTTCTCCCTCCGGAAACCTCAACATCACTGGCACGAGGCAAAATTGATGCTCTGCAAAGTCTTTCGCAAGCGTTTCAGCGGTGTTACGTTCAATCACCGCCCGGTCCGGCGGACCGGAGGCCTCGACAGCTGTCGGAGCCCACGCGCCCGGCCCGCCGGACCGGGCTCCAGCCGGGGCTCCGCAGCCTTCATGCCGCCCCGCAGCCCCGACCGGGCCGGCTGCGGAGCCTCTTCCCCGGGCCGGTGCGCTCACCCGCCGCGCCGCGCCGTGGAACCGCGCACGACCAGCTCCGGCTGGAAGACGAACTCGGTCCGCTGCACGGGGGTTCCGCCGACCTCCTCCAGCAGCGCCCCCACCGCCGCGGTCGCCATCGCCTGCACCGGCTGACGCACGGTGGTGAGCGGTGGGTCGGTGAACGGGATCAGCGGAGAGTCGTCGAACCCGATCACCGAGACGTCGTGCGGAACCGACAGGCCCCGTTCGCGCACCGCGCGGATCGCCCCCAGGGCCATCAGATCACTGCCGCAGACCAGGCCGGTGCACCCCCTGTCCAGCAGCGCCGCCGCGGCCGCATGGCCTCCCTCCACCGTGAACAGGGTGCGCTCGATGTGCGCTTCGGCCTCTTCCGCCCGCATCCCGCAGAAGGAGCGCACGGCCGCGGGGAAGCCCTCGGCCTTGCGCCGCGACGGCACGAAACGGGTGGGGCCGACGGCCAGTCCGACCCGCGTGTGCCCCAGGTCGGCCAGGTGCCGCACCGCCATCCGTACCGCGGACCGGTCGTCGGACGACACGAAGGACGCCGTGATGCGCTCGTTGTAGCCGTTCACCAGAACGAACGGCAGTCCTCGGGAGGCGAGTTTGTGGTACCGGACCGGGTCGGCCGTCGTGTCCGCGTGCAGCCCGGACAGGAAGACGATGCCCGTGACGCCCCGGTCCTCCATCTGCTCCACCAGTTCGTCCTCGGTGGACCCGCCGGGCATCTGCGTGCACAGCACGGGCGTGTATCCGTGCCCGGCCAGCACCTGCTCGATGACCTGGGCGAAAGCCGGGAAGATCGGGTTCGTGAGCTCCGGGATCACCAGCCCGATCAGGCCGGCACTACGCTGGCGCAGCCGTACGGGCCGCTCGTAGCCCAGTACGTCGAGTGCGGCCACCACCCGCCGCCGGGTGGCGGGGGCGACTCCGGGTTTCCCGTTGAGCACGCGGCTCGCCGTGGCCTCACTCACCCCGGCCTGCGCGGCGATGTCGGTGAGCCGCGGGGTGCCGTGCTCGGCACCCCGCGTCAGGGAGAGGGTCACACCGCCCACCAGACGGTGCTGTCCGCGGGGAGCACGGCCGCGTCGCCCTCGGTCACCGGCTCGCAGCTGCTGAGCAGCGGCCGCCCCTGCGGGGTCCACCGCACCGGCGCACCGGTCAGGTTGACGGTGCAGACCAGATCGCCGTCCCAGGCCCGGCCGCCCGGGACCCGCGCGGTGCGGCGGAAGGCGAGGACGCCCTCGGGGGCCTCCAGCCACTCGACGCCGTCGCCGGCGCCCAGGGCGGGGTGCTCCCGGCGCAGTGCCAGGGCACTGCGGTAGAGCTCCAGCGTCGAGCCCGGGTCACCGGACTGCGCCTCGACCGACAAGTGCCTCCAGCTCGCCGGCTGCGGCAGCCAGCTCGGTCCGCCCTCGACGGGTCCGAAGCCGTACGGCGCCTCGGTCCCCGACCACGGGATCGGCACCCGGCAGCCGTCCCGCAGCCCGTCCTGCCCGTTGTCCCGGAAGAACGAGGGGTCCTGCCGCACCTCGTCCGGCAGGTCGGTCACCTCCGGCAGGCCGAGTTCCTCACCCTGGTAGAGGTAGGCGGACCCCGGCAGGGCCAGCATCAGCAGCGTCGCCGCGCGGGCCCGGCGCACCCCCTGCTCGGGACCGTCCACGGCGAGGCGGGTGGTGTGCCGGACGACGTCGTGGTTGGACAGCACCCAGGTGCTGGGCGCGCCCACCGGGCGCATGGCGTCGAGGCATTCGTCGATGGCCCGGCGCAGGGCGCCGGCGTCCCAGCCGGCTCCCAGGTAGTTGAAGTTGAACGCCTGGTGCAGCTCGTCCGCCCGCAGGTAGTTGGCCGTGCGCTCGGCGCTCGGTGTCCACGCCTCGGCGACGCCGACGCGCTCTCCCGGGTACTCGTCCAGGATCCTGCGCCAGGAGCGGTAGATCTCGTGCACGCCGTCCTGGTCGAAGAAGGGCAGGGGCTGGGTGCCCAGCAGGTGCAGCTGCCCGGTGCGCCCCATGTCGGGCAGCCCCGCGGCCTTGACCAGGCCGTGGGCGACGTCGACGCGGAAGCCGTCGACGCCCATGTCGAGCCAGTAGCGCAGGACGGAGCGGAACTCGTCCCGCACGGCCGGGTTGTCCCAGTTGAAGTCGGGCTGCTCGGGAGCGAAGAGGTGGAGGTACCACTCCCCCGGTGTGCCGTCCGGGTTCTTCGTGCGCGTCCAGGCGGGGCCGCCGAAGATGGACTCCCAGTCATTGGGGGGAGCCTCCCCGGCGGTCCCGCGTCCCGGCCGGAAGTGGAAGCGGTCGCGCAGCGGGGAGCCGGGACCCTCACGCAAGGCACGCTGGAACCAGTCGTGCTGGTCCGAACAGTGGTTGGGGACCACGTCGACGATCACGCGCAGTCCCACGGCGTGCGCGTCACGGATCAGTTCGTCCGCGTCGAGCAGCGTGCCGAACACGGGGTCGACGGCCCGGTAGTCGGCGACGTCGTAACCGCCGTCGGCCTGGGGCGAG
Source organism: Streptomyces sp. NPDC037271 (assembly GCF_055603605.1). Lineage (NCBI taxonomy): Bacteria > Bacillati > Actinomycetota > Actinomycetes > Kitasatosporales > Streptomycetaceae > Streptomyces > Streptomyces sp. NPDC037271. The sequence goes on from NZ_JBVJVN010000019.1 coordinate 38,822, forward strand.
ACGTAGAAGGGGCTGAGCCAGACGGCGTCGACGCCGAGGTCCCTCAGGTACGGCAGCCGGGAGCGGATGCCCTGGAGGTCGCCCACCCCGTCGCCGTCGCTGTCGGCGAAGCTGCGGGGATAGACCTGGTAGATCACGGCCTCCCGCCACCAGCCCGGACGCTCGCCGGGACCGGAGGGTCGGGTACGGGTGCCGGGTTCGGCAAGGTACTGGGTCATGGTTCTCCTGCCTGCGTTGGGGGACGGTCAGGACTTGGTGGCGCCTGCGGTCAGGCCGGAGACGAGATGCCGCTGGACGAGTCCGAAGACGATCGCGGCGGGGACCGCGATGATCACGGCGGCCGCGGTCAGCGCGCCCCAGTCGCTCGTGTACTGGTTGACGAACGTCTGGAGGCCTCCGGCGAGCGTGAGGTTCTCCTCGCCGGTCATGAAGGCGGACGCGTAGGCCACTTCGCCCCAGCCGGTGATGAAGGTGTAGAAGGCGGTGACGGCGAGCCCCGGCTTGGCCAGGGGCAGCACCAGCCGCCAGAACGTGCCGAACGGGGTGAGCCCGTCGACCCGGCCGGCTTCGTCGATCTCGACCGGGATGCCGTCGAAGTAGCCCTTCATCATCCAGGCGCAGAACGGCACGGCGACGGTGAGATAGGTGACGACCAGTCCGATCGGCTGGTTGAGCAGCCCGAGGCCGGCGAGCAGGTTGTACAGCGGCACGATGAGCACCGCGACCGGGAACATCTGGGTGAGCAGGAGCATCCACATCAGGGGGCGCATGCCGGGGAAGCGGAAACGGCTCACCGCGTAGCCGGTGGTGGCGGAGATGAAGACGCCGATCAGCGTGGTCAGTCCGACGACGACCAGCGAGTTCTGCAGCCAGGACAGGAAGTCGGTGTCACGTACGACGTGGCTGTAGTTGCCGAACGTGAAGTCCTTGACGAGCGAGGTGTCGAACGCGTCGGTCTTCGGTTTGAAGGAGGTGGCCAGCAGCCACAGCGGGGGGAAGACCGCGACGACGGAGGCGGTCAGCAGCGTCAGGTGCAGTCCGAGCGAGGCCAGCGGGCCGCGCTCGCCGCGCTTGCGCACGGAGGCCGGCGGCTCGGTGCGTACGGGGGTGCGCGTGATCGTGTCGGTCACCAGGTGTCTCCCTGGGTGCGCAGTGCGCGGCGGTAGGCCGCGGTGACGAGGGCCAGGAGGAGCAGGATCAGCACGCCCCAGGCGGCGGACGTGGAGTAGTCCCGCGGGCTGATGACGAAGGACAGGCGGTAGGCGTACGTCACCAGGATCTCGGTGGCGTCGCCCGGGCCGCCCCGGGTCAGCAGGAAGATCACCGGGAACATGTTGAAGGTCCAGATGGTGCTGAGCAGGACGACCGTGCTCGAGACGGACCGCAGTCCGGGCAGGGTGATGTGGCGGAAGCGCTGCCAGGGGCTCGCCCCGTCCATCTCCGCGGCCTCGTAGAGGTCTCCGGGGATGGACTGCAGGCCGCCGAGGAGGGCGATGAGCATGAACGGCACGCCCACCCAGACGTTCACCGCGATGACGGAGATCTTCGCCCAGGTGGGGTCGTTCAGCCAGGAGATCCCGTCGAACCCGGCGCCGGTGAGCAGTTCGTTGAACAGGCCGCTGCGTTCGTTGAACAGCAGGCGCCAGGTGAACACGGAGACGAACGCCGGTACCGCCCAGGGCAGGACCAGGGCCGTGCGGTACAGGGTGCGGCCCTTGAAGGTGCGGTTGAGCATGACGGCCAGGGCCAGCCCGAGGGCGAAGGAGAGCGCCACGCAGCTGACCGTCCACACCACGGTCCAGCCGAGCCGGTCCCAGAAGACCCCGTCACTGAGGATCGCCCGGTAGTTGGCGAGTCCGACGTGCTCGTACGTCGCGGGGATGTGGTTGGCGCCGATGGTGCGCTCGACGTTGGCCTCGTTGGCGTCGGTGAAGGACAGCCAGACGCCGCGCGCGAGGGGGTATCCGATGATCACGCCGATCACGGCCACCACGGGGGCGACCATGCTCCAGGCGTACCAGTGGGTGGCCAGGGCCCTGCGCAGACGTCCCGGGGTCCTGGGGTTCTTGTGGCCGGTGCGGTGGGCCCGGCCGGGGGCACCCTGTGTGCCCGCGGCCTTCGTCACCGACTGGCCGGTCTCGACAGCCATGGGTCGTCGGTCCGCCTTCCCGTGGCTACTTGTAGTCCTTGAGCAGCTTGCGGTAGGCGTCGCCGGTGCTCGACGCCGCCTCGTCCGGGCTGGTCTTGCCGGCCAGCACGTTGGCCATCTGCAGCCGGACGGGCTCGAAGAGGGCGTTGCCCTGGGCGATCCACGGCCGCTCCACGGCCTTGTCGACCGCCGGCTTGAAGAACCTCACCATCTCGTTGTCCGCGACGGCCGGCACCTCGTACACAGAGGTGCGGGTGGGAAGCAGGCTCAGCTTCTCGGTGGTCTCCTGCTGCACCTCGGCGGAGCTCATGTACTTCACGAAGGCGTAGGAGGCGTCGAGGTTCTTCGAGCCGGCGTACACCGACAGGTTCCACCCGCCCTGAGGTGATCCCTGGGCGGCGCTGCCGGCCGGGACGGGGGCCACTCCGAGGTTGGCGGGATCCTTGAACCGGGCTCCCGCCTTGACGTCCTCGATGGCCCACGGACCGTTGAGCATCATGGCGACCTTGCCCGACTTGAAGGCGTTCTGCATGTTGTTCCAGCCGTCGGACGCGTCCGTGATGGCCGCTTCGCTGTCCACCAGGTCCTTGAGGATCCGGTACGCCTTCACACCGGGCTCGTCGTCGATGGTGACGGTCTTGTTCTTCTCGTCGACCAGGTCGCCGCCCTCGCCGTAGAGGTAGGGCAGGAACCAGTACGGGTCGTCGCCCCGCAGGTAGAGGCCGGTCGCGCCGGTCTTCTCCTTGATCCTGGTGGCGGCCGTCTTCAGCTCGGCGACGGAGGCGGGCGCCGGGACGCCGGCCTTCTTCAGCAACTCCTTGTTGTAGAAGAGCGCCAGGGTGTCGATCACCTGCGGGACCGCGTAGGTCTTCCCCTCGTACTTCGTGCTGGCCGCGGCCTGTGGGAGGTAGTCCGACGCGTCGTCGAGGGCGGCCGTGCCGTCGAGCGGGGCGAGGTAGCCGATGCTGGCGAAGTCCGCGACCCAGGCCACCTCCGTGCGCATCACGTCCGGGGCACCGGAGTTGCCGCCCGCCGCGTTCTTGAACTTGGCGTTCGCCTCGCCGAACGGCACGTTGACGTACTTGACGTCGACCTTCGGGTGCTCCTCCTCGAAACGTTCCGCGAGGGCCTGGTACGTCGCCTTCTCCGCCTCGTTGGAGGTGTCCCAGAAGGTGACGGTTCCCGACAGCTCCCCGCTGCCCCCGCCGGCACCGTTCCGGCCGTCGTCGTCCCCGCCACATGCCGAAGCCGTCATGGCCAGAGCCGCGACCAGCGCGGTGGCCGCAATGCCACGCCGCATTGTGAACTCCCCTGTTTCTTCCCGGAATTGGGCGGAGGCGTCGAGGCCTCACGCCAACCGCTCCTGCGCGGCGCCGGGGTTGCCAGGAACGTAACAGGGACGAAAGGACACCGAAAGGCGTTGCAGCATTTTGCTGCAAGTCATTTCAGCCATTGTGCGGACGATGGGCAGGCGTACTGCGCAGCCCCGTCGTTTTCCCCACGCAGTGGGCACAGCGGTGGCCAGCGGGTAAAGTGCCCTGCCATGACCATGCGGCTCGCCGACATCGCAGCCCAGGCGGGCGTCAGCAAGGCCACGGTCAGCCGCGTGCTCAACGGCGCGCGCGGTGTGGCCACGGACACCCGCGACTCCGTGCTCGCCGCACTCGACACGCTGGGGTACGAGTACCCGTCACGGCAGCGGCGTGCGGAGCTGGTCGGCCTGATCACACCGGAGCTGGACAACCCCGTCTTCCCCGCGCTGGCCGAAGTGATGGGGCAGGCGCTCACGCGCCGGGGGTACACGCCCGTCCTGGCCACGCAGACGCCGGGGGGATCGACCGAGGACGAACTCACCGAGATGCTCGTGGGCCGCGGGGTGGCCGGCATCGTCTTCGTCTCCGGGCTGCACGCCGACACCACCGCAGACACCGGACGCTACGACCGGCTGCACCGGCAGCGGGTACCCTTCGTGCTCGTCAACGGGTTCTCCCCCCGGATCGAGGCGCCCTTCGTCTCCCCGGACGACCGGGCCGCCATGCGTCTGGCCGTGGCGCATCTGGCCGAGCTGGGACACGAGCGCATCGGGCTCGCGCTCGGACCGGAGCGCTTCGTGCCGGTCCAGCGCAAGATCGAGGGCTTCCGCGTCGGTATGCACGAGCACCTGGGGCTGTCCGCGCAGGAGGCCGGGGAACTGATCCAGCACTCGCTGTTCTCTCTGGAGGGGGGCCAGGCAGCGGCGTCCGCACTGATCGACAGGGGGTGCACGGCTGTCGTGTGCGCCAGCGACATGATGGCCCTCGGCGCCGTCCGGGCCGCGCGCCAGAGGGGCCTCGGGGTTCCCGGCGACCTCTCGGTCGTCGGTTTCGACGACTCGCCGCTCATCGCCTTCACCGACCCTCCGCTGACCACGGTCAGACAGCCCGTCAAGGCGATGGCGCAGATCGCCGTGGACGCGCTGCTGGAGGAGATGTCCGGAACGCCGCCGCCGCGCACCGAGTTCGTCCTCATGCCGGAACTGGTGGTCCGGGGGTCCACCGCCGCCACTCCGCGGGACGGCCGGCGCCCGCCGGACCGGCACTGACCCGCCGGCCACCACCCGGACACGACACGCCGGAGCGGCCGAGGTCCCGTGGTCCCGGTCCGGCCCGGCGTCACGCGGGCGCGAGCAGCGGACGCCACCAGTCCGCGTGGCGCTCGTACCACTGGGCGGTCTCGGCCAGGGCCGCCGCGAAGTCGGTGCGGGGCCGGTATCCGAGTTCGGCGATGATCTTGCTGTGGTCGACCGCGTAGCGCCGGTCGTGCCCCTTGCGGTCCTCGACGTGTTCGATCCGCTCCGGGCCCGCTCCGCACAGGGCGAGCAGCCGGTGCGTGAGCTCCAGGTTGGACAGCGAGGTGCCGCCCCCGATGTTGTAGACCTCCCCCGGCCGGCCCGACACGCGGACGAGTTCGACGGCCCGGACGTGGTCGTCGACGTACAGCCAGTCGCGCTCGTACCGTCCGTCGCCGTAGAGCGGGACGGTGCCGCCGGACAGCAGGCGGGCCAGGAAGCGCGGGATGAGCTTCTCCGGGTGCTGATGGGGCCCGAAGTTGTTCGAGCAGCGGGTCACCCGGACATCCAGTCCGTGCGTGCGGTGATGGGCCAGGGCGATCAGGTCCGAGGCCGCCTTCGACGCCGCGTACGGCGAGGTGGGCCGCAGGGGATCGCTCTCCTTGGCGGCCCCCTGGGGGAGGGAGCCGTACACCTCGTCGGTGGAGACGTGCACGAAGGTGCGCACGCCGTGGCGGAGCGCGGCGTCGAGCAGCACCTGGGTGCCCATCACATTGGTGCGGGTGAAGGCGCCGCCGTCGGCGATGGAACGGTCGACGTGCGACTCGGCGGCGAAGTGCACGATCTGGTCGTGGCGTCGGGCCAGCGCGTCCACCAGGGACGCGTCGCACACGTCGCCCTGGACGAAGGTGAGGTCGGGGTGGTCTCGCACCGCGTGGAGGTGTGCGAGGCTGCCGGCGTAGGTGAGTTTGTCGAGGACGGTCACCGCCGTGCCCCCGGGTCCTCGGGGTGACAGGAGGTGGCGGACGTAGGCGGAGCCGATGAAACCCGCCCCGCCGGTGACGAGGATCGCTGCGTTCATGGGGTGAGGTACACCTTGCTGTGGTCGCCGATCACCAGACGGTGAGCTTGCGGAAGACGGGGGGCCGGGCCCACGACGGCGCCGCGACCGATGAGGGACGCCTCGATGCGGGACGCCCCCTCGACCTGCGCGCCGCGCAGCAGGACGGAGTACTCGACGGCACTGTCCTCGACCCGGCAGTCCTCCCCGATGGAGGTGTACGGGCCGACGCTGGAGTTGCTGACGACGGCGCCCGCGCCGATGACCACCGGGCCGACGACGCGTGACCCGCGCACCACCGCGCCCTCGGCCACCCGGACTCGGCCGATCAGCGTGCTGTGCGCGTCGACCTTGCCCTCGATCCGGCCCTCCAGCCCGTCGAGGACGTGGCGGTTGACCTCCAGCATGTCCTCCGCGCTGCCGGTGTCGCGCCAGGGCCGGGTGGTGGTCTCGGCGCGCACGCGCAGCCCTTGGTCGACCATCCACTGCACGGCGTGGGTGATCTCCAGCTCGCCGCGTGCCGAGGGGGCGATGGCGCGCACCGCCTCGTGCACGGCCGGGCTGAAGGCGTACACGCCGATGAGGGCGAGCGCGCTGCGCGGTGTGTCGGGCTTCTCCTCCAGGCGCAGCACGTTCCCTTCGGCGTCGACCTCCGCGACTCCGAACGCGGAGGGGTCCGCTACGGGGGTCAGCAGCAGCCTGGCCGCCGCAGCATCGGCGGCGGCAAGACGCACGAAGTCGGTGACCCCCTGCGGGAGGTAGTTGTCGCCCAGGTACAGCAGGAAGTCGTCGTCACCGAGGAAGTCGCGGGCGATGCGCACCGCGTGCGCGAGGCCGAGCGGGCGGGACTGTTGCAGGTAGGTGATGCGTAACCCGAACTCTGCGCCCTCGCCGGTCAGTTCGCGGATCTCGCGGCCGTGCGACCCCACGACGACGCCGACTTCCCGGATGCCCGCCGCGGCGAGGGAGTCCAGCGCGTAGAACAGCACGGGTCTGTTGGCGATGGGGAGCAGCTGCTTGGCGCCGGTGTGCGTGAACGGCCTCAGTCTGCTGCCGGTTCCGCCTGCCAGGACCAGGGCCTTCACCTCGGCCTCCGCGGGGGCGGACCGGTCGGGGGGCGTTTTCTCACAGGTCTCTCCTCGCATGAGAGGCGTGGCGTCGCCGTGGGCACATCGACTCAAGCAGACTGCCGCACCCTCTCGCAACAAGTTTCTGAAACGATCCGCAAGCTCTTGCAGTCATCTGTGTTCAAGTGTTTGACTCAAGTCGAACCGCCAACCGTGGTGTGTCACACCGCAGTTCGCCGGTGATCGCGTACAGCCGGTCCGACGAGCAGGGACAGCGATGACAGGTTTACGGCAGACCCAGCACCTGGCACGGGAGGCCCGGCATCTGGCGCCGGGCGCTTCCGAGGAAGCCGTTCACGGACGCCGGGTGTTCGCCGAGGGGCACGGTCCCGTGCTGACCGACCTCGACGGCAACCAGTACCTCGACTTCGCCGCCGGCACCCTCACCCAGTCCCTGGGCCACGGGCACCCGGAGGTGGTCGAGGCGCTCACCGCCCAGGCCCGCCGTCTGTGGAACGTCCACGACAGCGCCACTCCGGACCGCGCCGGCCTGCTGGACCTGCTCGCCAGGCTGCTGCCCGAGCGGCTCGACACCTACGCGTTCTTCTCCACCGGCGCGGAGGTGGTCGAGGCCGCACTGCGGGTCGTCCAGGCCACCGCGCCACCGGGACGCAACCGGATCGGCGCCCTGCGGCACGGCTTCCACGGCAAGACCATGGGGGCCAGGATGCTAGTGCACTGGGACATCGGCCACCAGGCGTTCAGCGGCAACAGCGTGCTGGGCTACAGCCCTTACTGCTACCGCTGCCCCCTGGAGCTGGAGTACCCGTCGTGCGACGTGCGCTGCGCGACGCTGGTGCGCCGGCACATCGCCGAGAAGCCCAACGTCTCCGCGCTGGTCTTCGAACCCGTCCTCGGCGCGGCGGGGGTCATCGTGCCGCCGCCGGGTTACTGGGAACGCATCGCGGACGCCTGCCGGGAGGGCGGCGTCCTGCTCGTCGCGGACGAGGTGCTCACCGGCGGCGGACGTACGGGGGCCTTCCTCGCCAGTGACCTCTTCGGCGTCGAACCGGACCTTGCGATGCTGTCCAAGGGCACCGCGAGCGGGTTCCCCTTCGCCGTTCTCGCCGGCCGTGCGGAGCTGCTGCGCAGGCCGGAAGCGGCCACCTCGGGGGCGTACGCCTCGACGTACGCGAGCAACCCGCTGGGCATCGCCGCCGCCCGCGCCACGCTCGAGGTCGTCGAGCGCGACCGGCTGATCGACCGCGTACGCGTCCTCGGCGAGATCATGGAGGACCGGCTGCGCGTCCTGGAGTCCCGCTTCGACCGGCTGGGCCAGGTGCGCGGCCTCGGACTGCTGTGGGGCCTGGAGTTCGTCACCGATCCCGCCGCCCGCACACCCGCGCCGGAGACGGCCCGGGCCGTCTACACCACGGCCCTGGACCTGGGACTGCGCACCTCCCTCGGAGGCCACATCCTGCGCCTGGCCCCGCCGTTCACCCTCGACGAGGCCCTGCTCGAGGAGGGTCTGCGGCTGTTGGAGAAGGCCCTCGAACGGGTGATCGCGTGATCGTGGCGGAGCACCTCGTCAAGGAGTTCCGGCTGGCCGAACGCAAACCCGGCCTGCTCGGCAGCCTCTCCACCCTCCTCACCCGCCGCCACCGCGTGGTGCGTGCGGTCGACGACGTCTCCTTCGAGATACCGGCCGGCACCAAGACGGCCTACATCGGCGCCAACGGGGCCGGCAAGTCGACCACGATCAAGATGCTGACCGGCATCATGACCCCCACCTCCGGCCGCTGCACGGTCGCCGGCCTGGAGCCGTACCGGCACCGGCAGCGCAACGCCCGCACCATCGGCGTCGTCTTCGGCCAGCGCAGCCAGCTGTGGTGGGACCTGTCGGTGCCGGACTCCTTCCGCATCCTGCGCCGCGTCTACGACATCCCCGAGCCGGTCTACCGGCGCAACCTCGACCTGTTCCGCGAGCTCCTCGACATCGACGCGCTGGGTTCGACCCCCGTACGGCAGCTGAGCCTCGGCCAGCGCATGCGCGCCGAGATCGCGGCGAGCCTGCTGCACGACCCCGCCGTCCTGTTCTGGGACGAGCCCACCATCGGCCTCGACATGGTGCTCAAGGACGCGGTGCGCCACCTGGTCAACCGCGCCCACCGGGAGCTGGGCACCACCGTGGTGCTCACCAGCCACGACATCGCCGACATCGGCGCGATCTGCGACAGCGCCCTGGTCGTCGACCACGGCCGGGTCGTCCACCAGGGGACCCTGAAGGACCTGCTGCGCACCGCCGACCACCGCTCGGTCGTCTTCGACCACCGGGACGGCACCGCGGCCGGTACCGTCCGCGCCCGCATCGAGGCCGGTCTGCCGGGCGTGCGCGCCACACCGGACGACGGCGGCCGCATCCGCGTCGACTACCCGGCCGGCCGCTACACCTCCCGACAGGTCCTCACCTTCCTCCTGGACCACTTCGACCTCGCCGACTGGTACGCCCCCGAACCCGGCCTGGAGGACGTGCTCCGCAAGATCTACGGCCGCGCACGCGTTCCCGGCGACACACCCGGCGGGGCCGGCCGTACACCTGACGGTGCCGCATGACCGCCCGCCTGCGCCGCTACACGCCGTTCGCCACCAGCGGCCTGCAGTCCCTGCTGCAGTACCGCTCGATGTTCGCGATGACCGCGATGACCGCGGCCGCCGGCGCGGCGGTGACCGTCTTCCTGTGGCGCGCCGTGTACGCGGGCACACCCGGCCGCGGGCCCGGCGGCTTCACCGTGGAGGACATCACCACCTACCTGCTGGTGGCCCAGATCCTGCAGGTGCTGCACACCAACCGGGTGGACGACGAGGTCGCGGCCGAGGTGTACCGGGGTGACGTCGCGGTCATGCTGGTGCGCCCCGTCAGCTACCCGGTGATGCGGTTCTTCGCCTGCCTGCCCGTGGTGGGGGCCAACGCCGTCCTGGTCGGCCTGCCGGTCCTCGGCCTGTTCGCGCTGCTCGTCCCGCTCACCGCGCCCCGGCCGGCGGACCTGCTGCTGTTCACCGTCTCCACCGTCCTGTCGGTGCTGCTGGCGTTCTGCGTGAACCTGCTGACCGGCATGACCGGTTTCCTCACCACCAACACCTGGGGCGTGCGGATGGTCAAGCAGAGCGTCGTCGCCTTCTTCGCCGGACAGCTCGTGCCGCTCGCGCTGATGCCGGGCCCGCTGGCCGCGCTCGCGAAGGCCCTGCCCTTCCGCGGAATGATCGACAGTCCCCTGACCCTGCTGCTCGGCCGCTACGACGGCTGGGCGGAGGCCGCTGGGCTGGTCGCCCAGCAACTGGCCTGGGCAGTGGGGCTGTCGCTGCTGTGCGCCGCGCTGTGGCGCACCGCCCTGGGACGGCTGGAGGTGCTCGGCGGATGACGCGCACCATGACGCGGTACCTGCGGCTGGCCTGGTTCCTGGGTGGGGTGGGCCTGCACCGGCTGGCGACGTACCGCATGGACTTCGTGCTCGGCGCGGGCGCCTTCCTGGTGCGGGTCGGCATCCAGACGGCGGTCGTCGGCCTCGTCTTCCGGCAGGTCCCCGCCGTGGGCGGCTGGTCGTACCACGAGGTGCTGTTCCTGCTGGGGTTCTCCCTGCTGCCGCGCGGGCTCGACCACCTCTTCACCGACCAGTTGTGGGAACTGGGCCGCAAACTGGTCCAGCGCGGAGAGTTCTACCGCTACCTCGTCCGGCCGGTCGACCCGCTGTTCTCCTTGCTGTCGGAGCGCTTCTTCCACCCCGACGGGCTCGGCGAACTCGTCGTCGGCGCCGTCCTGGTGGGGTACGCGGGGAACGAGCTCGGCCTGTCGCTCAGCCCCGTGCAGTGGCTGCTGGCGCCCGTGCTGGTGCTGTGCGGGGCGCTGCTGCACACCTCGGTGAAGCTGCTCTTCGCCTCCCTGTCCTTCTGGACGGTGACGAGCATGCCCGCGATGTACGCGGCCAACCAGGTGTCGGAGTTCTCCGCCTACCCCCTGGACATCTACCACCCCTCGCTGAAGGCCCTGCTCACCTGGGTCCTCCCCTTCGCCTTCACCGCCTACGTGCCCTGCGTCTACCTGCTGAGCGGCGGGACCGGCCTGCTCGGCTGGCTGCCCGTGGTGACCTCCGGCGCCCTGGCCCTCGCGCTGACCGTCTGGCGCCGCGGCGTCAACCGCTACGAGATGACCGGGAGTTGAGCCTGGCATGTTGAGAAACGACGATCTGGGCCCCCTACTGCGCACCGCCCCGTGGATGCCCGAGGACGGCCGGCGGGCCGAGCGCTTCGAGTGCGTCGACCACGCGGACCTCGGCGCCACCGCCCGCCTGCTGGTCGTGGCCGCCGTCGGCGGGCCGGCGTCGGGACGGCGCTACTTCGTGCCGGTGCGGTCCGCACCCACGGGGCACGGCGCCGAAGAGGCGCACGGAAGCGTCGAGTTCGACTCCGCCGTGCTGGACGCGGTCCGCGCCGGACGCCGGCTGCCCACCGCCCGCGGCGGCCGGGTGCTCTTCCGCGGCGCGGGACTCACCGCGCACTCGGTGCGCCGGCTGCCGTTCGAGCGGGGCTGGTCCTCCAACGTGCTGTCCCTGGTGGAGAGCGACGGGACCGCCTACGTCCACAAGACCTACCGGCGGCTGGACGAGACCATCCGGGAGCCGGAACTCCTGCGGCTGATGAAAGGGACCGGCCGCACCCCCGACTGGGCGGGCGACTACGCCTACGCCGACCCGGCGGACGGCACCCACCGCCCGCTGGGCGTGTTCTACCGGTACGCCCCCGGAGACGGGATCGACCTGCCGCTGAGACACAGCATGCGGTCCCTGTGGCCGAAGGTGACCGGCGGACGGGCCCCCGGCCCACTCGACGACGTCGTGCGGGCACACCTGCGCCCGCTCGCGGACAACCTGCGCGACGCCGGGCGCTTCCTGGCCGGCTTCCACCGCGACCTGGCCGGCCGGCTCGGCCGGGGTCCCGTGCCGCCGTACCCGGTACGGGAGATGCTGGCCCGGGCCACCGCCCGCACGGACGCACTGGCCTCGGCGAACATCGACCTGCCCGAGGCCCCGCGCACCGCCGCCTTCACGGCCCTGCGGCAGGAGACCGCCGCGCTGCGGAGCGCCTTCGACGCCGCCCCGGCGGGGTTCCCCTCGGGGCCGTGCCACGGCGACCTGCACCTGTCCCACCTGCTGTGCCGGCCGCGCGACGACGGAGGCTGGTCGATGAACGTCATCGACATGTCCACCCCCGCCCTCGGCCCCGGTGAGACGGGCTGGGCCGCGCAGTCGCCGGTCCAGGACCTGGTCGCCGTCCAGCGCGCCCTGGAGTACTTCACCGCCGACGAGGCGGCCTTCGAGAGCGCACGGCGCCTCGGCGTCGACTCCATGGAGACGATGCGGGACGCGCTGGACGGCGCCGGCGACCGGCCGCCCGGGCAGCGCTCCGCACTGCGCCCGGTCTTCCACGCCGCCGACGTCTGGCGGGCGCACGTGCTGCGGCTGCTCCTCGGACGCACGGTGGACGACCCCCTGCGCCGGCTGCTGTACCTGGACCGGCTGCTGCACGAACTCGCCTACAACACCGACCACGCCCGCCCCTACCACGCCGCGATCGACCTGCGCCACGCCCTCGCGCTCGGCGCCCGCACCCCGGCCCCGGCCCTCCCAGCAAGGACGTGAACGTGACCGAGCCCCCGATGCACATCATCGAGACCTACTTCGAATGCTGCGGCTTCGACCACACCTTCCTGCAGGGCGGCACCTCGGTGTACCTGTGGAACCTCTCCCGGGAGTTCGCCGCCCGCGGGCACCGGGTCTCCCTCGTCACCCCCGCACACGGCAGACTCGACGACCTGCGCGGCAGGTACGAGGTGGAGGACCTCGGCTACTCGGACGAGTACGTGCTGCCGCTGGTCCTCGACCCGGAGGTGTGGCACGGCTTCCCCGCCGAGACCGGACTGCCCGTGCGCACCACCGCGCACCGCATCCGCCTCGACGGCGTGGACCTGTACTTCCTGTCCAACGAGCACCTCGACCGGCTCCCGGACACCTTCTACCCGCCGTACTCCGCCAAGGGCCGGGACCTGGTCTTCTTCAAGCCGCTGGTCTTCCAGGTGGACAGCGTGCGCTTCCTGCGTCACTGGTTCGGCGGGGAGCGGGCGATCGTCCACGCCCACGAGCCCTTCTACCACTACCTGCTGCCGGCAGCGCTGCGCGACGACCCGACGAAGCACGTCGTCAGCACGGTGCAGAGCAACATGCCGATCACCAAGAAGGTCTACGCGCCCGAGGTCCGACGCCTGCTCGAGCTCCTGGGCACACCGGACGGCCTGCCGCAGGAGCACCCGCCGGCCGGGCCGGACCTCGAAGCGGTACGCCAGTACCAGCAACTGACCCATCTGCACTACGAGTACCCGCCGGACCACGTGGCCGTCTACCGGTTGGTCCTGGAGAACGCCGACCTGATCGACTTCCTCTCGCCCGGCCAGCTCGACTTCTACGCCTCCTTCCGGGACACGCCCTTCGAGGCGCTCTTCGCGCACCTGCCCCTGGCGCAGGCCGTGAAGGAGAACGCGCACAAGATGTTCGTCGGGGGCTGCGCCATATCCGACCAGTGGCTCGCCTGGGACCCGGGCGAGGTGAACCGGTCGGCGGTGCTCGAAGGGCTGGGACTGGATCCCGCGCTGCCGACGTTCTTCCACAACGCCCGCTACGCCCTGCACCACAAGGGCCAGCTGGAGCTGATGCGCGCCGTCGACCGGGTGCTGGGCGACGGCCTGGCCGCGAACGTCGTCGTGCGCTGCATCTCCGGCGCCCCGCTCGACGACCCCTACTTCCGCGAGGTCGCCGAGCGGCACCGGGGCCGGCTGCACCTGGAGTCGGAGCGGGTGGACGAGCGGCGGGTGTTCGAGTACGCGTCGGCCGCCGACTTCTGCCTGTTCCCCTCCAAGTTCGAGATGGACACCTTCCTCATCGCCCAGGGCGAGGCGATGGTGTGCGGGGCGGTGCCCATCGCGACGGCGCAGGAGGGCATGGCGCACTTCCGGCACGCCCGGCCCGAGCCGGAGACCACCGGCCTCGCCGTCAACCGTTCCTTCGCCGAGGACGACCCGCTGCTCACCGCCGCGCTCGCCGCGCGCATCCGGGAGGCGGTGGCGCTGTGGTCCGACGACCCGGCCCGCTACCGCGAGCTGTCCCGGCGCGCGGCGGCGGTCGCCCGGCAGTTCACCTGGGAACACTGCGCGGACCTGCATCTCGCCGCGTTCGGCCGCCTGTGGCGGGGCGAGCCGGCCGAGCTGCCCGCCGAACGCGCCCTGCGGCACGGCTGGTTCGACCTGCTGAAGGACGAGGAGATCACCGAGGAGGCGGCCCTCGCCCACGGCGACCCGGCGGCGTACGCGCGCCGCGCCCCCGTCGACGCCCCGGTCGCCCGTCGGTTCTTCCACGCGGCCTGGGAGCGGGCCGACTTCCGTACATGCGAACGGATCGTGGACCGCCACCCGGCCGCGGTGGCCGCCGAGGAGGTGCGCGCCCTGCGGGAGCGGTGCTCGGTCGGCGGCGACGGCGGGCTGGTGTACCGGCTGCCGCACGCCGAGCGGGTGGAGCTGGTGATCCCGGCCCCGCGCGGCCCGGCGGTCCGGGCGCTGCCCGGGGTGCGGGAGCTGCGCCGCACCGCGCCCGGCGTGTTCGAGGGACCGCCGCCGCGGCCGGGGGCGCGGCTGCTGCTGACGCTGTCCTCCGGCCGGGTCACCTGGGACGAGGCCCGTCATGGCTGAGCGGGGAGGGGTGCGCGCGGTGCTGCTGGCGGGCGGCGAGGGACGGCGCATGGGGCCGCTGGGCGAGGGGCGCCTGAAGCCGCTCGTCCCGTACGGAGGCGCCTGCCGCCTGATCGACTTCAGCCTCGCCAACGCGCGCGACTCGGGACTGGGGGAAGTACTGCTGCTGTCCCAGTACGAGGAACGCCGGCTGATGGACGACCTGTACCGGGTGTGGAACGGCGACCCGGGCTTCCGAGTGCACTTCGGGCCGTACGACGACGCCTACCGGGCCGCGGGCGCCGGGCTCCCCCGCGAGCTGCCCGCACGTACCTGGCCGGCCGAGCGCGGTACCGCGGACGCCCTGATCCGCAAGGCCGGGCACGTCTTCGGCGGTGACCGCGAGCAGGTCCTGGTGCTGCACGCGGACCACGTCTACCGCTTCGACTACCGGCCGCTGATCGCGGAGCACCGGGCCTCCGGCGCCGCCCTGACCGTCGCCTACCAGCGGATCGAGCGGCGCTGGGTCCACCTGTTCGGGATGGTCCGCTTCGACCGGGCGGGCCGGCTCACCGAGTTCGTGGAGAAGCCGGCCGAACCGACCAGCGACCTGGTGTTCGCCGCGTTCTGCGTCTTCGACGCCGCGGTGCTGCACCGCTACCTGGAGAAGCTGGACGGCACCGACTGGCAGCACGACATCAGCCGGGACGTCATCCCCGCGATGCTCGCGGGCGGCGAGGACATCCGCGGCCACGAGGTAGCCGGCCACTGGGAGGACATCGGCACCGTCGAGCGCTACCACCGGGCGCACCTGATGCTCGCGGCCGGCGGGCCGCGGGCCGGGCTCCCGGTCGAACGGATGCCCAGGACCGTCCGGCCCGGGGTGGACCGGGGCTGGGTGGCCGACGCCCCGGGCGTGGTCGCCTCGTTGGTCCCGGCGGACCTCGTCAACGACGGCCGGGTGGAGCACAGCGTGCTCTTCCCCGGAGTCACCGTCGGGGCGGGCGCCCGGGTCCGGCGCAGCGTACTGCTGCCCGGTGCCACGGTCGGCCCCGGTCAGGACATCGACTCGGCGGTGGTCCTGGAGAACGGACAGGTGCAGCGGGTCGAGGACCCCGCGGCCGTCGCGGAAGGAGCCCGTACATGAGCCCGTCCCCTTACGACGTCCTGGTGGTCGGCGGAGCCGGCGTGGACACCGTCGTCCGCGTCGAGAAACTGGAGGTCCCCCCGGGCGACTCGCTGCACGTGCCTCCGGTGTACGACTACGTGGCGCACACCGGCAACGGCGTGGCGCTCGGCTGGCACGCCCTGGGCCTCACCACCAAGTTCATCGACTTCCTCGGCGACGACCCCCAGGGTCACGCGGTGCTCGCCGCGTACGCCGGGCACGGTCTGGACTTCAGCCACGTGGTCTCCCCGCACGGCACCCCGCGCGGCGTCAACCTGGTCGACGCGCAGGGCCGCCGCTTCTCCTTCTACGACTCCCGGCACCCCGCGGACCTGCGGCTGCCGCGCGCCTTCTACCTGCCCCACCTGGAGCGGGCGCGCCATGTCCACCTCTCCATCGTGGGGCACAACCGCGACCTGTACGAGGACGTCCACCGGCTCGGGGTGACCAGCTCCACCGACCTGCACGACTGGGACGGTGTCGACCCCCACCATCGCACCTACGCCCTCGCCTCCGACTACGTCTTCATGAGCGCCGCGGCCGTCCGCGACCGGCTTCCGGAGGTCCTGCACGGCATCGTCGACGAGGGCCGGGCCCGCTTCGTCGTGGCCACCGACGGAGCGGACGGCTGCCACGTGCTCGTGCGGGGCGAGGCTGGGGTGCGCCACTTCCCGGCCGTGCGGCCGGAGCGGCCCGTCGTCGATTCCAACGGAGCCGGCGACGCCTTCGTCACCGCGTTCCTCCACGCCCACTTCGAAGGGCGGCCGGTGGAGGAGTGCGTCCTGGCCGGATCGGTGTCCGGGGCCTTCGCCTGCGGTGCCGCCGGCACCCACACCGAGTTCATCGACCTGCCCGGCCTGCGCGGGGGGGGGGGGGGGGGGGGGGGGGGGGGGGGGGGGGGGGGGAGGGGGGGTAGA
>NZ_JBVJVN010000019.1:55508-148395 GCF_055603605.1 Streptomyces sp. NPDC037271
TCCCTTTGCCTTCCCCCCCCCCCCCCCCCCCTCCCCCCCCCCCTCCCCCCCCCCCCCCCCCCCCCCCCCCCCCCCCAGCCCGCGGCGGAGTGAAGGAGCCCCGCGCGTGCACATCGTCACCTTCTCCTTCGAGTGCGGCGGCTTCGACAACCGGCTGATGCGCGGCGGGCTGTCCCCGCTCGTGTGGAACCTGTCCCGTGAGTACGCCGCACGCGGCCACCGCGTCTCGCTGGTCACACCCGCGCACGGTCACCTTCAGGCACTGCGGGAGCGGTTCGACGTCCGGGAGCTCGACTACCGCGACGAGCACACGGTGCCGCTGGTGCTCGACCCCAAGGTGTGGCCCGGCCGGCCCGCCGAGACCGGTCTCGCCCTCGACACCCGCGCCCACCTGTTACGCCTGGACGGCGTGGACGTCTATCTGCTGTCCGACGCCTTCCTGGACCTGCTGCCGGACCGGCTCTACCCGCCCCCGGCCCTCGAGGGCCGGGACCTGGCGTACCTCAAGCCGCTGGTCTTCCAGGTCGGCGGCCTGCGCTTCGTCCAGCGCCACCTGGCGGACGGCCCGGCGGTCGTGCACGGCTTCGAGCCCTACTACCACTACCTGCTGCCCGCGGTCCTCGCCGACGACGACCGGTACCGGACGGTGAGCACGGTCGCCGCGAACGCCCCCGTCACGCAGAAGGTGTACCGGCCGCAGGTGGAACGGCTGCTGGAGCTCTTCGGGGTCCGCGGACCGGACCTCGACGCCCTGGACGGGCCACCGCCCGCCGAGGACTCCCCCCTGGCCACCATGGCCCGGGCGCTGGCCGGCACCCGTATGCACGTCGAGTACGGGCCGGACCACGTGGGTGTGTTCCCGCTGATCGCCGACCGCGCGGATCTGATCGACTTCGTGTCCCCCGGTCAGCGCGACCACTACGTCACCTGGCAGGACACGCCGTTCGAAGCCCTGTTCCGGTCGCTGCCCGTGGCGCGGCGGCTGCGGGAACGGCCGGACCGGCTGCTGGCCGGCGGCTGCGGCATCGCGGACAGCTGGCTGGCGCGCGACCCGGAGGCCGTGGACCGGGCCGCGGTGCGCCGGTCGCTCGGTCTGACGGGCACCGGTCCGGTCTTCTACCACGCCGCCCGCTACGCGGTGCACCACAAGGGCCAGCTGGAGCTGATGCGGGCCGTGGAGGAGGTGCTGGCCGGAGATCCGGAGGTGGGTTTCGTGATCCGCTGCTCGACCGGGGGCGGCGGTGACGCGCCGGCGGCGGTCGCGAACGCCGCGTTCCAGCGGCTCGCCGACCGCTTTCCGGGACAACTCCGCCTGGAGTGGCGGCTCGCCGACGAGGACACGTTGTTCGAGCAGGCGGCGAGCGCCGACTTCTGCGTGTATCCGTCCAAGTTCGAACTGGACGGTTTCCTCATCGCCCAGGCCGAGGCGATGGCCTGCGGGGCGGTGCCGATCGCCACCGCCCAGCGGGTGACCTCCCACTTCGGGCACGGGCGGCCCCTCGACGACCCGGACGCGACGGGCTTCTCCGTGCCCGGTTCCTTCCGCGACGACGACCCGGGGCTGGCCCGGGCCCTCGCCGGGCGAATACGCGAGGCCGTGACGCTCTTCCGCACGGCACCCGGCACCTACGCCCGGCTCTCGGGCAACGCCCGGCGCCTGGGCCGCTCGTTCACCTGGGCCCACAGCGCGGACCTGCGTCTGGCCGCCTACGCATGTCTGCTGCGCGGCGAGCGCGCGCAGCCGCCGGCCGGCGAACTGGTCGAGCGGGGCTGGCTGGAGGCGCTGCCGCCCGCCGCCCACACCGAGCATCGCGAGCTGATCGCGCGGGCGGCGACGGAACGCGGTGACGCCACCGCCCTCGCCCGCGTTCTCGGGTGCGGCGTCGACGAACTCGGAGCGGACGACTGGGAGCGGTTGTTCACCTCGGCCCATCACCGGGGGGACTTCACCCGCTGTGCCGAACTGGCCCGGCGGGCGGGCCGACCGGACCTGTGGGCCCGGCAGGCGGACCGCTTCCGGCTCACCGCCGCTCCGGACGGCACGTGGCGCGTGCGGTACGCGCACGCCGAGGCGGAACGGGTCGAGCTGGTGGTCGAGGCATCCGCGACGACGGGCACGGCCCCCGGCCGGGCCCTGACGGCCGCCACCCCCACCGCACCCGCTGCCCAGGCCCCGAGCAGGGCCACCGCGTCCACGGCACCCGTGGTCACGGCTGTCGCGGACACGACTGCCGCCGGCACGGCCCGCTCGGACGTGGCTGCCCTGGACACGGACTCCGCGGACGTCCCCTCCACGGACGCAGCTGCCGCGGACACGACTGCCGCGGACGGTGAAGCGCGGGAAGCCGGCGCTCCGCGCCCCCCGCTGGAGTCGGTCACCGAGGTCCTCGCCTCCGACGAGCCGGCTCCCGCCCCCGGCGGTGCCGTGCTGCGGCCGCTCGCCGCCGGCGGCGACGGCGTGTTCACGGGGACACTGGACGGACCGCCCGTCGGAGATCACGCCGTCGCCCTGGTGACCCTGCGCTCCGGCCGGGTGGTCTGGGACACCGTGCCGACCCGCGCACCCGCGTTCCGGCTGGTGGCGACCGATCTCGACGGTACGCTGCTGCGCAGCGACCTGACCGTGTCGGCGCGCACCCGCCGGGCGCTGGAACGGGTCGCCGCCTCCGGCGCCCACCACCTGGTGGTCACCGGACGCCCCGCGGTGGCCTGCAGGCAGCTCCTGAACGCCCTCGGCTACCGAGGGCTGGCCGTCTGCGGCCAGGGCGCGCAACTGTACGACGCTGGTGCGGACCGCCTGCTGTCCTCGGTGTCCCTGGACCGTGATCTCGCCCGCGGCGTCGTCGCGAAGGTCGAGGCCGAACTGGGCCGGGTCGAGCTCGGCGTCGTCACCTCGCCGCCGGAGAGCCGGTTCAAGGTGACCCCCGGCTTCGGAGAACGGGTCCGCCACGGCTGGGACGTGACCACCGACCCGGGCCGGCTGTGGGCGGCGCCCATCGACAAGCTGATCCTGCACCACCCGCACGTCGACGAGGACCGGCTGGCCGCCGTCGCACAACGGCTGACGGACGGTGAGGTGACCGTCGTGCACTCGGTCAAGGGCATGGTGGAGGTCCTGCCCGCGGGCACCGACAAGGGCGCCGGTGTGGCCCGGGCCGCCGAACTGCTGGGCTTCACCGGCGCCGACACCGTCGCCTTCGGCGACATGCCCAACGACATCCCGCTGCTGGCCTGGGCCGCTCACGGCGTGGCGGTCGCCAATGCCCACCACGATCTGCGGGCCATGGCCGACGAGGTCGCCCCGGGCAACGACGAGGACGGGGTCGCCGCCGTCCTCGAACGCCTCTTCTCGCCGGAAGGGGGCCGTCCGTGACCCGCCCCACCGCGCCCGGCTCGTCCCTGCGGGACCTGGCCCGCGCGCACGGCGTGAGCACCGAGTACGTCACCGACCGCGGTGACCGCGTCACCGTCCCCGCGGACACCCTGGTCGCGGTCCTGGCCGCGTGCGGCGTGGACGCGAGCACCCCGGACGCCGCCCGGCGGGCCCTGGCCGCCCGGCGCGCGGCGGACGCGGACAGGCTGCTTCCGCCCTGCGTGGTCGTCCGTGCCGGATCGGCCGAGGGGCTGCGGCTGCCGCCCGGCGCCGAGGCCCGCGTCGCCCTGGAGGACGGTGGCGAGAAAGCTCCCGAGGACCCGCTGCCGCCGGGCGCGCACGTCCTGCACGCCGTGGCGGGCCGGCGGCGGGCGTCCGCTCCGCTGCTGTCGGTGCCCGAGCGCATCCCCGTGCCCGAGCGGCGCGGCTGGGGCTTCCTGGTCCAGCTGTACTCGGTGCTCTCCCGCAGGTCCTGGGGCATGGGCGACCTGGCCGACCTCGCGGAGCTGGCCTCCTGGTCCGGCCGCGCGCTGGGCGCCGGCTTCGTCCAGCTGGGGCCGCTGCACGCGGTGGAGCCGGGTCCGCTGCCCGATCCGTCGCCGTACCGGCCGAGTTCGCGGCGGTTCGCGGACCCGATGCACGTCCGGGTGGAGGAGGTGCCGGAGTACCGGTACCTGGACCGGGAGGCCCGCCGCGCGGTGGACTCCTGCGCCGCCCGGGCGCGGGCCCTCAACGAGCGCGTGCTGAGCGGTGGGACGCTGATCGACCGGGAGGTGGTGCGCGCCCTCAAGTTCGAGGCGCTGCGCCATGTGTACCGGGTGCCGGCCCCGCCCGGCCGCCGTGCGGCTCTGGAGGCGTTCACCGCCCGCGAGGGCGGGGACCTGACGGACTTCGCCACCTGGTCCGCGCTGGCCGAGGTGCACGGCGGCGCCTGGCGGTCCTGGCCCGAGGGGTTGCGCGACCCGCGGTCGCCGCGGGTGGCCGAGGCGCGCGAGGAACTGGCGGAAGCCGTCGCGTTCCACCGCTGGCTGGCGTGGATCACCGACGAGCAGCTCGCCGCCGCGCAGCGCGTGGCGAAGGACGCGGGCATGGACATCGGCCTGGTGCACGACCTGGCGGTGGGCGTCGCCCCCGAGGGGGCCGACGCCTGGACGCTGCAGCACTGCCTGGCCGGCGGGATGAGCGTCGGGGCCCCACCGGACGACTTCAATCCGCTCGGTCAGGACTGGGGCCAGCCGCCCTGGCGGCCGGACGCGCTGGCCGCCGAGGGGTACCGGCCGCTGGCCGGGCTGCTGCGCGCCGGCATGCGGCACGCGGGGGCCCTGCGGGTCGACCACGTCATGGGGCTGTTCCGGTTGTGGTGGGTGCCCGAGGGCCGGCCCCCGTCCGAGGGGACCTACGTCCGCTACGACGCCGAGGCCATGCTCGGCGTGCTGCTCCTGGAGGCCCACCGGGCCGGGGTGGCGGTGATCGGCGAGGACCTCGGCACGGTGGAGCGCGGTGTCCGCGAGGAGCTGGCCGCGCGCGGCGTGCTCGGCACGTCGGTGCAGCGCTTCGAGTACCTGGGCGGTTCCGAGGGACGGCACGGTCCGCTGCCGCCGCGGCGGTGGCGCAGGAACTGCCTGGCCACGCTGACCACCCACGACCTGCCGACGACCACCGCATGGCTGAGCGGCGAACACGTCGACCTGCGGGCCCGGCTGGGGCTGCTGACCCGCCCGGAACCGGAGGAGAAGGCGCAGGCGGCGGCCGAGCGGGACGGCTGGCTGGCGGAACTGCGCCGGCAGGGCCTGCTGCCCGACGCCGACGGCGAGCTGGTCGCCCTGCACCGTTTCCTGACCCGCACCCCGTCCACCCTGCTCGGGGTCTGGCTGCCGGACGCCACCGGCGACCGCAGGCCCCAGAACCTGCCCGGTACCGCTGACGTGCACCCCAACTGGAGGCTGCCGGTGGCGGACGGGCAGGGCCGGCCGGTGCCCTTGGAGGACCTGCCCGGCCATCCCCGTGTACAGGCCGTCGCCCGCGTGTTCGCCGATGGTGAACCGCACGGAACGAAGACCGAGGAGAGAGATGTCAGGCCAGGCCCTTGACCGGCTCGAGGGGGTCCGCGAGGACTCCGGAGGCTTCGACCTGCTGGCGCCGGACGGCACGCGCTACCGTGTGGACGTCACCGACGGGGTGTTCGATCCCCGCAACCCGCTCCTCGCGGGCTATGTGGCGGGACGGCGTGTGGTGGCCTTCGTCGGCCCCACGGTGGACCGTCTCTACGGCGACCGGCTGCGCGCCTACCTCGACGCCCGGCTGGAGCCGGGCAGCTGGAGCGTCCACACCATCGACAGCGGTGAACGGAACAAGACCCTCGCGTCGGTGGAGCGGGTGTGCGCCGTCGCCAAGGCGTCCGGCCTGGACCGGCACGGGGTGATGCTCGCCGTGGGCGGCGGGATCGTCGCGGACGTCGTGGGCTTCGCGGCCTCGATGTACGCCCGCGGCATCCGCTACATCAAGGTCAACACCACCCTGGTGGGACAGGTGGACGTGGGCGTCGGGGTGAAGACCGGCGTCAACGCCCTGGACTCCAAGAACATGTTCGGCGCCTACCACCCCGCGCACGCCTCGCTCAACGACCCGGCCCTGCTGGCCACCCTGCCGGCCCGGGAGATCCGCTGCGGCCTCGCGGAGATCGTGAAGATGGCCGTGATCCTCGACTCCGACCTCTTCCGGGCGCTGGAGGAGCACCCGGACGCCTTCCTGCGTTCCTCCGACGGCGCGCTGGAGACGTACGTGCTGCGCACCTCGATGCGGCTGATGATGGAGGAGCTCTGCCCCAACCTCCGCGAGCACGACCTCGCCCGGCTCGTCGACTTCGGGCACACCTTCAGCCCGGTGATCGAGACGGCCGGCGGCCACCGCCTGGAACACGGCGAGGCGGTCGCCGTCGACATGGCCCTGTCGGCACATGTGGCCCGGCTGCTGGGGCTCGTCGACGCAGAGAGCTGCGCGCGCGTGGTGACGCTGCTGCGCCGCATCGGCCTCCCCGTGTTCGACCCGGCCACCTGCACGCCGGAGCTGATGACGCAGGCCCTGCACGCCTCCTGGCAGCGACGGGGACGCAAGCTGCACCTCGTCGTGCCGACCGGCATCGGCAAGGCGGACTTCGTGGAGCGGCTGGAGGACCTGCCCGCCGACGTGCTGCGGGCCGCCCTGGACGCGCTGGCGCGCGACGGGGGCACGGAGTGACCGCCCGCGACGTGGTGAACCTCGACACGCTCCTGCGCGGCAAGGAGCACGACCACGGCGGGCTGGGCACGATCCTCGCGCACCGCCTGTTCGCCCGCGCCGAAGGCGGCGTGGGAGCGGAGTTCGTCGACATCGCCGTGCTGCCGCCCGGCACGTCCATAGGGCGCCATCGGCACGCCCTGGACCGTGAGACGTACGTCGTGCTCAGCGGCAGCGGGCTGATGTACCGGGACGGAGCCGAGTTCCGCGTCGGCGCCGGGGACGTCGTCGTCAACCGCCCGTACGGCGAGCACGGCCTCGTCAACGACTCGGCCGCCGATCTGTGGCTTCTGGTCTTCGAGGAGGAGCTCCGTGACCATCCCGCGGTCTGACCGTCTCTCCGCCGGTCCGGCGCACCGCGCGGACTCCTGGCGGCCCCACGACGTCTTCACCGTGCTCGACGTGGGAGGCACGACGCTGCGGACCGGGAGCTACGACCCGGTGACGGCGGCCGTCTCCCGCGTGCGCCGGGTGCCGGTCGAGGGCATGGCCCGTCATCCGGAGGACTCGGTGGCCGGTCTGCAGCGCCGCGTCGTGGACCAGATCGTCCACGAGGTCGGCCGGCACACCGCGGGGACGGCGCCGCGCGCCGTCGGCGTGGCCTTCGCCGGGCCGATCTCCGCCGGCGGTCTGGTGCTGGCCGCTCCCACGGTGTGGGGGCGGCGCGGTGACCCGCTGCCGCTGGGGCAGCTCCTGACGGAGCGGACCGGCGTACCGGTCGTGGTGGTCAACGACCTGACCGCCGCCGCCTGGCGCTACGCGGCGACCGAGACCGAGCCGTTCTGTCTGATCACCGTCAGTTCCGGCATCGGCAACAAGGTCTTCCGGGGCGGGGAGGTGCTGCTGGACGCGGACGGGCACGGGGGCGAACTCGGGCACTGGGTGTGCGATCCGTCCCCAGGGGCGCCGCTGTGCGACTGCGGTGCGCGCGGCCATCTCGGTGCCGTCGCCTCCGGGCGGGGGGTGCTCGCCGCCGTCCGCCGTGCGGCGGACGCCGACCCGGCCGGTTTCGCCCGGTCCCGGCTGGCCGCGCGCTGCGGCGGCCGCGTGCCCGGCATCGACAACCCGGCCGTCGCGGCCGCGGTGCGGGAGGGCGACGAGTTCACCACGCAGGTGCTGCGCGGCACCCTCACGCATCTCGCGCAGGCGATCGGGGCCGTCTTCACCTCCGTCGGGGTGTGCCGGTACATCGTGATGGGCGGCTTCGCACTGGCGGTCGGCGAACGCTACCGGGAGCTGCTGGTGGGCGAGTTGGTGAGACTGGGGTGTTTCGGTCTGGACGCGGACGCGGTCGACGCCATGGTGTCGCTCGGCGAACCGGACGACGACCACGGCCTGATCGGTGCCGGCAGACTGCTGGCCGACCGGATGTCCCGGCCGTCCCCGGCGGGTGCCCGGTGAGCGCCGGGGGCGCCCTCGTCGTCGGCAGCGGTTTCGTCGGCATGGGCATCGCGCGCCGGCTGGCGGCGGCCGGTGAGCCGGTCACCGTCACCTCGCGTCACCGCCCGGAGCACCTTCCGGACCTCCCGGGGTTCCGGTGGCACGCCCTGGACGCCACCGATTCCGCGGCGTGCGGCCGGCTCGTGGCCCGGCTGGACCCGCGGCGCATCGTCCTCGTGCACGGCCCGTCCGACGTCACGTGGTGCGAGGAGCACCCGGACCTGGCCGTCGCGGCGCACACCGCCGCGGCCGCCCACTTCGCCGCGCTGGCCGGGGACGCGAGGCTGCTGATGATCTCCACCGACAACGTCTTCGACGGATCCCGGCCCGACAACCCCGAGGACGCCCCGGTCTCCCCGGCCAACGCCTACGGCCGCGCGAAACTGCAGGCGGAACGGACCGTGCTCGACGCGGCGGCGGACGCGGTGGTGCTGCGGGTCAGCCTGGTCTACGGGCACGAGCCCGCGGACGCCGGCAAATGGCTCAACTTCTTCGCCGCGTGCGCGCACCGGCTGCGGCGCGGCGAGCAGGTCAGGGTGCCGCGGGACCAGTGGACGACCCCGGTGCTGGTGGACGACGTCGCGGAGGTGACGGCGGCTCTGCTGGGCGACGGCGCGCCCCTGCCGCCGGTCCTCCATCTGGGCGGGCCGGACCGCGTGAGCCGTGCCGCCTGGGCCTCGGTCGTCGCCGAGACGCTGGGGGCGCCCGCGCACCTGGTCGTGCCGGTGCCGCGGGCGGCCACGCGGTACGCCTCCCGGCCGGAGAACGCGTGCCTGACCGGCTCCCGTCTCGCCCGGTTGCCGGCCACCGGGGTGATCACCGTCCGGGGCGTGCGGGAGGGCGCCCGGTACCTGGCCCCGGCGTTCACGACGGCACGCTGAACACCCCGCCCGGCGCCGCGGGTGACCGCACGTCCGACAACGTGCCGGGACACCCGGCCCGCGCGCGGCCCCCGCACACCGTGCGGCCGCGCGCGTCACCCCGCCCGGGCGGCGGACCGCCGCCGCCCGGCTCGCACGACCGCCGCCGTCCGGTGGCGAGATGGTGGAGCAGACGTATGTCACGTACAGGATCGGTGAAGAGCTACGACGTCGTCGTACTCGGCGGAGGTGTGGCCGGGTGCGTACTCGCCGCCCGGCTGAGCGAGGACCCGGACCGGTCGGTCTGTCTGGTCGAGGCCGGCCGGGACTACGGGCCGCAGGGCGACGGATGGCCGCGCACAGTGCTCGACGCGCGGCGCCTGCCGCGCGACCACGTGTGGGAGCGGCACGCGGCCGCGCACCGCATCCGGGCCCGGATCATCGGCGGCTCCTCGTGCGTCAACGGGTGCTGGAACACCTGGGGCGCCCACGCGGACCACACGGACTGGGAACGGGCGGGGGGCGAGCGGTGGTCGGCGCGGGCCATGGAACCCTTCCGCCGGGCCGCGGTGGACCATATGGGGCTGCGGCCGGTTCCGGAGAGCGAGTTCTCCGTCTGGAGCAGCGCAGCACTCGATGCGGCCGGCGAACTCGGTTACCCGCCGGTCGACATGGGCACCTCGGGCGCCCCCGGTTACGGCACTCCGCTCATCAACTCCTTCGACGGTCTGCGCTGGAACGCGGCGTTCGCCTACCTCGACCCGGTGCGGGAGCGCCCGAATCTGACGATCGTCGACGCGGCCCTCGTCGACCGGCTGCACGTGGTGCGCGGCCGGGTGCGGGGCGCCGACATCGTCCGCGGCGGGGAGCGGACCACCCTGGCCGCCGACGACTACATCGTCGCGTGCGGGACGTACGGGTCTCCCGCCGTGCTCCTGCGCAGTGGCCTCGGGCCGGCGGACCACCTGCGGGAACACGGCATCCGGCCCGAGGTCGAGCTGCGCGGCGTCGGAGCCAACCTGTCGGAGCAGCCGGGTGTGTTCGTACCGCTGGCACCCACCGAGGCACTCGAGGCCGCGCTGGCCGGCAAGGAGGCGGCGGGCGACCTCTACGTCAGCCGCATGCTGGTCAGGGCCGCCGGCGACCGGTGCCCGCCCGGCTCCTGGGACCTGCACATCCTCCCCGTGGCGGGCCCTCCGCTCTTCGGCAGCCTGCCGCCGGGCCGGTACGAGGCGGGTATCTCCTCCTTCCTCATGAAACCGGCCTCCCGGGGCCGGGTCGCCCTGCGCTCGGCAGACCCCACCGAGGCTCTCGACATCCGACCCGGGTTCTTCTCGGACCCGGAGGGCCACGACCTGGCCGTGGTCCGGTGGGGGCTCGGCCTCGTCGCCGGGATGGCGGCGACGGCCGCGCTCGGGAAGCTGGTCCAGCCGCTCGGCAGCCGCCCCGCCGCTCTCACCGACGAGGAGATCAGGGCCCGCACGGGCACCTACTGGCACCCGGTGGGGACCTGCGCCATGGGGCCCGCGGACGATCCGTACGCCGTGGTCGACGGGACGGGCCGGGTGCACGGGTTGTCCAACCTGCGGGTCGCCGACGCCTCCGTGCTTCCGACGGTGCCGGCGGCCAACACCCAGTTGCCGGTCCTCGCCGTAGCCGAACTCCTGGCGGACGCGATACGGGCCGAGGCGGGCGGGCGCTGAGACGACGCGGCACCACGACGACAGCGGACGGCACCCGGCCGAGACGTCCCCGCGCCGAGGTGCGCCGGCCGCGCGGATCGGGGCCGCCCGCGACGAACGACAGGCCCACGGGACCGGGGCGTCCCGGCCCGGGCCGACCCCACGAGAGGACGATGGCACATGACGACCCCGCACACGGACGTACGCGATGTCCGGCTGCTGTACGGCTGCATGGGACTGGGAGGGGGCTGGGACCGGCAGCGGTGGACGGCGGCGGATCTCGGCCACGCCGAAGCGGCCGTCGAGGCCGCGCTGGAGGCGGGCATCACGGCGTTCGACCACGCCGACATCTACCGACACGGCAAGTCGGAGGAGGTCTTCGGGGAGATCCTGGCGCGGTCCTCCGGGCTGCGTGAGCGCATCCTCGTGCAGACCAAGTGCGGCATCACCCTGCCGGACGGAGACCGCGTGGGCTCCTACGACCTGAGCGGGCGCACGATCCTCCGGCGAGTCGAGGAGAGTCTCACGCGGCTGCGCACCGACGTCATCGACGTCCTGCTCCTGCACCGGCCCGACCCCCTGGCCCGCCCCGAGCAGATCGCTGAGGCCTTCCGCACCCTGCACGGGCAGGGGATGGTGCGGCAGTTCGGGGTGTCCAACATGAGCGCCGCGCAGATCGCCTTCCTGCAGAAACACCTGGATGTGCCGCTGACGGTCGACCAGTTGGAGATGAGCCTGGCCCGGCACGAGTGGGTGGAGTCGGGCGTCCTGCTGAACATCCCGGGCGGGGCGGCGGGCGGTTTCCCGCACGGGACCGTGGAGCACTGCGTGACCCACGGCATCCAGGTGCAGGCCTGGGGGGCGCTGGCGCGGGGCCGCTTCACGAGCGGGGCGGACTCCCCGGCCGCCCGGCTGGTCGCGGACCTGGCGCTCCGCAAGGGGACGACCCCCGAAACCGTCCTGCTGTGGTGGCTCCAGCGCCATCCGGCCGCTGTCGTCCCGGTCGTGGGCACCACCCGGCCCGGGCGCATTCTGGCCTGCCGTGACGCTGTGCACCGGGCGCCCGACCTGTCCCATGAGGAGTGGTACGAGCTGTGGGTCGCCGCGCGGGGCGCGCCGCTGCCCTGAGAGGCGCCCGCCGGCGGATGGCGGTGAGCGGCCCGGGCAGCGAAAGAGTGCCCGCACTCTTTACGCGCTTGTCATGCGCGAGTAACCTCCGGATGCCTGCAAGGTGTTGCTGCAAGTTTCCGACAGGCGGCGCATCGCGGGCACGGACGCAGGAGGCCTCGAGGCGCGTCAAGGTCTCCGCCGGCGTCCGCACGGCAGCTGGCCCTCCCTCACCGCATCCTGGAGACGCGCATGAGACGCCGCCGCTCCCTCACCCGCCCCTGGGCGGCCGGAGCTCTCGCCGCAGGCACCCTCGTCCTGCCCCTGACCACTCCCACCACGTCCGAGGCCGCCGCAGCGCCGGCCTCCCCGACCGCCGCCTCGGCCACCGTCTTCTACTACACGAAGACGAAGAACTGGACGGACCACTACCTCCACTACGCCCCCGACGGCGGAAGCTGGACGACCGCCCCCGGCACGCGCATGGAAGCCGCCTGCACGGACTGGGTGAAGCTCACCGTCGGCCTGGGATCCGCCGCCGGACTGAAGGCCACCTTCAACAACGGCAAGAGTGTCTGGGACAACAACGGCGGCCAGGACTACGCCCTGGGCACCGGGAACATCACGGTCAAGGACGGCGTGGTGGCGCACAGCGACCCCTGCGCCGGGACCGGAGGACCCGGCAACGAGGCGACCGTCTACTACTCGACCCAGACCCTCGGCTGGACCACCGCCAACCTGCACTACCAGCCCGCCGGCGGCTCCTGGACCGCCGTGCCCGGCGTGGGCTTGGAGGCCGCCTGCGCCGGCTGGTGGAAGCGGACGGTCGGCCTGGGCTCCGCGACCTCGTTGAAAGCGGCCTTCAACAACGGCAACGGGGTCTGGGACAACAACAACGGCTCGGACTACACCCTGGTCTCCGGGACCAGCACGGTGAAGAACAACACCGTCACCGCGAACGCGAAGGACCCGTGCGCCGCCGAGGAACCCGACACCGAGGCGCCCACCGCCCCGTCCGGTGTCAGGGCGGGCGCGACCGACACCTCCGTGGTCCTGTCCTGGAACGCCGCCACCGACGACACCGGCGTGACCAGGTACCAGGTCACCCGCACCGGCGGCACCGAGGGCACCACGGTCACCGACGTGACCTCCACCGTGCTCTCCGACACCGGCCTGGAGGAGAACACCACCTACACCTACACGGTCAAGGCCGTGGACGCGGCCGGCAACGCCTCGGCCGCCTCCGCCCCGGCCTCGGCCACCACCGGGAAGAAGCCGCCGGCGCCCCCCACGGGCGCACCGCTGGGGACGGACCCGCGCAAGGACCCGATCTACTTCGTCATGACCGCCCGCTTCAACGACGGCGACAGCTCCAACAACCGCGGCGGCAGCCAGCACGTGAAGTCGGGCAACGCCGCCAACGACGACCCCATGTTCCGCGGCGACTTCAAGGGCCTGGTCGAGCGGCTCGACTACATCAAGGCGCTCGGTTTCTCCGCCGTGTGGATCACCCCGGTCGTCCTCAACCGCTCGGACTACGACTTCCACGGTTACCACGGCTACGACTTCTACAAGGTCGACGCCCGGCTGGAGTCGGCCGGCGCGACCTACCAGGACCTGATCAACGCGGCCCACGCCAAGGGCATGAAGATCTACCAGGACGTCGTCTACAACCACAGCTCCCGCTGGGGCGCCAAGGGACTGTTCACGCCGACCGTGTACGGCGTGCGGGACAACCAGTGGAGCTGGCTCTACGACGAGAAGAACGCGGGCTTCGAGTACGACGGTCTGACCGTCGAGACCAAGTCCGGCAAGTCGTACTACAACGGCGACCTCTGGTCGACCACCGAACCGACCGGCAACACCTGCCTGAACTGGGGCAAACCCACCGGGGCCAAGAGCCCCGAGGGTTACACGATCTACAACTGCCAGTGGCCGAACCCCACATCGGGCATGTTCCCCAAGGCGTACTACCACAACTGCTGGATCGGCAACTGGGAGGGCGAGGACTCCCGCTCCTGCTGGCTGCACGACGACCTCGCCGACTTCGACACCGAGTCGGCACCCGTGCAGAACTACCTGATCGGCGCCTACAACAAGTACATCGACATGGGTGTCGACGGCTTCCGCGTCGACACGGCCGTCCACATCCCCCGCGTCACCTGGAACCGCCACTTCCTGCCGGCCATCCAGGAGCGCGTCACCCAGAAGTTCGGGGCCGAGGCCGCGAAGAACTTCTTCGTCTTCGCCGAGGTCGCCGCCTTCGTCAACGACAAGTGGAACCGGGGCTCGGTCAACCACTCGGCGCAGTTCTACACCTGGAAGGAGCGCAAGGAGTACAGCGCCGACGACGGGAAGGCGGCGCTCGAACAGTACGATTACGAGAACGGCCAGGGCACGGGCAACCAGCCGACCTCGAACAACGCCTTCCTGAACGGCAACACCTACCACGCGCCCGACCACAGCAAGTTCTCCGGCATGAACATCATCGACATGCGCATGCACATGAACTTCGGTGACGCGTACAACGCCTTCGGTAACGGCAAGGACTCCGACGACAGCGTCAACGACGCCACCTACAACGTCGTCTACGTCGACAGCCACGACTACGGACCCAACAAGAGCAACGAACGCTACACGGGCGGCACCGACGCCTGGGCCGAGAACATGTCCCTGATGTGGACCTTCCGCGGCATCCCCACCCTCTACTACGGCTCGGAGATCGAGTTTCAGAAGGGCAAGAAGATCGACTGCGGCCCTACCTGCCCCCTCGCCACGACGGGA
Source organism: Streptomyces sp. NPDC037271 (assembly GCF_055603605.1). Classification (NCBI taxonomy): domain Bacteria; kingdom Bacillati; phylum Actinomycetota; class Actinomycetes; order Kitasatosporales; family Streptomycetaceae; genus Streptomyces; species Streptomyces sp. NPDC037271. Next base: position 70,031 of record NZ_JBVJVN010000019.1, read on the forward strand.
CGCGCCTACTACGGCGACCACCTGGCCGGCTCTGTCACGGCCTCCGGCTTCGGCACGGTGGAGTCCGCGAGCGGCAAGGTCGCCACCACCCTGGACCAACCGCTGGTGAAGCACCTGCAGCGACTGAACCAGATCCGCCGGGCCGTCCCGGCCCTCCAAATGGGTCAGTACTCCACGGAGGGCATCTCCGGCGGCATGGCCTTCAAGCGCCGGTACACCGACGGCGTCACCGACAGCTTCGCGCTCGTCACCGTGTCCGGCTCCGCCATGTACACGGGGATCCCCAACGGCACCTACCGGGACGCCGTCACCGGTGACACCCGCATCGTCTCCGACGGCAGGCTCACCGTCGGGGCGCCCGGTAAGGCCAACCTCCGCGTCTACGTCCTCAACGGCACCGGGAAGATCGGGAAGGACGGCCCCTACCTGAAGTAGCAACATCCCGCTCACGCCGACGGATCACCGGGCGGAGCCGCCCCGACCACCGGGCCGGAGAAGTGAACGCGTCGTTGCAGAGGTGCCCACCGCGACCCGGCGGCGGGCTCCTCGCCCCCCCATCGTCCATCAGCACCACGGACGCGCGCACGGTTCCGGCCGCGCGTTCCGCCCAACACGGAACGCGCGGCCGGAACCGTGCTGACCCGACAGCGGGACGACCTCGAACCACCCCGCACGCCACCGGCAACGCCCTGCCCCCGCTTCCCAGACCGGACGAGATCGTCGGTGGTGAGCGGCTCCGGATGCCCATCGGGCGCTCCAATACAAGTACAGCGGGCATGCAGGCAAGCCGCAGCTGCGCCCGTGGCGGGCGCATTGCGGGCAGCACCTTACTTCCCAAGCGCTCCGCAACCGACTCTAACCACGCTCCCCCCCCACAGCGGTGAACCCCTCCCGCCGTCAGCCACCCCAGCCTGTAGACGCAGGTGAGCGGCCGCGCTCGTCCTCGGTACCGCCCGCTCGAAACCTGGTCTGCGAACTGCCCAACCTCCAGGATGTCGCTCGTGCTGTGACCGCATAGGTTCACCGGGTTGGCGGTCGTGGCGGTTGGATGTGCGGTGACGTCCGATCCGACCGTTGGAGGCGGGGTGACCGAGCCTGGCCGTGTGCGCAGACTGACCGAGCAGGAGGAGCAGAAGCTGCAGCAGATCGTGCGCCGCGGCGGCACCAACTCGGTGCGCTACCGGCGCGCGATGATGCTGGCCTCCGCCGGCGGCAACCGGGTGCCGGTGATTGCCCAGCTGGTGCAGGCCGACGAGGACACCGTCCGGGATGTGATGCACCGGTTCGACGAGATCGGCCTGGCCTGCCTGGACCCTCGGTGGGCGGGAGGCCGTCCCGCCTGCTCGACCGTGACGACGAGGATTTCGCCTTGGTCACCGGCCCATGAGCCGAATCCCACGAGTTGTCCCTGCGGAGCCACGTGAGCTGGCGAACGGAGCAATCGAAGCAGTCTGGCTGTCACCAGCAAGGCATTCGACTTGTCACAGGCGCTCATTCAGCTACCCGGCGAGATTGCGGAACAGACCCTCGAGGTCCTGTTCGCCGTCCCGGGTCTGGGCACCGTTGGCCAGCCCGGCGCTCATGAGCTGTGCTGTGGCGGAGCGGAATACGAGCCCAGCCCAGGCGTCGTTCTCCTGTGCCAGGCCAGCAGAATGATCGTGGGGGATGATGGCGCGCTTGGCTGCCGCGACGACGTCGTCGGGCAGCGCGGCGATGTTACCGGCGAGGCGGTCGACGAACTCGTCGAGCTGGTCGGCGGGGACGGCTCGGTTGACCCAGCCGTACCGCTCGGCGGTCTCGGCGTCCATCAGGTCGGCGCCGAGCACGATCTCCAAGGCACGGTTACGGCCGACGCGCTCGGTAAGGTACTGCGTGGCGCCGCCACCGGGGACGATGCCCATGAGGGCTTCGACCTGGCCGAGCCCGGCCTTGCCGATCGCCGCGAACGCCATGTCCGCGGCCACGACGAACTCGGCTCCGCCGCCGCGCGCCTTACCTGCGAGCTTGACGATGGTCACCTGAGGCTGGCGGCGCAGTTGCTCCCCGACGGCCTGGAAGACGTTGACGCCGTCCGGCAGGTCGGCCATGAGTCCGGCGAGGGCGTCCGGGGTGGCGGTCATGTCGACGTGGGCGAGGAAGAAGTCCGGGTCCGCGCTGTCGAACACGATCACGCGTACGCTGTCGTCGCCGGCCAGCGTGGTAAGCAGGCGCCGCACATCGGCCATGACTGCGACGCTGAGGACGTTGACCGGCGGGTTGTCGATCGTGACGTGCGCGACTCCGTCCTTCTGGCTGACCCGCAAGGTTCGGTAGGCGTCGTGGCCCATGGCTTTTCTCCTAGGTATCTGGCAGGACCCTGGTTCCTGTTGTATACCTACTGTGAAACTGTCTCTGACCTGCGTCAATAACGCACTTCAGGCATCCCAGGGATCGTGGAGGACACCGCCATGGCGACTTCTGAGGCCGTATACCGGGCCATCGCCGAGCACGACATCGTGTTTCGGTCCGACTGTCCGAGCCGGCCGATCCTCGATCAGATCGCCGACAAGTGGTCGATGATGGTCATGGCGGTCCTGGTCGAACCACGCCGATTCAACGAGATCAAGCGCCGCCTCGACGGCATCACGCAACGCGTCCTCACGCAGACCTTGCGCCGACTCGAACGCAACGGCATGATCGAACGCCGCGTGCTGCCGACCTCGCCCGTGGGTGTCGAATACTCGCTGACCTCCCTCGGCGAATCCCTGCGCGAGCCGTTCGCCCACCTCTACGACTGGACCGTCGCGAACGCCTCCGAGATCCAAGCGCGCCAGCGCGACTACGACCAGCGAGCCCCGCGCTGACACCACGACCACGAAGCCGAGCCGGAGCGAGCGGCACCCTTCCCGGCCCGGTGACCTGTACCGTCCGCCGACCACGACCGGCGACTCAAACTCATGCGGAGAGTCGTGACGGTTACTAGCTCTGACAAAAGTTGCTGATCATGAGACTGTTGGCCTGCTGTCTCGTACGTCTTGTCATGGGAAACCGTCAGTCGCGGCCGTGGATCGTGTCGGATGAACTGTGGTCGCTGGTCGAGCCGTTGCTGCCGAAGCCCGGGCCGAAGAAGGTCGAGGGCAGACCGCGGGTGCCGGACCGCCAGGCCCTGTGCGGGATCCTCTTCGTCCTGCACACCGGCATCCAGTGGGAGTACCTGCCGCAGGAACTCGGCTTCGGCTCGGGCATGACCTGCTGGCGGCGCCTTGCGGCCTGCCAGTGCACGACGATCTCGTCCGTCGTGACTTCACCGCGGCCGGCCCGAACCGGCTCTGGCTCGCCTACATCACCGAACGCGCCACCGACAACGGCAAGCTGTATCGGCAACGGCAAGCTGTATCTCTGCGCGATCGAGGTCGCGGACGGTGCCGCGGTCGGCGAGGGCACGGACCTTGGTGCCGATCACGTCGTCGAGGGAAAGAACGGGGCCGTAGGGGGTCTGGGCGGGCGGGGCCCAGAACGCCTCCTTGAGGACGTCGACCTCGCACTCCTCGCCGGTGTCCGAATCGACGACGAGGAACCGGCCGCTGAGCGGATCGGTCTGGACGTGCGTGGTCCGCCATCCGCGCCCACTGAGGCCTGCTGTGAGTGAGGCGACGATCTCCTGCATCGGAGCGGGATTCTCGGTGGCGACGTCGAGGTCACGGCTGAATCGTTCGACCAGGCCGTGGGCCTGCACGGCGCATCCGCCGGTGAGGACCAGAGGATAGGGGGAGCCGAGGTCGAGGATGTCGGCGAGGAGACGCTCGTGGAGCGGAGTGAGCTTCACGCGGCGGTCGTGTCGGCCGGAGCGGTGCGGAGCAGCTCGGGGAAGGCATCCTCCCAGACCTCGCGGATGTAGGGACTGATCAAGCGCCGCAGCACGGGCCACTGCGAGTACGCCCTGGTACCGGAGAGTGGCGAACAGCAGCTCGACCCGTTCACACGGCCCCAGACGCATCAACAACTGCTCAGCCTGCGGTGAGCTGCTCACCCAGCCGCTGCCGCGGACAGCGGCGGAAGTGCGAGGGTCGCTGCGAAGACTTGACACATTCACCTCGTACCGGTGTTCGGAGGCCTACGCCTCGGCGGGCAGCGCGGGAAAGACGACCACCGAGCCGTCCCGGTCACGGGCGATCTCGATCGCCACGTCCGTCGGGCGGCCGTTGAGTGCGACGCCGTCGCCCAGGCGGCGGAGCTGGTAGGCCGCGCGCAGGAGCCGGTCGACCTCACCGGTCGTGAGGAGGGGCGCTTGCTGTTCGGACGTGCCAGCTCCAGCGTCGACAGGCGCACCAGCACACTGGCGATGCCCGACTCCAGCTCGTCGAGACGCTGCTCGTCGGCCCTGAGGGCGCGGGTGAAGTTCCCGAACAGGTTGTCGGGGTCGCTCTGGGCTCGCTCGACCGCCTGGAGGACGTTGACACGCCGCTTCAACGCCATGGCCAGCTCCGCCAGTCCGACGTGGGTGCGGAACACGCCGCCCTGGTCGTCCACGCCGGGGAACGACTCGGTCAGCGTGCCGATCTCGACGGGCTCGCCGGCGGGCAGCTTGTCGAGCGCGCTCCGCCAACGGGCCAGACGGATGTCGGCCTTGCTCAGTGCCGTGTCAATGGTGTGCACCGCCGAGTCGAGTCCCAGCGAGACACCGAGCTTGCCCTGGTCGAGCAGGATGGCCGTGGCCTTGTCGATGGCGGGACGGCAGCCGTTGAGCGCACTGTGCTCGTCGTCGAGCTTGTCCGCCTGAAGCTGCTCCAGCAGGTCCGTGATGTGGGCGATGGCCTGCTGCCGCTTGCGGTCGGCGTGCGCGCTCACCCCGACGGCCACCGCCATCAGCACGAGCGGAGCGGCCACGGTGAGGACCGTGCCACCCGCGGCCGCGGCGCCGGCGGTCGCACCCGCGCCGCCGACCGTGCCCGCCGCTGCCACTCCGCTGACCGGCACGATGGACGCTTTGGCGGCGATCTGGCCCGTCGTCGTCCGCACGAGGTCGCCGTAGAACTCGCCCGTGGACCCCTTCGGCACCATCCAGCGAACCAGCCCCTGTCCGAACTCGGCGGCGACCTTCGCCGGGACCACCACGCGGCACAGGATCTCGCCGGAGGCCGTCGCCCTGGCGGCCGTGGCGGAAGCCTTCGCCGACTCGGTGATGAGCTGCGACAGGTGCTGCGCCAGGGGGCTGGCGGCATCGAGCGGGATGCCCCGGCTGCGGTCGAGCTTGCCGGGCAACGGATGCGCCTCGAGCGTGGCGATCGGCTGGTCGGCCAACGCGGCCAGTACCCCACGCAGTTCGGTCAGTCGCTCGGCCGTCATCGGCCCGTCCCCGATCACCGCCGGCACCTCGACCTCACGTGTCGCCAGCGTCCAGACCGGAACAGTCGCCTTGCGGCAGTCAATCATCGTCTCCCCTGGATTTCCCGCACCAGCCTACGGCTGACGTCCGACGAGAGCGGTGGACTCTCGTCCTCCCGAATCACCACGCCCGCACGTCACACGCCACGCATCGGGCCCTCCGGGAAACGGGCCCGCTTCCTCGCGGGCCCGCAGCTCCCGTCACGCCGCCACCACGTCTGCACCCACCCGTACGCCCCTCCAGTCGACGCGTGACGCACACGGCTTCGCCTCCGCCCCGTCACGGACACCGGTACCGCGACCCGCTCACCGCCGGTATCGCCAGAGCTGCCGCAACCGTAGGGCTTCCATGGCCCGATGGGCCTCGAGCTCCGTGTCAGGGACGGGCCCCCGGCCAAGGCCCTGGCGCACCTGGCGGTAGAGCCGGTGTGGGGCCGCGACGGAGTTGTCGACCAGCGTGGTCAGGAGCGGCTCGTCGGCCGGTGTGCCCCGGTCCGCCGCGACGAGCAACGCGACCTGGTCGTCGGGGCGCAGGGGCGGGAGCTGCCCGCCCGCCCGAAGACGGAGATCACCCCAGCTCAGGGGCGGGCCTTCGGCACGGGCCAGCTCTTCGAGGATGCCGCGGACCGTGAGGGCCAGCTTGTCGATCCTCTCGGCCGGCAGGCGGTCGTCCTGCGGTGGCTCTGCGGTGCGGCCCGCCCTCGCCGGCGTGTTCCGGGGGGCGGCCGCCGCCTGGGCGGAGCGCTCGGCGGACCTCCGTTCCTCTCCAGTCTGCGCTGCCACCGCTCGACGAGCCTGGTTTCCGCCGCGGGCAGCGGTCGGGCGAGTTGGTCGCGATGTTTCCCGATCTCGTCGAGCAGCCCCAGCAGGTCCTGGGTGGGCCGGTGCCCGTGGGTCCGGTCCATCTCACCGAGCAGGCGTCGGATCTTCCTGAGGTTCGGGTCCTTCCTCTCGACCGGCTTCGGTTCGACGCCCTTGACCTGTTTCGGTTCGGAAGAGACGGTCCGGCGCTCCGTCCTGGCCGGGGGGACGGTGATCGGGCGGCCGATCAGGCGGTCGAGGAGGTCCAGGATGGGGTCGCCCTCCCCCAGCCAGACGCGGAGGGCCCGCTTGTGGGAGCTGACTTCCTCGTACCGTCGGAGATACTCCTCTCCCTGTCGAATCGCCTCCAACAGGCGCTGGGCACGCGTCCCCCTCGTCCGGGCTCGGGTCCTCACCGTCTCCTCCAGCTTCGCCCTCATCTCCGCACGTCTCTGACGTCCCTGCCGCAGGGCGTTCTCGGAGGGGTCTTGCTCCCTGGCGGCCGGCTTCTTCTCACCAGAACGCCGGGCAGCCGACACGCGTGCCGGCCGGCTCCCGTACGCCCCGTACGTCCGGTGCGTCTTCTTGGTCTCGGCCACCGCACCCAACAGTGCGTTGACATCGCTAACAAGCCTATTTACGGTGACTGTTGCTCCGCAAGGGGCTCAGGGGGGCGGCAGACCGTGCACGTGGACGATACCGTTGGACCCGGCCCGGCCGTCACTGTGGACGGCCTGCTGGATACTGCCGAACACGCCTTTCTGCACGCCGAGTTCGATGTGGTGTGACCGTCCCGCACCATGTCCAGCGCACGTTCGGCACTCCTGACACCGAGGCCCGCCTCCACCTGCTCGGACGCATCAGCGATCTGCTGCACGCCCTGGACGACCGGGCCGGTCGGGATGTCCTCGCCGCCTGGGAGACGGCCTGGGAAGCCGAGCGTGACGGTCCTGTGGTCGTGCCCCCGGACGCCGGACCGGACGGTCTGATCCCGCTCGGATACGCCGCCCTGCTCCTCACAAGCCATGGCCGTGGCAATGCCCTCCTCGACGCCCACACCTCACGCCACCCCGACCACGCCGCCCCAGGCCTGGCCTGCCGAGCGAGTCCCCCGCCGCCGCCCCGGGTCGTCGTCCTGCGGGGCCCCTCGCACCCGGCGCCGGACCGGCGTGCCAACATCGTCTGCATGACCGACAGCTACTCACACGACAGCCATGAAGACGCCGTCCACACGGTGGCCGAACTGCTGGAAGCCGACTTCGGGGACTGGGAGTTGGCCTCAGTGAAGGAATGGGCGGCTGCCCGCCCCGGCTGGGAGTGCGGCGGTGCAGGAGACGGCCGGGTGACGCTCGTCTCGGACCGTGCGGGTATCTCGTTGGTCCTTGATGCGGGCAAGCTCGGCTTCGAGTCCACCCGGTACACCACCGGCCAGGTCCATCTGCTGACCCACGCGTACCGGTCCCGGCCGGGAGGCGCCGCCTGCGACCGGACAGCCGGGCTGGCTCGTGCCCTCGCCTCGGTGGGGAACCCGGTGCGCTACGAGGACTGCGGTGGCGCCCCCGGTCTGCGCTGGCGCGGCGAGCGCCACACCCTGATCTTCCAGAGCAACCGACGTGCCAGCTGGCTGGCCCTGCATCCCGTCCCGCCCCGCCACGCCGACGCCGCGGAGACGGCCGAGTCACTGCACGACACGGGCGAGCCCGGCGAGCGGGCACGGGTGCTGTCCTACGAGCCGGGAGCCACCCTCGCCCGGCGCAGGACCGCCTTCGGCGACCTCTTCGACGCCGTCGTCGGCCGCATCGGCAGCCCCACCCTGTTCGGCGGCTCCGCCGAAGGGCCGAACATCCGCTGGCGCAACGAGCGGCGACTGTTGATCCTCAGCGGCGACCGCCACGGAGCCCTGCTCGAGGTGCACGACACCGGGGAACTGGAAAAAGAGGAACACCGCGACTTCAAGTGGGGCGGGTCGTGGAGTGCCGACGAGCCGTCGGACTTCCGTTCTCTGCCCTACCTGTGGCAGCTCGACCGGGGCGGTTCCGGCTGGGGGCCCGACGTGTACCCCGGCGGCCGGCTGGCCCTGGGCCCGGACCACCTCCAGGACGCTCTCGGGCTGATGCTCCACTCGTTCGTGGAACACCTCCCCGCCCAGGTCGGCGAGAACTGGGCCGGCTTCGTGATCACCCATCGCGGCCGGGACACCGTGCAGGTCGTCTTCGAGCCGGGCAGCGGTCTGCGGCTCTTCCGTTACGACCGTGCCGAGCACGTCTCCGCCGAAAAGACCGCGGCGATGCACGAGATCGGCTGGCAGCAACGCGAACGCTGGCGGTGGGCGGCCGTGTTCCCTCAGGACGGCGAGGACTCCGCGGCACGGGCCGCCCGCCTCATCGTCACCCAACTGCGGTCGGACGGCGTGAACAACCCGGGCGAGGAGTGCGCCCTGCGCGACGTCACGTGCAACGACATGGGCGCCTTCGACCTCTACGGGACGGGCATCGGCCGCTGAAGGCGGCAGGCGCCACTGCCGAGGCCGGGGGGACAGGGCTGGGCGGTCCGAGGTCCCAGGGTGTGATGCGATCCGTCGCGGCGTCGCGTACTACGCCTCGGTCGGCTGACCGTGGGCAACGGCGGCAGATCGCTCCACGTCCATGGTGCGGCGGGCCGTTCCTCGGGTTCCCACCCGTGGCGCGGTACGGGAACGGGCGCGGACGTACCCGGCTCTGCGGCCGCGGCGCTCCAGAGTGTCGGCCGCCTCGTACGCGCCCGCCTGCAGCATCCTGTCCAGCAGTCACTGACTGCCAAGGCCGGCATCGGGATGTGCACGTTGACGGAGCTGCCCACGCGCCGGGCTGTGGGGCGACCGCCGTCCCGTGCCGTCGGAGCGGTCACGTCTCCGCCTGTTCCTTGACCTCCTTCTGTCCCCACGGACCTCCTTCTGTCCCCACGCCGGCGGTCCGGATCACCGGGCCGCCTGCCAGGAGTGCCACAGGGACGCGTAGGCACCGTCCGCCGCCAGGAGTTCCCCGTGGCTGCCGAGCTCGACGATCCGGCCGCGGTCCATGACCGCGATGCGGTCGGCGTCCCGCACCGAGTCCAGGCGGTGCACCACGGAGATCACCGTACGGCCCTCGATCAGCGCCGCGAGCGAACGTTCGACCCGGCGTGACGCGGTGGAGTCCAGCAGCGCCGTGGCTTCGTCCAGCACCAGTGCGTGCGGGTCGGACAGCAGCAGCCGGGCCAGTGCCAGTTGCTGGGCCGCCGACGGGGACAGCGGTGCGGCGCCCGGGCCGATCCCGGTGTCGAGGCCGTCGGGGAGGGTGCGGGCCCAGTCCGCCAGCAGAACCGTCTCCAGCGCCTCCCACAGCCGCTCGTCCGACGGCGCCTCCTCGCAGGCCAGTGTGAGGTTGTCCCGTACCGTGCCGGTGAACACGTGCTGCTCCTGGGTCACGAGGACGATCTCGCGCCGCAGTTGGTCCACCGGCAGGGTGCTGATCTCGGCGCCGCCGATGCGCACGCTCCCCCGGGTCGCGTGGTGCACGCCGGCCAGCAGCTTGCCGAGGGTGGACTTGCCCGCGCCGGAGGCACCGACCACGGCCAGGCGCTCACCGAAGGCGATGTCGAGGTCGATGTCCGACAGGACCTCTTGGCCCGGGGCGTAGCCGAAGCCGACGCCCTCCAGCCGGATGGCGTGGCCCTCGATGGCCGCGGGTGGCCGCGGCTCCTCGCGCGGCAACCGGTCCGTGCCCAGGATCCTGCGCAGCGCGGCGTTCCCGATCTGCAGTTCGTCGGTCCAGGTGAGCAGGTCGTTCAGGGGCTCGCCGAGCGCCTGGACGTAGAGCACCACGGCGGTGAGTTCGCCCAGTCCCACGGAACCGTCCCGGTAGGCGAGTCCGCCGATCAGCAGGGTCAGCGCCATCGGCACCATGGTGGCGAGGTCCAGGCTGGGGAACCAGATGGTCTGGAGCCAGGTGGTGCGCTGCCGGGTCCGTACCACCTGGTCGACCGCCCGGCCGTGGCGCCGGATCTGGCGGGGCCCGAGCCCGAGGGACTCGACGGTGGCGGCGCCGCGGGCGGTCTCGTGCGTGACGGCCAGGACGTCGGCCTCCTGAGCGAGCAGGCGCTCGTAGGCACGGGTCGCGCGCGGCCGGTACCACCAGGTCGGCAGGAGGGCGAAGGGCACTCCGGCCAGCAGCGCGAGGGCGAGCAGGGGGGAGGTCAGCAGGATCGCCGCGAAGGTGAACACCAGGGTGACGGCGGCCAGCGCGATGCGCGGGACCGCCTGCCGGATGCTCTCGTTGAGCCGGTCGGCGTCGGTGGTGGCGCGGCTGAGGAGGTCGCCGGTTCCGACGCTCTCCACCTGCGACAGCGGCAGCCCGAGTGCCCTGCGGACGAACGTCTCGCGGGTGCGCGCCAGGACGCGCTCGCCCAGCAGCGTGGCCCGGGTGCGGGCGGCGCGGGCGAGCAGCGCGTGGGTGACGAGGACGGCGACGAAGGCCAGGGCGAGCAGGTCGACCCGGCCCGCGGTGGTACCGGCCTTCACGGATTCGACCAGGTGGCCGAGGAGTCGGGGTCCGATCAGGCCCGCCACCAGAGCGGCGGCGAACAGCACGAAGGTGAGGGCCAGCCGGGCGGCCTCGCCGCGCAGGAAGGCGCCGACCCAGGCGCGGACGTCCGCCCGGTCGGCGAGCGGCAGCCGCCCCGGGTGGCCGGTCGCGCCGTCGGGTCGGGGGGCGGTGGGCGGGGCCGGAGTGGCTTCGGCGGTGGGGTGGGCCTGGGCGGGTGTCGCCGTCACGAGGGCACTCCTGTGGAACGGTCGGGGCTGCCGGACACGGGGTCCGGGCAGAGGCGGACCTCTCGGTCGGCGACGCCGCGCCACAGCGGGCTGTCGCTGAACACGACGGTGGTGCGCCCCGCCCTCGCGGCGGCGACCCGTTCGACCACCCGGGCCTCGGTGTGGGCGTCGACCGAGGAGGTGGGGTCCTCCAGCACCAGCACGTCGGGAGCCGCGAGCAGGGCCCGCGCGAGGACGAGGCGCTGGCGCTGGCCGCCGGACAGGGCACGGCCGCCCTCGTCGAGAGGGGTGTCCGGACCGGCGGGGAGGGCTTCTACCACGTCGGTGGCATCGGCGGTGAACAGCGCGTGCTCCAGGTCCCGCGGCGAGCGGGCCGATTCCGTGGTCAGCTCGTCCCGTACGGTGCCGCTGAACAGGATGTCGGCGGGTCCCGACCGGAGCACCCGGGAGCGTAGTTCGGCGAGGTCCACCCGGTCGAGCGGGATACCGCCGAGCAGCACGGCCGGGGCACCGTCACCGGAACCACCGGGGCGGGTGAGCCGGTCGGCGAGGTCTCCGGTGCGGTCGGCGGGGGCGACGACCACGGTGAGCCGTCCGGCCTCCGCGGTGATGCCGGTGCGGGCGTCCACCAGCGACAGCGGTCCCGGGGGCAGCGGCTCGGGCTGTACGGGCTGGGTGGTCTCGGGGACGAGGCGCAGCAGGGTGCAGACCCGGCCGGCGGCGACCTTGGCCAGGCTGAGCGTCTCTGCGGCCTCGGTCGCGGTGCTCACCGGGAGGGTGAGGAAGGCCGACGCACCGTAGAATGCGACCAGTTCGCCGACGGTGATGGTGCCCTGCAGGGCGAGGCGGGCGCCGAACCAGACGATGCCGACGGTGACGAGGCCGGGCAGGAAGACCCCGGCTGCCTGGAGCCAGGCCTCCATCCGGCCGGCCGACTCGCCGGCCCGCCGGACCTCCTGACTGGTGCGGCGGAAGCGTTCGGCGAAACCGGCCTCGCCGCCGATGCCGCGCAGGATCCGCAGACCGGCGACGATGTCACCTGCCTGGGAGGTGGCGATGCCCATCTGTTCGCGCTGGGCCTCGTCGCGTTCCTGGAGGGGCCGCAGCAGCGGTCCGATGCCCAGGACGGCGGCCGGGACTCCGATGAGCACGGCCAGTCCGAGCACGGGTGAGGTGGCGGTGAGGGCCACGGCCACGAGCACGGCGGCGACCACCGCGCCGATGGTGCGGCCGACCACCTCGAAGGCGTTGCCGATGGTGTCGACGTCCGCGGCGGCCGAGGCAGCCACGTCACCGGAGCGTGCCTTGCCGCGCAGGGTGGCGCCCAACCGGACCACGTGCCGCATCAGGACGCGGTGGGTGTGCGCCAGGGCGTGCGCCTCGGCGCCCACGGCCGCCTGGATCAGACCGGCGCCGGCGAGGGCCTGGACGATGCCGAGGACGAGCGTGAGCAGGGCCCACAGGTAGAGGCCGGCCCGGTCGCCTCCCTGGCCGGCCTCGTCGATGGCCCGTCCGATGACGAGCGGGACCAGGGCCAGGGGAACCATCCAGAAGGTGCCGAGCACGGCACTGAGGAGCAGCGGCCCGGGCCGGATCCGCGCCAGCCACCACAGGTAGGCCCAAGGGCCCCGCGCGTCCGCCTCGGGCAGGGTGGCGGGGGCCACCGAGGCATCGAAGAGCCGGTTGGTCACAGGTACCGGTCCCGGGTGGCAGCGCGGTCGACCTTGCCGGTGCGGGTGTGCTCCAGTCGGGGGACCGCGACGATCCGGTCGGGGACGATGTGCTCGGGGAGCGTGGCGCGCAGGTGCGCGCGCAGCGCGGCGGGCTCGGCCGCGACGCCGCCGTCCTCTGGCGTGTTGCCGTCGGGCGCGACGACCACGAAGGCGACGAGTGCGGTGTGCTCGCCCTTGGCGTGCGCGGCGGCGGCGACGGCGGTCACACCGGGGAGCCGTCCGATGGCCTCCTCGACGTCCAGCAGGTCCACCCGGTGACCGCGGATCTTGACCTGGTGGTCGCTGCGGCCGTGGAAGACCAGGGCACCGTCGGCGGACTCATGGACGAGGTCGCCGGTGCGGTACCAGCGGGTGGTGCCGCCGCCGAAGTCGGCCTCGACGAAGCGGGCGGCCGTGCGGTCGGGGTCGTCGAGGTAGCCGGTTGCGAGCTGGGGACCGGCCACGAGCAACTCGCCGGGGCCGTCGGGCGCGTCCGGGCGTGGCACCACGACCTGCCGTACGGAAGGCAGCGGGTGACCGATCGGGACGCCCTCGGGGAAGGGGTTTCCGGCCTCCCGGGGTCCGGCACCGGGCCCGGCGAGGACGGCGCTGTGGGTGACGAGGGCGGTCTCGGTGGACCCGTAGGTGTTGAGGAGCCGTACGTGGTCGGCGCCGAGCCGGTGCCAGCGCTCCAGCATGTCGGGGCGGACGGCCTCGCCGCCGATGACGACGGTCTCGACGGTGCCGGGGAGTTTCCGGCCGGTCTCCAGCAGGTGGCCGGTGTAGATGTGCCAGTAGTCGACGGGCAGGTTGACCAGGGTGACCTCGTTGTCGGTGAGGACCCGGTCGAGGTCCGCCTCGGCGTCACCGTCCAGCACGACGAGTCCGCCCTCCAGGAGCGGCGGCAGGATCTCCTCCAGGCTGGTGTCTCCGTCGGCACGGGTGAAGTTGAGGGACACGGTGTCCGGACCGACCTCGTACAGCTCGCGCAGCGGGGACAGGACGGCGTGCAGCGCCCGGTGCGGGACGGCCACGGCCTTGGGAGCGCCGGTCGAACCGGAGGTGAACAGCACGTAGGCGGGGTCGTCGGCGCGGACCGGTCTGCCGTTGCCCGGGACGGGGGCGCGGGACGGGCCCCAGTGGGGGCGCAGGACGCGGTCGACCGCGGGCAGCCGGTCGGTCTCGGCGGTGGCGACCAGTTCCCGGCAGCCGAGGGCGCGCAGGGCCTCGCCGGTGTGACCGGAGGGGCCCTCGGGCACCGCCACGTAGCCGCGGCCGGCCGCGAGCGTGCCGAGGATCGCGGCGATGTCCCGGACGCTGTGGTGCAGGGTGACGGCCACGGGCGGATGCGGTCCGGGTGCGCGGGTGGCGACCAGGTCGGCCACCGCCCCTGCCCAGGAGGCCAGTTGGCCGTATCCGACCGTCATTCCGTTGTCGATGACCGCCGGTCGGCCGGGATCGGAGCGGGCGATGGTGAAGAAGCGCTCGAGCACGCTGGGGAGGATCATGGCAGGTCGCCTTCTTCTGTGCGTCCGTGAGGTGTTCGGTCGCCGCGGGTCCCGGCCGTGTCGGGGCCCGCCGTTCCGGATTCCGCCGTACCGGATTGCGCCGTACCGGATTCCGCCGTACCGGATTCCGCCGTACGGGATTCCGTCGCCCGCGGTCCTGTCGCGTCGGGTCCTGCCTCGTCGGGACCTGTCGTGTCGGATCCCGTCGTGTCGGATCCCGTCGCGTCGAGGAGTGCCGTGAGGGCCGACCGGTGGCGGGCGGCGAGGTCGCGTACGGTCGCCTCGTCGTGCAGGGCGGTGGAGTACCACCATTCGACGCGCAGCACCTCGTCGTCGGTCGTGGCGATCACCTCGATGAGGTGGGGCCGCGTCCAGTGCGGGGCGGTGATGTCGCCGATGGCCTCGGGCGCCACGTCCGGCAGCAGGGTGCGCAGGGGCAGGGCGTCCGCGTCGTCGCCCTCGAAGTCGAAGGAGATGTCGCTGGGCGGGGCGGCGCGCAGCGTGGCCGCGATGCGCGGCCGGCCGTGGCGGCTGAGCGCACCGAATCCCACTCCCCCGCCGGGCAGGGCCGCGAGGTGCCCGACGGTCCGCGCCAGCCGTTCGGCCGGGGTGCCGGGGGCCAGGTCCAGGCGGACGGGCACGGTGGTGGTGAACCAGCCGGTGGTGCGGGCCAGATGCGTGTCGCCAACGGTCTCCTCGCGCCCGTGCCGCAGGATGTCCACCCGGACTTCCGTCTCGTCGAGCCACCCGGCCAGCACCTCGCCCAGGGCGTGCAGGACCAGGTCGCCGGGGTGGGCGCGGTGGACGCGGGCCGCCGTGTGGAGGCGCGTGGTGAGCTCCGGCGGGAACTCCTCGCGGTACGTCGCGGCGGTGCGGGCGGTGTTCGCGGCCCGCGGGTCGGCGGCGGCGTGGTCCAGCGGGATGGTCGCGGGGGTGCGGACCACATCCGTCCACCACTCGGCCTCCGCCTCGGCCTCGGGGGTACGGGCGTGGGCGGCCAGCGCCCGGGCCCACTCGGGATACGGGGTTCCCTCGGCGCACCAGACGTCACGACGCCCGGCTTCGAGCGCCGTGTACAGCTCCTCCAGGTCTTCCAGGAGGACGGACCAAGAGACCATGTCGAACGCGATCTGATGAATGACGATCAGCAGTCGCCCCGGGCGGGTCGGGCCCGCGTCGAAGCGGACGAACCGGGCCACGGGTCCGAGCTGCGGATCCAGTGCCCCCTGTTCGACCGTGCAGCGCAGGGTCACCGCGGCCGGCAGTTCGGCGTCGGAGAGCTCGCTGATGTCCACCGTGTCCAGCACCGGGCCGAGGGCCGCGCCGGGCGGGCCGTCGGGGTCGACGGCCACCACCAGTTGCCGGGGCCGCCGGGCCGGGCGGGCCTCGACGGCCAGGCGCAGCGAGGCGTGCCCGGCGACCAGGCGGCGGACGGCCTCGGCGAACAGTTCGCCGTCGAGGTCCGGCCGGGTGGTGAAGAGCATCGCCTGGTTCCAGTGGCCCCGGTCGCCGGCCTGCTCCTCCCAGGAATGTTCCTGCGGAGGGGTGAGCACGACCGGGGCGTGGCCGACGCCGGGCGGTGCGACATCGGCGGTACGGCGCCGGACAGCGCGGTCGGCGACCAGCGCGGCCAGCCGGGCCGTGGTCATCTCCGGCACGGTCAGCTCGTGCAGTTGCACCCGGACGCCGAAGGCGGCCTCGACCCGGCGGGCGGTGCGGATGAGGTCGAGGGAATCCACTCCGAGGTCGAGCAGCGGGGCCGACAGGTCGGCGTCCGGCGTCAGCACGGTGTCGGCGAGCCAGGCGTCCAGCCGGGCGCGGATCTCCTCGACGCTGGGACCGGGCATATCCGATGGGCCGGACGCCGGGGCGGCGGGGGCTTCGGCGTCCGCGGCGGGGCCGGGGTGTCGGCGGACCGGGGCCGTCATGAGCGGATCCCGCGCACGGCACCGTCGGGGCGGCGGATCAGGAACGGTCCGAGGGCCAGGGCGTCCAACGGCAGCCGGTGGAAGGTGGCGAGGGCGTCGTGCGGGCTGCAGACGACCGGTTCGTCCCGGCCGTTGAAGGAGGTGTTCAGGACGACCGGGCTGCCGGTGTGCGCGCCGACCGCGCCGATGAGCCGATGGTAGAGGGGGTCGACGCCGGCGGAGACCGTCTGCGGCCGGGTGGTCCGGTCGCTGTGGACCACCGCGGGCATGACGGCGGCGCCGGCCTCGGTGACCGGGGTGGTGACGATCATGTACGGCAGCGGGGTGGTGGTGCCGATCAGGGCTTCGGCCGCCTCTTCCTGCATGCTCGGGGCGAACGGCCGCCACGCCTCGCGGTCCTTGATCCGGACATTGACCCGGTCGCGGGTCCGCTCGGGGGTCGGCACGGCGACCATGCTGCGGTGGCCGAGGGCACGAGGACCGCCCTCGGCCCGACCCTGGAACCACCCGGCGACTCCGCCGGCGGCCAGGACGTCCGCCGTCGCGGCGGCGATGTCCGCGGGCTCGGTGTAGGCGGTGCCGGAGGCGTCCAGGACACGGCGGATCTCGTCCGGGCTCCACTGCGGGCCCCAGGCCACCGAGCCGTTCATGGGCCGGATCCGGTCGCCCTCCTGGGCCGCGACCCAGACCGCCGCGCCGAGCGAGACACCCTGGTCACCGGCGAGGGGCTGGACGAAGAGGTCCTGCACCTCGGGCATGCGCATGAGCTTGCCGTTGAGGGTGGCGTTGAAGCCGACGCCGCCCGCGACCAGCAGTGTGGTCTCGCCGCTCTCCCGGAGCAGGCTGCGCACGAGGGCCGTGACCGCCCGCTCCAGCGCCGCCTGGGCCGTGGCCGCGATGTCGCGGTATTCGAACGGGTCCCGGTCGGTGACCCTGGTGTAGCGGCCCACGCGGGGGTCGAAGCGGCGGACGGAGCGGTTGGGGGCGTCCGGCAGTGCCTTCTCCAGGTGCTCCAGCCAGTGCCGTACGGTGGCCGTCTCCTCGTCGGTGGTGCCGGTGGAGCGCAGGTCCTGTGGGACGACACCGATGGTGAAGCCGTCGTCCGTGAAGCCGAAGGCGCCCCCGAGGGTGAGGTCCTGGGGAGTGCCGTACGAGGCCAGGCCCATCATCTTGCCGGCCGCGTCGGAACCGAGACCGGTGTACGCGCAGACCGCGGCGTAGAAGTAGCCCAGTGACCATCCCGGCGGGTAGGTGCGCAGGGTCTTGATCTCGCCGTCGACACCGACGGCGAGCGTGGTGCTCACGTCCTCGCCCTGGCCGTCCAGGACCAGGACGGCGCCGCGGTCCCGCCCGGAGAGGTGGTAGGCGCTGGCGGCGTGGGCGATGTGGTGGTCGACGAACATCAGCCGCGGGTCGCGGGAGCGCGGGAACAGTGCCTTGGGCAGCAGGTGCTCGAGCGCACCGGCGTCGTCGGCGAACCAGTCCAGGCCGCGGTCGCGGAACAGCTTGGGCAGGTCCCACCCGTGGGCGACGACGTCGATGTCGTCCAGGGTGAGGCCGCCCTCCGCGAGACAGTGGGCGGCGGCGTTGAGGGGTGCCTCCCCGTAGGCGTGCTTGTTCCGGGTGAAGCGTTCTTCCTCGGCCAGGGCGATGACTTCGCCGTCCACGACGAGGCAGGCGGCCCCATCGTGACTGGCTCCGGGCCAGCCGTTGACTCCGAGCACACGCATGGTCAGTCCCCAAGGGTCGGTCGGGATCGTCCGGTCGCACCCCGCGCCGCCTGGGCGCGGGGTGCGACCGGTCACGCCGACCGATCTTGTCTACCGGCCGGGTTGTACACGACCTTCGACGTTGTGCGGAGATCCGCGGCGAAGATCGCGGACGCTGCCTTGAGCACCTCGTTGGCGCGCCGCAGCTCCTCCACCTCGCTGCGCAGCCGGCGTAGTTCGGCCCGTTCGTCGCGGGTCAGCTCGTCGCCGCCGCGGCCGTGCGCGGAGGTGGTGGGCGCGTGGCGGCCGGAGTGCACCCGGCCGTGCTCCGGGTCCCGGCCGGGGACGCGGGTCGCGTTCCGGTCCGGGCCGTGGTCCGTACTCCGGTTCCGGTCCGGGCCGCGGTCGGCTCTCCGGGCGGCGGCCCGCTCCGATCCTCGCTCCGGAGGATCCTGCGGGGCCGGGCGGCGGTCGGAGCGCGTAGGCTCCCGCTCCGCGCCGTCCGCCCGCCCGTGTCCCGGTGCGGCGCGTGCCTCCAGTTCCTTGCTGACGCTGTGCCAGCGACGTGACCACAGCTCCAGGTCTCCACCACACGCGGCCACATAGGCGAGGGTCACCCTCAGCGAGGGTTTGTGCAGCCCCCGTGCGGCCTCGGAGAGTGTGGCGACGGAGTAGTGCGCCCGTTTCGCCATGGTGCGGTACGAGGGTTTTCCGGCCTCCGTCCGTAAGGTGCGCAAGTCGTGGGCGAATTCCTCCAGTGGGCCTGCAGTAGGATCCAATAACCGCTCTGGCCTGGGCACATGTTCCCCCTGGTAGTCGGTTGTGTCGGCGCGACGCGGGTACCGTCGAGCCGTACAACCGTGGTCAGCGGTGTCCGGTGGTCGACGGTGCGATCAGCCGGGGACCGCCGGAGTCCCGGCATGCCGGCCTCCGCGGCTGATCTGTGGCCATTGGTACATGCCACTGACATGCGCATCAACCTCTCGACCGGCAATTCAGGCCAGCCCGGAGCCGATCGCGCGGTCCGGGAGTGCTGTCCGTTCCCCTGCGGCACCGGCCGACGGCTTCCGCTTCCCATTCAACAGCCCTCGTTGTACAGGGGCACTTGCCCTGTGCGCCCCGTACAAATCCCTCTCGTGTACAACCCTTCACGCTCTGCAAGATCGGCGGCAGGCGATACGGCCGAAACCGATGGGATGGGGTGCCGGGCCGGTGGACACAGCACGCAGACAGACGGAATCAGCAGCCCTGGAAGGCGTCTACGAATACCGCAGCCGTCCACTCGTGGAGCCGGACTGGCGGCGCCTGCCCGGGTGGCGCGACGTCACCGCGGCCGAGTGGGCGGACCCCCAGTGGCAGCGCGCCCACTGCGTGAAGAACGCGAAGGACCTGCGCGCGGTCATGGGCGACCTGCTGGACGAGCGCTTCTACGCGGACTGGGAGCAGGACCGGCTGCACCGCGCCACCATGTCGGTGCTGCTGCCGCCCCAGATGCTCAACACCATGGCCCCGGAGGCGCCCGGCGCCCGTCCGGGCGAGCTCACCAAGGCGTTCTACGACGACCCGGTACGCCGGTACATGCTGCCGGTCTTCTCCGACCGGCACCCGCAGTGGCCCTCGCACCCGATGGCCGACCGGGACTCCCTGCACGAGCAGGAGATGTGGGTGGTGGAGGGGCTGACCCACCGCTACCCCACCAAGGTGCTGGCCGAGTTGCTGTCGACGTGCCCGCAGTACTGCGGGCACTGCACGCGGATGGACCTGGTGGGCAATTCCACGCCCCAGGTGGCCAAGAGCAGGCTCCAGCTCAAGCCGGCCGACCGGGCCGACCGCATCCTGGAGCACCTGCGCGCCTCGCCCGGCATCCGGGACGTGGTGGTCTCCGGCGGCGACCTGGCCAACATGCCCTGGCCCCGCCTGGAGCGCTTCGTGAACGACCTGCTGGAGATCGAGTCGATCCGGGACATCCGGCTGGCGAGCAAGGGGCTGGTCGGACTGCCCCAGCACTGGCGGTCCGGCCCGGTGCTGGAGGGCGTCGCCCGGATCGCGCGGACGGCCCGGTCCCGCGGAGTGCGCGTCGCACTGCACACCCACGCCAACGCCGCCCAGCAGATCACCCCCGCGGTGGCGGACGCGGCCTGGGCGCTGCTGGGCGCGGGACTGCACGACGTACGCAACCAGGGCGTGCTGATGCGCGGGGTCAACGACAGCGCGCACGACCTGCTCGACCTGTGCTTCGCGCTCATCGACCACGCGGGGATCACGCCGTACTACTTCTACATGTGCGACATGATCCCGAACGCCGAGCACTGGCGGGTGCCGCTGCACCGCGCGCAGTTGATGCAGCGGCAGATCATGGGGTATCTCCCCGGTTTCGCCACGCCCCGCCTCGTGTGCGACGTGCCGCTGGCCGGCAAGCGCTGGGTGGAGCAGGTCGACTCCTACGACCGCGAACTCGGTGTGTCGCACTGGAGCAAGAGCTATCTCACCCCGCTGGAAGCGACGGACCCGGAGGCCCACAGCGGCTCCTACCACTACTACGACCCCATCGACACGCTTCCCCTCGCCGGACAGCGGTGGTGGCGGGACACCCGTCAGAACTCCCCTCAGGGCTCGCGTCAGGGATAGAAGGGACAGTTGCGCAACCATGAGCAGTCTGCTTCCGCCGCGTGAGGATCCCCCGGTGCTGGAGGAGTGGTACCGCCGTCACCTGGGCCCCGGCATCCACGACATCAGCTCCAGCGGCGTCCACCCGTACACCTTCGCCGAGATACGTGAACTGTGCCGCATCCCGGCCGAGGACCTGGACGCCGTCGTCATGGACGACAGCGTTTCCCAGGGAGGCGCCGGCATCCGGCAGGCGATCGCCGACCGGTACGCGGGCGGTGACGCCGACCGGGTGCTGGTCACCCACGGCTCCAGCGAGGCCATCGCCCTCACCCTGGGCACGCTGCTGCGGGCCGGTGACCGGGTGGTCGTCCAGCAGGGCATCTACCACTCGCTGGGCCACTACCCGCGGGCGGCGGGCTGCGAGCTCGCCGAACTGCCGGCCGCGGCCGTGCACGACGGGGAGATCGACGAGAACGTACTGGAGAACCTGGTCACGCCCGGGACCACGGCCGTCGTCGTCAACTTCCCGCACAACCCCTCCGGGGCCACGCTGTCGCCGCAGGGCCTGAAGGCTCTGACGGAACGGACCGCCGCGGTCGGCGCGACCCTGGTGTGGGACGCCGCGACCGCCGAGATCGCGCACCGCTGGGAGGTCCTCCCGGACCCCGCCGCCACCCGCGGCGACACGATCTCCTACGGCACCTTCTCCAAGACCTTCGGTCTGCCGGGGCTGCGGGTCGGCTGGGCCATCGCGCCGCCGGAGCTGATCACCGCGGTCTTCCCGCTGCGCGACCGGACCACGCTCTTCCTGTCCCCGCTGGTCGAACTGATCGCCGAGCGGGCGATGGACCACGCCGACGTGCTGATCGGCACACGGGCGGCCGAGGCGCGGTGCAACCTGGCCCACCTCACCCGGTGGATGGCCGAGCACGAGGACCTGGTGCGCTGGACGCCGCCGGAGGGCGGGGTGTGCGCGCTGCCCGTCTTCCGCGGGCTGGAGCGGGCCGCGGACGGACCGGCGGCAGCTGAACGTTTCTGCTTGGAGCTGCTCTCCCGCCACCGCACGCTCCTCGTGCCGGGTACGGCGTTCGGTGTGCCGCACGGAGCCCGGCTCGGCTTCGGCGGCCCGGAGGAGGGCTTCCTGGCCGGGCTCGCCGGGCTGTCGGAGTTCCTGCGCACCCGCGGGACCGCCCGGTGACCGCCGTGGCCGGACCCGACGTGCTGGACCTGTGGGACCTCCGGGTACGTGAACACGCGGACGCGCCCGCGCTGGTGACGCCGCAACGGGTGCTCACGTACCGGTCGGTGGACCGGCTGACCGATTCCTGGGCCGGTTCCCTGGCCGCGCGCGGCGCGGGCCCCGGGCGGCTGGTGGGCCTCGCGTTCCCCGACCCCGGGCGCACGGTGCTGGGCATGGTCGCGGCGCTCAAGGCCGGGGCCGGGTTCACCGTACTGGACGACCGGCTGCCCGCCGCCGCCCGGGACGCGCTGGTGCGCCGTACGCAGGCGGTGGTGTGGCTCGGCGACGGCGCCCACGCACCCGCGACGGCGTACGTGCCGGCCGGGCCCGGCGACACCGGTGGCGGAACGACGGACGCGGACGGCTCCGCCCGCCCGCAGCCGCTGCGGGCGGCGACCGGCGGTGACGTCGCGTACGTACTGTTCACCTCCGGGTCCACCGGGCAGCCCAAGGGCACGGTCGTCGAGCGCGACGCGCTCGGCCGGTTCGCGGCCGCGGTCACCGAGCGGCTGGAGCTGGCCCCCGGGGACCGCTGGCTCCAGGTCTGCTCGCTGGGATTCGACGTGCTGATCGAGGAGGTCTTCCCGGCGCTCGTCTCCGGCGCGGCCGTGGTGTGCCGGGCCGGCACCCGGGCCCTGGACGCGGAGGAACTGCACACGACGATGGCCCGCACCGGGACCACCGTGGTGGAACTGTCCACGCAGTACTGGCTGGAGTACACCCGCTGGCTCGACGCGCGCGGCCTGACCACCCCGGCCGAACTGCGCCTGGTGGTGGTCGGCGGCGAGCGGATGGACCCGCGGCCCTACCGGGACTGGCAGGCCCGCCAACCGGCCCGGCTGGCCCACGTGTACGGGCTGACCGAGTGCACCGTCACCTCCACCTTCTACACCGGGCGGCTCCCGGCCGACGCCGAGGAGGTTCCGCTCGGCACGCCGCTGCGGGACGTGGAGATCAGTGTCCGGCGCGACGGGCGGCCGGTGCCGCGGGGCGAGACGGGCGAGATCCACATCGGCGGACCGCTGCTGGCCCGCGGCTTCCTCGGCGACGAGGCCGCCACGGCCCGCCGGTTCGTCCCCGACCCGCTGTCCGCCGTCCCTGGGGCGCGCGTGTACACGACGGGCGACCTGGGCCGGATCGACGCCGACGGGAACCTGGTCTTCCTCGGGCGGCTCGACGACCAGGTGAAGATCCGCGGCCATCGGCTGGAGCCGGCCCGGGTGGAGCGCGCCCTGTGCGCGAACCCGGCCGTGGGCCAGGCCGTGGTGTTCCCCGACCCGCGGACCGGAACCGTGCTGTGGGCCTTCACCGTCCCGGCCGACCCGCGGCTCGCCCCGGGGCCCGGCGAGGCGGTCCGCGTGACCGGGGCCGAGCGGGACGCCATCGTGGCGCCGTTGGAGGCGCACCTGCCCGACTGGGCCGTGCCCAGGGTGCTGTTCCGGGTGTCCGTCCTGCCGAAGAACCCGCACGGCAAGATCGACAAGCGGCGGCTGGGCGACTGCGTCGCGGCGTCGGGGACGGCGACCGCCGTTCCGGGGCAGCGCCCGGACTCGGCCGACACCCCGGCAACGGTGCCGGGCGTCGGCGCCGCGCCGGAGTCCTCCGGCGAACCGCTGTCCACCGTCGTGGACCTCTTCCGCGAAGTCCTGGGCGCCCCGGCGCTCGGCCCCGACGACGACTTCTTCGAGCACGGCGGGCAGTCCCTGCTCGCCATGCGCCTGCTCGCACGGATGCGCGAGGCGTTCCCCGCGGCGGCCGGACTGCGGGCGAGCGCCCTGTTCCGTTGCCCCACTCCCCGGCTGCTGGCCGGGGCACTCCCTGCCGCCGGGACCGCCCGGCCCTGACCGGCCGCGGCGCGCGCGGACCGCTGTCGCGCACCTGACGGGTCATCGCACCACCCGGCACCACCCGAGGGCCCGCGGGCCCGGCCTCCGGCCGCCCGTGGGCAGTAACCGTCCCGACACTCGACGAGAGTTGGCCATGTCGAACCTCACCGACCAGTCCACGCGCAGCTACACCCTCACGCCCGACGAGGCCGCCGCGACCGCGGAGCTCACCCGCGAACTGGCCGCCACCCACCCCTCCTTCGACGACACAGGTCTGCTGCGGGACCTGCCTCGGCTCGCGTCCCGGCTGCCGCTGGGCGTGCAGCGCTTCCTGCGCGACTTCAAGCTGGGCGACCGCCACGGCCACGTACTCGTCCACGGGCACGCGTTCGACCAGCAGCGCATCGGGCCCACCCCGGACCACTGGCGCGGCCGTCGGCGGCCCGGCCCGGAGTACCCCGAGGAGCTGCTGCTGATGCTGTACTCGGCGCTGCTGGGCGAGCCCTTCGGCTGGGCCACGCAGCAGGACGGCCACCTCGTGCACGACATCTTCCCGATCCGCCGGCACGAGAACGACCAGCTCGGCATGGGCAGCAAGGAGTTGCTGACCTGGCACACCGAGGACGCCTTCCACCCCTACCGCAGCGACTACCTGATCCTGGGCGCGCTGCGCAACCCCGACCACGTGCCCACCACGGTCGGCGAGCTGGACCTGTCCTCGCTGTCCGCCGACGACATCGACATCCTCTTCGAGCCGCGCTTCCACATCGCGCCGGACGAGTCGCACCTGCCGAAGAACAACACCATCACCTCCGAGGAGGAGGCGGCCCGGTTCGCCACGATCCAGAAGATGCTCGACGAGCGGCCGCTCGGCCCGCTGCTGTACGGCTCGCGGCAGGACCCGTACATGCGTCTGGACCCGTACTTCACCTCCGTGCCGGAGGACGACGCCGACGCCCGTCGCGCCTACGACGCGCTGTTCAAGGTGGTGGACGCCGGGATGCGGGAAGTGGTCGCGGACCAGGGCGACGTGCTCGTCATCGACAACCACCGGGCCGTGCACGGCCGTCTGCCGTTCCAGGCCCGCTACGACGGCACCGACCGCTGGCTCAAACGCGTGTGCGTCACCGCCGACCTGCGGCGTTCCCGCCCGATGCGGGCCACGGCCGAGACCCGGCTGCTGGGCTGAGCGCACCGGTGGCCCTCACCCTCACCGACCTGTCCCGCGATCCGTGGCTGCTGCCCGAGGTGGACGCCCTGACCGGCGCCAACATGCCCGCGTTCATGAGCTGGGAGTCCCCCGGCAACTGGCGCTGGCACGGGATGTACGAGCGGTTCCCCGCCCATCAGCTCTGCCTGCTGGACGACGCCGGGACGCTGCTGGCGGCGGCCAACGGACTGCCGGTGCGCTGGGACGGCACCGCCGCGTCACTGCCCTCCGGCAGTGACGAGGTCCTGGTGGAGACCGTCGACCACGGCCCGCCGGACCACCCGGACGCCGTCTGCATGCTGTCCGTGTCCGTCGATCCCGCGCACCGGGCGGCCGGTCACGCCGAGCGGCTGCTGACCGAGGTCCGCACCAGGTCCGCCGGGTGGTGCCCGCGCGGGCTGATCATCCCGGTCCGGCCCACGCGCAAGCCTCTCTACCCGCTGATCCCGATCGAGGAGTACGCCGCCTGGCGCCACCCCGACGGCCGCTGCTTCGACCCGTGGCTGCGTACGCACCTGGAGCTCGGCGCCCGTCGGCTGGGAATCGCCCGCCGGTCACTGGTGATCCGTCAGCCGGTGTCCCGCTGGGAGGAGTTTCTGGGCCATGCGCTGCCGGGTCCGGGCGACTACCCGTTGCCCGGCGGCTTGGTGCCGCTGCGGGTCACCGACGACGGTCACGGGACGTACGCCGAGCCCAACGTCTGGGTGCATCACCCGGCCGTCGTGCCGTGACCGGCGCCGCGCGCCCCCCGCGCCGCGGCGTAACCCCTGCCGAGCCATCCCCTTTCCGACCCCCTGGAGAACCCATGCCTCCCGTACGCCTCGCCCTCGTCGGGTGCGGTGCCGCCGCCCGCGGCTGCCACGTGCCCGCGCTGCCGCCCCTGAAGGGCGACGTGCAACTGACCGCACTCATCGACCGGGATCCGCGCCAGGCGCGGGCCGCGCTCGAGCTCTACCGCGAACTCGGCGGCACCGGCGCCGACGAGGTGGTCGTCGCCACCGACCCGGCCGAGGCCGCGGACGCCTTCGACGCGGCGGTGGTCGCCGTCCCGCACACCGTGCACGCCCGCACCGTGGAGTCACTGCTCGCCGCCGGCAAGCACGTGCTGCTGGAGAAGCCGATGACCACCTCGGTCGAGGACGCCCGGCACCTGGTCACCCTGGCCGCCGACGCCTCCGCGCCGCTGCTCGCGATGGCCCATCCACGGCGGCTCTTCCCCGCGTACGCCTGGGTCAAGCGGCTCGTCGAGAACGGCGAGCTGGGTGACGTGGTGCGCGTCGACTGGGCGGAGGGCCACCCGTACGCCTGGGAGCCGGTCTCCTGGTCGATGTTCGACCGGCGGCTCGCGGGCGGCGGGGTGCTCACCGACACCGCCTCGCACGTCTTCGACACGCTGCTGTGGTGGCTCGGCCCCGACGTGGAGGTCGTCCGCTACGAGGACGACTCCCTCGGCGGCGTGGAGGCCGACGCACGCGCCCACCTGCGGTTCGGCCAGGTCGACGTGCACTGCGAGTTCAGCCGGCTGCGCGACCTCGGCATCTCCTGCACGGTGACGGGCACCAGGGCGACCGTGACCATCGGCACGGACTTCCCGGCCGGTGAGTGCACCCTGGTCACCTCGGACGGCGTGGAGTTGCACCGGGGCGACGTCGCGGCGGTGGCGCCCGCCCAGGACGAGTGGGAGCTGCTGTTCACCGAGCAGCTGGCCAACTTCGCCGCGGCCGTGCGCGGCACCGCCGCCGTGCACTCCGGCCCCGAGGACGGCCTGCGCGTCGTCGAGCTGATCCAGGCGTGCTACGGCGGCGCCCACAAGGAGGCCGCCCGGCCGTGGACCGTACGCGGCACCGCCCCCGACAGCACAGTGCTCGACGGCCGCACGGTGGCGGTCACCGGCGCGAGCGGCTTCATCGGCGGCCGCGTCGTCGAGCGGCTGGCCCTGGGCACGCGGGCCCGCGTCCAGCCGGTGGTGCGCGGCTTCGGCCGGGCCGCGCGACTGTCCGTCCTGCCGCAGGACCGGCTGGAGTTCCGCCGGGCCGACCTGCTGGACACCGACGGGCTGCGAGCCGCCTTCCACGGGTGCGACACCGTCGTGCACTGCGCCTTCGGCAGTTCTGGTGACGAGACGGACCGCTGGGCGGCCTCCGTGGAGGGCACCGCCAACGTCCTGGCCGCCGCCCGCGCCGCCGGGGTCCGGCGGGTGGTGCACCTGAGCACCATCGACGTCTACGACCCCGCCGCCGCCGGCGAGCTGACCGAGGAGTCACCGGGCCGCCCGGCCGACCCGGCCGACCGCGAGTACGAGCAGCAGAAGCTGGCCGCGGAGCAACTGGTCGTCGACGCTCACGGGCCCGGCCTGGAGACCGTCGTGCTCCAGCCGGGCGTGGTCTACGGACCGTGGGGCGGCCAGTGGACCACCGCCCAGCTCCAGCGGGCGGAGGGCGACTTCGCCATGCTGCCGACGGGTGAGGAGGGCGGCGTGTGCAACGCCGTGTACGTCGATGACCTGGTGGACGCGGCGCTCCTGGCCGCAGACCGGGAGTCGGCCGCCGGGCAGCGCTTCCTCGTCGGCAACGGCGAACCGCTCGGCTGGGGGCGGTTCTTCGACGCGTTCCGTGCCCTGCGCGGCCTGGACGGGCCGTCCGGGCCGGGCACCGGCGACCCGGTGCCCGACTGGGAGCTGGAGCTGTACCGCTCGACCGCGCGGGCCCGGTACGACAAGGCCGAGCGCCTCCTCGGCTTCACCGCGCGCACACCCTTCACCGAGGGCGTCGAGCTGACCGGGCAGTGGGCGGCCTGGGCCCGGCAGGTGCCGGAGGCGCGGTCGTGACGGGGGTCACCGACGTTCTGGTGGTCGCGCCGCACCCGGACGACGACGTCATCGGCTGCGGCGGTTCCATCGCCAAACACGTTCGCAACGGCGCCCGGGTGACGGTCGTCGTCGTCATCGGACGCGAGCGCAGCGCCCTGGACGACGCGGTCACCGACGCGGAGTTCGCCGCCGAGACGGAGACGGCCGCGAAGACGCTGGGCGTGCACCGCTGCGTCCGCTTCGCCGAGCCGTCACGGGACTTCACGCTCTCCCGCCGCGTGCACCTCGCCCTGGTGCGGGTGATGCGGGAGGTGCGGCCGCAGGTGGTCTACCTGCCCCATGACCACGACGACGACGTCGAGCACCGCATGGTGCACCAGCTGACCACCGAGGCTCTGTGGATGGCGCAGTCGGAGTTCTTCCAGGAGGCGGGTGAACGGCCGATGCCGGCGCCACACCTGGTGCTCGGGTACGAGGTGTGGGCACCGATGGCCCGGTTCCAGTACACGGAGGACATCGACGGTCAGATCGAGACCAAGGTCGAGGCGATGCGTGCGTACGTGTCGCAGTTGCGCCACGCCGCCTGGGACGAGGGCATCCGGGGGCTGGCCCGCTACCGGGGCACCGTCTCCGCGGGCTCGGGCCACGCGGAGGTGTTCCAGGTACTGAGCCTGCGCACTCCGCCCCCGGCCGGCGGACCGTCCACCGGTCGGGCAGCCACGGCCGGTTCGCAGGGCGAGGGGACGGGAGGCGGCCGTGACTGAGCGGCTCCTGGCGTGCGGTCTCGGCTCGGGGATGGACCGCTCGCTGGCTGAACTTCGGTCGCCGCGGCGGGAGTTGCTGGTGGTCACCGATGCGCCCACCGACCGGGCCCGGGCGGCGGCGGACCTGCTCCTGGTCTGCGACCCGACCGACAGCACGGCGGTCCTCGCGGAGCTGTCGGCGGCCGGTGTGTCCCACCTGGACGGCGTGTTCTCGCTCGGCGCCGACAACCCGCCGGTGATCAGCGTGCTGGCCCACCGGTTCGGCTGTCCCGGCCTGCCCGTGGAGACGGCGCTCGACTGCACGCTCAAGGACCGGCGGCTGGCGATCCTGCGCGAGGCGGGCCTCGACCTCCCCCGGTTCGCGACCGCCGAGAGTGTGACGGAGGCGCTGCGGGCGGTCGCCGAGGTCGGCCTGCCGGCCGTGATCAAGCCCAGCGACCAGACCGGTTCGCTGGGCGTGATGAAGGTGGAGTCAGCCGAGGCGGTACGGCAGACGGCGGCCGAGGCGCTGCGTCTGAGCCCCGTCGGCCGGATCGTCGTCGAGGAGTTCCTGGAGGGGACCGAGCACACGCTGGCCGCCTTCATGGTCGACGGCGAGCTCCACCGGTTCGGTTTCGCCGACCGGGAGTACGGGCGCAAGGAGGAGTTCGCCCCGTACTTCTTCGAGGGCGGCGACACACTCCCCAGCCGGCTCACCCCCGAGCAGATCGAGGAGGTCACCGACACCGTGCGGCGCGGGGCGCGGGCCCTGCGCCTGGACCCGGCGGTGATCAACACCGACATCCTGCGCACCCGTGACGGCCGGGTGGTGCTGCTGGAGATCACCTGCCGGCTCACCGGTGCGCGCATCGCCACCGAGGTGATGCGGCTGGCCACCGGCGTGGATCCGCTCCCCAACCTGGTGCGGCTGGCGCTGGGCCGCCCACTGGAACTGTCCGAACTGCGTCCGACGCGCGGCGGAGCGGCGGTCCAGCGGTTCCTCCCGGCGGACGGCGGGGTGGTGGAGTGGGTCGGCGACCCGCGCGACATCACCCGCCGGGCGGGGGTGCACGACGTGTTCTGGGGCATCGAGTTGGCGCCCGGCGTGGTGGTGCCGCCCTACCGCGGCGGGGCCGACGTCCTGGCGGGGGTGATCGCGTACGCCGACGATCCGGCCGAGGCGGAGGCGATCGCCGAACGCACCCTGCGCGCGCTGCCCCTGCGGTTCAAGGCTCCGGCGGAATGACCACGACAGGGACGACGACCGCGCGGGGACCACTGGGCGCGCGCAGCGGCGCGGACACCCGCGTGCACACGGATACGCACACCGACGAGACGAGGGAGAACGGGATGGCCACTGATCCGGTGGACGAGGCCGCGGTCGAGAAGGGGCTCGCGCGCACCGCCGTGGTCGTCGCCCTGCGCGACGACCTGCGGATCGCCGACTGCATCGCGTCGATCGACGAGAACGTGGAGATCGTCCTGGCGCTCAACGGCCCCAGCGACGCGGTGCTGAAGCTGATCGCCGAGCACCCTCGGCCGCTGACGGTCACCGAGATCGACGACGTCGGCAACCTGGGCGCGGCCTACAACGCGGGCGCCGCCGCCACCGACCGGCAGTACCTGCTGCTCATGGACTCCGACTGCACCTTCGCCCCGGGTGTGGTGCGGGCCATGGTCCGCGCGGTGCTGACCGCCCCGGTGGTCAAGGGGCAGGTGGTGTACGGGGAGTCGGACGGGCTGCTCAGCAAGCTGACCGCCCGGGTGCGGGAGTTCGACGAGGGCGACTACGTCAGTGCCCTGTCCCCGCCGCTCGTCTACAACCGGGCGATCGTCGACCACATCGGCGGCTACCACTTCGACGGGCTCATCCACTGGTGCGAGGACCGGGAGTTCGACTTCCGGCTGCAGATGGCCGGCATCCCGGTGGTGTACCTGCCCGAGGCCCGGATCTTCCACGACGCCCAGCACGGCTTCGCGAACATGCGCAGCTACTTCCGTTACGGCGTCGGCGAGGGCATCGCCCAGGAGACGGGCGTGTTCACCACGCCGGCCGTGCCGGTGCTGTGGCGGCTGTACGAGGCGACCAGGACGCTGGTGCACTGCGCCCGCGACAAGGGCGCGGGCGCCGCGGCGTACTACGCCCTGCTGAAGATCGCCTTCCACGTGGGCACGGCGCACCATCTGCTCAACGACCCCCACCGGGTCCGGGACCGCTACCCGGCCTCGGCCAAGCGGGCCCGCATGGTTCGATCGATCCCGCAGCACAGCACCCGCCTGTCCGGGGCCCAGCTGCGGCGGCTGCGCCGGGCGCACTGGGAGGCGGGCCGGCGGATCGAGAAGGTGACCGACCTGTCGGTCTTCCACCCCGACGCCGCCGGCCCGGCCGCCGCGTCAGCCGCCGGCGAGGCGCGGGAGCAGCAGGCGTGAGGGATGGTCACCGCCGTGGTGGACGGTGTGGTGCGCGACCACCCGGGGATGGACGTCGAAGCGGGGCGCGTTACTGGCCGCGATGTCCAGACGAACACGGTGCCCGGTGCGGAACACATGGCCGATCGCGCCGAGGCCGACGGTGACCTCGACCGGCCGGCCGGGGGCGGGCGGGGTGCCCGCCCCCGGCGCCGTCGCGGGCTCCAGCCGGAGGATGCCGTCGCACAGCAGCTCCGCACGCCCGTCGGGCCAGACGTCGACCAGCTTCCCGGTCACGTCGGCGCCCGCCGCGTCCGCGGTGACGTACACCGTCAGGACGGTGTCGCCGACCACGGTCAGCGGGGCGGTGAGCGGGTCACCGGTGAAGCACAGGACGTCGCCGCGCCGCTCCACCTCACGCTGGTCGAGCGGACCGCAGTCACCGCCGGTGAACTGGCCGGGCAGTGCGGTGGCACCACCGGTGGTGGGCACCGGGTCGGCCGGATCGTGGCGGATCGCGTCGCGGCCGGCGGCCCGCGGTGCGCCTCCGGGCGTGAGCCGCCGGCCGTCCAGGTGGAGCACGTACTCCTCGGTACCGGGGACCGGCCAGTCGGGGAAGGCGCGCCACTCGTCGGCGCCGGTGAGGAAGAGCGTGACCGGCTCGGGGGCCACCGCACCGGTCCGCCGCCGGCGCAGGTGACGGTCGAAGTGGTCCAGGTGCAGGCCGGTGACGTCGAGCTCCCGCTCGTCGGCGGCGAGCCCGTAGCGGCGCTGCGGAAAAATGCCTCCGGTGACGCAGTGGGACCAGGGGCCGACCACCAGACGCGTCTCCACGCCCTGTTCCCGAATTCCCCGGTAATTCTCCAGGGCGCCGGTGAGAAATATGTCGTACCAGCCCGTCAGATTCAGCACCGGAACATTTATGGACGGATACGCCTCGCGCGGTGCGCTGCGTTTCCAGTACGGGTGCCCGGAAGGGTGCTCGAGCCATTGACGGTAATAGGGGGCGAGCCGGTCCAAGAGGTCCGCGGCGGCGTCGGGATCCTCGTACAGCGCGTCGATCCGGTCGACCGCGCCGGCCACCTCGGCCAGCTCCGGCCCCGCCAGCCCGGCCCCGCTGAGCAGCAGGTCGTACAGCACCCAGTAGAGGAGGAAGCCCAGCTGGAAGGCGCCGCCCTGGCGGGTCCAGCCCTCGTCGAACCCGGAGCCGGCCACGTGAGGGGCGATGGCGGCCAGTCCGGACGGTCGCTCGCCCGCCGCGAGCAACGCCGACATTCCCTCGTACGAGCGACCGAACAGGCCCGCGGACCCGTCGCACCACGGCTGCCCGACGGCCCAGGCGACGGTGTCCGCGCCGTCCGCGGCCTCGTTCCAGTACGGCTCGAAGGTGCCGCCGGAGGCGAACCGGCCGCGGACGTCCTGCACCAGCAGGGCGTATCCGGAGCGGATCAGTCGCAGGCCGTCCACGGAGGCACCGCCGGGGTTTCCGGCCTTCCCGTAGGGCGTTCGCCGGATGAGCACCGGCACCGCCCCGGCCGTCTCCGGGCGATAGAGGTCAGCACTCAATAACACGCCGTCCCGCATGGGTACTTTCACATCGTATTCCACAACAGTACGCACCGGCCCATATTCCAACACATCATAGGAATTCACAATGGAGTCCTCCGCAGCTTCTTTGCTTGAACCGTTTTTCGACACGGCGCGCGACGATCCGGACCGTCCGGCCGTCATCGACAACGGCCTCGTTCTCACCTACGGCCGCTTCGCCGCCCTGGTGCTGACGGTGGCCGCCGCCGTGGAGCCGCGCACGGCCGGGCCCCAGCCGCCCGTGGGCGTCGTCGTGCACCACTCGGCCCGTGACGTGGCGGCGATCCTCGGCGTGCTGGCGGCGGGACGCGCGTACGTGCCGCTGGAGGCCCACCACCCCGAGGCCAGGCTGGAGGACATCCTTCGGCGGGTGGGCTGCCGGGAGGCGGTGGTGACCGCGGAGACCGGCTGGCAGCCCGCCGTCGAGAAGGCGATCCGGCCCCGCTGGACGCTCTTCCCCACGGCGCCCCCCGCCCGGCCGCGGCCGGGCCCGCGGCCGGAGGACCCGGCGTACGTGCTGTTCACCTCGGGGTCCACCGGCGAGCCGAAGGGCGTGGTGGTCCCCCACCGGGCGCCCGCGGCCGTGGTGCCGTCGCTGCGCGGCCTGTACGGCGTCGGCGAGGGCGAGTTCGTGCTGCACTTCCACGGCGCGGGTGGCGACACGAGCCTGGAGGAGATCCTCCCTGCCCTGACGGGGGGCGCCACCCTGGTCATCGACGACGGGGCGCGGGAGGGCTTCGCGCGAGTGGCGGAGGAGCAGCAGCTCTCGGTCGCGGTGCTGCCCACCGGGTTCTGGGACAGCCTGACGGCCGATCTGCTGCACCAGGGCGCCCGGCTGCCCGCGTCCCTGCGCACCGTGGTGATCGGCGGCGAGGCGGTGCGCGCCGACATGCTGGAGCGCTGGCTCCGGCTCGGCGGCACCGAGCACGTCCGACTGCTCAACACCTACGGCTCCACGGAGACCGCGCTGGTCACGCACGCGGTGCAGCTCGCCGGGCCGGGTGCCCCCGCGCTGCCGGAGTCCGGCGGGGACCTGCCCATCGGGCTCCCCTTGCCGCACGTGGGCCAGCGGATCGACGAGACGGGCGAGTTGTACGTCTCCGGACCCGGCCTGGCACTCGGCTACCACGACAACCCGCAGGCGACGGCCGACCGGTTCACCGAACGCGGCGGCGTCCGCTGGTACCGCACGGGCGACCTGGTCGGCGAGGCGGCCGGCGGTGTCCTGGTTTTCCGGGGGCGCTCCGACCACCAGGTCAAGATCCGCGGTTTCCGGGTGGATCTGCTCGACGTCGAAGCGCTGGTCGGACGGTGCGAGGGAGTGTCGTCGGTCGCGGCCGCCAGGGTGGACCGGGCCGGGCACTCCTCGCTGGCCGCGTTCTTCGTACCGCTGCCGGACGTCGAGCCGGACACGGTCGCCGCGGGCATCCGCGACCGGCTGACCCGGACGGCGCCGCCGCACCTGGTGCCGAGCCTGATCGTGCCGGTGGACGCGCTGGAGCAGACCCATACCGGCAAGGTGGACCGCAACGCGACCCGCGACCACCACCTGGGCACCGTCGGGGCCGCCCGATGAGCGCCGCCGCCATGAGCCCGGGCGCGGACGCCCGGGCACTGGCCGCGTACGCCTCGGACAGGCTCGGGGTGGCGCTGGTACCGGAGTCCGCGCACGGCGACGACAGCGGCTGGGACTTCCGCGTCACCCACATCCGCGCCGCGGACGGCACGCCCTGGATCCTGCGGCAGCCGCGGCGGCCCGAGGTCTCCGGCCGGCTGGCCGTCGAGGGCGCCGTGCTCGGCGCCGTGCGCGACCGGGTCCCGGTGCCGGTGCCCGACTGGCGGCTGCACACACCGGACCTGGTCGCCTACCCGCGCCTGTCCGGCGTGGCTGCGGGAAGCGAGGACCCTGCCACCCTTGTCTACGGCTGGTCGATGGACCCGCTGGCCCGCCCGGACCGCTACCTGGAGCCGCTGGCCCGCTGCCTGGTCGCCGTGCATTCCACGCCCTTGGACGGCACCTGGAAGCTGCCGGGACGGCACCCGTCCGGCCCCGAGGCCATACGCTCGGAAGTCGCGGACAAACTGGCGCGCGCACGGGCCGAACTGGAGCTGCCCGCCGCCGGGGTGCGGCGCTGGCAGGAGTGGCTGGACGACGACCGTCTGTGGCCCGGCCGCCTGGTGCTCGTCCACGGGGACGTGCACCCGGGCCACACCCTGGTGGAGCACCGCCCGTCCGGCCCTCCGATGCTGTCGGCCCTGCTGGACTGGGCGAACGCGGGCATCGGTGATCCTGCGGTGGACTTCGTCGACATGCTCTACGCCGGTGGCACGGTCCTCCTGGACCGGCTCCTGGACGCCTACCGGGCGGCGGGCGGCGAAGTACCCGCCGGCCTGCGGTCGCACATCCTGATCCGGGCGTCCTTCCTCTGGGTCCACGTGGCGCTGCGCGGCCTGGACACCGGCCGCCCGGCGTGGACGGAGACCGCGCTGCGGAGGATGGCCCGGTGAGCGGCACGACGGCGTACACGGTCCACGGCTCCGGGCGGCCGGTGGTACTGGTCGCCGGTGCGGGAGGCGCGGGCCGGATCTGGGAGCACCACCAGGTGCCCGCGCTCACCGCGGCGGGCCACCAGGTGATCACCTTCGATCACGGCACCACCGGCTCCTGCGCCGGTGAAGTGGCCGCCGAGGTACGGCGGCTCCTCACCGCTCTGGGGCTGCCGCCCTGCCCGCTGGTCGGACACTCCCTGGGGGCCCTGGCGGTACAGGAACTGCTCCTCACCGATCCGCACCTGGCGAGCGGCGCGGTGCTGGCCGCGACGCGGGGACGGCCCGATCCGGTAGGCGACGCGCTGGCCCGCGCCGAGGCCGCGCGCGCCGAGACGGGCGGCCGGCTGCCGCCGGAGTACGAGGCGTTCGTGCGGATGGTGCAGAACCTCTCCCCCAGGACGCTGGCGGACGAGGACGCGGTCGCACCATGGCTGGACCTGTTCGAGATCGCCGTGCTCAGCGGTGCCTCCGCCGCCGCGCACCGCCCGCGCCCGCCCGTCACCGACCGGCTGGCCGCGTACACGCGGATCACCACGCCCCTGCTGGTGGTGGGCTTCGCCGACGACGTGCTGAATCCCGCCCACCTGAGCCGTGAGGTGGCCGCGGTGATCCCCGGCGCCCGCTACACGGAGCTGGCGGACACCGGCCACCTCGGTTTCCTGGAACGGCCCGACGCCTTCAACACCGTCCTGCTGGACTTCCTCGCCGCCCTCCCCACGACCGACCCCGGAGCGTCCCGTGTCCACTGAGTTCCCCGCTGAAGCCCCCGCCCCGGTCGAGGTGGTGCACGTCGGCCACGAGCAGCCCGAGTCCTGGAACGCGGCCGTGTACCTGTGCGGGCCCACGCCCACCGACCCGGGGGAGCCTTCCTGGCGCCCGTCCGCGGTCGCCGCCCTGCGTGCCGCCTGGGACGGCCCGGGCCGACTGGTGGTCTTCCTGCCGGAGCCCGCCGCGGGCGGGTCCTACCCGCCGTACGCGGACCAAGTCGCCTGGGAGGAGGAGGCGATGCGCCGCTCGGACGTCGTCCTGTTCTGGATCCCCCGGGTGATGAACCGGCTCCCCGGTCTGGTCTCCAACATCAAGTGGGGGGTGTGGTACGACTCGGGCCGGGCGGTGCTCGGCGCGCCGCCGGAGGCCGAGCGCATGGCGTACCTCCTGCACTTCGCCGAGACGTTCGGGGTGCCGGTGGAGCGCACCCTTCCGGGGGCGGCGGGAGCGGCCGTGCGCGCGGTGGGCCGCGGCTCGCGCCGCACCGGCGGCGAGCGGGCCGTCCCGCTCGTGGTGTGGCGGTCCGAGAGGTTCCGGAGGTGGTACGCCGCCCGCCGGGCGGCGGGCTGTCGGCTGCTCGACGCGCGCGTGGAGTGGTACGAGCGGGCCGCGGCCCCGGACGGAGGCCCGGCCTGGCTGCTGACCGTCACGGTCGCGCCGGGCGACGGGGGCACTCCGTCCGTGTGCCGCCTGCTGTCCGCTCAGGGGCAGGGCATGCTCATGTAGAGCGCCTGCTCGCCCTCGGAGGGGGTACCGGCGTAGAGGGCGGTGTCCAGCCCGCAGAAGGCGAAGCCCATCCGCCGGTACGCGTGGATCGCGGGCGCGTTGATGTTGGTGACCTCCAGCCAGAGGTGCCCGGCACCCCGCTCACGGGCGAACTCCACCGCGAGCCCCATCAGTGCCCGCCCGACCCCCCGCCCCCGGTGCTCCGGAGCGATCTCGATGTCCTCGACGGTCAGCCGGCGGTTCCACTCGGAGTACGAGACGGCGACGAACCCGGCCAGGTCGCCGACGGCCCCGTGGGCGACGAAGGTACGGGAGTCCGCGTCATCGCGGTCGTCGCCGTCGTCGCCGTCGTCGTCGGACTCGTCCTCGGGGAACACCTTGGTCAGGGGCGGGTCCACCGCGATCTCCCGCAGGGCGAACCCATCGTCGGCGACGGTCACCTGGAAGACCGTGCCGGTGGTGAAGGAGCCGTCCAGGGCCTCGATGGCCTCGGCGTCCCCGGGGACGGCGGTGCGGTACTGGTAGGCGGTGTTGTCAACAGTGGTCACGGTACGACGCTAGGGCCCCCGGACCACGACGGGACGGCTTTCGGCCGACCACGCCGGCGCCCCCTCGGACGCGGCCCGGGCTCGCAGGGGTACGCCGGGTCGGCGGCGGTGCCGTGCGGGAACGCCGTACGCGTTCCACTCCGCCACGACCGCCGCGGCGGTCACCGGGCCAGCAAGCCGGACCGCTCCCGTGCCCGATGCCGGCCACTTGCCGACCTGAGCGGCCCGGTTACGTCCCTGGCCTGCGGTGCGCCAGGTGGTCGAGCGTGCCTTCGCCTCGCTTCACGCCCCCGGCCAGCCGCCACCGGGTCGGACCGGAAGCAGGCCGGAACTGATCGACCGCCACCGCCAAGTGGCCGCGGAGTTCCGGACGTCGGACCTCCCGCCCGCGGGGGCGGCGTGCGTCACCCGACGGCCTGGCGGACGTCGGCCCGCCGCTTCGGCGCATCGGCCAGGGCGGCGAGTTCGAGGGGGCGCGCGGAACGTGCCACCGTGGTCGCCCACGCCGGGGAACGGCTCGGTCAGCGTGCCGATCAGTCCCTGCCGATGACGACCACCTCGTCCTCGACCGTCCAGCGGCGCCGCTCGTCCTTGGGCGGATTGATCCGCATGCCGTAGCCGGGGCCCGTCGACGCGTCGTCGTGGCTTCGGTAACCGATGGCGCATTCGCCACGACGACGTGCCGCGGCCACGACCGTGGCGAAGGACGTCTCGCTCCCCGGCAGCACGTAGTCAGTGGCCGGCCGCAGGCGAACCCCGGTGCCGTCGGCGGAGAACAGTTCCTCGAACACCGCCGCCAGGTGCCGGTTCTGCGAGATCTGTGCCATGAGCAGGCCGATGAGCTTGCCGCTGATGATCACGTCGGCTCCGGGGCTGATGGGGGCCAGCGCCCGGTTCCGGTCGTCGACGAGTTCGGTGACGACCGGCAGTTCGCGCCCGGTGGCTTCCTCCAGTTGGCGCAGCAGCAGGAGGGTGACGAGCGTGCGGTTGTCGGGGTCGTCCGACGGCTGTCCGGGAACGGGGTCCCGGCCGAGCACGATCACGCTGTCGTAGGAGTACACGTCCAGGCGCCGCAGGGTCTCGGGCCGGGTGACGTCCCCGTGGTGCAGTGTCAGGCTCAGGTCGGTACCGCTGTCCGCGTCGGCCTCGTTCACCTGCCGGAGTGTCGCTTCGCCCCGGTCCGCCACCACGTCGACGACCGACCCGGGCCGGGCTCGGCGGCGCAGCTGGCCGACTATGAGCGGCGCTCGGCGGTTCCAGCCCAGCAGGAGGACCCGCTCCGCCCGCGCGGGCGTCGAAGGACCGGACGCCATCGCCGGTTCCTCGGCCAGCTCCGCGCAGTCGTCCAGCCACGTCGTGTCGTCGTCGCGGGAGATGACGACGAGCAGGTCGCCCGGGGTGATGGGCGTGTCCGGCGGTGGGTTGAGCAGCGGGATGTCTCCTCGCACGATCCCGACCACGCTCGACGTCCGGTAGGACAGCAGCGCCTCGCCGAACGGGCGGCCGGTCAGCGCGGGTTCGGTGACCAGGTAGAACTCGTCACCGGCGAAGTCGAGGAGTTCCTGGTGGACGAGGGAGAGCCCGGGGCGGCGGGCGGCCTGGACGATCAGCCGGGCGGTGATGGTGTCGCTCTCCAGGACGACGCCGCCCGGTCCGGCGGCGAGACAGGCGGCCAGGCGGTACCGGTCGTCCCGGACGGCGGCGACGACGGGCGGACGGTTCTTCTCCCCGGCCAGGGCCGCCCTGAGCGCCAGCAGTGTCTTGACCACCTCGGCGTCGGCGTCGGGCTCGTCGTGGGGCAGGACCAGCACGACACCGGCCGTGGCGGGGCTGGTCAGCGGGAGCACGGCCGGGTCGGTGACGGGGCCGCTGCGGCAGATCAGCCGCGTACGGCCGACGGGGCCCACCTTGGTGCCCAGGGCCTCCTCCATGAGGGTCTTGTCCCGGTCGGCCAGCACCGCCACCGCGGCGCGCCGCTGGTTGGCGTTGGCGGCCACCAGCTCGCTCACCACCGTGAAGACCTGCTCCGACCATCCCAGGACGACGGCGTGCCCCTGTTCCAGCACGGTGGAACGGCCCCGTCGCAACGCGTTGAGCCGCTCCGTGAGCGCCGTCGTGATCAGGCCGACGAGCGCCGAGACGTACAGCAGAGTGACCAGTGCGAGCAGCACCGACATCGCCACCCGCGGCGGCGCCCCCGTCTCACCGCCCAGCCGCAGTGTCTCCCCGGTGAGGTGCCACACCTGAGCCAGCCGGTCCGCCGGGGACGCCGGCGCGTCGGGGTCGGTCCATACCAGCACCGCACTGACCGGGACGACGACGGCCAGGCACAGCAGCGCCATCCAGCCGACGAGGACGGAGGCACCGCGGGCCAGCGTGCTGTCGAACCAGTAGCGGGCTCTGTCACCGAACGGAGTGCGCCGCTGCGCCACTCTTCCCCCTCCCCCTCCCATGCCTCGCACTCCCGCACAGGCCGCGTCGGCGCCGGGTACGGTGATGCGCCGCGCGGGCCCGCCGCAGGGCACGGACGTGGCTACGCATGTCGCAGTGTGGAGGACTGATCACCGCGGCAGACGGGGTTGGCGCAGTGTTCATCCCTTCGGGTTCCCCTGGCCGTTCGCGTCAGGCAGGCCTGCTGGGGCGTCATGCGGACCTGCTGTGGCGTCAGGGTCCGCCGCCGCTTCCCTCGTTCGAGTCAACGCCGGAGCGAAGGGCGGGCGCCCGGTCACGGCCGCCGGTACAAAGGCCGCCATGACTGAAGATCACGCGCCGGCGCGTGCAGATGACGGTTTTTCCCGGAGGAGCTTCGCGGCGGCGGCAGCGGTCGGCACGGCCACGGTGGCCACGGCGCTGACCAGCGGTGTCGCCACGGCTGCGCCCGCACCGGCCGCCCCGGACGACACACGTGGGGCCGGCTCCGGCCGGAGCCTCGCCGTCGCTCGCGCCTTGCTCGTACTGGACTCCGACGACCGCCCCCTCGTACCGCGTTACCAGACCGTCCTCCAGAAGGGACTGCCGGCTCAGCGGCGGACACGGCCCAAGAAGGTCCTGGTCATCGGCGCCGGCCCGGCCGGTCTTGTGGCCGCCTGGCTGCTGAAGAAGGCGGGCCACCGGGTGACGGTGCTGGAGGCCAACGGCAACCGTGCGGGCGGACGCATCAAGACCTTCCGCAGCGGTGGGCACGAGCGCGCCGAGCAGCCCTTCGCCGATCCCCGCCAGTACGCCGAAGCGGGTGCGATGCGCATCCCGGGCAGCCATCCCCTGGTGATGGAGCTGATCGACCAGTTCGACCTGAAGAAGCGGCGGTTCCACTACGTCGACGTCGACGGCGAGGGACGTCCCGCCAACCGCACCTGGATCCACGTCAACGGAATCCGCGTACGGCGCGCCGACTACGCCCGCGCGCCCCGGCGCGTGAACCGGTCGTTCGGCGTCCCCAAGGCCCACTGGGACACCCCCGCCGCCACTATCCTGCGCTCCGTGCTGGACCCGGTGCGCGACGAGTTCAGTTACGTCGGTCCGGACGGCAAGCGGGTCGACAAGCCGCTCCCGGAGCGGCTGAAGGGCTGGGCCCGTGTGGTGGAGCGGTTCGGTGACTGGTCGATGTTCCGCTTCCTCACCGAGCACGCCGACCTCGACGAGCGGACCATCGACCTGATCGGCACCCTGGAGAACCTCACCTCGCGCCTCCCCCTGTCCTTCATCCACAGCTTCATCGGTTCCTCCCTCATCAGCCCGGACACGCCGTTCTACGAGCTGGAGGGCGGCACGGCCGTACTGCCGGACGCGCTGCTGGAACGCGTGCGCAAGGAGGTGCGGTTCGACCGCCGGGTCACGCGCATCCAGTACCACCACCCCGACCGCCCTTCGCCGGACGCCGAGCACGTCCGGGGCAAGGGCCCGCACGTGTGGGTGGACACCGTGTCGGAGGGCCGCGACGGCCCCGTCGTGCGCGAGCAGTTCACCGCGGACGTCGCCGTGGTCACGGTGCCGTTCTCCGGACTGCGCCACGTGCAGATCGACCCGCCCCTGTCGTACCGCAAGCGCCGGGCGGTCTGCGAACTGCACTACGACTGCGCGACCAAGGTGCTGCTGGAGTTCAGCCGCCGCTGGTGGGAGTTCGACGAGGCCGACTGGAAACGGGAGTTGCGCGCCGTCGACCCGGGTCTGTACGACGCCTACCGCACCGGCCGGGCCGCCGCGGACGGCAGCCTGCTCGGGGCGCATCCCTCCGTGCCCGACGGGCACATCACAGCGGGCCAGCGCACCCACTACGCCGCCAACCGCGCGGTCGCGCGGGATCAGCCGGAGGCGGCCGACGTCGTGGGGGGCGGCTCGGTGTCGGACAACGCCAACCGGTTCATGTTCAACCCCTCCCATCCGGTTCCGGGCAGCGCGGGGGGTGTGGTCCTGGCCTCCTACAGCTGGGCGGACGACGCGCTGCGCTGGGACTCCCTGGACGACGAGGCACGGTACCCGCACGCCCTGTGCGGCCTCCAGCAGGTCTACGGCCAGCGCATCGAGGTCTTCTACACCGGCGCGGGCCGCACGCAGAGCTGGCTGCGCGACCCCTACGCCTACGGGGAGGCGTCCGTGCTCCTGCCCGGGCAGCACACGGAGTTGCTGCCCGCCATCCCCGTGACCGAGGGGCCGTTGCACTTCGCCGGGGACCACACGTCCGTCAAACCGGCCTGGATCGAGGGCGCCGTGGAGTCCGCCGTACGTACCGCCGTGGAGATCCACACCGCTTGAGCCGCTCGGCCCGGTGAGCGCCGGGCGGCCCGGGTGACCGGTTCGGCCGGCGTGGCCGTCCCCGCGGAAGGACGCGGGGACGGCCACCGGCGTGACGGCGGGGTCAGCCGCGCCAGGTGTCGTTGAGGGTGATCTTGGTGGACGTGGTGGTCGCGGTGCGGTTGGCGCCGCTCTCCCAGGTCACGTTCCCTGCCTGGTCCTTGCGGAGGTACTTGTACTCGAAGGACGTGCCCGCGGGAACCTCGACGTCCAGTTTCCACACCGGGTAGGCGGCCGGGTCGAGCTTGAGGGCGCTGCCCGGGTTCCAGTTGCCGAGTTCCGGCCTGTTGCCGGTCACGTAGATGTTCTCGCCCCAGCTGGTGGTGGCGTTGACGGCGAAGGACACCCCGG
Organism: Streptomyces sp. NPDC037271; assembly: GCF_055603605.1. Classification (NCBI taxonomy): domain Bacteria; kingdom Bacillati; phylum Actinomycetota; class Actinomycetes; order Kitasatosporales; family Streptomycetaceae; genus Streptomyces; species Streptomyces sp. NPDC037271. The sequence continues at coordinate 112,010 of NZ_JBVJVN010000019.1, forward strand.
AGGTCACCGGGTCGGGTCCGGGCGCGGTGCCACCGTCGCAGTTCCGGGCGTTGACGTGCAGGGCGAGGGCGGTGTGGGCACCGAGGGTGGCGGTGAGCCGGCCGGATCCGTCGACGGTGACGCCCTTGCCGGACTGGACGTCGCAGTAGTCGCCGGCGGGCAGCGAGGTCTGGAACGTACGGGTCAGCGGGGAGCTCTCGTGGTTGATGGCGACGTACGCCTTGGAGCCGCGTCCGAAGGCGATCCGGTCGCCGCCGTTGTCCCACCAGTCGGTCACCGCCTGGCCGCGGGCGGTGTTGCGGAAGCCGACCATGGAGGAGATCTCGCGCCAGGCGTGCTGGCACTTCCAGCCGTCGCTGTAGCAGGCGTTCACCTGGCCGCCGCTCGGCGGGCCCGCGTCGCGGTCGGTGAACTCGTAGCCGGAGTGGACGTCGGGGTTGCCGTACGGCCAGGCCAGCATGAAGACGTTGGCCAGGGTGTAGTCGGCGCCGTCCTTGTAGCTGAGGGTCTCGCCGTTGCGCTCGGTGTCGTGGTTGGCGACGAAGACGTTGGACTTGTCCGAGGGCATGTAGCCCCAGGCTTCGCCGAAGTTCTTCAGGTACGCGAGGTTCTCGCTGTTGAGGACGCGCTTGAGGTCGCGTCCGTAGCGGAACTCCTGGACGTCGCCGCTGCCGAGGTACTCGGTCGGGGAGACCGCCTCGCCGGCGCCGTAGATGGCCTCGTGCTTCCAGTACACGTTCGGATTGCCGAGCCGGGACTTGATGTCGGCCAGGTCACCGGCGGCCATGTGCTTGGCCGCGTCGATCCGGAAGCCGTCGACGCCCAGGGACAGCAGGTCGTTGAGGTAGCCGGCGATCTTGCCCCGTACGTAGTCCTCGCCGGTGTCCAGGTCCGCGAGCCCGACCAGTTCGCACTCCTGGACGTCGGAGCGGTTGCGGTAGTCGTTGATCTCCGAGGTGCAGTTGTCCATGTCGGGCGCCGAGTAGAGGCCCGGGTAGTTGTACTTGGTATACGGCGTGCCGCCGGTTCCGGTGCCGCTCCCGGCCGACATGTGGTTGATGACCGAGTCGGCGATGACCTTCACACCCGCCGCGTGACACGTGTCGACCATGCTCTTGAACTGACCTCGGTCACCGAGACGGCCCGCGATCTTGTAGCTCACCGGCTGGTAGGAGGTCCACCACTGTCCGCCCTGTATGTGCTCCTGCGGTGGGGAGACCTGCACGAAGCCGTAGCCGGCCGGACCGAGGGTGTCGGTGCACGCCTTGGCGACCGAGGTGAACTTCCACTCGAACATCACCGCGGTGACGTCCTTGTCGCCGGGCGGGGAAGCCTGCGCCGGTGCCGCGGTGGCGAGGAGGCTGCCGGCCACGCCGGCGGTGAGTACGAGTGCTGCGGCGGTGGTTCTGCGCGCTCTGCTGGTGCTCCTGTGCATGGAGTCTCCCGTGTGAGGTTGCGGGCGAGTGTCCCGGGGAAGGGCCGGCCGACGGGTGTCTGGGGAGTCGGCACACCCGTGCAAGTCATTACTGAAAGATGACTGCAAGGTGTCGCGGTCGTGACCGTAAGGGCACGGCTCCGTATCGGTCAACACCTCGGACGAGGCCGATCCGGATGTGGCGTTTCGTCAGTCGGCCTGTCGACCAGGCGCGTTGCGCGACCACAGTGCAGGAAGTTGAAGCACGACCCCTTTACGGCACTGTCATGTACGGGTAACTTCCCGCTTCCGTAAGAGATTTCTGCAATTTTCCGTTCACTCTTTCAGTGCCGGATCGCTCGCACCGGCCGCGGCACGCCGCCCGCCTTCTTCGGAGAGACGCATGAAACGCACCCGCACGCGGCTGCTCAGACGGCCGTCGGCCGCCGCACTGGCCGTCGGCGACATCCTGGGGCCGGTGTCCGTCGTACCGGCCGAGCCGTCGCCGAGGACCGCCGGCCTGCGCGGCCCGGAGAAGGAGCACCCTGCGGCCTGGAGCGCCCACGGCAAGCTCGTCCGCCTCTCCCGCCAACGCGCCGCGCCCTCACCCAGCAGGCTCTCGCCGAGGCTGTCGGGTACGCGCAGGAACCCGTCGCTTTCGCCGAGCGGGGTCACAGACCGGCGAAGCCGGCCTTCATGGAGGCCGGCTTCGCCGCGGGTGCTGGAGGCGGGCCGGGCCCTGCGGGTGCCCCAAGGCGACGTGGACCGGGCGAAGCCGCCCCTGTTCTTCCAGCACGTCACATCACCGAAGGCCGAGGCGGTCAGCCGCTTCCCGTACGAAGCCCGTCGGCTCCACCCCGCCCCCGCCCGACCAGATCCCCGGCCCGGCACGCTCCGTTGATCCCGCGCACCCGCCCGGCCGGTGAATCCGCCGGCCGGGCGCTCGCTCGTCAGATCGGGAAGTGTGCGTGACCCCTGGCCTGCGCCGTGACCCAGCGGGTGTCGGTGAATGCCTCGGCGCCGGCCTGGCCGCCGAAGCGGCCGTAGCCGGAGCTCTTCACGCCGCCGAAGGGGGCCTGCGGTTCGTCCCCGATGGACTGGTCGTTGACGTGGACGATGCCGGTGCGCAGTCGGCCGGCGACCTCCAAACCCTTGGACAGGTTCTCGGTGATGACGCCCGCGGTGAGCCCGTACGGCGTGTCGTTGGCGAGCGCCACGGCCTCGTCGGCGCTGTCGACGACGTGGACGACGGTCGCCGGGCCGAAGATCTCGTCGTAGTAGATCTTCATGTCCTTGGTGACCCCGGTGAGGACGACCGGGCGGATCAAGGTGCCCGGTTCCTCGATCTCGCCGGTGCCCGCGGCCAGTTCGGCGCCCTGGGAGACCGCGTCCGCGAGGAGCGACGCGACCCGGCGGGCGGCGGCCTCGTTCACGACCGGGCCGACCGCCGTGCCCGGGTCGCCCGGGTCGCCGCAGGGCAGGGCCCGGACGCGGGCGGCGAACCTGTCGGTGAACTCGTCGGCGACCGCGCGGTGGACGATGACCCGGTCCACGCACATGCAGATCTGGCCCGCGTTCATGAAGGAACCGAAGACCGCGGCGTCCACCGCGTAGTCGACGTCCGCGTCCTCCAGCACCAGCAGGGCGTTCTTGCCGCCGAGTTCGAGGACGGCGGGCTTGAGGTGCTGGGCGGCCTGGACGCCTATGGTGCGGCCGACCTCCGTGGAGCCGGTGAAGTTGACCATCCGCACCCGGGGGTCGGCGATCAGCGCGGAGACCACCTCGGCGGCGTCGGCGCGGTCGTTGGTGACGACGTTGAGCACGCCCGCGGGCAGTCCGGCCTCGTGCAGGACGTCCGAGATCAGCAGGCCGCAGGCGATCGGCGCGTCCTCGCTGGGCTTCATCACCACGGTGTTGCCCATCGCGATCGGCATCGCCACCGCGCGCACACCGAGGATGACGGGCGCGTTCCACGGCGAGATGGCGGCGATCACTCCCTTGGGCACCCGCACCTGCGCGGAGTGGACGCCGTCGGCGTCGGTGGCGAGGATCTGGCCGGTCGGGCGGCTGACCTCGGCCGCCGCCTCCAGCAGGATGTCGGCGGCCAGGTGGGCGTTGAAGCCCGCCCAGGGGGTGACGCCGCCGACCTCCGCGGCCATCAGCCGTACGACCTCGTCGGTGCGCTCGGCCATCAGCCGCGCGGCGCGCAGGAAGATCCGGCGGCGTTCGGCCGGCTTGGTCGCGGCCCACGCCTCGAACGCGGCGTCGGCGGCGTCCACGGCACGGCGTACGTCGTCGGGTGTGCCCGCGGCGACCTCCGCGCAGACGGCTCCGGTCCAGGGGTTGGTGTCGGTCGCGGTGCGGCCGGAGGAGGCGGGGACTTCCCGGCCGTTGATGATCAGTCCTCGGGAGAGGGACACGGGGTGCTCCTGTAGAGAGGGGACGTGAGGGCTCGTTCCTCGGCGGGCGTGGGTGAGGGGGCGGCGGGCCTGGTCATCACCGGCGCCACCGTGACGAGCACCGACACTGGACCACCACGTTTTTTCGATGAGTGAACTTACTTTCATTGGACGAGTCTGCCGAGTGTGTGCGATCGCCGAGACGCCTGTCAATGGCCGGTAGCGTTCTCCCGAAGACGGGTACGGCCTGATCCGCCGGGAAGCCGGCACAGCAGCCGACACACACGGGAGGAAGTGCCATGGCGCCGGGCGTTTCGAGGGCGGCACCGACGACGTCGGCGCCGGTGGCCCCTGCGCCGGCCGACCCCCCGGCGGAAGCGACCGGCCCGCTGGAGCGCGGACTGGCCGTGCTGCGGTTCGTGGCCGGCTCCGCTCACTCCGTGCGTCCGGGTGACCTGGTCCGCGCGACCGGCCTGGCACGTTCGACCGTCGACCGGATCACCTCGACCCTGACCCACCTCGACTATCTGCGCGCCGTGGGACGCGACCTCGTGCCCGCCCCGCGCCTGATGGAGTTCGGCAACGCCTACCTGCACGCGAGCGGCATGTCCCGGGCGCTGAGGCCGAGCCTGGAGCGGCTGGCCCGCGCCCTCGACGAGTCGGTCTCGGCGATCGTCCTCGACGGCTGCGACGCACGCATCGTCGGCAAGGCCGTCCCGCCCGGCCGGATGATCCCCCTGGGTTTCCGGGTCGGCGACCTGCTGCCCGCCGAGCGCTGCGCGGCCGGTGCCGTACTCGCCGCCGGGTGGGGGCCCGACACGTACGAGGCGTGGCGGGCCCGCCGTGCCGCCGACTCCCTGGACGAGACCTTCCCGGCCGTTCCCGCGCGCCGTACCGCCCCTGCCCCCGAGCGGACGGAGGCCGACTTCGCCGCCTGGGCCGCGGCGGCCGACGCGGACGGCTGGGCGCTGGACGACCAGTTGGTCGCCCCGGGCCTGGCCGCACTGGCGGTCCCGGTACGCGACCCCGACGGCCGGCCCGTCTGCGCGATCAGCGTGCTGGCGCACACCAGCCGCCACAGCGGAGACGCACTGCGCGCGCACGCGTTGGCCACGATGACGGAGGAGGCCGTGCACATCGCGGACGCATTGTACGGCACCTCGACGGCAGCCGCCGTGCCGCCCGCCGCCCCCGCCTACGCCGACGCCAAGCCCGAACTGGGACCGTCCTTCCTCCAGGCACTGGCCAGGGGCCTCGCCGTCCTGACCGCGCTCGGCCGGCAGCGCGGCGGACTCACCCTCGCCGAGGCCGCCGGGGCCGCCGGACTCTCGTATCCCAGCACCCGGCGCAATCTCCTGACGCTCCGTCAGCTTGGCTACGTGGAACAGCGCGACCGCCGCTTCCTGCCGTCCCCGCGCGTCCTGGAGCTCGGCTACGCACGGCTGTCCACCCTCGCCCTCGCCGACATCGCCCAGCCCCACCTGACCGAACTGGCCGGGCGGGTACGGGAGTCGGCCTCACTGGCGGTCCTCGACGGTATCGAGGTCCACTACGTGGCCCGGGCCGCCGCGCAGCAGATCACCAGCGCCCGGATCATGCCCGGCACGCGGCTGCCCGCGTACGCCACCTCCATGGGCCGGGTCCTGCTCGCGGACCTGCCCGAGGCGGACCGGCGGGAACGCGTCGACGCCTCACGTCCCCGGGCCCTGACCCCGCACACGCTCACCTCGCCCGATGCGCTCGGCGCAGCCCTGGAGCGGGTCGCCCGTGAGGGGCACTCCCTGGTCGAGCAGGAGTTGGAGGCGGGGCTGCGCTCGCTGGCCGTACCGGTCCGGGACCGGGGCGGGCGGGCCGTCGGAGCCGTGAACATCGCCCTGCACGCCGGCCCCGAACCGCCCGAGCACACCAAGGACACTCTCCTCCCCGCACTGCGCGCCTGCGCCGCCCGGATCGAGTCGGACCTGGCCGTCGCGTTCAGCGACCGCCCCGTGCAGGCGGGCTGACCAACTCGGCGGCCGCCGAGAAGCCCGGCCCCGAGGATGATGCCCGGGCCGGAATTCGCCGGCGGCGGCCCACCTCGGTCGGTGACCGCACCGTTCGAGGCACCGCCGTCGCCGGTAGCCCCGCGGCAGGGCAGAATCGGGGCAGGAGGCCGTGGGAGGAGGCGACGCGTGCGGGAACGACCGTGGCTGCGCGGGGTCCGCCGGCGTCCCCAGCCGCTCGTCGGCGGCCACCGGGCCCTCAAGGCCGCCCTGCGGCCGGTGACCGAAGCGGTGCGCGCCCGGCGTCGGCTGGCGTGGCTGAACGAGGCCGGCATGCGTATCGGAACCACTCTGGACCTGCGGTACACGGCCGAGGAACTGGCCGGGTTCATGGTGCCCGAGCTGGCCGACGGGTGCGCGGTGGACCTGCTGGAGTCGGTGCTCCGGTTCCAGGAGGGCGACCACGTCGAGGGGGTGGCGGGCGCCCCCGAGCTCCGGGCCATGGCGGTCTCGGAGATCCCGGGGCTGGATCTCGCCCCGGACCCGGTGGGTGAGGTGGCGGTGTACACCGCCGACCGGCTGGTGCGCACGTGCCTGACCACCCGCAAGCCGGTCCTGGTCACCCGTATGGAGCCGTCCGACTTCCACGCCGTGGCACCCACTCCCGAGGCGGCCGACCTCCTGCGGCGCGCGGGTGTGCACTCCTACCTGGCGGTCCCGCTGATCGCCCGCGGGGTGCTGCTGGGCCTGGCCGACTTCGTCCGGGCCGGCAGCCGGACGCCGTTCACGCGGGCCGACGTGGCGCTGGTGATGGAGCTGGCGTCCAGGGCCGCCGTGCACATCGACAACGCCCGGCTCTACGGGCGGGAGCGCGAGCACGTGGTCACGCTGCAGCGGGCCCTGCTCCCCCGGTCCCACCCGAGTACACCCGGTCTCGACGTGTCCACGTGCTACGACCCGGCCGGCGATCCGGCCGCCGTGGGCGGCGACTGGTTCGACGTCGTCGCGCTGCCCAGCGGCCGTACCGCGCTGATGGTGGGCGACGTGATGGGGCGCGGCCTGGCCGCCGCCGCGACCATGGGCCGGCTGCGCACGGTGGCCCGGACCCTGATGGCCCTCGACATCGCGCCCGAGCGGCTGCTGGCCCGGCTGGACCTGGCCGCCCGCGACCTGGAGGAGGACCAGGTCGCCACCTGCCTGTGCGCGGTCTACGACCCGTGCGGCAGCACCTTCCGCATCGCCAGCGCCGGTCACCCGCCGCCGCTGCTGACCGCGCCCGACGGCACCGCCTCGTTCCTGGACGTGCCCGCCGGGGCTCCGCTGGGTGCCGGGGTGATCCCGTACGACCCGGTCGACTGCCCCGTGCCCGGGCGGGGCCGGCTGACGCTGTACACGGACGGCCTGATCAGGTCGCGCACCGCCGACCTGGCCACCCAGATGGACCGGCTGCGGGAGGCGGTCGGCGCCGGGGTTCCCGAGGACGGCACGGTGTGCCGGGCGGTCGCCGAGCGGGTCGGCGGTGACCGGTCCGACGACGCGATCGTCCTGGTCGCCGGCGCTCGCCCGCTCGGTCCGGAGGGGGACGTGTACGTACGGACGCTGCCGCCGGACGGCAAGGCCGCCGGGCAGGCCCGTACCGCGGTGCGCGAGCAGCTGGTGAAGTGGGGCCTGGCCGACCTGGTGGACTCGACGGAACTGGTCGTCAGCGAACTGGTCGGCAACGCCCTGCGGTACGGAAACGCCCCCGGTGAGCTGCGGCTGCTGCGGCACGAGCGACGGCTGTCGGTGGAGGTGTCCGACTCCGGGCCGGATCTGCCGCAGATCCAGCACGCGGACGTGAGCGACGAGAGCGGGCGCGGCCTCCAGCTGATCAACATGATGTGCCGGAGCTGGGGGTCGTGCCGCACGCCCGACGGCAAGGTCGTCTGGGCCGAGCAGGACCTGCCCGTGCGGGGCGGACCGGCCGGCCCCCGGTAGCGCCCGCGCCGATCCGGCCCCGCACCGCACCGCGACGCCGGCGTAGGCGCCGGCGCCTACGCCGCCTGCTCCGCCCGGTCCCCCTGCTCCGCTTCCTCTCCCCGCTCCGCCGGCTTCTCCGGCGTCGGCCGCCCGAACTGGGTGCGGTGCAGTTGGGCGTAGCGGCCACCGGCCGCCAGGAGTTCGTCGTGGGTGCCGCGTTCCACGATGCGGCCCGCCTCGACGACCAGGATCTGGTCGGCCGACCGGATCGTGGACAGCCGGTGCGCGATCACCACGGCCGTCCTGCCCTCCAGGGCCTCGGTGAGGGCCTCCTGGACGGCCGCCTCGGAGGTGTTGTCGAGGTGGGCGGTGGCCTCGTCGAGGATGACGACGCGCTGGCGGGCCAGCAGCAGCCGGGCGATGGTCATGCGCTGGCGCTCACCACCGGAGAGCCGGTAGCCGCGCTCGCCGACCACGGTGTCGAGGCCGTCGGGCAGGGAGCGTACGAGGTCGGTCAGGCGGGCGCGGCGCAGCGCGTCCCACAGCTCGGTGTCGGTGGCGCCGGGCCGGGCGAGCAGCAGGTTGGCGCGGACCGTGTCGTGGAAGAGGTGCCCGTCCTGGGTGACCATGCCGACGGTGTCCCGCAGTGACCGGGCGCCCAGGTCGCGCACGTCGACGCCGCCGACACGGACGGTGCCGCCGTCGGCGTCGTACAGGCGCGGCAGCAGCTGGGCGATGGTCGACTTGCCGGCGCCGGAGGAGCCGACGAGCGCGACCGTCTGGCCCGGTTCGGCGCGGAAGGAGAGGCCGTGCAGGATCTCGTCGCCGCCCCGGGTGTCCAGGGAGGCGACCTCTTCGAGGGAGGCCAGCGAGACCTTGTCGGCGGACGGGTAGCCGAAGCGGACGTCGTCGAACTCGACGGCGACCGGGCCGTCGGGGACCGGGCGGGCGTCGGGCTTCTCGTCGATGAGCGGGGTGAGGTCCAGCACCTCGAAGACCCGCTCGAAGCTGACCAGGGCGCTCATGACCTCCACGCGAGCCCCGGCGAGCGCGGTGAGCGGCGCGTACAGGCGGGTCAGGAGCAGTGCGAGCGCCACGACGGCGCCCGGGTCCAGGGTGCCGCGGAGGGCGAAGAAGCCGCCGAGGCCGTAGACGAGGGCCAGGGCGAGGGCGGAGACCAGGGTGAGCGCGGTGATGAACGCCGCCTGGGCGGTGGCGGTGCGCACGCCGATGTCGGCGACGCGGCGGGCGCGGTCGGCGAACTCCGCGGACTCGTCCTCGGGGCGGCCGAACAGCTTGATCAGCGTGGCGCCGGGGGCGGAGAAGCGCTCGGTCATGCGGGTGCCCATGGCGGCGTTTAGGGTGGCGGCCTCGCGCTGCATGACGGCCATACGGCGGCCCATGCGCCGGGCGGGGAGCACGAACACCGGGAGCAGCACCAGCGCGAGCAGGGTGATCTGCCAGGACAGGGTGAGCATGACGGCGAGGGTGAGCAGCAGCGTGACCAGGTTGCTGACCACACCGGACAGGGTGTTGCTGAAGGCCCGCTGGGCGCCGATGACGTCGTTGTTGAGACGGGAGACCAGCGCTCCCGTACGCGTACGTGTGAAGAACGCGACCGGCATGCGCTGTACGTGATCGAACACAGCCGTGCGCAGATCGAGGATGAGTCCCTCCCCGAGGCTCGCCGAGAGCCTGCGGGAGAGGATGCCGAGCACCGCCTCCGCCACGGCGATGAGCGCGATCAGCAGGGCGAGACGTACGACCGTGCCCTCGTCGTCGCCCGACACGATCGCGTTCACGACGTTGCCGGCCAGGACGGGTGTGGCGACGGCGAGCAGCGCCGTCGCCATCCCGAGCAGGACGAACCGGGTGATGCGGCGGCGGTGCGGGCGGGCGAACGCGCCGATGCGGCGCAGCGTCGCGCGGGCGAGGGGGCGGCGCTCCTGCTCGGCGTTCATGACGCTGTGCAGCTGGGTCCAGGCTGTGATCTCCATGCTCATGCGAGTGACGGTAGAACCTCAAGCAACCTTGAGGTCAAGGACGGGCCGCCTGCCGCCCGTAAGCCCTCGTCCGCGCGTCGGTCATCCGTAGTTGGCACCCTGCGGGGAATCTCTTGTGGTGTGACAGCGGTAGAACTCCCCGAGCAGACCGTCTCCGCCCGCGTCGCCGTCCGCCGGAACGACCGTGCCCGCCTGGTCCGGCGAATTTTCTGCGTGCTTCCGCTGCTGCTGGTCACCGTCGTCGCGGTGCGGCACCGGTCGGTGCTCGCCGAGGGTTTCGGCCATCTCGCCACGGCCAGGTGGCCCTGGCTGCTCGCAGCGGCCGGCGCGACCTGCCTGACCTGGGTCGCCGCGGCCTGCACCCGGCAGGGCGCCGTGGTGGAGCGGCTGCCCCGGCGGCGGCTGCTGGCCACCCAGTTCGCGGCGGGCGCGGCCAACCACCTGCTGCCGACGGGGCTGGGCGCGAGCGCGGTCAACCTGCGGTTCATGGCGGTGTGCGGACTGCCGCTCGCTCGCTCCTCGGCCGCCCTCGCCCTGTACCTGCTGGCGGAGAGCGTCGGCCGCCTCGCCCTGCTGGGCGCCCTGCTGATCGCGTTCCCCGGCGCGCTTCGGCTCGGCACGCTGCTACCCGAGGGGGCCGTCGGCCCCCTGCTGGTCGCCGCGGGTGCGGTGCCGGTGGTGGCGGCGGGCGTGCTGGCGCTGGCGCCACGGCTGCGCGGGGCGCTGGTCGCCTTCCTGCGGACGGCGCTCGGCGAGGCCCGCTCGGTGCACACCCGCCCGGCCCGGGCGCTGGCACTGTGGGGCGGCGCTCTCGCGTTTCCCGCGCTTCAGGCGGGTGCGCTGGTCCTGGTGGGGCAGGCGCTGGCGTTGCCGGTGCCTGCCGGGCACATGGCGGTGGCGTATCTGGCGGCGACGGTCGCGGTCGCGCTGGTGCCCACGCCGGGCGGTATCGGTTCGGTCGAGGCGGCGCTGGTCGTGGCGCTGGTGGCGGCGGGCGGCCCGGCGGCCGTGGCCACGGCGGTGGTGCTCGCGTTCCGGCTCATGACGGTGTGGCTGCCGCTGCTGCCGGGGGCGCTGACGCTGGCGGCGTTGGTGAGGATGAGGGTGATCTGAGGCCGAAACGCCTCATACCGCTCTTCGGGGCGGTACCGGCCGGCGCTCGGCATGCGGCAGGATGAACGGTCGCGCCGGTCGAACTGTCTTGCGGACCGGCGCGATCGCGCATCCCGACATCCAGCAGGTATCGAGCAGGTGACGACGTGACGAAACTTCACATCCGGCCGTCGGCGAGGGCTTTCGCCGCAGCCGTGCCCCTTGGAGGTGACCGGTGACGGACGACCCGACCATGGATCATCTGGTGCCCGCCGGCATCGCGCTGGCGGCGGGCCTCCTGGGAGCGTTCCTGCTGCGCGTGCTGCTGCGCTGGCTGGCCGGCCACGCCGGGCGCACCCGCTGGAGCGGCGACGACGTCCTCGTGGCCGCGCTGCGCACCGTGGCGCCGTGGGCCGCGGTCGCGGGGGGCGTGGCGGGGGCGGCGGCCGCCCTGCCGCTGACACGGACGGTGCAGCACGGCGTCAACCAGGTACTGACGATGCTGCTGATCTTCGTGGTGACGGTGTCGGCCACCCGGGTGGTCGCCGGCCTGGTGCGTACGGTGACGCTGTCCCGTTCCGGGGTCGCCGGGTCGGCGACGATCTTCGTCAACATCACCCGCATCCTGGTGCTGTCCATCGGCTTCCTGGTGATGCTGCAGTCGGTGGGCATCTCCATAGCGCCGCTGCTCACCGCCCTGGGCGTCGGCGGTCTGGCGGTGGCACTGGCCCTGCAGGACACGCTGGCCAACCTCTTCGCGGGCGTCCACATCCTTGCCTCGAAGACCGTGCAGCCGGGTGACTACATCCAGCTCAGCAGCGGCGAGGAGGGCTACGTCGAGGACATCAACTGGCGGCAGACCACCGTCCGTGAGCTGTCCAACAACCTGGTCGTGATCCCGAACGGCCAGCTCGCGAAGTCGAACATGACCAACTTCATGCGGCCCGAGCAGCAGCTGACCATCCTGGTCCAGGTCGGCGTGTCCTACGACAGTGACCTGGAGCACGTGGAGCGGGTGACGACCGAGGTGGTCGCCGAGGTGATGACCGAGATCACCGGCGCGGTGCCGGACCACGAGCCGGCGGTGCGTTTCCACACGTTCGGCGACTCGCGGATCGGCTTCACGGTGATCCTGGGCGTCGGCGAGTTCAGCGACCAGTACCGGATCAAGCACGAGTTCATCAAACGCCTGCACAAGCGCTACCGCGAGGAGGGCATCCGCATTCCGGCGCCCGCCCGGACGGTCGCGCTCCAGCAGGGGACCGTGGTGTTCCCGCAGCAGCGGGCGGGCGAGGACGTCGCCCCGTTCGCCTGATCATCCACTGATTCGTTCGCCCGTTCACCCGCTGGTGCGGCAGGGGCCGTGCGGCCGGTTGTCCGGAATCTCCGCACGGCCCCTGTCGAGCCCGGGGCGATCACGAGATATCTTGATGTCGAGCAATGTTGCAGACGTGGAGCGGAGCACCCGGTGACTGACTCGACCATCATCTATACACACACTGACGAGGCCCCGGCCCTGGCGACGTATTCGTTCCTGCCGGTGATCCGGGCGTACGCCTCGCAGGCGGGTGTCGCCGTCGAGACCCGCGACATCTCGCTGGCCGGCCGCATCATCGCCCTGTTCCCGGAGTACCTGACCGAGGACCAGCGCATCCCGGACGCCCTCGCGGAACTCGGCGAGCTGGCCAAGACCCCCGCCGCCAACATCATCAAGCTGCCGAACATCTCGGCGTCCATCCCGCAGCTCAAGGCCGCGATCGCCGAGCTGCAGGGCCAGGGCTACGCGCTCCCGGCCTACCCGGACGACCCGAAGACCGACGAGGAGCGCGACATCCGCGCCCGGTACGACAAGGTCAAGGGCTCCGCGGTCAACCCGGTCCTGCGCGAGGGCAACTCCGACCGCCGCGCCCCGGCCTCGGTGAAGAACTACGCCAAGAACCACCCGCACCGCATGGGTGCCTGGACCGGCGAGTCCAAGACCAACGTCGCGACCATGGGCGAGAACGACTTCCGCTCCACCGAGAAGTCCACGGTGATCGCCGAGGACGGCACGCTGCGGATCGAGCTGGTCGGCGACGACGGCACCACCACGGTGCTGCGCGAGTCGGTCCCCGTGAAGAAGGACGAGGTCGTCGACGCCTCCGTGCTGCGCGTCGCCGCGCTGCGCGAGTTCCTGACGGCCCAGGTCGCCCGCGCCAAGTCCGAGGGCATCCTGTACTCCGTGCACCTGAAGGCCACGATGATGAAGGTCTCGGACCCGATCATCTTCGGCCACGTGGTCCGCGCCTTCTTCCCGAAGACGTTCGCGCAGTACGGCGAGGCGCTCGCCAAGGCCGGCCTCACCCCGAACGACGGCCTGGGCGGCATCTACAAGGGCCTGGAGTCCCTGCCCGAGGGCGCCGAGATCAAGGCCTCCTTCGACGCCGAGCTCGCCGAGGGCCCTCAGCTGGCGATGGTCGACTCCGACAAGGGCATCAGCAACCTGCACGTGCCCTCCGACGTCATCATCGACGCCTCCATGCCGGCCATGATCCGCACCTCCGGCCACATGTGGGGCCCGGACGGCCAGGAGCACGACGCCCTCGCCGTCATCCCGGACTCCTCCTACGCCGGCGTGTACCAGGCCGTCATCGAGGACTGCCGCGCCAACGGCGCCTACGACCCCTCCACGATGGGCTCGGTCCCGAACGTCGGTCTCATGGCGCAGAAGGCCGAGGAGTACGGCAGCCACGACAAGACCTTCGAGATCCCGAACACGGGCACGGTCCGCCTGATCGACCAGAACGGCACCGCCGTCCTGGAGCAGACGGTCTCCGCCGGCGACATCTTCCGCGCCTGCCAGACCAAGGACGCCCCGATCCGCGACTGGGTGAAGCTGGCCGTCACCCGCGCCCGCGCCACCGGCGACCCGGCCGTCTTCTGGCTGGACGAGGGCCGCGCCCACGACGCCAACCTGATCGCCAAGGTCGAGGCGTACCTGCCGGAGCACGACACCGAGGGCCTGGACATCCGGATCCTCAACCCGGTGGAGGCGACCAAGCTGTCGGTGGAGCGCATCCGCCGCGGCGAGAACACCATCTCCGTCACCGGCAACGTGCTGCGCGACTACCTGACCGACCTGTTCCCGATCCTGGAGCTGGGCACCAGCGCCAAGATGCTGTCGGTCGTCCCGCTGATGGCGGGCGGCGGCCTGTTCGAGACCGGTGCCGGCGGCTCCGCGCCCAAGCACGTGCAGCAGCTGGTCAAGGAGAACTACCTGCGCTGGGACTCCCTCGGCGAGTTCTTCGCCCTGGTGCCGTCCCTGGAGCAGTACGCCGAGGTCACCGGCAACACCCGCGCCAAGGTCCTCGCCGACGCCCTCGACCGCGCCACGGCGACCTTCCTCAACGAGGACAAGTCCCCGACCCGGCGCGTCGGCGGCATCGACAACCGCGGCAGCCACTTCTTCCTGTCCCTGTACTGGGCGCAGGAGCTGGCCGGGCAGACCGACGACGCGGACCTGGCGAAGGCCTTCGCCCCGCTCGCCGAGAAGCTGTCCGCCGACGAGCAGAAGATCGTCGACGAGTTGAACGCCGTCCAGGGCGAGCCGGCCGAGATCGGCGGCTACTACCAGCCCGACCCGGCCAAGGCCGCCGAGGTCATGCGCCCGTCGGCCACGTGGAACGAGGCGCTGGCGTCCCTCGCCTGATCCTCACCCGGCCCCAGGTCACGCGGCACCCCGTCTCCGTGCTCACGGAGGCGGGGTGCCCGTCTGTCTCGTCACCACATCCTCGCGGAGCAACCTCATGACCGACGCACCCGCGTCCTTCCGGATCGTCCCCGGCGCCCCCGCGTCGCCCGTCATCCTCCACGTGCCGCACTCCGCACGGGAGATACCCGCCGACGTCCGCCCCGGCATCGCCCTGGACGACGCGGCGCTGGAACGGGAGCTGGACCACATCACCGACTCGCACACGGCCCGGATCGCCGAGGCGGCGGCCGGGCTGGCCGGTCTCACGCCCTGGCGGTTCGTCAACCGGATGTCGCGGCTGGTCGTCGACCCGGAGCGGTTCCCGGACGAGCGGGAGGAGATGACGGCCGTCGGCATGGGCGCCGTGTACACGCGGACGTCGCACCGCGAGGTCCTGCGGCCCGACGGCACCGACCCGGAACCGCTGATCGAACGGTACTTCCGCCCGTACGCGCGCGCGATGACCGAGGCGGTCGCCGACCGGCTCGCGGCCACCGGACGGGCCGTGATCATCGACGTGCACTCCTACCCCACCGAGCCGCTCCCCTACGAGCTGCACGGCGAGGGACCGCGCCCACCGGTCTGCCTGGGCACCGACGAGTTCCACACGCCGTCCGAGCTGCTCGCCGCCGCCCGGGAGGCGTTCGCCCCGTGCGGGGAGACGGGGCTCGACAGCCCGTTCAGCGGGGCGTACGTGCCGCTGGACTTCTACGGGAAGCGGCGCGAGGTCGGCGCGCTGATGGTGGAGATCCGCCGGGACACCTACATGACCGAACCGGGCGGCCCTGCCGGACCCGGGCTGTCCCGCCTCGCGGCATCGCTGGCGGCGCTCGTCGACGCCGTATCGGGCTGACCACCGGACCGCCCACCGGCTGGAGCACTTCCGCGCGACGGCCGCCCGGGAGCGCGGCGAGGGTGGTGCATGACGCGGGAGTGCGCATCCGCGCCGGCGACCCCGGGTACGTCTCCCACCTCGCCGCCGACCGGGGCCCGGACGTCTTCCCCGACCCGGGCCGGACCGGCCTCGACCGCGATCCCGCCCCCTCACCTGGCCGTCGGCAGCGGCCACCACTACTGCACGGGCGCCGTCCTCGCCCGGCTGGGGACCGAGCTGCTCGTGGACACCCTGGTCGAGCGGCTGCCGGGGCTGCGGCTCGCGGTCCGGGCCGGCCAGGTGGCCTGGCGCCGCATGACGGTGATCCGCGGGCCGCGCACTCCTCCCTGCGCCTGGTCCGGGTGGACGACGGGCTCAGGCCCGCAGCCACTCCGTCACTACCACCTCCCGGCCGGTCCGCAGCCGCAGCGCGAACGGGCCGGTGGGCGGGGCCTCGCCGGTGAACCGGCCCAGATCGTCCGCCGTCAGCCGCGCGTGGGCCAGCGGACCGCTCAGCACCTCGATCCGGGCCGGCCCCGGCGGCAGCACCTGACCGATCAGTCCGTCCGCGGTCACCTCGACGTCGACGGTCACCTCGTCCGCGCGGAAGGTCAGCATCCGCGGCGGGTCCGCCTCTCCTCTGACCGGGATGGCGTCGACCAGCGAGTCGAAGGTCAGCTCCGCGACGCGGGCGTCCAGGTCGTGCAGGGCGAAGGCGTCGACGGCGATCCGCCGCAGCTCGGCCGGGACCGGGTCCAGGATCGCCGCGGCCTGCCGCAGCTCCTCCTCCAGAAGGCCGGCGCCGAGTTCCTCGTCCGTGAACGTCCCGTCGGACCGTTCGTCCCCGAAGCCGTCGTGCTTGTCGCTCATATCGTCCCCCGTGCCTCTAGCCGGGCCCGCAGCCTGCGCAGGCAGCGCTGGCGCATCGGCCCGATGCTGCCCACCGCGATATCCAGCGCGGCGGACACCTCCTGGTAACTGGGCGGCGGCGAGGAGATCAGCACCCGCAGCAGCCGGCGGCACCGCTCGCCCAGTTCTTCGAACTCCTGCCACAGCCGCCGGACGCGCTCGGTCTGCGCCGCGGCCTCCTCGGAGTCGAGCACCGACTCCTCTGGCGTACGGTCCTCGCTCGGCCGGTCGAGCAGCTGCGGATCGTCGGTCGGCATCCAACGCTTCGACGCCCTGAGCAGCTTCAGGCACTCGTGCCGTGCCGTGGTCGCCAGCCAGGAGCCGGTCTTCTCCGGTTCGCGGATCCGCCCCAGGTGCTGAGCGAACCGGAACCAGGTCGTCTGGTACACCTCGTGCGCGTCGGCGTCGGACAGCCCGTGGGCCCGCACGACGGACCACACCAGCGGGCCCAGCCCGTCCACCAGTGACTTCCAGGCCGCCGCGTCCCCGTCGGCCGCCAACTGGACGAGCACCCCGACCTCTGCACGATCCACGGTCCCACCCCTCGTGTACGACACGCCATCGTACGCCGTGGAATGGGTGGTTCCGCCCGCCACCGGGCCCCTCACGCCCCGCCGGCCGGCGGGTCGACGGACACCGGGCGCCAGGTGGGCGGCAGCAGCGCCGGTACGTGCGCCCCGCGCACCTCCGCGTACTCGGTGTTGGCCGCCAGCAGTTGCTTCCGGGCCTCGCGCGGGTCCCTCTCCTTGTGCGCCGTCATGTAGGAGGCGACCAGGCCCGCGACCACGGGGGTGGCGAAGGAGGTGCCGCTCCACTGCGCGTGCCCCTCGAACATCACCTGGTCCGGCTTGGCGGGGGCCTCGCCCGGCTCGCTGAGCACCCCGTTGTGCCGGGGGTACTGACAGGTGCAGGCGTAACCGAACCCGTACCGGCAGGCGTCGTAGGTGGAGTGCTGGTAGATGTACGGCACGGGCGCCTGGAAGCCGGTGAAGGCACTCGTGAGGCGCTCGCCGGGAGCGTAGGCCTTGACCCAGCCGCCGTGGTTGCTGAAGCAGGCACCGAACTCGCCGTCGCCGCGCAGCGCGCCGACCGACAGCACGGAGTTCTCCCAGCCGGGCAGGTCGGCGTAGGCGGCGGGCCAGAAGGGCGTGGCGCTGGCGTTGTTGCCGGCGGCGGCGACCAGCAGGGTGCGCTGTTCGCGCAGTTCCTCCATGAAGGCCTGGACGCCGAGCAGGCCGTCGGTGCGGCCGTTGGAGGTTCCGGCGGAGAGGCTGAGGACCTCGGGCCAGCCGCCCCGGTCGACGGCCTCGAAGAGCTTCTCGCCCAGCTCGGACTCCAGGATGGCGCCGGCGTCGTTGAGGGTGCCCAGGACGGTCACGTCGGTGTTGGGGGCGACGGCGGCGACGAGCCCGGCGATGAAGGTGCCGTGCCCGACGTACTGCTGGAGGACGCCGTCGTCGTCGCACTCCCGGACCTGGGCGTCGCCGTCGGTGTGGGCCAGCAGGGGGTAGGACCGGTAGTCGTGCATGAGACCGGTGTCGATGACGAGGACGCCGACGGCGGTGCCGGCGTCGTACGCCGTCTCCGCGGCGGCCGGGTTCGGCGGCTCGCTGATCGGTACGGGGACGGGTTCGTCGCCGGGGCAGGCGTTGACGGCGATGGAGACGACGTGGTTGCGGCTGATCAGCCGGCGGCCGGCGCGTCCCTCCATAGTCCTGAGGGAGCGCATGGCATGGGCGACGGTGGGGTCGCCGACGCGGTCGCCCTCGCCCGGGTCGGCGACCCGGATGCGTGTGATGCCTGTGCGGTTGGTCTCGGGGCTCGCCCGGCGTACGTGGTCCGGGGTCAGGCCGGACATCGCGGTGAAGTGGTCGCGCACGGTGTCCTCGACGAGACGGGCCTCCTCGCCGTCGCGGGCGAGGACGACGCCCTTCTCGTAGAAGAACTCGGCGGAGTCGTCCGGCCCCATCGCCAGCGGGATGCCCGGCATCGAACGCTGGATCTGGTCGAACTGCTCACGGAATCTCTGTGGTGCCATGGCGTTTCCTCCACGGGGACGGCGGTGGTGACGGCGGTCGCGGCGACATTCTCGGCGAGGCTCTCGACGACGGTCGTCAATCAGAGTCCGGGGGTGGCTGATTGATACAGACTCGAACCTGTGTGGCGTGGTTCCGGAGCACTACCATCCGTGGGGTGACAGCGGGAAACGACTCGGTTCTCCAACTGCTGCCGATGGTGTTCGCCGCCCCCAACGAAGCTCTGGCCCGGGCGGAGGAGCTGCTCGGGGCCGACCCCTCACCGCTGCACGCCTCGATCGCCCACCAGGTGATCGGCATCTGGCAGCGGGACTTCGGCGACACCCGGCGGGCCCTGGCCCATCTGCGGACCGCCCGCGACCTCGCGGCCCGAGCGGACTCGGCCGATCGGGAGGCGGACGTACTGGCCACCCTCGGGGTCGCTCTGGTGCACTGCGGCCGCACCCGGGAGGGCCTCGCGGCGTTCGAGCAGGGAGTGGCGCGCGGCACCGGGCACACCCGGGCGCGGGTGCTGTACCGGCGGGCGTACGTCTGGTGGGTGCTGGGCCGGCACGGCGAGGCGCTGGAGGACGTACGCCGGGCGATCCAGGTGCTGCGGCAGGCGGGCGACGTGATCTGGACGGCGCGGGCGCTGACCCTGCGGGCCACCGTCCATCTGGCGCTGGGTGCGGTGGAGCGGGCGGACGCCGACTTCGCCGCGGCGGAGGCGTTGTGGGACACCACCGGCCAGGAGCACGACAAGGCCGACGCGGTGGAGAGCAGGGGGCTCGCGGCGTTCCGGTCCGGTGACGTGCCGGCTGCGCTGCGGCTGTTGGACGAGGCGGAGGAGCGGTACGCCAAGCTGGGCACGCCGACGTTCATGCTCACCATCCGGCGCTGCGAGGTGCTGATGGCGGCGGGGCTGGCCCCGGAGGCGCTGACGGAGGCGGACGCGGCGATCGCCGCGCTGGACGGGATCGGCGGACAGTCCACCCGAAAGGCGGAGCTGCTGCTGGTCGCGGCGCGGGCGGCACGGTTGGCGGGCGATCCGCAGACGGCGCTCGCGCGCGCGGCCGTCGCGGTACGACTGTTCGCCGGGCAGCGGCGCACCTGGTACGAGACGCACGCGCGGCTGGTCCTGATCGAGGCGCGGGTCGCGACGGGGCGCGGGTCGGGACGGCTGGTGGCCGACGCCGCGGCGGTGGCGGAGCGGCTGGCCGCCTTCGGTGCGCCGGCCGCTCCGGAGGCGTCGCTGCTCGCGGGCCGGATCGCACTGGAGCTCGGCTGGACGGCGGACGCGGAACGGCATCTGGCGGTCGCCGCGCGCAGCCGGCACAGCGGGCCGCCGCTCGCACGGATGACGGGGTGGGCGGCGCAGGCCCTGCGGGCGCGGGCGGCGGGGTCGGCGCGGGGCGTGCTGGAGGCGTGCCGGCGGGGCCTGGACGTCCTCGACGACCACCGGATGACGCTGGGCGCGTCCGAGTTGCGGGCGCGGGCCACCGCGCAGGGCGCGGAGCTGGCGGCGCTGGCGCAGCGGGCGAGTCTGGTCTCGGGCGGGCCGCGGCGGCTGCTGGTGTGGAGCGAGCGCTGGCGGGCGACGGTGCTGTCCGCGCCGCCGACCCGGCCGCCGGCCGATCCCGCGCTGTTGAGCGGCATGACGGCGTTCCGTGAGATCGCCGCCCGCGCGGAGGAGGCCCGGACGGACGGCGGCCGGCCCGCCCCCGCACTGGAGCGCGAACAGCGGCGGCTGGAGCGGGAGATCCGCTCCCGCACCCTGCACATGCGGGGCGAGGCGCCCGGCGACGGTGACCGGTTCGACGTCGGGCGGCTGCTGGCGCGGCTGGGTGACGACGTGCTGCTGGTCGAGCTGGCCGTGCTCGACGGACGCGTGCACGTACTGCTGTGCGGGCGGGGCCGGGTACGGCGGTTCGAAGCGGGGCTGCTGGCCGAGGCGGAACGGGAGGCCGAGCACGTGCAGGCCGGGCTGCGCCGGCTGGCCCACCCGGGGGCGGAGGCACGGCTGCCCCTGGTGGAGGCGGCGGGGGCGCGCCTCCAGGAGCTCCTGCTCGGACCCGCAGCGGCGCACCTGGGCTCCGGCCCGGTCGTCGTGGTCCCGCCCGGCCGGCTGCACCGGGTGCCGTGGGCGCTGCTGCCCGCCCTGCGCGAACGGGTCCTGAGCGTGTCGCCGTCGGCGAGCAGCTGGCTCCGTGCGAAGGAGACGGTGCCCCCGCCCGGCGGCCGCCAGGTCCTGGTACGCGGCCCGGGGCTGGCGAGCGGCGGCGCCGAGGTGCCGGAACTCGCCGACCGGTACGGGGCGGCGTCGCGGACGCCGGGTGGCGAGGAGCCGTGGGCGCCGTCGCCCGGGGGCGGGTACGGGGAACCGGCCGGGGCGGAGGACGGAGTGACGCGCGCTCCCGGGCCGGCCGGCCGGCGGGGCGTCCCGGCCGTGTCGGCGGGCCGCGGGGCACCGGCGTCGGCGGTCACCGGCCGCTCCGAAGAGCAGACCGGGGCGGGGCACGGCGGGACACACGGGCCGCGGGCCACCGCGGTCGCCTCGTCGGACGACCCGGGCGGCGCGGACGGCCCGGCACGCACGCCCTGGCCCGATGACCGGGACATGGGCCCCGTCCGTTCGGGGACTCGCGGCGCGCGCGAGGCGTTCGAGCCTTCGGGCGGGACCTCGGAGGACCCCTCCGACGGTCCCGCGGCCGAACCGCCGTCCGGTGGTCGGCGTGTGCGGCCCACCGTGCTGGAGGGGGACGCGGTGCGGGTGCCGCGCGTGTTGCGGGAGCTGGACGGAGCGGCACTGGCGCACATCGCCGCGCACGGGACCTTCCGCGCGGACAGTCCCTTGTTCTCCTCGCTGCGGATGGCGGACGGGCCGCTCATCGTGCACGACTTCGAACGGCTGGACCGCAGCCCGTACCGGATCATCCTGTCCTGCTGCGACACCGCCCGGTTCGCGTCGGTCGGCGCGGACGAGCTGCTCGGGCTGGTCACCGCGCTGCTGCCGCTGGGCACCGCCGGCGTGGTGGCGTGCAGCGCGCCGGTCAACGACGCCGCCGTGGTGCCGCTGATGCTCGCGCTGCACAAGGGCCTGGACGCGGGGCTGTCCCTGGCGGAGGCGCTGCGCGACGCGCGGGCCGCGCTGCCGGGCGACGCGGTGCACCAGGCGACGGGGTGGGCGTTCTCCGCGTTCGGGGCGGCCTGAGAGGCCCCGTCTTCAGGCCGGCTGCGGCTCGGGCAGCTCCATCAGCCAGGGCAGTGCGCCGCGGTCGCCGGCGCCGAGGCGGGTGTAGGCGCCGTAGAGGTGGTTGCCGACGGTGCGGACGGAGAGGGTGAGTCTCTCCGCGATCTGCCGGTTGCTCAGGCCGGCGGCGGCGAGCGTGACGACCTGCCGCTGACGGGCGGTGAGTTCGCCGAACACCAGACCCGACAGGGCTGGGGTGCGGGCCCCCTGGCAGCGCCGGGCGAGGGCGACGGCCCGGGTGCGGGCGGTGCGGGCGGCGCCCGGGTCGCGGTGGGCACGTACGGCCTGGGCGTGCGCCTCGGCCGCGAACAGCAGGAACCCCCGCCGCTCCAGCTCCTCGGCCACCCGGTCCAGCTCCGGTCCGTCGCCCCGCTCCAGGGCATCGGCGTGCCCGGCGAACACGCCGGTCAGCCGGCCGGCCGCCCGCTCGGGGGCACCGAGGCGCACGGCGTCGTACGGGTCCCCGGCGCGCGCGGCCGCCCGGGCCGCCCCGTCGATGTCGCCGCGCGCGGCGGCGGCCCAGGCCTCGGCCGCTCCGTGGCTCTCCGCCGCCGTGTCACCGGACTGGGCGGCGGCCAGGGCGAGTTCCTCGCGGCAGGACGTGTCGTCGGGGCTGGCGCGCAGGCCCTCGCGGGCCCAGGACGCGGCCTCGGACAGCCGGCCGCGCAGGCGCGCGAACCGGGCGCGGAGCGCCGCGTACCGGGCCGGCAGCGGCACTCCCTCGGCCGCCAGCCACTCCCCCACGGGCGTCTCCAGTGCCCGTACGTCGGCCTGCTCGATACGCAGGGCCATAGCGGCGCTCTCCCCCGCCAGGGCGGGCCCGCACCGGTCCGGGGTGCGGGCCAGGCGCCGGGCCCGCAGCCGGCCCGCGGCGGCGCGCAGCACCGGGCCGTGCAGGGGGTGGGCGAGACGGGTGGCGCCGTGGTCGTCGACGGTGACCAGGCCCTCGGCCTCCAGGCGTTCCAGGATCCCTGCGTCGAGGGCGTCCAGGTCGAGGGGGAGCGGTTCGGCGAAGGCGAGGCGTTCGAGCGTCTCGCGTTCCTCCACGCGGGGACGGTCGAGCAGGTGGGCGGCGCGCTCCCGCACGGTCGCGGTGATGGGCACCGGCCCACGCCACGCCCACTGGTCCGTGTCCGGGACCGGTGAGAGCAGCCGCTCCTCGCCCACGGCGGTCAACAGCTCGCGCAGCAGCCGCAGGTCCCCCTGGGACAGGCGGTGCAGTCGGTCGACGGTGAGCGGTTCCAGGGCGGTGGCCGCACCGGCCGCGAGCAGTTCGGCGGTCTCCTCGCGGGGCAGGGGCTCCAGGGTGAGGCGCGGCAGCAACTCCCCGGACCACAGCCGGGACACCGCGCCCGGCACGGGAACGCCCTCCGTGGCGACGACCAGGAGCCGGGTGCGGCCGTGCACGGCGAGTTGGTGCACGAGGGCGGCCGAGGCGTCGTCGAGCAGGTGAGCGTCGTCGACCAGCAGCAGGCGTACGCCGGACAGGAGGTGTACCGCGCGGTGCAGGGTGACGCTCTCGGGCAGCAGGTGGGCGAAGGCCGCGAAGGGAATGGCCCGGGACTCGGGTGTCCCGGCCGCCCTGGCGCAGTCGGTGCCGCGGACGGCCTCCGTCACGAGCCTGGTTTTGCCGCAGCCCGCGGGGCCCGTCACCACGATGCCGTTCCGTCCGGCCGTCACCGACCGGCGCACCAGTTCCAGTTCGTCCGCACGCCCGGTGAACGGCCAGGGCGTGCGGAGTGTCTTCGCGTCCCGCGGAGAAGTCGTCACGGCAACATGAGCCGGCATACTCATTCCTGATACAGGACGACTTGAGTAGCCCCCGACTCAGGCGCCCGGAGCGGGCCGGACGGCAGTCTGGGGCCATGACCGCACGTTACTGCTCGCTCGCGCAGCAGCCCGACCCCGCGTTCGCGCCGGGGCTGGCCGCCGAGCGCCTCGCCGCGCTCGTCGGCGGGCAGCGGATGTGGGTCAACGGCACCGTTCTGCACTACTGCTTCCTCGGCGGCGACACTGACGCCTCCGTCGTTCCCATGCCGGGCACCGGCCGGCCGCGGCGGGTGTCGTGGGTGGGTACCGACGAGCAGCGGGACGTGGTGCGCGGCTGCTTCCGGGAGTGGCAGGACCTCGGCATCGGACTCGTCCTCACCGAGGTCGGTGACCGCTCGGAGGCCGAGCTGCGCATCGGGTTCCAGCCCGGTGACGGGTCCTGGTCGGCGGTGGGCAAGGACGCGCTCCGGGTCGGCCTGAACGACCGCACGATGAACTTCGGCTGGGACCTGACCGCACCCGGGGAGCGCGCGACGGCCCTGCACCAGATCGGGCACGCGCTCGGCATGCTGCACGAGCACCAGAACCCGTACGCCGGCATCCTCTGGGACGACGAGGCCGTCTACGCCGAACTGGCGGGACCGCCGAACCACTGGAGCCGGGAGCGGACCTTCCACAACATCCTGCGCAAGCTCGACACCGACGAGGTCAACGGCCCGGTCTGGGACCCGCAGTCGATCATGGAGTACCCGTTCCCGTCGGGGCTGATACTGGAGCCCGAGCACTACCGCTCCGGCCTGCACCCGCCCGGCACCCTTTCCGCCGCCGACAAGGAGTTCGCCCTGCGCTGGTACCCGCCCACCGGCCGGCCGGGTCCGCTGGTGCCGTTCCGTTCGGTGCCGCTCGGGCTCGGACCGGGCGAGCAGGCCGACTTCCGCGTGGATCCGCCGGAGACCCGGGAGTACACCGTGGGCACCTTCGGTGACAGTGACGCCGTCGTCGTCGTCTTCGAGGAGCGGGACGGCGTGCCCCGCTACCTCACCGGTACGGACGACGGGGGAACGCCCCGCAACGCCACGCTCAGGGCCCGTTTCGTCAAGGGCCGCCGCTATGTCGTCCGGGTGCGTCTGTACTCCTCGTGGGGTGCGGGCGAGACGGCGGTCATGTGCTGGTGACCGCTCGCTGAACGCACCGGGCCACGATCGGCCACAGTCCGGCGCCGGGGGAAGACGGCCGGGGACGCCACCTTTGGGGGAGGGTGACGTCCCCGGCCACGCGGCGCCCGCCGCACGGGGGTCGGCGGGCGCACGTGCGAAGGCGGCTCCGCTTTACGGAGCCGCCTTCGCGTGTGCGCGGAGTGTCCGGTGGCTCCGAGGAGTCGACCGTCCGGCGGGGCCGCCGGTTCACCGGTTCCCGTCCGTTGTGGCCGGGCGGCCTTCCACGATCCAAGGCGTGGATTCCGGGCCGATGGAACGGATCGCCGCACGGCACGCGAAGTAGCCGCACCGTTCCCTCGCGCGTTCCTCGCCGTCCGGCGAAACAGGAGCAGGGGCTCTGCGCTGCCACCGGCACGCCGGAACTCCGTGCAGGGCATCTGCCGAAGCACCGGGTGGAGGCCCTCACCCACGCCGCGGCGAGGGAGGAGCAGCGCTCCGCAGCCTGCCGCGACCCCGTTCCGCAGGCGCTGAAACCCCGTGTGCCACAGGCGTTTCACATATCGGCGATTCGGCCAAGTCCGTGCGCGCGGCACCGGCTTCAGCAACGAGCTCCCCCGTCCGGTCCCTTGTGCGGCAAGGGACCCAGCACGTCCGGAATCGAGCGCGTTCGATTGCGGCTCCGCGTCGTTATGCCGTGCACCGCCGAGCCGTCCGGGCGCGGTACCGATTTTCAGGAGGGATGCAGGTGACAGTGACTGACGCCTCGACCGCGAACGAGGAGACGCCGCCCCCTCCGCCACCGGCCACCCTCACCTTCGGGGGGATGCACGGTAGGAACCCGCTGGCGGATGCCAGTTTCGCGGCAATGTGCCGCCGCCTTCCCTCGGTGCTCGGGCACACCGTGCGGATGGCGTGGGCCGTCGACAGGGCAGGCGTCCTGCTGCTCCTCGCGTGCCAGTTGCTCACCGGCGTCGCGTCTGCCGTCGTCCTCGCGTTCACCGCTCGGGCCATGACGCACATCCTCGGCAGCGGCCCGGTTTCCGAACGCCTGGACGGCGCGCTGCCCGCCCTGATCGTGGTGACGACCGGTGCCGCCGTCGGCCGGGTCTGCAGCGCCCTGTCCTCCTACGCCGACGGCCGCATCACACCTCTGCTGATGACCGAAGCGGACGTCGCCCTGGTCGCCGCCGTGTGCCGGGTGGAGTCCTCCGCCTACGGCGAGGACGGTTTCGCCGACCGGCAGGAAGCCGCCGAGGTCGGCGTGACCCGCACCCGGCTGATGGTCGAGGACGCCCAGCGGTTCATGTCCGCCCTGATCCGCATGATCGCCGCGAGCGGAGTCATCACGGCACTGCATCCGCTGATGCTGCCCCTGCTCCTGCTGGCCGTCCTCCCGGCCGGCGCCGGAGCCGTGCTGTCCGCACGCGTGATCTACGAGACCCACTACCTCAACGTCGGCGACCGCAACGTACGGTCGATGATGCGCTGGTGGGCCACCTACTCCCGACACGGCGACGAGGTCCGGGCCAACGGCATGACCGGCTACCTCCTGTACTGGCACCGCGCCCTGTCTGACCGCATCGACCGGCGCACCCTCACCGCGGCCCCGCGCATGCTCCGCATCGTCCTGGCCACCAGCGCGCTGGGCGGGGTCTTCCTGCTGGGCACCTGGGCCACCCTCGCCTGGCTGGCCGCCGACGGCCGTGTCGCCCTGCCTGTCGCCGCCACCGCCGTCGTCGCCGTACAGACCACGCTCGCCGCGCTGTCCCAGTTCGTCATGCACGGCGCCGCCATGTTCCACACCTCGCTCTACCTGGCCGACATGCGGGCCTTCCTCGACCTGGCCGCCGAACGCGCCCCCAAGCGCGGAGCGCTGACCATCGCCGAGCGGGTGGACGAGATCCGGCTCGACGAAGTCGTCTACCAGTACCCCGGCAAGGACGAACCGGCCGTCGCCGGGGTCTCACTCGCGCTCCGCCGGGGCGAGATCCTGGCGATCGTCGGCGAGAACGGCTCGGGCAAGTCCACCCTCGCCAGACTCATCACCGGCGTCCTCCTCGCCGACAAGGGACGCGTCACCTGGGACGGCGTCGACCTCGCCGACGCCGACCCCGACGCCGTGTGGAAGCGGACCGCACTCGTCCCGCAGAACTTCGCCTGCTGGCCCCTGCGCGCCCGCGAGAACATCACCCTCGGACAGCCCAGGACCCTCGACGACGGGCCCGTCTGGGAGGTCGTGGACGCCGTCGGCATGCGCGAGGCGATCGAGAAACTCCCCCGGCGACTCGACACCCTGCTCGCCAAAGAGCTGTGGGGCGGCGCCGAACTCTCCGGAGGCCAGTGGCAGCGCCTGGTGTGCGGACGCGCGCTGTACCGGCGGACACCCCTGCTGATCCTGGACGAGCCGACCTCCCAGATGGACGCCCGCGGCGAGCACGCGATCTTCCTGGAGATCAAGAGGATCGCCGCCGAACGCATGACCATCGTCGTCACCCACCAACTGGAGAACACCCGCCTCGCCGACCGCGTCCTCGTCATGGACCGGGGCCGGATCATCGAGCACGGGACGTACGAGGACCTGGTCAACGCCGGCGGACTGTTCGCCGAACTCGTCGCCCTGGCAAAGGACCGGTGACCGCACCGATCGGATGCTCCGCCCCTTCGACGTGGCGCGCGCACCGGGCTCGCCGGCGAGCCCGGCCGTCGTCACCCGCCGGCCTCGGTCAAGGACGCCGGTCCCCGACCGGGTGCCCGGGAATGGTCAAGGGCCGGTGTTCGACTCCCCGTGCTTCTGGAGAGGAAACCGCGGTGGGTCGCGCGGGCGCGGACGGAACCGTGCGCTTCCTGCCGGAGCCGGCCTGACCACAAGCCGGTCAGCCTCGATCGTGCCCGGGCACCGGAAGAAGGTGCCCGGGCAGTGCCCCCCCCTGGGCTACCTCAGCAGCCAGGCCGCTGGGCGAGCCGCGCCCGGGCTCCCCTCGGCCGCAGCGACTTGTCCGGCCCAGCCTCGACCGGACGGATGGACGGACTCATCGCCTGCCGGTGCCGGCGTTGGTCGCGCCGCAGCAGCCCATCCAGACGAAATGTTGATATCATCCGGATGTTCTGAACATGTCTCTATCCCCCTCCCCACGGAAGGGCATGCCATGGCGACTCGGCGTCTGTTCATGGTCAGGCACGGGGCGGCGGACGCCTTCGGGAGGCTCACCGAAGTCGGACGGCGCCAGACGGAGTTGCTCGCGGAGCGCCTGGCCCGCCTGCCGATCGACACGGTGTGGCACTCGCCGATGCCCCGGGCGGTGCGCTCGGCCCAGCTCATCGGCGAGCGTCTGAACGGGGTCCCCGTGCGGGAGGCGGCCGAGCTGACCGACTACATCCCGCACGTGCCGAAGAAGCCGCCGGCGGCATGGGCGGGGGTCTTCGACGGCTACGACCCCGCCGAAGCGGCCAAGGGGGAGCGCCTCGCGGACGCGCTGACCGACCGGTTCGCCCGCCCCGCCGACACCGAGACGCACGAGGTCCTGGTCACCCACGCCTACCAGGTTGCCTGGCTCCTGCGGCACGCCCTTGGCGCCCCACGTGAGCGGTGGTTGGGGATGAGCTGCGGGAACACGGCGGTGACGGCGATCGAGTACTACACCGGCGCGGCCCCCTCACTGGTGGTCTACAACGACATGAGCCATCTCCCCGCGGACCTGCGCTGGACGGGTTTCGGGCCCGGCGCCCGACCTTGAGCGGACGAGCCGGGGCGCCCTCGGCTCGCCACGCTCACCCACCACCTCCGGTGCCGTCGATCAGGTCGCGGGCCCCTTGGCGGAGCAGCGCCACCCCGACCGACATACCCAGGGTCTCGGGGTCGAGGGGCCCGGCCCACTCGTGGGCGTGGAGGCTCTTCTTGCCGTCGGCGCTGAAGACACGGGCCCGCAGGGAGAGTCCGCCGTCCCGGGACGCCCTGGCGAACCCGGCGATCGGACTGTTGCAGTGGCCTTGGAGCACGTGCAGCAGCATGCGCTCAGCGGTCACCTCCCGGCGCGTGGTCTCGTCGTCGAGTGCGCCGACCGCCGCGATCAGCTCGGTGTCGCCCTCGCGGCACTGCAGAGCCAGCGCTCCCGCCCCCAGGGCCGGCACCATCGCCTCGGGGTCGATGACTTCGCTGAGGGCGTCCCGGCGGCCGATCCGCTCCAGGCCGGCCACCGCGAGCAGCAGGGCGTCCGCTTCGCCCGCGGCCATCCGGGCCAGGCGCCGATTGGCGTTGCCCCGCATCGGTACACACTCCACATGCGGGTGGGAGGCGGCCAGTTGGGCCACGCGGCGCACGGACGAGGTACCGACCCGGGTGCCGGGCGGCAGCCGGTCGAGCGTGAGTCCGTCGGGGTGCACCAGGGCGTCGCGGATGTCGTCCCTGGCCAGGAAGGCGGCGAAGACGGTGCCCTCGGTCAACGGCCGGTCGGCGGGGATGTCCTTCACGCAATGCACCGCGAGGTCGGCCGCGCCGTCCAGCAGCGCGGCCTCGACCTCCTTGACGAAGGCGCCCTTGCCCTCGACCAGTGACAGGTCGCCCAGCCATCGGTCGCCGGTGGTGCGCACCGCGACCACTTCCGTCGCCAACCCGGGCTGCACGGCGGCGAGTTCGCCGCGGACCCGGTCGACCTGCGCCAAGGCCATGGGCGAGTCACGGGAGACGATCCGGATCACCTCGGGAAGACTCATGAGGTAACGATAGGCAGGAGGCCCGTGGGACTCGTGCGCAGTTGAACGGAGCGCCGCCACGCACCACAGGCCTGCGCGGAGGGCGGCACGGCTCCGACGGGCCTGCGCAGCCGAACAGTTGTCGTCGCGTGCCGCACCTCGGTCGTACAGTGCCCGTGACCTGGCAGGACGGCCCCCGGGTCTCCCGGGCTCAGCCCGTGGCCGGCCGCGAGGGCCCTGAGAACGAGGAGGGGCCTTGGACAGCTTCCCGTCACCACCGGTGGGTGACCGCCTCCGGCGCCGGTTCCCGCGCCCGGCCGAACTCGCGCCTCTGCTGCGACCGCGGTGGCCCCGGCCCGGCGGGGCCAGGCGACGGCTCGCCGCCGCCGCCGATGTGGCGGACCTGCGGGCCGCCGCCCGCCGGCGTGCCCCCAGAGCCGTCTTCGACTACACGGACGGTGCCGCGGGCGAGGAACTCTCGCTGGCCCGCAACCGGTCCGCCTTCCGCCGGATCGAGTTCCGGCCCACCGTGTTGCGGGACGTCTCGGCGGTCGACACCTCGGCGGTTCTGCTCGGCGAGGTGTCCGCTCTCCCCATCGCGCTCGCCCCGACCGGCTTCACGCGGATGATGCACCACGAGGGCGAGGTGGCCGTGGCCCGGGCGGCCGCCGCCCACGGGGTGCCGTACACGCTGTCCACGATGGGCACCACGGCCGCCGGGACGCTGGCCGCCGCCGTGCCCGGCGTACGCCGCTGGTTCCAGCTGTACCTGTGGCGGGACCGGGCCCGCAGCCTTGATCTGGTGTGCGGCGCCGCGGAGGCCGGGTACGAGGCGCTGATGTTGACCGTGGACACGCCGGTCGCGGGACCGCGGCTGCGGGACGTGCGCAACGGCATGACGATCCCGCCGGCGCTGACCGCGCGCACCTTGCTGGACGGGGCGCTGCGGCCGTGGTGGTGGCTGAACCTGCTGACCACCCCGCCACTGGAGTTCGCCTCTCTCACCCGGTGGCAGGGCACCGCCGCGGACCTGGGCAATCTGATGTTCGATCCCGCGGCGACCGCCGACGACGTGGCGTGGCTGCGGGAGGTGTGGCCGGGCAAGCTCATCGTCAAGGGCGTCCAGACGGCCGAGGACGCACGGGTGATCACCGGCCTTGGCGTGGACGCCCTGGTCGTCAGCAATCACGGTGGGCGTCAGCTGGACCGCTCGCCGGTGCCGTTGGAGGAGCTGCCCGCGGTGGTCGGGGCGGTGGACGGTGCCGCGGAGGTCTATCTCGACGGCGGGGTACGGTCCGGTGCGGACGCCGTGGCGGCGGTCTGCATGGGCGCCACGGCGGTCCTCGTCGGCCGCGCCTACCTCTACGGACTGATGGCGGGCGGCGAGGCCGGCGTGCGCCGGGTGCTGGACATCCTCTCGGCCGAGGTCCGGCAGACCATGCAGTTGCTGGGCGCCACCTCGGTCAAGGACCTCACCCCGGACCGCGTCCGGTTGCGCGTCGGCTAGAGCGGGCGCTCGACGCCCCCTGCGGCCTCTCATCGACCGCGTCGTCCTCTTCGACAGGGCCGCCGACGGCTACCGCCACTACGCCGTCGGCGCCGCCTTCGGGAAGCCGGTCATCAGCGTCCGCCGGACCTCCCCGTCCTCGCCCAGGAGCCGTCCGTCCCGCGCCGCAGGCGGTCCTGGATCATTCCGCCGATACGGTGGAGCGTCTCCGGTTTGAGCATGCCGGCGTGGGAGCAGTCCATCCGCCGGTACTCCAGCGGCCCGTCGACGTACTCGTGCCAGACGTCCGGCTCCAGCACGCTGTCGGTCTCCTGCGTGGCGGCGAACAGCATCATCTCGGTCGCGACCCGCTGGTGCCGGTAGCGTCCGGTGATGTCGATGTTGTTCTCCATCACCCGCATGATGGTGAGGAACTCGCTCTCCTCGATGCTGCCCAGCACGGTGTTCGTCGTCCGCGCCACCGCCGCGAACTCGTCGAACGTCATGTCCTCCGTGGGGACTTCGACGGTGCTCACCCCCAGCAGTTCGAGGATGCCGCGGTAGTACTCCTCGTGCGCGTGCTCGGGGATGTCCTCCTGCGCGGCGGGCTTCGCGTCGAGGCAGACCATCAGCTCGACCCGTTGCCCCCGTTCGGCCAGCCGGGCCGCGACGGCGTGGGCGACGATACCTCCGAAGGAGTGCCCCATGAGCCGGTACGGCCCTTCCGGCTGCACCCGGAGCATCGCCTCGATGCAGTCGTCGGCCACCTCCTCCACGGACCCCGGCAGGTTCCCGGGGTCGGACAGCCCGCGCGCCTGGAGTCCGTAGAGGGGGATGTCGGCGTCGATGTGCGGCAGCAGGCTCGCGTAGTTCCAGCACATCCCGCCGCCCGAGTGCAGACAGAACAGCGGGGCCTGGTCGCCCTTGGTACGCAGCGGCAGGAGTACCTCGAACGCGGTGGAACGCCCGCTGCCGCCCTCGCCCGCGCCGAACCCTCCGTCGGCGTCCTCGTCGAGGCGCCGGGCGAGTCCGGCGACGGTCGGGGCCTCGAAGAGGACACGCAGGGGCAGTTCGACACCGAGGACCGCCTGGATCCGGCTGATCAGCCCGGTCGCCAGCAGGGAGTGCCCGCCGAGGTCGAAGAAGCCGTCGTCCACGCTCACCCCGGGCAGGCCAAGCACTTCGGCGTAGAGGGTGCACAGCACCTCTTCCCGCGGAGTGCGCGGCGGGCGCCCGGCCCGGCCGCCGTAGTCGGGGGCGGGCAGCGCCTTGCGGTCCACCTTGCCGTTGGGGCTGAGCGGCAGTTCGGACAGGGCCGTCACCGCCGAGGGGACCATGTAGCCGGGGAGCCGCTCGCGCAGGGCCTCGCGCAGGGCGGCCGCGGAGAAGCCGCCCGGGTCCTCCGGCACCACGTACGCCACCAGCCGCGGGTCCGTCCCTCCGTGCCGGTGGACGGCCACGAAGGCCTGGACGAGGCCGGGCAGGCGCAGCAACTCGGCCTGGATCTCGCCGGGTTCCACCCGGAAGCCGCGGATCTTCACCTGGTCGTCGGCACGACCGAGGTACTCCAGCTGGCCGTCGGCGTTCCACCGCACGACGTCACCGGTGCGGTACATCCGCTCCCCCCGGCCGCCCAGCGGGTTGGCCACGAACCGTTCGGCGGTGAGCCCCGGCCGGCCCAGGTAGCCGCGGGCCAGGCCCGCCCCGGCCACGTACAACTCGCCGACGACCCCCTGCGGCACCGGGTGCAGACCGCCGTCCAGGACGTAGCCGGACAGTCCGAACAGCGGCCGCCCCATGGGAACGACCCCGCTCTCGCGGCCGGTCAGAGGCGTGCTCATGGCCGCGCCGACGGTGGACTCGGTGGGCCCGTACGCGTTGATCATGCGGCGCCCGGGTGCCCAGCGTTCCGTGAGGTCGGGCGAGCATGCCTCGCCGGCCACCAGGAGAACCGCCAGGTCGGGGAAGGGCACGCCCGGCCCCCGCGCGTCAAGGGTCGCCAGTACCGAGGGCGGCAGCGTCACATGGGTCACCCGACGCCCGCTGAGCGTTCCCGCCAGCGCGTCGCCGGCCAGCGCGTCGGCGGAGGCCGCCACGAGGGCCGCGCCCGAGGCGAAGGCCATCACCAGCTCCCAGACCGACACGTCGAAGCTGGGCGAGGCGAACTGCAGCACCCGGCTGTCCGGGGCGAGCGCGAACGCGTCCAGTTGCGCACGCGCGAGGTTGGCGAACCCGGCGTGGGTGACCTCGACGCCCTTGGGGCGGCCGGTGGACCCGGAGGTGTAGATGACGTACGCGGTGTGCGCGGGATGGACCGGCACGCCCGGGTCGGTGCCGGGCAGCGCCTCCTCGTTCACCCCGGCCGTCCAGGCGTCGTCGAGGACGACGGCCGGTTCCGCGTCGGCGAGCATGTACGCGATCCGCTCGGCCGGATAGTCCGGGTCGACCGGGACGTACGCGGCGCCGGTCTTCACCACGCCGAGGATGGTGGCGACGAGCTCCGGGCCGCGCCGCATCCGCAGCGCCACCCGTTGGCCGGGGCCGACCCCGAGTCCCAGCAGGTGGTGCGCGACGCGGTTCGAGCGGCGGTCCAGTTCGGCGTACGACAGCTCGCTGTACGACGTCCCGTCGCGGCCCGAGATCATCGCCACGGCGTCCGGTGACCGTTCGACCGCCGCCCGGAAGAGTTCCGGCAGGGTCACCGGGGGCAGGTCGGCGCGGTCGGCTCCGGACCATTCGAGCAGCGTCCCGCGCTCGTGCGGTGCGAGGATCTCCAGCGACCTGACCGGCCGGCGGGGGTCGCCGATCGCCGAGTCGAGCAGGCGCGTCCAGCGCGCGGTGAAGACGTCGATGGTCGTCGCGTCGTACAGGTCGGTGGCGTATTCGACGAGGCCGGTGAGGCCGGCCGGCTCGCCCGCTTCGTCGAAGGTCTCGGTGACGCTGACGAAGACGTCGAACTTGGCCGACCCCGCGCCCGCCTTCTCCGCCCCCACCTGGAGCCCCGGCAGGTCGAAGCGCGCGCCGTCGTCGTTCTGCAGGACCAGCACGACCTGGAACAGCGGGTGGTGGGCGGTGGAGCGCTGCGGGTTGACCTTCTCCACCAGGTACTCGAACGGCAGGTCCTGGTGCGTGTACGCGGCCAGGCAGGTCTCGCGCACCCGGGCCAGCAGCTCGGCGAAGGTCGGGTCCCCGGAGGTGTCCGTGCGCAGCACCAGGGTGCTGACGAAGAACCCGACCAGGTCGTCCAGGTTCTCGTCGCCGCGGCCGGCTATGGGCGAGCCCACGGGAATGTCGTCCCCGGCGCCGAGCCTCGACAGCAGTGCCGCCAGGCCCGCCTGGAGGACCATGAACAGCGTCGAGTCCGCGGAGCGGGCCAGCGCCCGCAGTCCGGCATGGGTCTCGGCGCCGATCCGGAACTGCGTGACGTCGCCGCGGTAGGAGGGAAGCGCGGGGCGGGGCCGGTCGGGCGGCAGCGTGGCCTGCTCCGGCAACCCGGCCAGTTGGTCCGCCCAGTACGCGGCCTGCCGTACGAAGAGACTGTCCGGATCGGAGTCGTCCCCGAGCAGGTCGTGCTGCCAGAGGGTGAAGTCCGCGTACTGCAACGGGAGCGGGGCCCACTCGGGTCGTGCCCCGTCCCGGCGCGCGGTGTACGCGGCGACCAGGTCACGCGTCAGCGGCCCCATCGACCAGCCGTCGGCCGCGATGTGGTGGATGACCACGACCAGCACGGACGCGTCGGGCCCGGTGACCAGCAGCCCGGCCCGGAACGGTATCTCCCTGTCCAGTTCGAACCCGTGCCGCACGATCCGGGCCACCCGCTCGGGCACCTGCTCCTCGCCGATCTCCTCCACCTCGACGCCGATCCGCGCCTGCTCCGGACCGAGCACCCGCTGGTGGGGCCGTCCGTCAAAGTCGGGGAAGACGGTCCGCAGCGGCTCGTGCCGCGCGATGACATCGTTGAGCGCGGCCTCCAGAGCGCCGATGTCCAGCTTCCCGGTGAGCCTGAGGACGAGCGGCATGTTGTACGTCGCCGACGCGCCCTCGAACTTGTACAGGAACCACAGCCTGCGCTGCGCGAACGACAACGGCAGCACCTCCGGCCGCTCCCGCCGCTCCAGCACCGGACGCGAACCCGCGTCAGACAACCGACCCGCGAGCCCCGCCACCGTCGGCGCGTCGAACAACGCCCGCAAAGGCAACTCCACCCCCAGCACCGCACGCACCCGACTCACCAACCGGGTCGCCAACAACGAATGACCACCCAGACCGAAGAAGTCGTCGTCGACACCCACCGCCGGAACACCCAGCACCCCGGCGAACAACTCGCACAGGACCTCTTCGGTCTGGGTGCGCGGCGCACGGGACGTGCCGGCCCCGCCGTACTCCGGCGCCGGCAGCGCGCTCCGGTCGATCTTCCCGCTCACGGTCAGCGGGAACTCGTCCAGCGCGACGATGGCCGACGGCACCATGTACCTGGGCAGGTCACGGCTCAGCGACTCCCGCAGAGCACCGAGGGAGCGGCCGCCGAGACGGTCCTCGGGGACGATGTAGGCGACGAGGCGGGTGTCGTCGTGGTGCGGACGGGCGACTACCACGGCCCGGGAGACACCCGGCTCGGCCTCCAACGCCGCCTGGACCTCGCCCGGCTCGATACGGAAGCCGCGGATCTTCACCTGATCATCAACACGACCCAGGTACTCCAGCTGACCATCCGCGTTCCAGCACACCAGGTCACCCGTGCGATACATCCGCTCGCCAGCACCACCGAAGGGGCTGGCCACGAAACGGCCGGCGGTCAGACCCGGCCGCCCCGCATACCCGCGCGCCAACCCCGGCCCGGACACATACAACTCACCCGGCACACCCACCGGAACAAACGCCAGGCGCTCGTCCAGCACGAACAGACCCGCACCCGGCACCGCACGCCCGATCGGAGCGCCCCCACCCGCGGTCAACGGGTCGCTGATCGCAGCGGCCACCGTGATCTCCGTCGGACCGTACGCGTTCACCACACGCCGTCCGCCACACGTCCAGCGGGATACCAGCTCAGGCGGACACGCCTCCGCCCCCACCGCCAGAGCCACCAGACCCTCCAGCCGCTCCCACGCGCCGTCCGGCAACGTCGCCACCACCGACGGCGGCAAGAACGCATGCGTCACCCCACCGACGGACAGCGCCGCTTCCAGATCCTCCCCCGCCAGCCCGGACCCGCCCTCCGGCACCACCAGCGCCGACCCGGAACCCCACGCCAGAACCAGCTCCAGCACCGACGCGTCGAAACTCAGCGACGCCGTACGCAGCACACGGCCACCCACGCCGACACCCATCCGATCCACCAGACCCGCCGCGAACCCCGCCACACCGGCGTGAGTGACCTCCACACCCTTCGGACGACCCGTCGAACCCGACGTGTAGATGACATACGCCGGGTGCGAGAGCAGCAACGGCACCACGCGTTCCCCGTCAGCGATCTCCTCACCCGACAGGCCTTCGGTCCCGACCTCGTCCAGCAGTACGACGTCCACGGACAGGTTCTCCGGCAGACTGGCCGCAGCCGTACGTGTGGTCAGCACCAGCCCGGGCCGCGCGTCCTCCAGCAACCAGCCGATCCGCGCACCCGGATACTCCACGTCCACCGGCACATACGCGGCCCCGGC
>NZ_JBVJVN010000020.1:0-33029 GCF_055603605.1 Streptomyces sp. NPDC037271
TCGCAGGGAGCGCCAACGTCATATATCTTTTCCCCCCCCCGGCGCCCCCCCCCCCCCCCCCCCCCCCCCCCCCCCCCCCCCCCCTGCCCCCCCCCCCCCCCCCCCCCCCCCCCCCCCCCGGCGGCTTGTCGTGTGCCTCACGGGGCTCAGGCCGGGCGGTGCGGCGCGACCGCGCCGGAGGGCCCGCAGCGCGCCTGCTGCGGGCCCTCCGGCGTGGTGGGGGTCTTTCCCTCTGTCGGTCCCGGCGCCTCTCTCAGCTCTCGTCGCGACGCAGCGAGGGCTTGAGGTCCTTCAGCCGGCCGAGCAGTCCGTTGACGAACGCGGGCGAATCGTCCGTGGAGAACTCCTTCGCCAGCTGCACCATCTCGTCCAGGACGACGGCGTCCGGGGTCGCGTCGACCCAGATCAGCTCGTACGCGCCCAGGCGCAGGATGTTGCGGTCGACGACCGGCATGCGGTCGAGCGTCCAGCCGACCGAGTACTGGGCGATGAGCTCGTCGATGCGCTGCGCGCGCTCGGCGTAGCCCTCGACCAGCTCCATCGTGTACTCGCTCACCGGCGGCTGCCGGGTGTCGGACCGGGAGTGCCGGACCCAGTCGGCGAGTACCGTCAGGACGTCGGCGCCGCGCTGATCGCCCTCGAAGAGGATCTGGAAGGCGCGCTTGCGGGCCGTGTTGCGGGCAGCCACGGTTAGCTGTTCACCCGGCCGAGGTAGTCGCTCGAGCGGGTGTCGACCTTGATCTTCTCACCGGTGGTGATGAAGAGCGGGACCTGGATCTGGTAGCCGGTCTCCAGCGTGGCGGGCTTGGTGCCGCCGGTGGAGCGGTCGCCCTGGACGCCGGGCTCGGTCTCCTGGATGGTCAGCTCGACGGCGGCGGGCAGCTCGACGAAGAGCACCTCGCCCTCGTGCTGGGCGACGGTGGCGGTGAAGCCCTCGATCAGGAAGTTGGCGGCGTCGCCGACGGCCTTGCGGTCGACGTGCAGCTGGTCGTAGGTCTCCATGTCCATGAAGACGAAGTACTCGCCGTCCATGTAGGAGAACTGCATGTCACGCTTGTCGACAGTGGCCGTCTCGACCTTGACGCCGGCGTTGAAGGTCTTGTCGACGGTCTTGCCGGAGAGCACGTTCTTGAGCTTGGTGCGCACGAAGGCAGGGCCCTTGCCGGGCTTGACGTGCTGGAACTCGACGACGGACCAGAGCTGGCCGCCTTCGAGCTTGAGCACCATGCCGTTCTTGAGGTCGTTCGTGGAAGCCACGGTTGCGGAATCTCCTGGACTGGACTGACGTGGACGACCTCGGGGCGGGCAGGCGCGCAGCGCGAAGGCTAGAGCGCGAGCAGCTCCTTGGTCGTGATGGTGAGTAGCTCGGGTCCGCCGTCCGCCTCGGGGCGCACGACGAGCGTGTCATCGATCCGGACCCCGCCCCGGCCCGGGAGGTGGACCCCCGGTTCGACGGTGACCGGCACACAAGCGTCCAGTTTACCCATGGCCGCGGGGGCCAACTGCGGGTCCTCGTCGATTTCGAGTCCGACACCGTGGCCGGTGAGGGTCGGAAGGTTCTCCGCGTACCCGGCCGAGTCCAGTGCCTGGCGGGCGGCGCGATCGACATCGCGGCAGGCGGCGCCGGGTGCGAGGGCCTCCCGGCCGGCCCGCTGGGCGGAGAAGACGAGGTCGTACAGTTCGATCTGCCA
Organism: Streptomyces sp. NPDC037271; assembly: GCF_055603605.1. NCBI lineage: Bacteria > Bacillati > Actinomycetota > Actinomycetes > Kitasatosporales > Streptomycetaceae > Streptomyces > Streptomyces sp. NPDC037271. Next base: position 1,692 of record NZ_JBVJVN010000020.1, read on the forward strand.
GTCGGCCGGCGAGGTGCCGATGACGAACGTACGGCCGATCTCGCAGCGGTAGCCGCGGTAGGTCGCGCCCAGGCAGACGGAGAGGAAGTCGCCCTCCTCCACGCGCCGGTCGGTGGGGCGGTGGCCGCGGCGCCCCGAGTTCGGGCCCGTGCCGACGGAGGTGGGGAAGGCCGGGCCGTCGGCGCCGTGGTCGACCAGCCGGCGCTCCAGCTCCAGGGCGAGGTGCCGCTCGGTGCGGCCGACCAGGATGGACTCCAGGAGTTCGCCGAGGGCCTGGTCGGCGATCTCGGCGCCGATGCGAAGGCAGGAGATCTCCTCCTCGTCCTTGACCACCCGGAGCTGCTCGACCGCCTGACCGAGGTCGGTCAGGCGCAGCCGGGGTGCGACCGAGTGCATGGCGCGGTGCCGGACCACGGTGAGGTGGTGGTCCTCGGTGGCGAGGGACTCGGCCCCCTGGGCCGCGGCGAGGCCGGTGGCCGCGACGGCCGGGTCGCCGCCGGGTCCGGGCAGCGCCCGCACCGGCAGGGAGTCGTCGGGCCGGACGCCGTCCGTCGGCCGGTCGTCCGGCGGGCCCGAGCAGACCAGCAGATCCTCGGTCTTGCCGAGCAGCAGCACGGCGCCGTGCGGGGCCGCGCCCGCGAGATAGCGCACGTTGGCGGGCCGGGAGACGAGCGCCGCCGCGCTGCCGCCCGCGTTGCAGCGTTCTCGTAGGCGCGTCCGGCGGGCCGCGTACACCTCTGACATGGGCCGAGCGTAAGAGCTCCGCTCGGGGGGCGCCGCTCGGGAGAGGCCGAGTGGGGAAGCGGGGGCGGTCGGTCTGCGGGGGGCGACTGGAGGTTGGGCGCCGTCCGGCCACCGGTGGGGCTGGTCGCGCAGTTCCCCGCGCCCCTTCGGGCGCTCCCCGGTCTCCCTCTCGCTACCAGTTCGGCGGGCTTGCTATGGAACGGGTCAGGACCTCGTTCAGGACCTGGGCGGTTTCCGGTATGTCCAGCGTGGAGTTGTCGATGATCGGGAGACCCGAGCCGTACCAGCCGGCCATACGGCCGTGGATGCGGGCGACCTCCTCGTCGGTGAGCCGCCGGTTGCCGCTGCGTTCGGCGTTGCGCTCCAGGACGATGTCCAGGCCCGGCAGGAGGACGACCGGGAGCAGGCCGGGGCCGACGTGCCGCTTCCAGCCGCCGAGGCCGACGACGGGGCGGTCCGGGAAGACCGCGTCGTCGAGGATGCAGGAGATGCCGTTGGCGAGGAAGTTGCGGGCGGAGAAGCCGCAGGTGCGGCGGGCGAGGCGGTACTGGGCCTCGGAGTTCTCGTTCCACCCGGTCTGGGGGTCGGCGAAGCCGGAGCGGACCCATTCGCGGACGTCGTCGAGGCTGATGTGGGCGGTGGGGACCCGGCGGTGGTCCGCCCAGTACTTGGCGACGCTGGTCTTGCCGGCTCCCGCGGGGCCGATGAGCAGCACCGCCAGGGTGGTCGTGGCCGGGTCGGGCGCGGTGGACGCGGCAGGCGGCACGCTGGGCACGGCCACGGGGCCGCCGGGCGGCAGCGGTACGTGGCCGGTGGTGTCCGGCGGGGGCGGCACGGGAGCCGCCTGGTGCGGACCCGGAGCCTGGTGCGGACCCTGGGCCGGGTGAGGTCCCTGGGCCGGGTGAGGTCCCTGGGCCGGGTACGGACCCTGGGCCGGGTGAGGTCCCTGGGCCGGGTGCGGTCCCGGGGCCGGGTGCGGGGCCTGCTGGGAAGCCGCGGGGTGCGGGGCCCGCATGGGGTAGCCCGGCGCCGCGGGCGGCGGTACGGGGGTGGAACCCTGGTGCGGGCCCGGGTGGTGCGCGGCCGGTGACCAGCCGACGGCCGGTCCGTGCCCCGGCTGATGGGGCGGCGGCAGCGGAGAACCCACTGCGTGCTGCATCCGGTGCCACTCCGTCTCGTACAGGCGATGGGCGCTGGCGGCGGGAAGGGGGGCCCGCCCGCTTCCCCACAGCCTAAAGGGCGTGAGGGGATCCCCGTCCGAACGGTACCGCCCCCGGCCGTCGTTCGGTGAACGGCCGGGGGCGGTACGAAGTGCCCGTCGCGCAAGGCGAATCGGGCGGAAGGTGCGGCGGGGTACTACTCGCCCACCTCGCCGTAGGCGGCGAGGAGGACGGCCGGGTCGGGTCCCTCCAGCACGGTGGGCTTGGCGAGGCCGTCCAGGACGATGAAGCGCAGCAGGTCTCCGCGGGACTTCTTGTCGACCTTCATGTTCTCGACGAGCTTGGGCCACTGGTCGTAGCGGTAGTGCAGGGGCAGGCCGACCGCTTCGAGGATGCTGCGGTGCCGGTCGGCGGTGGCGTCGTCCAGACGGCCCGCGAGGCGGCCCAGTTCGGCGGCGAAGTGCATGCCGACGGAGACGGCGGCGCCGTGGCGCCACTTGTAGCGCTCGTTCTTCTCGATGGCGTGGCCGAGGGTGTGGCCGTAGTTGAGGATCTCCCGCAGGCCCGCTTCCTTCAGGTCGGAGGAGACGACCTCCGCCTTGACCTTGATGGAGCGCACGATCAGCTCCGCGGTGTGCGGTCCGGCCGGGGTGCGCGCGGCCTGGGGGTCGGACTCGATCAGGTCGAGGATCGCCGGGTCGGCGATGAAGCCGGCCTTGATGACCTCGGCGAGTCCGGAGACGTAGTCGTTGACCGGGAGCGAGTCCAGGGCGGCCAGGTCGCACAGGACGCCGGCGGGCGGGTGGAAGGAGCCGACGAGGTTCTTGCCCTCGGCGGTGTTGATGCCGGTCTTGCCGCCGACGGCCGCGTCCACCATGGCCAGCACGGTGGTGGGGACGGCGATCCAGCGGACGCCGCGCAGCCAGGTCGCGGCCACGAACCCGGCCAGGTCGGTGCTGGCGCCGCCGCCGACGCCGACGATGACGTCGGTGCGGGTGAAGCCGGACTGGCCCAGCGCCTTCCAGCAGTAGGCGGCGACCTCGGCGGTCTTCGCCTCCTCGGCGTTGGGCACCTGGATGGCGATCGCCTCGTAGCCCTGCCCCGCGAGGTCGGCGCGCAGCGCGTCGCCGGTCTCGGCGAGGGCCTCCGGGTGGATCACCGCGACCCGCTTGGCCCTCGGGCCGATCAGCCCGGCCAGCTCGCCCAGGAGCTGTCGGCCCACCAGAACCTCGTAGGCATCGCTGCCCGCGGTGCCGCCGACCTGGATCCGGGTGACTGCCTCGCTCATGCTTCCTTCAACTCCACTGCGTCCAGGACGGCTTGGGTGACTTCTTCGGGCGTGCGGCCGTCCGTGGCGACGACGACCGTGGCGACCTCTTCGTAGAGGCCGCGGCGGGCCTCCATCAGCTCGCGCCACTGCTTGCGCGGGTTGACCGCGAGGAGCGGGCGCGCGGCGTTCAGGCCGGTGCGCCGGACGGCCTCCTCGACGTCCATCGAGAGGTAGACGACGCGCTGCCCGGCGAGCAGCGCGCGGGTGTCGGCGTCCAGGATCGCGCCGCCACCGAGGGCGAGGACGCCCTCGTGCCCGGCGAGAGCGGCCCTCACGGACTCCTTCTCCAGGGCCCGGAAGGCCGCCTCGCCCTCGTCGACGAAGATCTCGGCGATGGCCCGCCCCTGCGCGGAGACGATGTCCTCGTCCGTGTCCCGGTAGCCGGTGCCGAGGCGCTCGGCCAGCAGCTGCCCCACCGTGGACTTGCCGACGCCCATCGGTCCGACCAGGACGATCAGCGGTGCGCTCATCGGATGGCCAGGTTGTCGAGGTAGGACCGCACGTTGCGGCGGGTCTCCGGCACGCTGTCGCCGCCGAACTTCTCCGCGACCGCGTCCGCCAGGACCAGGGCGACCATCGCCTCGGCGACGATGCCGGCCGCCGGCACCGCGCACACGTCGGAGCGCTGGTGGTGGGCCTGGGTGGCCTCGCCGGTGGCGACGTCCACGGTCTTGAGCGCCCGCGGCACGGTCGCGATCGGCTTCATGGCCGCCTTCACGCGCAGCAGCTCGCCGGTGGTCAGACCGCCCTCGGTGCCGCCGGAGCGGCCGGACGCCCGCCTGATGCCGTCGGGGCCGGCCAGGATCTCGTCGTGCGCCTTCGAACCCGGCACCCGCGCCAGGTCGAAGCCGTCGCCGACCTCGACGCCCTTGATGGCCTGGATGCCCATGAGGGCGGCGGCCAGCCGGGCGTCCAGCCGGCGGTCCCAGTGCACGTGCGAGCCGAGACCGACCGGGACGTCGTACGCCAGCACCTCGACCACGCCACCGAGGGTGTCGCCGTCCTTGTGGGCCTGGTCGATCTCCGCGACCATCGCCTTCGAGGCGTCCGCGTCCAGGCAGCGCACCGGGTCGGCGTCCAGCTTCTCGACGTCCGCCGGGGTCGGGTACACCCCGTAGGGGGCCTTCGCCGCAGCCAGTTCGACGACGTGGCTGACGATCTCGATGCCGGCCGTCTCCTTCAGGTACGACCGTGCCACGGCGCCCAGGGCCACCCGGGCGGCCGTCTCCCGCGCGGAGGCGCGCTCCAGGATCGGCCGGGCCTCGTCGAAGCCGTACTTCTGCATGCCCGCGAGGTCGGCGTGGCCGGGGCGGGGGCGGGTCAGCGGCGCGTTACGGGCCAGGCCGGCCAGCACCTCCGGGTCGACCGGGTCGGCCGCCATGACCTGCTCCCACTTCGGCCACTCGGTGTTGCCGACCATGACCGCGACCGGGGAACCGAGGGTGAGCCCGTGCCGGACGCCGCCGAGGAAGGTGACCTCGTCCCGCTCGAACTTCATGCGTGCGCCGCGACCGTAGCCGAGCCGTCGCCTCGCCAGATGGTCCGCCACCATGTCCGTGGTGATCGGTACGCCGGCGGGCAGACCCTCCAGCGTCGCGACGAGTGCGGGACCGTGGGACTCCCCCGCGGTCAGCCAGCGCAACCTGCTCAACGGTGCTCCTCAGTGCTCGCGCCCCGGTTATGCCCTGCGTACGCGTCTTCTCTGCGTACGGCGACGGCGTGTCCGGGTGCGCGGCCCCGGTCCGCCACCTCCGATCCTCCCACGTCCGGGCCCCGGACCCGGCCGCCGGTCCATCTGGCGGACGGTGGCGCGGACGTCGGACGACGCCGTGGGCGCGCCCGCGGGACCGCGGAGGCTAGCGGTCGGCCAGGGCCCGCTCCCCCGCCGTGCGCATGGCGGCGAGGGGGGCCGGAGCGCGGCCCGTCATCTGCTCCACCTGGAGCACCGCCTGGTGCAGCAGCAGGTCGAGGCCGCTGACGACCGCACCGCCGTGGGCCGACCAGCGGGCGGCGAGGGCGGTCGGCCACGGGTCGTAGAGCACGTCGAAGAGGGTCGCGGGCATCTCCGGGACGGCGGCGGCGAGGGCGTCGGTGGCGCCGGCCGGGGTGGTGGCCACCACCAGAGGGGCGTGCAGCGCCTCCTCGGCGTCCGCCCAGTCCGCGATGCGCACGTCGACGTCCAGCCGCTCGGCCCAGCCCCGCATCTCGGCGGCGCGCGCCCGGCTGCGTACGTAGACGGCGATCTCGCCGGTACAGATCCGGGCCAGCGCGGCCAGCGCGGAGGACGCGGTGGCGCCGGCGCCGAGGACGGCCGCGGTCTCGGCCTTCTCGATGCCGTGCTCGCGCAGGGCGGCGACCATGCCCGGGATGTCGGTGTTGTCGCCGGTCCTGCGGCCGTCCTCGGTGAGGACCACGGTGTTCACCGCGTCCACGGAGGCCGCCGTCTCACTGATCCCGTCGAGCAGCGGGATGACCGCCCGCTTGAGCGGCATGGTCAGCGACAGCCCCGCCCACTCGGGGCCCAGCCCCTCGAAGAAGCCGGGCAGCGCCTCCTCGTCGACGTCGAAGCGGTCGTACGTCCAGCCCTCCAGGCCCAGCTCGGCGTAGGCGGTGCGGTGCAGGGCCGGGGAGAGGGAGTGGGCGATCGGCGAGCCGAGAACGGCGGCTCGCCGACGGTCAGTTGCCCGAGCTGGCATCGAACTTGTCCTTCAGCTTCAGGAAGTCGTCGTGCGTCTTGGCGAACTCGGTCTTGCTCAGGCCGTCGGTGGCCACGAAGTACATCCAGCCGTCGTCCGTGGGATCGAGCGCCGCCTTCAGGGCCTCTTCACCGGGGTTGCTGATGGGTCCGGGCGGCAGGCCCTTGTTGGTGTAGGTGTTGTACGGGTCCGGGTTGCTGTTGATCTCGGACTCGCTGATGTGGATCTCGCTCTGGCCGAGCAGGTAGTTGAAGGACGAGTCGAACTGCAGTTCCTGGTTGGTCTCGGTGTTGGTGGGCTTGAGCCGGTTGTAGATGACCTCGGACATCATGCGGAAGTCCTCGTGCGTCTTGCCCTCCGCCTGCACCAGGCTCGCCACGGTGAGCAGCTGCCACGGATCTTCGAGGCCGAGGCCCTCCGCCTTCTCCTCGAGCCCGATCTTCTCGTACTGCTCGCTGGCCCGCGCCACCATCTGCCTCAGCACGTCCTCGGGCTTCTGGCCCTTGGCCGCCGAGTAGCTCGACGGGTAGAGGAAGCCTTCCAGCGGGTCCTTGACGTTCTCGTGGTTCATCGCCCAGTCGGGCAGGCCGAGGTTCTTCCACTCGGCCTTGGCGACCTTGGCGGTGGTGCCCTCGTCCAGTTCGAGGCGCTTGTCGATGTCCTTGTAGATGCTGGCGTTGCGTTTGCCCTCGGCGATGATCAGGTTGCTGCGGCTCTTGGGATTGAGCAGCAGCTCGATCGCGGCCTCGGCCGACATCTCCTTCTGCAGCGTGTACACGCCGTCCTGGATGCTCTTGCCCTGCGGGTTGCTCTGCTGTGCGGCGATGAAGGCGTCGACGCTCTTCACCACGCCCTTCCGCTTGAGCTCCTGGCCGATGGTGGAGCCGCCCGCGCCCTTGGGGATCGTGACGGTCACCTGCTCGCCGTTGCCGTCACCCGCGTAGTCCGGGGCCGCGCCGAAACGTTCCTGGTAGAACTGGAAGCCGAAGTATCCGACTCCCGCCACTGCGCCGCCCAGCACCAGGCAGACCACGAGGCACGCGACTCCGTTGCGGCCCTTCTTGGGCTTGCCGCCCCGGCCCCTGCGGTCGCCCCGCGCTGCGCCGTCGTCGCCGCCGTCCTCCTTCTCGTCGGCGTCCCCGTCCGCGAAGAAGGCGTGCTCTCCCTCGTCGGGACCGGCGTCCCGGTCGGTGTCCTGCGGTTCGGGCTCGGCACGCCGGCGGCCCGGTGGCTCGGGGGGCGGGTACGCCTCCGGGGTGCCGTAGAAGTCGGGCTGTTCGGCGCCGTAGGCGGCGGCCTGCTGCCCGTAGGGGTCCGACGGGTCGGCGGGGTACTGCGCGGGAGGCTGCGCGCCGGTGCCCCAGCCGCCGCCGTCGTGGCCCTGCTGGGACTGTCCCTGGGGCGCGTACTGCTGGTCGTACTGCTGCTGACCGTACTGCTCGTACTGGTCGTACTGCGGATTCTGCTGGTACTGGTCGTACTGCGGCTCGGGGTGCTGCTGACCGTACTGGCCGTACTGCGACTGCTGACCGTAGGCGGACTGGCCGCCGTCGCCCCACTCGCCGTACTGCTGCTGGGACTGCTGCTCCGGATACTGCTGCGGCTGGCCGCCGTAGGGGGACTGCTGACCCGCGTGGGCCTGCTGTCCGCCCCATCCGCCGTCCCCGTACAACGGGTCCTCCGGATGCCACGGTTCGGAGCCTGGGCCCCGGCCATACTCAGTCATCGATCCCCTAGAGCCGCGAGGCGACGGCGCGCTCGGCCTGTCATGGAGGGCCGTCTTCCGTTCCGCCTCTTGCTGTGCGGTGGCTGTTCGAATGCCTCCGCATCGCGCGGAACGTTACCGTATCGCGATCAGATGACCACTTCGACGCCCTCACCGGGTGGCCTGCCTGACACCCGTTCGGATTCCAGTGCCTGCTGAAGGATGATCACAGCGGCGGCCTGGTCGATGACGGACCGGCCCTTCTTGGACTTCACTCCCGAGGCGCGCAGCCCCTGGCTGGCGGTCACCGTCGTCATCCGCTCGTCGACCAGCCTGACCGGCACCGGCGCGATGCCGCGGGCCAGCTCCTGCGCGAAGCCCCTGACCTTGACCGCGGCCGGTCCCTCACCCCCCTTGAGGGAGCGAGGGAGACCGACGACGACCTCGATCGGCTCGTACTCCTCGACCAGCTGCCGCAGGCGGCGGTGTGCTGCCGGGATGTCCCGTCCGGGAACGGTCTCCACCGGCGTGGCGAGAATCCCGTCGGGGTCGCAGGACGCGACCCCGATACGGGCGTCCCCGACGTCGATCGCCAGGCGGCGGCCACGGCGCATGACCGGGCCGTCCGGCCGGTCGTCCGTCCGGCCCTCCGCCTGACCTTCCGTCCGGCCGTTCCACGAGTCGCTCACTTGGCGGTGTCCGCCACGAGCCGCTCGACGGCGTCGACGGCGTCACCGATGGCGGCCGGGTTCTGGCCACCGCCCTGGGCGACGTCCGGCTTGCCGCCACCGCCGCCACCGAGGGTCTTGGCGGCGGCACGCACCAGGTCACCGGCCTTGAGACCGCGCTCGCGGGCGGCATCGTTGGTGGCGATGACGGTGAGGGGCTTGCCGTTCACCGTGGTGAACAGGGCGACGACGGCGGCCCGGCCGCCCTGGATGCGGCCGCGCACGTCGAGGACCAGCTTGCGCAGGTCGTCGGCGGTGGTGCCGTCCGGGACCTGACCGGTCACCAGGGCGACACCGCGCACGTCCTTGGCGGAGTCGGCGAGCGAGCCGGCGGCCTGGAGGACCTTCTCGGCGCGGAACTTCTCGATCTCCTTCTCGGCGTCCTTCAGCTTGCCGAGCATGGCGGAGACCTTCTCCGGAAGCTCCTCCGGACGGCCCTTGATCAGCTCCTGGAGCTGGGCGACGACCGTGTGCTCACGGGCGAGGAAGTTGTAGGCGTCGACGCCGACCAGGGCCTCGATGCGGCGCACCCCGGAGCCGATGGACGACTCGCCGAGCAGCTTGACCAGCCCCAGCTGGGCGGTGTTGTGCACGTGGGTGCCGCCGCACAGCTCCTTGGAGAAGTCGCCGATGGTCACGACGCGCACGCGCTCGCCGTACTTCTCGCCGAACTCGGCGATGGCGCCCTGCTTCTTGGCCTCGTCGATGCCCATGACGTCGGCGCGCACGTCGAGGTCGCGGGCGAGCACCTCGTTGATCTTCTGCTCGACGTCGGTCATCACGGCCGTCGGCACGGCGGACGGCGAGCCGAAGTCGAAGCGGAAGCGGCCGGGCTGGTTCTCGGATCCGGCCTGGGCGGCCGTCGGGCCGAGGGCGTCGCGCAGCGCCTGGTGGGTGAGGTGGGTGGCCGAGTGGGCGCGGGCGATGGCCTTGCGGCGCCGGTCGTCGATGGAGGCGTGGGCCTTGGCGCCGACGGTGATCTCGCCGACCTGGACGACGCCCTTGTGGACGTACACGCCCGGCACCGGCTTCTGGCAGTCCCGGACCTCGATGACGGCACCGGAATCGACCTTGATCCGGCCGGTGTCGCCGATCTGGCCGCCGCCCTCGGCGTAGAACGGGGTGCGGTCGAGGACGATCTCGACCTCGTCGCCCTCGGTGGCGGCCGGGGAGGAGGCACCGTCGACGAGGATGCCGACGATTCGAGACTCGCTCTCGGTGTCGCTGTAGCCGACGAAGTCGGTGGCACCGGCCTGGTCGGCGATCTCGCGGTAGGCGCCGACGCCGGCGTGGCCGGTCTTCTTGGCCTGGGCGTCGGCCTTGGCGCGCTCCCGCTGCTCCTTCATCAGGCGCCGGAAGCCGGCCTCGTCCACGGAGAGCCCCTGCTCGGCGGCCATCTCCAGGGTGAGGTCGATCGGGAAGCCCCAGGTGTCGTGGAGCAGGAAGGCCTTGTCGCCGGCGAGGACGCTGCCACCGGCGGCCTTGGTGTCGCTGACGGCGGTGTCGAGGATGTTGGTGCCGGCCTTCAGCGTCTTCAGGAAGGCGTTCTCCTCGGCGAGGGCGACCTTCTCGATCCGCTCGCGGTCGGTGATCAGCTCGGGGTACTGCTGCCCCATCATCCCGATCACGACGTCGGTCAGGTCCTTGACGACCGGACCGGTGGCGCCGAGCAGGCGCATGTTGCGGATGGCACGGCGCATGATGCGGCGCAGCACGTAGCCGCGGCCCTCGTTGCCGGGGGTGACACCGTCGCCGATGAGCATCACGGAGGTGCGCATGTGGTCGGTGACCACGCGCAGGGAGACGTCCGAGGCGTGGGCGTCGCCGTAGGCCACGCCGGTCAGCTCGGTGGCCTTCTTGATGACGGCCATGGAGGTGTCGATCTCGTACATGTTCTGCACGCCCTGCAGAATCATGGCGAGCCGCTCCAGGCCGAGCCCGGTGTCGATGTTCTGGCTCGGCAGGTCCCCGAGGATCTCGAAGTCCTCCTTGCCGATGCCCTCGCCCCGCTCGTACTGCATGAAGACGAGGTTCCAGATCTCCACGTACCGCTCGTCGTTGACGGCGGGGCCGCCCTCGGCTCCGAACTCGGGGCCGCGGTCGTAGTTGATCTCGGAGCAGGGGCCGCAGGGGCCGGGGACGCCCATGGACCAGTAGTTGTCCTTCTTGCCGAGCCGCTGGATGCGCTCGGACGGGACGCCCACGACGTCGTGCCAGATGCGCTCGGCCTCGTCGTCGTCCTTGTAGACGGTGATCCACAGGCGCTCGGGGTCGAGGCCGTAACCGCCCTTGTCCTGGGGGCTGGTGAGCAGCTCCCAGGCGAGCTTGATGGCGCCTTCCTTGAAGTAGTCGCCGAAGGAGAAGTTGCCGCACATCTGGAAGAACGTGCCGTGGCGCGTGGTCTTGCCGACCTCTTCGATGTCCGGCGTGCGCACGCACTTCTGCACGCTGGTGGCGCGGTCGAAGGGCGGCTTGACCTCACCCAGGAAGTAGGGCTTGAACGGCACCATGCCGGCCGGGACCAGCAGCAGAGTCGGGTCGTCCGCGATGAGCGACGCCGAAGGGACGACGGTGTGCCCGCGCTCCTCGAAGAAGCTCAACCAGCGGCGACGAATCTCGGCCGACTCCATCAGTGGTCCTCATTCCGGTTGTACGAGTACGTCGTCCTGTCGACGTACGTCGGGGTGTTGCCGTTCTCGGTGTTGCGGTTCTCGATGGCGCGGGAACGCCGGGGTGCGGGGAGTTCGTGGTCGACGGGGGCGTTCAGCCCGAGCGCGTCGTCCAGTTCGGCCTCCCGCTGGGCCATGTTGTCGCGGACGTCGAGCGCGAAGCCCACCGCGCGGTCCTTGATCCGGGTGCCCGCGTCGAGCGCCTTGTTCGCCGCGGTGGCGGCGAGGCTCTCGGGGGTCAGCTGCCTGAGCTTCCGGTTGACCTTGGTGGTGGCCCACACACCGGCGGCGACGCCGGTGCCGAACCAGAACGTACGGCGGAACATCGCTGGATCAGCCCTTCTTCCGCTTCGTCCGCCGCGCGTCCGGGATCGTACGGCCCACGATCACGGTACGCCGCGGCTGCTTGGCCGGGCGCGCGGGCTCGCCCTCCTTGCGACCGCCGAGTGCCCGCCGTACGCCGTACCCGAACGCGGCGACCTTGACCAGGGGGCCGCCGAAGGTGGAGGCCACGGTGGTGGACAGCGCGGAGGCATTCGACGTGACCTCCTGGACGTCCGAGGCGATCGCGTCGACCCGGTCGATCTGGGTCTGCGCGGAGCGCACCGCCGACGAGGCGTCGGACAGCAGCGGGACGGCCTGGTCGGTCACGTCCGCCACCAGCTTGGTGGTCGCCCTGAGCGTCTGGGCCAGCCTCGCCAGCGCGACGGCGAGGAAGGAGACCAGGATCGCCCAGAAGACGGCCACCAGGATCCCGGCCACCTCGCCACCGGACACTGTGCACCCGCTCCCTGAAAGACGTGCCTGAACATCGGGAAAAGTCGTGCACCGAGCCTATCGCGCCGGGCGCGGGGCTCCGTACCGGATTACCGACCGCGCGCGGCGGAGTGCGGTGAAGTCACGAGGAGGGATTGTACGGAGTGAATACGGTTCAGTACGCTCCGTGTTCCATGCGAGACCTTCGGCGCGACGGCATCCCGCACGGCAACCTCTCCCTGGAACTCGACACCTTCGTGGGGAGAGCGGCGGAGCTCGCGGAGCTGGCCCGGGCGCTGGGCTCCGGGCGGCTGGTGACCGTGACCGGGACCGGCGGGGTCGGGAAGTCGCGGCTGGCGGCGCGGGCGGCCGCGCGGTGCGCGCCCCGGGACGGGGTGTGGCGGGTGGAACTGGCGCCGGTGCGCGACGAGGAGTTCGTCGACTACGCGGTCGTGGAGGCGCTCGGCCTGACCGACCACACGACCCGGCTGCCGCGCGAGACGCTGCTCGCGCACCTCGCCGAGCGAGAGCTGCTCCTGGTCCTCGACGGGGTCGAGCATCTGGTGGACGCCTGTGCCGCGCTCGTGACCGACCTGCTGGGCCGGGCCTCGGGGCTGCGCGTCCTGGCGGTGGGGCGCAGACCGCTGGCCGTGACCGGGGAGCGGCTGCTTCCGCTGGCACCGCTGAGGCCGGAGGAGGCGGTGGAACTGCTGACCGTCCGGGCGCGGCAGCGGCACCTGACGTACGGGTACGACGCCGACCTGGACGACGGCCACGGGGAGATGCGCGAGCTGTGCCGGCGCCTGGACGGGATCCCGTTGGCGATCGAGCTGGCCGCGGGGCGGCTGGGCGCGCTGTCGCCGGGACAGGTGCTGCAACGGCTGGACGACCGCTTCCGTCTGCTGACCGGCGGGGACCGCACCGCGCTGCCCCGGCACCGGACGCTGCGCACGGCGATCGGCTGGAGCCACGAGCTGTGCACGCCCGCGGAGCGGCTGCTGTGGGCGCGGCTGTCGGTGTTCACGGGGCCGTTCGACCTGGAGGCCGCCGAGTACGTGTGCGGCGGCGAGGGCCTGCCCGCCGACGACGTGCTCGACGTGCTCTCCGCGCTGCTCGCGCAGTCCGTGCTGGCCCGCGAGGAGACCCCGGCCGGGGTGCGCTACCGGATGCTCGACACGGTGCGGGCGTACGGCGCCGACTGGCTGGAGGCGACGGGCGACGCGCCGCGGATACGGCGGCGGCACCGGGACTGGTACGTGGGCCTGGCGACCTGGTGCGAGCTGGAGTGGTTCTCGCCGCGCCAGCACGAGGTCACCGCGCGGGTGGACGTGGAGCTGCCGAACCTGCGCAGCGCCCTGGAGCACTGTCTGACGGAGCCGGACGAGGCGCACCTGGGCCAGTATCTGGCGGGTGCCCTGTGGTTCCACTGGGTGGGGTGCGGGCGGTTGTCGGAGGGGCGGCGCTGGCTGGAGCAGGCGGTGCGGCTGGACCCGGAGCGGACGGCGGGCGAGCCGGCCCGGTTGAAGGCGCTGTGGGTACTCGCCCACGTGGCGATCCTGCAGGGCGACACGGTGCCCGCGCTGGCGGTGCTCCAGGAGTGCCGGGAGGAGGCCGAGCAGTCCGCGAACCCCACGGCGGTGGCGTACGCGGAACACCGCACCGGTTGTCTGGCCCTGGTCACGGACGACATGCCGCGCGCCGAGACGCTGCTGCGTTCCGCGCTGCGGCGCTACCGGGAGATCGGCGAGCTCAACAGCAACGTCCTGATGGGCCAGGTGGAACTGGCGATGGCGCGGGCGTTCCAGGGCGACGTGCCGGACGCGGTGCGCCTGTGCGAGGACGTCCGCCAGGTGTGCGAGGACCACGGCGAGCGCTGGACCCGGGGCTACGCCCTGTATGTGCTGGCCTACGCGGCCTGGAGCGACGGCGAGCCGGGGCGCGCCCGCGAGTTGCTGGCCGACTGCCTGGCCGGCGCCCACCGCTTCCGGGACCAGCTCGGCTCGGTGCTGGCGGTGGAGCTGCTGGCCCTGGTCACGGTGGCGGACGGGAACGCGGCGGAGGCCGCGGTGCTGCAGGGCGCGGCGGGGCGGATGTGGCCGTCGGTGGGGCTGCCGTTGTTCGGCTCGGCGCACTACAACGCGCCGCACGAGCTGTGCGAGGCGGCGGCCCGGGAGCAGCTGGGCGACGAGCGGTACCAGGAGTGCGTACGGCACGGGGCTCGGCTCGGCCGGCGGGAGGCGGTGTCGCGGGCGCTGCGGCGGCCCGGGGCGCCGGCCTCGCTGCCGGCGCCGCGCGGGGGCGGGCGGCGTGCCACGGCGGGTGCGCGAACGGCGAAGCCCGCCGCCTCGCCCACCCGGAAGGGCGGGGAGACGGCGGGCTGAGGTACCGCGGAGGTACTGCGCCTTGCTGAGATGCAGCGTTCTGCTGGGATCAGCGGGCGTAGTACTCGACGACGAGCTGCTCGTCGCAGATCACCGGGATCTCCTTGCGGTTCGGCTCACGGTCCAGGCGGAACGCCAGGGCCTTGAGGTTCACCTGGAGGTAGCGCGGGGTCTCGCCGTCGGGGGCGAAGCCACCCTCACGGGCGATCGTGAAGAGCGTCTTCTCCTTGGAGCGCTCGCGCACCTGCACGACGTCGTCCGGGCGGACGCGGAAGGACGGCTTGTCGACCTTCTGGCCGTTGACCTGGATGTGGCCGTGCACGACCATCTGGCGGGCCTGGTAGATCGTGCGGGCGATGCCCGAACGCAGGACCAGCGCGTCGAGACGGCGCTCGAGCTCGATGACCAGGGCCTCGCCGGTCTTCATGTTGGTCTTGGAGGCACGCTCGTAGGCGCGGACGAGCTGGCGCTCGCTGAGGTCGTACTGCGCGCGCAGACGCTGCTTCTCGAGCAGACGGACCTTGTAGTCCGAGTTCTGCTTGCGGCCGCGGCCGTGCTCGCCCGGCGGGTAGGGGCGGGCCTCGAAGTACTTGACGGCCTTCGGGGTCAGCGCGATGCCGAGGGCACGCGACTTCTTGACCTTGGGGCGGGACTGGTTCGCCACTGTCTGTGTCTCTTTCCTGGTTTCCGGCTTGTCAGGGTTGAGGGAGGTCGCAATCCGCAGCCGGGGAAACCCGTCTGGTCCGCGAGGGACCTGCCGGGCAGCCGCTCCCTGGTCTGGGCACATACGTGCAGCACGCGAGTGGCCCACCGACCGCTCCCGGAGCTCCGGGTGGTGGTGGGCTGCCCGCGACACCTATCGACGGTGCGCGACGCTCCTGGGACCCGCTGGGGGTTCCGGCCGGTTGTCCCGTTCTGACTGCGCGGGACTCGGCACTCCGGGCGATTCTACAGGCTGCTCAGGACCGCTTGCGACCGAGGTGCCCGCGGGTCCACTCCACCGCGTCCGCGTATCTGGCCTCGGCGCCGTGCCGGGTCGGGGCGTAGTACGTGCGGTCCTTCAGCTCGTCCGGGGCGTACTGCTGGGCGGCGATGCCCTCCGGCAGGTCGTGCGGGTACACGTATCCCTGCCCGTGTCCGAGCTTGCCCGCACCCTTGTAGTGGCTGTCGCGCAGGTGCGCGGGGACCGGCCCGGCGTGCCCCTTGCGTACGTCGTCCAGGGCGGCGCCGATGGCGGTGGTGGCGGCGTTGGACTTG
Organism: Streptomyces sp. NPDC037271; assembly: GCF_055603605.1. Lineage (NCBI taxonomy): Bacteria > Bacillati > Actinomycetota > Actinomycetes > Kitasatosporales > Streptomycetaceae > Streptomyces > Streptomyces sp. NPDC037271. Next base: position 17,118 of record NZ_JBVJVN010000020.1, read on the forward strand.
GGGGCGAGGGCGAGGGCGATGGTGGCGTGGCTGAGGGTGAGGGCGGCCTCGGGGAAGCCGATCATGGCAACGGCCTGGGCGGCGGCGACGGCGATCGGCAGGGCGTTCGGGTCGGCGAGGCCGATGTCCTCGCTGGCGGAGATCATCAGGCGGCGGGCGATGAACCGGGGGTCCTCGCCGGCCTCGATCATCCGGGCCAGGTAGTGCAGGGCGGCGTCCACGTCGGAGCCGCGGATGGACTTGATCAGGGCGCTGGCGACGTCGTAGTGCTGGTCACCGTCGCGGTCGTACTTCACGGCGGCCCGGTCGACGGTCTCCTCCAGCGTCGCCAGGGTGACCTCGGCCTCGCCCTTGTCGAGCGCGGCCCCGGCGGCGGCCTCCAGCGCGGTCAGCGCGCGGCGGGCGTCGCCGCCGGCGATGCGCAGCAGGTGCTCCTCGGTGTCCTCGGGGAGGCCGACGGCGTCCTTCAGACCGCGTTCGTCACTGAGCGCGCGCTTCAGCAGGCCGCGGATGTCGTCGTCCGTCAGGGACTCGAGGGTGAGGAGGAGGGAGCGGGAGAGGAGCGGGGAGATCACCGAGAAGTACGGGTTCTCGGTGGTGGCGGCGATCAGGGTGACCCAGCGGTTCTCGACGGCCGGGAGCAGGGAGTCCTGCTGGGCCTTGCTGAAGCGGTGGATCTCGTCGAGGAAGAGGACCGTCTCCTTGCCGTACCCGCCGACCGCGCGGCGGGCACCGTCGATGACCGCGCGGACCTCCTTGACGCCCGCGGTGATCGCCGACAGTTCCACGAAGCGCTTGTTGGTGGCCTTCGAGACGACGTACGCCAGGGTCGTCTTGCCGGTGCCCGGCGGGCCCCAGAGGATCACGGACGACGGTCCGGCGGGACCGGAGGCGCCCTCGCCGACCAGCCGGCGCAGGGGGGAACCGGGCTTGAGCAGGTGCTGCTGGCCGACGACCTCGTCGAGGGTGCGCGGACGCATCCGCACGGCGAGGGGACTGCCGGTCGGGTCCTTCTCCTGGCGTTCTTCGGCTGCGGCGGTGAACAGGTCGGGCTCCACGCTCTGAACCCTAAATCACCGCACTGACAACCCGGCGGGCGCAGTCGGACGGACCGGCGGCCCGCCCCGTCAGCTGGTCCAGAAGTCCCACCAGCGGGTGAGGATCATCATGCCGATGATGCCGATGTGCAGGACCGGCAGGACCCAGGTGAACTCGCCGAAGAAGCCCTTGAGCCAGTTCGGCGCGGGCAGGAAGCCCTTGCGGACGTTGAAGGACGTCACGTACCAGAACATGATGATCGTGGCGACCCAGGCCAGGCAGCACCACAGGCACAGGGCGTTGATCCGGTACAGGGACTGGAACTGCAGCCAGGTGCAGAAGCCCACGCCGAACAGCGTGCCGGCGTTGAAGGTGAGCCAGTACCAGCGCGGGAAGCGGGCCCCGGCGAGCAGGCTCATGCCGACGCAGACAACGATGCCGTAGGTGACCAGGCCGAGCATCGGGTTGGGGAAGCCGAAGACGGCCGCCTGGTCGCTCTCCATGACGCTGCCGCAGGAGACGACGGGGTTGAGGCTGCACCCGGGGGTGAACGTCGTGCCCGCGACCTTGGCCTCGAGCAGCTTGAACTTGTCGAGCGTGATGACCCACGCGGCGAGCACCCCGGCCGCGCCCGTGAGCACCAGCAGCAGGGCGAGGGCACGACTGCCTCCCTCGGCCCCCGGTGTTCCGGCGGTGGCTTCCGGCGCGGGCTCCGCCACGGTGGAGACGTCCTTCACTGTCGTCTTGCTCATCACGCCGATTCCGTCACTTGAGTCGGGCCTGCTTCGGGCAGGGCCATTGTGCCGCACGGACCTGTATGGCCACCGTTCGATGAACATAAGAACGCACCGGTGATCGCCCTGGAGCGGTGTGTTCCGGCCGATGTCCGTTCCCCGGGGGCACGCGCGAGCGAACGCGGGCGCCCCCGGGGGTGACGGGACGCACGGGCCCGTCAGCCGAGCCTGGACTCCAGCTCGGCGACGATCTCGTTCACACCGATCGCCGTCTGCTCGCCGGACTCCATGTCCTTGAGCTGGACGATGCCCTCGGCCAGATCGCGCTCGCCCAGGACCAGGGCGTAGCGGGCGCCCGAGCGGTTGGCCGCCTTCATCGCGGCCTTGAGGCCCTTGCCGCCGTAGGAGAAGTCGGCGGCGACGCCGTTCTTGCGAAGCTCGGTGACCTTGGCGAACAGGATCCGGCGGGCCTCCTCGCCGAGCGGGACGGCGAAGACGGAAATGGCGGACGGGATGTCCAGTTCGATGCCCTCCGCCTCCAGGGCGAGGACGGTGCGGTCGACGCCGAGGGCCCAGCCCACGGACGGCAGGGAGGGGCCGCCGATCATCTCGGACAGTCCGTCGTAGCGGCCGCCGCCGCCGACCGCGGACTGGGAGCCCAGTCCGTCGTGGACGAACTCGAAGGTCGTGCGCGTGTAGTAGTCCAGGCCGCGCACCAGCTTCGGGTCGTCCTCGAAGACCACGCCGGCCGCCGTGATCAGCTCGCGCACCTCCTCGTGGTACGCCTTGCAGGCGTCGCACAGGTAGTCGCGCAGCAGCGGGGCGTCGGTGAGCTGCTTCTGCACGTCCGGGCGCTTGTCGTCCAGGACGCGCAGCGGGTTGATCTCCGCGCGGCGCAGCGTCTCCTCGTCCAGGTCGAGTCCGCGCAGGAAGTCCTGGAGCGCGGCCCGGTAGACGGGGCGGCATTCCTTGTCGCCCAGGGAGTTGAGCAGGATGCGGAAGTTCCGCAGGCCGAGCGCGCGGTACGACTGGTCGGCGAGGATGATCAGTTCGGCGTCCAGCGCCGGGTCCTCGGCGCCGATCGCCTCGGCGCCCACCTGGGAGAAGTGGCGGTAACGGCCCTTCTGGGGGCGCTCGTAGCGGTACTGCGAGCCCGAGTACCAGACCTTCACCGGCAGGTTGCCCGCCTTGTGCAGGTTGGCCTCCAGGACCGCGCGCAGCACGGGGGCGGTGGTCTCCGGGCGCAGGGCGAGGCGGTCGCCGCCCTTGGTCTCGAAGACGTACATCTCCTTGGTCACGATGTCGGTCGACTCGCCGACACCGCGCGCGAAGAGCTCGACGTTCTCGAAGCCGGGCGTCTCGATGTAGCCGTAGCCGGAGTTGCGCAGCGGGGCGGCGATCGCCTCGCGGACCGCCAGGAACTTGGCGGAGTCGGGCGGCAGCAGGTCGTACGTGCCCTTGGGGGCCTTGAAGGTGCTCACGGAAGGTCTCTCGTCACATTCCTCGTCGGGGAGCCTCGGTGGCTCCCTGGCCGGCGGCCACCTGCCGCAAATACGGGTTGGTGGCGCGCTCCTGGCCGATGGTCGTCTGGGGGCCGTGGCCGGACAGCACCACGGTCGAGTCGTCGAGCGGCAGGCACACGCGGGCCAGCGAGGCGAGCATGTCGTCCATGTCGCCGCCGGGCAGGTCGGTGCGTCCGATGGAGCCGGCGAACAGCAGGTCGCCCGAGAAGAGGACCGGCGGGATGTCCGCCGCCTCGGGCAGGCCGAAGGTCACCGACCCCTTGGTATGGCCCGGCGCGTGCGCGACCGTCAGCTCCATGCCCGCCAGCTCCAGCTTCGCGCCGTCGGTCAGTTCCCTGACGTCGTCCGGCTCCCCCACGGTCAGCTCGCCCATGAGCGGCATGCCGATGGAGCGGCCGATCCCCTTCTCGGGGTCGCCCATCATGTAGCGGTCGTCGGGGTGGATCCAGGCCGGCACGTCGTGCGCGCCGCAGACCGGGACGACCGAGGCCACGTGGTCGATGTGGCCGTGGGTGAGGACGACGGCGACGGGCTTGAGCCGATGCTTCCTGATCGCTTCCTCGACTCCGGGGGCCGCCTGATGGCCCGGGTCGATGATCACGCACTCCTCACCGGCGGCGGGGGCGACGAGATAGCAGTTCGTCCCCCAGGCCCCGGCGGGGAACCCGGCAATGAGCACGATCGTCCTTCGTTTGTGTCGGTACGGGTGGGCTTGCGAACGGGCCGCGCCCAGGGTGAGAGCCTACCGGCGGTGCCGATTCCTCAGCGAACCCATATACGGTACGGGGCTACACGCCCACGGTCGGCTCATCGCACCCACGCGTACCGGTCGGCACACGAAGACGCATGAGGAGAGAACCCGGTGGTCACCCAGGAGCAGCGGCGGCGTCAGCTCGCCCGGGAGAAGTTCTTGCGGCAGCAGCAGCGACGTACCTCCGCGCGGCGCAAGGCGCGCATGCGCAACGCAGTGATCGCGTCGGTGCTCGGCGTGATCGTCATCGGCAGTGTCGCGCTGTACACGACCGGGGTGGTCCTGGACGACGGCGACGGCAAGGCGAACGCGAGCGCGGAGGTCACGCCGAGCGCCTCGGCGAGCAGCAAGGCGCCGGACCCGTGCGACAAGCCGGCCGAGGGCGAGGTCAAGACGCAGACCTGGGAGAAGGAACCTGCGATGACCATCGACAAGTCGGCGAAGTACACGATGAAGCTGGCGACGACCTGCGGCGACATAGACATCGCGCTGAAGACGTCGGCGGCACCGCACACCGTCAACTCGTTCAACTTCCTGGCCGGCAAGGGCTACTTCGACCACACGCCGTGCCACCGGCTCACCACCAACGGGATCTACGTACTCCAGTGCGGCGACCCGACGGGCCAGGGCAACGGCGGTCCGGGCTACAACATTCCGGACGAGAACCTGAAGGACGAGAGCCTGAAGGAGAACACGTACCCGGCGGGCACGGTGGCGATGGCGAACACCGGCCAGCCGGGCTCCGGCGGCAGCCAGTTCTTCCTCGTGTACCAGAACAGCCCGCTGCCGCCCAGCTACACGCCGTTCGGCACCATCTCGGACGAGGGCATGACGGTGCTGAAGAAGATCGCCGCGGCGGGCGAGAGCACCGGTGCGGGCGACGGAGCACCCAACGCGACGGTCGTGATCGACAAGGCCACCGTCACGAAATCCTGACCCTCATCAGCGAAAGTTCGGTCGCGCGGGATGCGGACAGGCCGCCCGCCGGTCGCCTATGTTGGCCGTGACGAAACTGTGGACGATGCCCGGGGGTAGCGAAGCCCTCCGGGGCATCATGTGGAGGAGGCGCTGTGAGCAGCGACCCGTGGGGCCGCGTCGATGAGACGGGGACCGTGTACGTGCGTACGGCCGACGGCGAGAAGGTCGTCGGCTCCTGGCAGGCAGGCTCCCCCGAGGAGGCGCTGGCCTATTTCGAACGCAAGTACGAAGGCCTGGTTGTCGAGATCGGCCTCCTCGAAAAGCGAGTGAAGACCACCGACCTGTCCGCGAAGGACGCCCAGGCCGCCGTCGACCACCTGCGGGAACAGGTCGACGCGCACCACGCGGTGGGCGACCTGGAAGCGCTGCGGGTCCGGCTGGACAAGCTCGTCGCACTGGTGGAGACGCGCCGCGAGGAGCGCAAGGCCCAGCGGGCGAAGCAGTCCGACGAGGCGCGCGGCGCCAAGGAGGCACTGGTCGCCGAGGCCGAGGAGCTGGCCAAGTCCGACCAGTGGCGGTCGGCCGGGGAGCGGCTGCGGTCCCTGGTGGACACGTGGAAGGGCCTGCCACGACTGGACCGCAAGTCCGACGACGAACTGTGGCACCGCTTCTCGCACGCGCGTTCGGCGTTCTCCAAGCGCCGCAAGCAGCACTTCGCGCAGCTGGACGCGCAGCGGGAAGAGGCCCGTCGGACCAAGGAACGGCTGGTCGCCGAGGCCGAGGCGCTGTCGAGTTCGACGGACTGGGGGCCGACGGCCGCGCGCTACCGCGACCTGATGTCCGAGTGGAAGGCCGCGGGCCGGGCCCAGCGCGAGCACGAGGACGACCTGTGGAACCGCTTCCGCGGTGCCCAGGACGTGTTCTTCGCCGCCCGCAGCTCGGTCTTCGCCGAGCGGGACGCCGAGCAGGCGGAGAACCTCAAGCTCAAGGAGGAGCTGGCCGAGGAGGCCGAGAAGCTCCTGCCGGTCACCGACCTGAAGGCGGCCCGCGCCGCGTTCCGGGCGGTCAACGAGCGCTGGGAGGCCATCGGCCATGTGCCGCGCGACGCCCGGCCGAAGGTCGAGGGCCGGATGCAGGCGGTCGAGCGGGCGCTCCAGGAGGCCGAGGAGACCGAGTGGCGCCGGACGAACCCGGAGGCACGCGCGCGTGCCGCGGGCCTGACCGGGCAGCTCCAGGCCGCCGTGGACAAGCTGCGCTCCCAGATCGAGCAGGCGCGCGCCCAGGGCAACAACGCCAAGGCCGACAAGCTCCAGCGTGAGCTGGAGGGCCGGCAGGCGCTGCTGGACCAGGCGCTGAAGGGTCTGCACGAGTTCGGCGGCTGACCCGCCCCCGCACGAGAAGGGGCTCCCGTACGGTGCGTACGGGAGCCCCTTTCGTATGCGCCTGTGCGGGCCGCTACGACGGCCTGCGCGCCGACGTCACCCGGTACACGTCGTACACGCCCTCGACGCCCCGTACGGCCTTCAGGACGTGCCCGAGGTGCTTCGGGTCGCCCATCTCGAAGGTGAAGCGGGAGGTGGCGACGCGGTCGCGGGAGGTCTGCACGGCCGCGGAGAGGATGTTGACGTGCTGGTCGGACAGCACACGGGTGACGTCCGAGAGGAGCCGGGAGCGGTCCAGGGCCTCCACCTGGATGGCGACCAGGAAGACGGAGGACTGGCTGGGGGCCCACTCGACCTCGAGGATGCGCTCGGGTTCCCGGGAGAGCGAGTCCACGTTCACACAGTCGCTGCGGTGGACGGATACGCCGCTGCCCCGGGTGACGAAGCCGATGATGGGGTCACCGGGGACGGGCGTACAGCAGCGGGCCAGCTTGATCCACACGTCCTCGACGCCCTTGACGACGACGCCCGGGTCGGCATTGGTGCGGCGTTTGCGGCCGCGACCGCGGGCCGGCGGTACCGACTCGTCGATCTCCTCGGTGGCGGCCTCCTCGCCGCCGAGCGCCTGCACCAGCTTCTGCACGATGTTCTGCGCGGAGACATGGCCCTCGCCGATCGCCGCGTACAGCGCGGAGATGTCCGAGTACCGCATCTCGTGGGCCAGCGTGACCAGGGAGTCGCCGGTCAGGATCCGCTGGATCGGCAGGTTCTGCTTGCGCATGGCGCGGACGATGGCGTCCTTGCCCTGCTCGATCGCCTCGTCGCGGCGCTCCTTGGAGAACCAGGCCCGGATCTTGTTGCGGGCGCGCGGCGACTTCACGAAGCCGAGCCAGTCGCGGGAGGGGCCCGCGCCGGCCGCCTTGGACGTGAAGACCTCCACCAGGTCGCCGTTGTCCAGGGTGGACTCCAGCGGGACGAGGCGGCCGTTGACCCGTGCCCCTATGGTGCGGTGGCCGACCTCGGTGTGCACCGCGTACGCGAAGTCGACGGGGGTGGCACTCGCGGGGAGCGCTATGACGTCGCCCTTGGGGGTGAAGACGAAGACCTCGTTGCGGGAGAGGTCGAAGCGCAGGGACTCCAGGAACTCGCCGGGGTCCTCGGTCTCCTTCTGCCAGTCCAGCAGCTGCCGCAGCCACGCCATGTCGTTGAGGTGGTCGTCCTTGCCCTTGCCGGACGACCTGGGCGCGTCGGTGCGGACCTTGGAGGCGCCGGCGACGGCCTCCTGCTTGTACTTCCAGTGCGCGGCGATGCCGTACTCGGCGCGGCGGTGCATGTCGAAGGTGCGGATCTGCAGCTCGACCGGCTTGCCGTTGGGCCCGATGACCGTCGTGTGCAGCGACTGGTACATGTTGAACTTGGGCATCGCGATGTAGTCCTTGAACCGGCCGGGGACCGGGTTCCAACGCGCGTGCACGGTGCCGAGCGCCGCGTAGCAGTCGCGGACGGTGTCCACGAGGACGCGGATGCCCACCAGGTCGTAGATCTCCGCGAAGTCACGGCCGCGGACGATCATCTTCTGGTAGACGCTGTAGTAGTGCTTGGGCCGGCCGGTGACGGTCGCCTTGATGCGGGCCGCGCGCAGGTCCTGCTGGACCTCGTCGGTCACGATGGCGAGGTACTCGTCGCGCTTGGGGGCGCGCTCGGCGACCAGGCGGACGATCTCGTCGTACATCTTGGGGTAGAGGATCGCGAAGGCGAGGTCCTCCAGCTCCCACTTGATGGTGTTCATGCCCAGCCGGTGGGCGAGCGGCGCGTAGATCTCCAGGGTCTCGCGCGCCTTCTTCTCCTGCTTCTCACGCTTGAGGTAGCGCATGGTGCGCATGTTGTGCAGGCGGTCGGCGAGCTTGATGACCAGGACGCGCGGGTCCTTCGCCATCGCGACGACCATCTTGCGCACGGTCTCGGCCTGCGCCGCCTCACCGAACTTGACCTTGTCCAGCTTGGTGACGCCGTCGACGAGGAGGGTGACCACGTCGCCGAAGTCGCGGCGCAGGTCCTCCAGGCCGTACTCGGTGTCCTCGACGGTGTCGTGCAGCAGTCCTGCCATCAGCGTGGCCGGGTCCATGCCCAGCTCGGCGAGGATGGTGGTGACGGCCAGCGGGTGCGTGATGTACGGGTCGCCGCTCTTGCGCTTCTGGCCGCGGTGCCAGCGTTCGGCGACCTGGTAGGCGCGCTCGATCTGGCGCAGGGTGGCCGTCTCGATCTTGGGGTCGTTGCTGCGCACTATCCGCAGCAAGGGCTCCAGGACCGGGTTGTACGGGTTGGCGCGCTGCACGCCGAGGCGGGCCAGACGGGCGCGGACGCGGTTGGAGGAGCCGGACCGGGCGGGCTGTCCGGGCGCGCGGACCACGGGCGCGTTCCGGTCGCGCTCGGACGGGATCGGCTTGGGACGCGGCTGCTGCTCGGCAGGCTTGTCGACGGGCCCTGCCGGGGCATGCTGTATCGGCCCGCGGGTGTCGTTCTTCGCCTGCGGCGCGCTCGGGGCGGGCTTCGCCGCGGGCGCCGAGGCCGACTCGGGCTTTGCGGCGGTCAGTGGCTGGGCCTCGTCTGGCAAGAGGACTCCTCGTGCGCGATCCGGGTCCCCCGGTCAGGCTCCGGAAACCCCATGGTAGCGATCCCGCGCTCCAGGATCGCCTTCAGGCCGCTGTGAGGGCCGTCAACCAGAGAAACGCGTGAGGCGGGCGCCGGAATTCCTTCCGGGCCCGCCTCCGCCGTGCGACGAGAGCTGTCAGACCGTGAGCAGCGCCTTCAGCGGCGCCCCGGCCAGGGCGGGCTCCAGACGGGCCCGCCCGCCGAGAAAGCCCAGCTCCATCAGGACGGCGACGCCGGCGACCTGCGCGCCGGCCCGGCGGATGAGCTCCAGGGAGGCCTCCGCCGTACCGCCGGTGGCCAGGACGTCGTCGACGACCAGCACCCGGTCCCCGGCGGTGAGGTCCTCTGCGTGCACCTCGATCTCGGCCGAACCGTACTCCAGGTCGTACGCCTGGCTGAGGGTGGCTCCGGGGAGCTTGCCCGCCTTGCGTACAGGGATGAAACCGAGGCCCGCCCTCAGCGCCACCGGGGCGCCGAGGATGAAGCCGCGGGCCTCCAGACCGACGACCTTGGTGGCGCCGGTGCGCCCGGCGACCTCGGCGAGCGCGTCGGTCAGGGCGGTGAAGGCGGCGGGGTCGGCCAGGAGCGGGGTGATGTCCTTGAACACCACGCCCGGCTCGGGGTAGTCGGCCACGTCCCGGATACGGCTGAGCAGCAGTTCCGTGATGTCGGTCGTTCCGGTCATCGGCGCTTCCCCGAGGGTCGGCCGCGGCCCCTGGTACGGGACGCGGGCTGGTTGCGGGGGCCCACGACCGCGGCGGCCGCGTCGTCGGCCTCGTCGGCCTCGTCGTCGGCGTACCGCTCGTCGTCGAAGGCGTTCTCCGCCGGCTCACCCTTGGCCGCCGCCTGGGCCCGCTTGGCGAGCACGCGCTTCTTGAGGGCCTTCATCTGCGGCTCGGCCTCCTTGAGGTCGGCGACGAGCGGCGTGGCGATGAAGATCGACGAGTACGCGCCCGCGGCCAGGCCGACGAACAGCGACAGCGAGATGTCGTTGAGCATGCCCGCGCCGAGGACACCGCCGCCGATGAACAGCAGACCGCCGACCGGCAGCAGGGCGACCACCGTGGTGTTGATGGAACGGACCAGCGTGCTGTTGATCGAACGGTTGGCGATCTCGCCGTAGGTCCAGCGGGTCTGTTTGGTGATGTCCTTCGTCTGCTCCTTGAGACTGTCGAAGACGACGACCGTGTCGTAGAGCGAGTAACCGAGGATGGTCAGCAGACCGATCACCGTGCCCGGCGTGACCTCGAAGCCGACGAGGGCGTAGATGCCGACCGTGATGGTGATGTCGTGGACCAGCGCGACGAACGCGGCGACCGCCATGCGCCACTCGAACGCGATGGCCAGGTAGATCACCACGAGGACCATGAAGATCCCGAGGCCCTGCCAGGCCTTGTTCGCGATCTGGTCACCCCAGCTCGGGCCGACCAGGTCGGCGTTGATCTTCTCCGCCGGGACGTCCAGGTCCTTCGAGAGCTGGTCCTTGATCGCGTCCGACTTGGCGGTGTCGGTGCCCGAGATCTGGATGCGGAGGCTGCCGTCGCCGAGTTTCTGGACGATCGCGTCGTGGCCGGAGGCCTCTTCCGCGTAGGTCTCGGCCTGGGAGACCGAGACGCTCATGTTCTTCGGGGTGGTGAAGACCGCGCCGCCCTGGAACTCGATGCCCATGTGCAGGCCGCGCACCGCCAGGCCGACGATGGCCGTGATGGTGATGAGGATGGAGATGCCGTACCAGAGCTTGCGGTTCTTGACGAAGTCGTAACCGATCTCACCGTGGTGCAGTCGGGCGCCGAGGTTGCCGAGCTTTCCCATCTCACGCCTCCTTCGGGTCGACGTGGCCGGCGGGACGGACGGGGCGGCGGGTGCGGCGCAGCGGCGGCTTGGCGCCCAGGCTCTTCGGGTCGAGACCGGACCACTTGTGACCGCTCGCGAAGAACTTGCGGCGGGCCATCAGCGTCAGCAGCGGCTTGGTGAAGAGGAACACCACCACCACGTCGAGCAGCGTGGTCAGACCGAGCGTGAACGCGAAGCCCTGCACCTTGCCGACCGTGACGGCGAAGAGCACCGCGGCGGCGAGGAAGGAGACGAAGTCGGAGACCAGGATGGTCCGCCGGGCGCGCGGCCAGCCCCGCTCGACCGCGGGACGCAGCGACCGGCCCTCGCGGATCTCGTCGCGGACGCGTTCGAAGTAGACGATGAACGAGTCCGCGGTGATGCCGATGGCGACGATGGCACCGCACACGGCCGGCAGGTTCAGCGCGAAGCCGATGGTCGGACCGAGCAGCGACATGATCACGTAGGTGAGGCCCGCGGAGACGAACAGCGAGGCGATGGCGATGAACGACAGACCGCGGTAGTAGACCAGCAGGTAGAGGATGACCAGGGCGAGGCCGATCGCGCCGGCGATGAGGCCTGCCTCGAGCTGCTCACCGCCGAGCGCGGCGGTGACGGTGGTGACGCTGTCCTCCTCGAAGGTCAGCGGCAGGGCGCCGTAGGAGAGCATGTTGGCGAGGCCCTGGGCCTCTTCCTGGCCGAAGCTGCCGGAGATCTCCGCGCTGCCGCCGGTGAGCGCCTGGCTCACGTACGGGTCGGAGACGACCTCGTTGTCCAGGACGATGGCGAACTGGTTCTGCGGGGACTGGTTCTGCGCGAGCTTGCCGGTGATGTCGGCGAACTTCTTGGCGCCACCGTCCGTGAACTTCATCGTGACGGTCCAGCCGGCGGCGGTCTGCGTGTTGTAGACGGCCTCGGACTCGTCGACGTCCGTACCGTCGACCGCGGCGGGGCCGAGGATGTACTTCTGCCACTGACCCTGCGCGTTCTGACCGCAGGCGAGCGTCGAGTCGCTCGGCTTCGTTCCTTCGCCGACCTTGGCCCGGGCCGCCTCGTCGGTGCAGTCCAGTGCCGCGTACTGGGCCTGGAGCTTGCCGTCGGCGTCGTCCGCGGGGGCGCTCGCGGAAGCCGACGCGTCGTCGGATGCCGTGGCGGAGGGACTGGGGTCGGCCTTCAGGGCGTCGGTGAGGGCACGGCCCTGGGACGTGGCGCTCGCCGAGGGGGAGCCGGACGGCGACGCACTCGCCTCGCCCTTCTCGGTGGCCTTGTCGGTCGCCTCGTCGGTGGCCTTGTCCGTGGCGCCACCGGTGGCGCTCGGCGAGGGGCTGCCCGTCGCGGCGGTGCCGGACAGCTCGGTGGTGAGGACCGGGCGGAAGTAGAGCTTCGCCGTCGTGCCCACCTGCTCCCGGGCTTCCTCGGAGTTCGTCCCCTTGGGAATGTTGACGATGATGTTCCGGTCGCCCTGGGTCTGAACCTCGGACTCCTGGACGCCGAGCCCGTTGACACGGCGTTCCATGATCTCGACGGCCGTGTCCATGTTGGTCTTGTTGATCGCCGACTCCTGGCCGGCCTCGGGCACGGCCCGGAGCGTGATGCTCGTGCCGCCGGCCAGGTCGATGCCGAGACGCGGAGTCGTGTGTCCGGAGGCGAACATGCCTCCTGTGAGCGCCACAATGGCGATCACGATCAGGGCCAGCGAGCGCCCGGGCTTACTCTGGGCGCTCGCGTTCTTTCCCTTTTTAAGTGCTGCCACCTTTGTGTACTCCCTCTCATGCCGCTTCGCGCCGGGTAGGCGTCACCGGCGGCCATCACCTGGTGTCGGCATCCGTGTGAGCCGCGCGTCGCACGGGGGCGCGAGCAGAGCCCGCGCCCCCGGAGCACGGCTACTTCGCCTCGGAACCGCCGTCGGACTTCTTCGGCTGCTCGTCCGTCTTCGCCTCGGCGGACGCGGCGTCGACCGCCGGCTCGCCGGCCGGCTCGTCGTCCGCATCCTTCTTGCCGAGGTCGACGGGCCGGTCGTCCGAGGAGGCGGCGGCGTCGGCGTCGGAGGCGTCGGTCTCGGTGAGGGAGGAGGCATCGTCCGGAACGACGTCGGTGTCGGACTTCAGGTCGTGCTCGATGCCGTGGACGATGCGGTTGTACTCGTCGTCGGTGAGGACGGCACCGATGGAGTTCTTGGCGAAGAGCAGCTCGACGCCCGGACCGGCGTCGAGGAGGACCGTGTCCTCGCTGACCTCCTTGACCGTGGCGTACATGCCCCCGATGGTGCGGACTCCGGAACCGGGCTGCATCTGGTTCCGCATGTCGGCGGCCTGCTGCTGCTTCTTCTTCGCCGACCGGGTCATCAGGAACATGGCCCCGATGAGCACGATGAACGGGAGGAGGGTCACGAGACTCACGGGTCGGTACTTCCTTCACACGACCGCGATGGTGAGCGGCCTGATGGTTGGGGGTGTGTGCGCCGCCGACAAGGGCGGCATCGGCGGAGTCTAAGCGGTTCCGCGCGCATGGAACAACGCTCAGCATGGCACCGGGGTTCCTGCTCCGGCGAATGTCCTCCTCGTGACGGGATGGTCACGCCCCGAACAAGTCCTGTTGTCCCTTTCCGGAACTCCGGGAACCCGGCGGGGTGAGGCCGAGATGCGCCCACGCGGCGGGGGTCGCGACCCGTCCCCGTGGGGTGCGGGCGAGCAGGCCCTCCCGTACGAGGAAGGGTTCGGCGACCTCTTCCACTGTCTCACGCTCCTCCCCCACGGCTACGGCGAGCGTGGACAGGCCGACCGGTCCGCCGCCGAACAGCTTGAGGAGCGCTTCCAGAACACCCCGGTCCAGCCGGTCCAGGCCCCGGGCGTCGACCTCGTAGACCGCGAGGGCGGCCGCCGCGATCTCCCGGGTGACCAGGCCGTCGGCCTTCACCTGGGCGTAGTCGCGGACCCGGCGCAGCAGGCGGTTGGCGATGCGGGGGGTGCCGCGGGAGCGGCCGGCGATCTCGGCGGCTCCGGCGGTGTCGATCCCGACGTCGAGCAGGCCCGCAGAGCGGTGGACGACGCGTTCCAGTTCGGCCGGTCCGTAGAACTCCATGTGCGCGGTGAAACCGAAGCGGTCGCGCAGCGGCGGCGGCAGCAGCCCCGCGCGCGTGGTGGCGCCGACCAGGGTGAAGGGCGGCAGCTCCAGGGGGATGGCGGTGGCGCCCGGGCCCTTGCCGACGATGACGTCGACGCGGAAGTCCTCCATCGCCATGTAGAGCATCTCCTCCGCGGGCCGCGACATGCGGTGGATCTCGTCGAGGAAGAGGACCTCGCCCTCCTGGAGGGAGGAGAGGATGGCCGCGAGGTCGCCGGCGTGCTGGATGGCGGGGCCGGAGGTGATGCGGATGGGGGCTTCCATCTCGGCCGCGATGATCATCGAGAGGGTGGTCTTGCCCAGGCCCGGGGCGCCGGAGAGCAGCACGTGGTCCGCGGTCGCCCCGCGCGCGCGTGCGGCGCGCAGCACGAGGTCGAGCTGTTCGCGGACCTTCTCCTGGCCGATGAACTCGCCCAGGTCCTTGGGGCGCAGGGCGGCCTCCACGGCCTGGTCCTCGCCGTCGGCGGACGCACCCACCAGCCGTTCGCCCGCGGCGTCCGTGTCGGTCGTGTCGTCCCAGTTCATCAGGTGTGCCTCGGCTCTCGGTACGGTCTATCGGGCGCGGTTCAGTGTCTGCAGGGCCGCCTTCAGGAGCTGCCCCACCTGGGGGGTGCTTCCGGCGGCCTCCGCCTGGGGCGCCACGGCGGTGACGGCCTCGTCGGCCTCGCGGGTCGCGTACCCGAGGCCGATCAGGGCCGCGTGCAGCTGGTCGCGCCAGCCGGCGCTGACCGGCGCTCCGACGGCGGGGGCCCCGACGGGTTCGCCGAGGCGGTCCTTCAGCTCCAGGAGCAGCTTCTGAGCGCCCTTCTTCCCGATGCCCGGGACCGCGGTGAGCGCCTTCTCGTCGCCGGTGGAGACGGCTCTGCGCAGGGCGTCGGGGTTGTGCACGGCGAGCATCGCCTGGGCCAGCCGGGGGCCGACGCCGCTCGCGGTCTGGAGCAGCTGGAAGACCTGGCGCTCGTCGTCGTCCGCGAAGCCGTACAGAGTGAGCGAGTCCTCGCGGACGACGAGCGAGGTGGCGAGTTTGGCGGGCTTGCCGATCCGGAGGGTGGAGAGCGTGTTCGGCGTGCACTGGACGGCCATGCCGACGCCGCCGACCTCGACCACCGCGGCGTCGGGGGCGAGGGCGGCGACCGTGCCGCTGACGAAGGCGATCATGACGTACGGCCTTTCGGTGCGGTCGGGACCTGCGGAGTCCGCGGGGCTTTCGATGCGTGCAGGGCCACGGCCTGCTGCAGCCGGTTCTGCGCGGGGGCGCGCCAGATGTGGCAGATGGCGAGCGCCAGGGCGTCGGCGGCGTCGGCGGGCTTGGGAGGCGCGGCGAGCCGCAGCAGACGGGTGACCATGGCACCGACCTGCGCCTTGTCGGCGCGTCCGCTGCCGGTGACGGCGGCCTTGACCTCGCTGGGGGTGTGCAGGGCGACCGGGATGCCGCGGCGGGACGCGCACAGGATGGCGACGGCGCTGGCCTGTGCGGTGCCCATCACCGTACGGACGTTGTGCTGGCTGAAGACGCGCTCCACGGCGACGTACTGAGGCCGGTGCTCGTCCAGCCACCGCTCGATGCCCTGCTCGACGGCGACGAGGCGGTGGCCGAGGTCGGCGTCCGCGGGCGTGCGGACGACGCCGACGCCGATCATGGTGAGCGGCCGGCCCGCGACGCCCTCCACGACACCGACCCCGCAGCGGGTCAGCCCCGGGTCCACCCCCAGTACGCGCACGTGCACCCCTTCGCGGCCGGACCGCCGCCGCTCTCGCGGATCTGGCTGATCGCCGTCGGGGTCCTCAATCGATGGTTGCGGTCCGTGGACGGTGATCTTTGACGTACGCCAGGCTATCGGCTGCCACTGACAGGAGCGGGGGGGGGGGGGGGGGGGGGGGGCCCCCCCCCCCCCCCCCCCCCCCGCGGTTTGGGTGGGGGCGCGGCCCCCCCCCCCCTCCTCCCCCCTTTTCTTGTG
>NZ_JBVJVN010000020.1:33039-58372 GCF_055603605.1 Streptomyces sp. NPDC037271
TGCGGGCTCCTCCCGTCGTCTTTTCTGCCAGTGACGGTTTGCCTTTCCACCCCCAACCCCCCCTCCCCCCAACCAGAACCCCCCCCCCCCCCTGGCCCCCCCCCCCCCCCCCCCCCCCCCCCGGACCGTCGTGTGCGCGGCGGCGCTACGCGTCGACCTTCTCCATGATCTCGTCGCTGACGTCGAAGTTGGCGAAGACGTTCTGTACGTCGTCGCTGTCCTCCAGGGCGTCGATCAGCTTGAAGATCTTCCGGGCGCCGTCCTCGTCCAGCTCGATCTGCATGGTCGGGACGAAGTTCGCGTCGGCGGACTCGTAGTCGATGCCGGCGTCCTGGAGTGCGGTGCGGACCGCGACCAGGTCGGTGGCCTCGCTGAGGACCTCGAAGGTCTCACCGAGGTCGTTGACCTCCTCGGCGCCCGCGTCCAGGACGGCGCCGAGGACGTCGTCCTCGCTCAGCTCGCCCTTGGGGACGATCACGACGCCCTTGCGGTTGAACAGGTACGACACCGAGCCCGGGTCGGCCATGGAGCCGCCGTTGCGGGTCATGGCGACGCGGACGTCGGAGGCGGCGCGGTTGCGGTTGTCGGTGAGGCACTCGATGAGCACCGCGACACCGTTCGGGCCGTAGCCCTCGTACATGATCGTCTCGTAGTCGGCGCCGCCGGCCTCGAGGCCGCCGCCGCGCTTGACCGCGGAGTCGATGTTCTTGTTCGGCACCGACTGCTTCTTCGCCTTCTGGATGGCGTCGTAGAGCGTCGGGTTGCCGTCGATGTCGACACCACCCATGCGGGCCGCGACCTCGATGTTCTTGATCAGCTTCGCGAAGAGCTTGCCGCGCTTGGCGTCGATCACGGCCTTCTTGTGCTTCGTCGTGGCCCATTTAGAGTGGCCGGACATCTGCCTGTCTCCTTCGCGTAACCCGTCTTTGAACGAACGCAGGAATCCTACAAGGACTCCGCCGCCCGGTTCGCGCGCACCATGTCGGCGAAGAGGCGGTGCACGCGGTGGTCGCCGGTCAGTTCCGGGTGGAACGACGTGGCCAGGGCGTTGCCCTGGCGGACGGCGACGATGTGACCGTCGTGCTCGGCGAGCACCTCGGCCGCGGCGCCCACGGACTCGACCCAGGGGGCGCGGATGAAGACGCCCTCCACGGGACGGCCCTCGACGCCCCTGATGCCGACGGCCGCCTCGAAGGACTCGTTCTGCCGTCCGAAGGCGTTGCGGCGCACGATCATGTCGATGCCGCCGACCGTCTCCTGTCCGGAGCGAGGGTCGAGGATCTTGTCGGCCAGCAGGATCATGCCGGCGCAGGTGCCGTAGACGGGCAGGCCGTCCCGCACGCGCGCGCGGAGGGGCTCCATCACCCCGAAGAGGACGGCCAGTTTGGAGATGGTGGTGGACTCGCCGCCGGGGAGGACCAGGCCGTCCACCTCGGCGAGCTCTTCCGGTCGCCTGACCGGCCTGGCCACGGCATCGGCCGCGGCCAGGGCGACGAGGTGCTCGCGTACGTCGCCCTGGAGGGCCAGGACACCGATGACGGGGGTGTCGCTCGTGTCTCGCACGTCTTCGGGGCCCCTCGTCCTACCAGCCGCGGTTGGCGTAGCGCTCGGTCTCGGGCAGGGTGTCGCAGTTGATGCCGACCATGGCCTCGCCGAGGTTGCGGGACGCGTCCGCGATGACCTTCGGGTCGTCGTAGAAGGTGGTCGCCTTCACGATGGCCGCGGCGCGCTTGGCCGGGTCCCCGGACTTGAAGATGCCGGAGCCCACGAAGACGCCCTCGGCGCCGAGCTGGCGCATGAGCGCGGCGTCGGCCGGGGTGGCCACGCCGCCGGCGGAGAAGAGGACCACCGGGAGCTTGCCGAGCTCGGCGACTTCCCGGACCAGCTCGTACGGGGCGCGCAGCTCCTTGGCGGCGGCGTACAGCTCGTTGTTGTCGTAGCCGCGCAGCCGGGCGATCTCGTTCTTGATCTGGCGCAGGTGACGGACGGCCTCGACGACGTTGCCGGTGCCGGCCTCGCCCTTGGAGCGGATCATCGCTGCGCCCTCGGCGATCCGGCGCAGGGCCTCGCCCAGGTTGGTGGCGCCGCAGACGAAGGGGGTGGTGAAGGCGAACTTGTCGCTGTGGTTGACCTCGTCGGCCGGGGTGAGGACCTCGGACTCGTCGATGTAGTCGACGCCGAGGGACTGCAGCACCTGGGCCTCGACGAAGTGGCCGATGCGGGACTTGGCCATCACGGGGATGGAGACCGCGCCGATGATGCCCTCGATCATGTCCGGGTCGGACATACGGGCCACGCCGCCGTCCTTGCGGATGTCGGCCGGGACCCGCTCCAGGGCCATGACGGCGACGGCGCCCGCGTCCTCGGCGATCTTCGCCTGCTCCGGCGTGACGACGTCCATGATCACGCCGCCCTTGAGCTGCTCGGCCATGCCGCGCTTCACACGGGCGGTGCCGGTCTCGGGGGCCTGGTTTTCGGAGAGCGTGCTGGCCACGGGTACCTCGCTGAAGGAAAGGGGGTTTCTGCAGCTCCGAGGAAACGCGAAGGGACCAGGCCACAGCAAGGGCCAATGGGCAGCCGGTGGATCCTTTTGGGACGCGGGGCCCGGCCGGGGAACGCGGGGCCCGGCCGGGGCCGCTAAGCCGCCCTGTCGACCAGGGCCGCCGGCGACTCGTCGTCCATCTCGAAGGCCAACGGGAAGGGCGCGTGTCCGGCGAGACGGAACCAGCGGACCTTCCGGTGCTCGCGCAGCCTGCGGGCGGCTCCCACCGCGTCGTTGTGGAAACGCCGGGCCATCGGGACGCGCCGTACGGCCTCGGCCAGCTCGTGGGCCGCTTCCTCGCCACCGGGCGCCGCGCGCAGGGCGTCCACCTGCGGCGGATCGGCGAACACGGCCCGCAAGGCCTGGCTCAGCTCGCTCTCGGCCACCTCGCGCTGCTCCTCCTCGGCCTGCCGGGCGGCGTGCGCGGCCTCGTACAGGACGATGGAGGCCGCCGGGTCGAGCACGCCCGAGGTGGCCAGTTCCTGGGCCACGGACGCCCTGCGCAGCAACTGCGCGTCGAGCGCGGCACGGGCGGCGTCGATCCGGGCGTGCAGGCGGTCGAGCCGCCCCGCCGTCCAGCTCAGGTACAGGCCGATCGCGACGAGGGCGACCAGGATCCAGATCAGGGTTGCGGTCACGGACCGCAACCCTACGGGAGCGCTCCGCCGGGCCGGCCGGGTACCTCGGTGCGGGCGTCGCCGGGGGCTCGAGAGGCCGGCCGGGCCGCAGAGGCGGGACGGGCTGGAGAAGCCGGGCGGGCGGCAGAGGCCGGACGGGCGGGAGAGACAAGCCGGGCTGAAGAGGCAGGCCGGGTTCTCAGTCCCTCGCCAGGCCGAACCGTGCCCTGAACCCCGTCGCCCGGTCGTCCGTCGCCACCGCCGCCGCGCCCGCCGTGACCGTCTCGTAGACCGACAGGATGTCCGCGCCGACCGTGGACCAGTCGAAGCGCCGTACGTGCGCGCTGCCCCGTTCCCGCAGTGCCGCCCGGCGCTCCGGGTCCGCCAGCAGCCGCACCGCCGCGTCGGCCAGTGCGTCGGCGTCCTCGTTGGGGAACAGCTCGCCGGCCGCTCCCCGGTCCAGGACCTGGGCGAACGCGTCCAGGTCGGCGGCGAGCACGGGGGCGCCCGCCGACATGGCCTCGACGAGGATGATCCCGAAGCTCTCGCCGCCGGTGTTGGGCGCCACGTACAGGTCGACGCTGCGCAGGAAGCGGGCCTTGTCCTCGTCGCTGATCATGCCGAGGAACTCCACCCGGGAGCGCAGTTCGGCGGGCAGGGAGGCCACCGCCTCCTTCTCGTCGCCGCGCCCGGCGACCAGCAGCCGGGTCCGGGGGCGGGCGGCGAGGATCCTCGGCAGGGCCCGCATCAGTACCGGCAGGCCCTTGCGGGGCTCGTCGATGCGCCCTATGAAGCCGATCGTGTCCCCCTGCCACTCGGGCTTCGGCTCGGCGTCGGCGAAGAAGTCGACGTCGACGCCGTTGGGGATGACCACCGCGTCCCCGCCGAGGTGCTCGACGAGGGTGCGGCGGGCGTACTCGCTCACCGCGATCCGGGCGCTGATCTTCTCCAGGGCGGCCTGGAGGATCGAGTACGCGGCGATCATCGCGCGGGAGCGCGGGTTGGACGTGTGGAAGGTCGCCACGATCGGGCCCTGCGCCGCCCAGCAGGTGAGCAGGCCGAGCGAGGGCGAGGTCGGCTCGTGGATGTGGATGACGTCGAAGGCGCCGTCGTGCAGCCAGCGCCGTACCCGGGCCGCCGACAGGAAGCCGAAGTTCAGCCGGGCCACCGAGCCGTTGTACGGCACCGGCACCGCTCGGCCGGCCGAGACGACGTACGGGGGCAGCGGGGTGTCGTCGTCGGCGGGGGCGAGCACGGAGACCTCGTGGCCGAGACGGATGAAGTACTCGGCCAGGTCCCGGATGTGGAACTGGACGCCGCCCGGTACGTCCCAGGAGTACGGGCAGACGATGCCGATCCTCACGACGGGCCCTGCCCGTCGGCCGCCGCCGGGGCCTTGGCGGGGTCGAGGTCCTTCAGCCACAAACGCTGGAGCATGTGCCAGTCCTCCGGGTGGTCGGCGATCCCCGTGGCGAAGGCATCGGCCAGCGCCTGTGTCATGACAGACGTCTTCTCGGCCCGCGTACCTGACCGCGGGACCTCGACCGGCGGATGCACCCGGCCCTGCATGACGGGCGAGTCGTCGTACCAGAGCGTCACCGGCAGCAGCAGTGCGCCCGTCTGCTGGGCGAGCAGGGCGGGACCGGCCGGCATGCGGGCCGTCTCACCGAAGAACTCGACCTCCACCCCGGAGGCGGACAGGTCGCGGTCGGCGACCAGGCAGACCAGGCCGCCGTCGCGCAGCCGCCGGGCCAGCGTCCCGAACGCCGTGCCGCCGCTGTGCGGCAGGACCTCCATGCCGAGACCCTCGCGATAGGCGACGAAGCGGTCGTAGAGGGTCTCCGGCTTGAGACGCTCGGCGACCGTCGTGAAGGGGATGCCGAGCCCGGTGGTGACCCAGGCCCCGGCGAGGTCCCAGTTGGCCAGGTGCGGGAGGGCGAGGATCACGCCCTTGCCCGCGTCCATGCCGTCGGTGAGGTGGTGCAGGTCCCTGGCGGCGAAGCCGGCCCTGATCCGCTCGGCGCTCCAGGCGGGGAGCCGGAAGGACTCCATCCAGTAGCGCAGGTACGAGCGCATGCCCGCGCGCGAGAGGGCGGCCAGGCGTTCCGGGCCCGCGTCCGGCAGCACGCGCGCGTAGTTGCTCTCCAGACGCCGTACGCCCGTGCCGCGCTGCTTCCAGGCGATGTCCGCGACGATGCGGCCGAGCCGTACGGCGGCCGGCTCGGGGAGCTTCTTCACGGTGCTCCACCCGGCTCCGTACAGGGCGTCGGTCAACCGGTCCCGAGCGCTCACTTCGCCGCCTCGGTGCCCTGGTTCTCCTGCGCGGCGGCGTCCGCCTCGGCAGCCTCCCGGCGGACCGTGACGACGCGCTGGATCAGCGTGACGAGGCTGCCGACGGCGACGATCCACAGGGCGACCGGCAGCAGGTACTGGATGCCCGGCACACCGAACGCGTGCAGTCCCGCGAGACCGGCCGCGACCAGCGAGACGACGAGCCGCTCGGCTCGCTCGACCAGTCCGTTGACGGCGACCGGCAGGCCGATCGACTCGCCGCGCGCCTTGGTGTACGACACCACCTGGCCGCTGGCCAGGCAGAAGATCGACACCGCGCACAGCACGATGTCGTCACCGCCGGCCGCGTACCAGAGGGCGAAGCCGCCGAAGATCGCGCCGTCGGCGACCCGGTCCAGCGTGGAGTCCAGGAAGGCGCCCCAGCGGCTGGAGCGGCCGAGCTGGCGCGCCATGTTGCCGTCGACGAGGTCGGAGAAGACGAAGAGCGTGATCACGACCGTGCCCCAGAAGAACTCACCCATGGGGTAGAAGACCAGCGCGCCCGCGACCACACCGGCGGTGCCGATCAGTGTGACCGCGTCGGGGCTGACGCCCCGGCGGATGAGAAACGCGGCGAACGGTGTGAGGACACGCGTAAAAAATGCACGCGCGTACTTGTTCAGCATGGCCTTCCCGACGGTCGGTGTGGCCGCGGCCCCTGCTGGCCACCGGCTGGCCCATCGTAGCCACGCGCGCGCGTGGGCGACGGACGGGCACCCTGCCCCCCTTGCCGGGCGGCCGGTGGGCGGCGGGATCGGGGCCGTCGTATGGACGCGGCGTGACGGGAGTGGAAAGCTCGAAGGACCGCGGGCGTCGCCGGAGCCGCCAGTGCACGCGGTCCCGCGTGTCCGCGCCCCCCAGTGACCTCACCGTGTACGGGAGGCAAGGAACATGGGCGACAAGGCACACACCCACCCCGGAGCCGCCGGAAGGGCAACGGCGGCCGACCGTCCCACGTCCGTACGGAATGTGGTGCTGGTCGGCCACTCCGGATCGGGCAAGACGACTCTGGTGGAAGCTCTCGCGCTGACGGCGGGAGCGGTGAACCGGGCGGGCCGCGTCGAGGACGGCGGCTGCGTCTCGGACTACGACGAGATGGAGCACCGGCAGCAGCGCTCCGTACAGCTCTCCCTGGTGCCGGTCGAATGGGACGGCATCAAGATCAACCTCCTGGACACCCCCGGGTACGCCGACTTCGTCGGTGAACTCAGGGCCGGTCTGCGGGCGGCGGACGCGGCCCTCTTCGTCGTCTCGGCCTCCGACGGGGTGGACGGTTCGACCCGCATGGTGTGGGACGAGTGCGCCGCCGTCGGTATGCCGCGCGCCATCGTGATCACGCACCTGGAGTCCGCCCGCGCCGACTTCGAGGAGATGACGCGGATCTGCGCGGAGGCCTTCGGCGGGGACGATCCCGACGCCGTCCTGCCGCTGTACCTGCCGCTGCACGGGCCGCAGGCGCCGGACGGGCACGCCCCCGTGACAGGCCTGATCGGGCTGCTCTCGCAGAAGCTGTTCGACTACGCGTCCGGCGAGCGCGAGGAGTCCGAGCCGGGCGAGGAGCAACTGCCGCTGATCGACGAGGCCCGCTCCATGCTGATCGAGGGGATCATCTCGGAGAGCGAGGACGAGACCCTCATGGAGCGCTATCTCGGTGGCGAGCAGGTGGACGTCAAGACGCTCATCGAGGACCTGGAGCGGGCCGTGGCGCGCGGGGTGTTCTTCCCCGTACTGGCCGCCGCCCCCGCGGCCGAGGGCGCCCGGCAGGGGCTCGGCACGGTCGAGCTGCTGGAGCTGGTCACGCGCGGCTTCCCGACCCCCTTGGAGCGCGCGGCGCCCCAGGTGACGACGCCTGACGGCCGCCCGCGCGAGCTGCGGATGTGCGATCCCGACGAGTCGCTGGTCGCGGAGGTCGTCAAGACGTCCTCCGACCCGTACGTCGGACGGATCTCGCTGGTCCGCGTCTTCTCCGGCACCCTGCGCGCCGACCAGACGGTGCACGTCTCCGGGCACGGGCTGGCCGACCGCGGCCACGAGGACCACGATGTCGACGAGCGGATCGGTGCCCTGTCGACCCCCTTCGGCAAGCAGCAGCGGCCGGTCTCGCACGTGATCGCGGGTGACCTGGCGTGCGTGGCCAAACTGAGCCGCGCGGAGACCGGGGACACGCTCTCCGCCAAGGACGACCCGCTGCTGATGGCCCCGTGGGAGATGCCCGACCCGCTGCTGCCGCTCGCCATCCAGGCGCACAGCAAACCCGACGAGGACAAGCTCTCCCAGGGGCTGGCGCGGCTGGTGGCCGAGGATCCGACGATGCGCCTGGAGCAGAACCAGGACACGCACCAGGTGGTCCTGTGGTGCCTGGGCGAGGCCCACGCCGACGTGGCGCTCGAACGGCTGCGCGGCCGCTACGGCGTCCAGGTCGACGTCGTACCCCACCGGGTGTCCCTGCGGGAGACGTTCGGGGACAGGGCGGCCGGGCGTGGGCGGCACGTGAAGCAGTCCGGCGGGCACGGGCAGTACGCCATCTGCGAGATCGAGGTGGAGCCGCTGCCGGGCGGCTCGGGCATCGAGTTCGTCGACAAGGTGGTCGGAGGCGCGGTGCCCCGGCAGTTCATCCCGTCCGTCGAGAAGGGCGTACGCGCGCAGGCCGCCAAGGGCGTCGCCGCGGGCCATCCGCTGATCGACGTGCGGGTGACGCTGCTCGACGGCAAGGCGCACTCGGTGGACTCCTCCGACGCCGCCTTCCAGACGGCCGGCGCGCTGGCGCTGCGGGAGGCCGCGGCCGAGGCGAGGATCCACCTGCTGGAGCCCGTGGCAGAGGTGAACGTGCTGGTCGGTGACGCCTATGTGGGCGCCGTGATGAGCGACCTGTCCGGCCGGCGCGGGAAGGTGCTCGGCACCGAGCAGACGAGCGGCGGGCGGACCCTGGTCCGGGCCGAGGTTCCGGAGATCGAGATCGGCCGGTACGCGGTGGACCTGCGCTCCCTCTCGCACGGCACCGCGCGCTTCGACCGCCGTTACGCGCGGCACGAACCGATGCCGCCGCAGATCGCGGAACGTCTCCGGGAGGAGCCGCGGGCGGCGTCGTAGCACTGCGGAGACCGGTGCGGGCCCCCGCGCCGGAACCGCGCTCCCCCGGCGCGCGACGGCGCACCTGCGGGTCAACCCGCGCGCGTGGGGGGCGTCTTCGAAGGTCCGGTGACGCATGTCGGTGGTGGCGGATACGCTGATGACCTGATCAACAGGTGTGCGGGGCAGGGAAGTCGGGAAGGCCGCAGGACGACAGTGGTGGCGATCGGGGGCGGGAATGACCGGTGACGGCGGTTACGCGGACTTCTTCGGGCCGCAGGTGCCGCGTACGGACGACGGGGGGCAGACGGCCACCTTCGCGCTGGCCTCGGCCGCCTACCGGGACAACCCGATGGAGGAGATCAAGAAGGCCGACAACGAGTGGCACCAGACGGCCGTCAACGCGGGACGGTCCTGGGCCACGATCTTCCGTCCCAACCTCGGCGAGGCCTTCTCCCGCGCGGTGGCCGACCGGATGCTGGGCAGCGGCCGCAAGCCGCTCATCCAGTCGTTCGGCGCCGAACCGCAGGTGGTCGTCGAGCACTGCCTGGCGGCCAACGGCATCCGCAAGGCGCGCGACGCCCGGCTGTCCATGGTGATCGTGGTGTGCGGCCTGCTGTTCCTGCCCGGCATGCTGGTCTGGCTGATCGGCTTCCAGATCCGTACCACCGTCGCCAAGACGGAGAACAAGCAGGCCGGTGCCCTGGGCACCGCGGTGCTCGTGGCGATAGCCGCGCTGGCCGTGCTGTTCCTCGTCAAGATGCCCTTCGGCGGTTTCTGGGCCTGGTACGCACGTGCCGCGGTCGTGATGCCCGTCATCGGCTGGTTCTGGGCCAAGCGGATCTGCGAGGGCACGGCGAAGGACCTGCGGGAGCGCTGGGCGGGCCTCCTGTCGGGCGCCGGCGTCGGTGCCAAGGTGCCGGAGGCGGTACCCAGCAATCCGGGCGAGACGGCGGCCGAGCAGCTGCGCCAGTCCCTGGCCAAGCTCGGCGCCGAGCAGCAGTCCAACTCCGTCTTCTACGCCGGCCCCAAGGGCATACTCGGCATGGGCACGCGCTGGGGCAGCTGGCAGCTCGCCGAGGACCTGGTGCCGGCCGACCCGACCCGGGAGATCCACCCCTTCCGCAGCTGGGACGTCGTCCGGTCCATCCACGACCAGCTGCGCATGCTGGAGCGCGGCCCGCTGAACACCGGCGGTTTCCCGAAGCCGTCCATCCGGCACTGGGTGGTGACCCCGATCGGTGAGAACGCCAAGGCGGTGTCCCGCCCGGAGGGCACGGACGTCGAGGCCTACCAGGTCAAGCCGCACGCGATACAGGACATCTGCAACAAGCAGCAGTTCAGCGCGGGCGACCGGCACTACCTGGGCGTCCAGTGGACGCTGTGGGACGGTCAGCTGGTCATCACCATGCTGATCACCGTGACCGTGCTGTACGAGACGCTGCGCATCGAGGTCACCGGCCACGCTCTGGGCCCGGTGAACCCGCTCTTCACCACCGGGCCGGAGGCCCCCTCGAAGGAGGTCGCCAAGTCGTTCAAGCCGTGGGAGACGCGGAAGGTCATGCTCCCCCTGGTCACCGCGAACGAGGTGGTCCGGCTCGCCGTCCGGGCTCCGCTCACCTGGTATCCGCCGCTGCTGAACTGGCTCGGCGGCACGATCGGGCTGCCGGAGCCGTTCGGGCTGCGGCACGCGTGGGCGGACCAGCCGTGGCGGCACCGCTTCATGGCCGACGACGCGTTGCGGGCGGCCACGCCGGTGCTGCGGGTGGTGCACTCGGCGGCGATCAAGGTGCTGGAGGAGAACGGCGTGGACACGGAGAAGTTCGGATCGCGGTCGGCGTTCCTGAGCACGGCCGTGCAGGATCCCACGCCGGGTAAAGCGGACCTGTACAACGCGTAGGCCCCGCTGCAGGGGCCCTGCGGGATGCTAGGCGGAGGGCCACGCCTCCGCCAGCATCGTGCGGGTGTCCCCCAGCAGCTGTGGCAAGACCCGCGTCTGGCCGACGACGGGCATGAAATTGGAGTCACCGCCCCACCGGGGCACGATGTGCTGGTGAAGGTGGGCAGCGATGCCCGCGCCGGCCACCGTGCCCTGGTTCATTCCCACATTGAAACCGTGGGCCCCGGAGGCTCTGCGCAACACCGTCATGGTCTGCTTGGTGAGTTCCGCGAGCTCCGCGGTCTCCCCTTCCGTCAGATCCGTGTAGTCGGCGACATGACGGTAGGGCACGACCATGGTGTGGCCGCCGGTGTAGGGGTACAGATTGAGCACCGCGTAGACCAGCTCGCCGCGCCGGACGATCAGTCCGTCCTCGTCGGACTTCGCCGGGATCGAGCAGAAGGGGCAGCCGTCGTCGGCACCGGGGCCGCTCGGCTTGTTCTCGCCCTGGATGTAGGCCATCCGGTGGGGCGTCCACAGACGCTGGAACGCGTCCGGCGTCCCCACTCCCAGCTGCTGCTCCGGCTCACTCGTCATGCGTGCAGCATATGGCGTCGGGGCCCGGGAACCGAAAGGGCCCCCGGGAGCGCCTCCCGGGGGCCGATCCCGCGATCACGGGGAGCACGTCACACCTGGATACGGCGCTCCACCACGTCGGCGAGCTTCGCCAGCGCCTGGTCCCGCGGAATGCCGTTCTCCTGCGAACCGTCGCGGTAGCGGAAGGAGACCGTGCCCGCGTTCATGTCGTCGTCACCCACGATGATCATGAACGGGACCTTCTGCTTCTGGGCCGTCCTGATCTTCTTCTGCATACGGTCCGAGGAGGAGTCGACCTCCACCCGCAGGCCCTTCGTCCTGGCCTCCGCGGCGAACTTCTCCAGGTACTCGACGTGAGCGTCACCCACCGGGATGCCGACCGCCTGGACGGGGGCCAGCCACGCCGGGAAGGCGCCCGCGTAGTGCTCCAGGAGCACCGCGAAGAAGCGCTCGATGGAGCCGAACAGCGCGCGGTGGATCATGACCGGGCGGGTCTTGCTGCCGTCCGCGGCCGTGTACTCCAGGTCGAAGCGCTCCGGCAGGTTGAAGTCGAGCTGGATGGTCGACATCTGCCAGGTGCGGCCGATGGCGTCCTTGGTCTGGACGGAGATCTTCGGGCCGTAGAAGGCGGCGCCGCCCGGGTCCGGGACCAGGGGCAGGCCCTGCTTCTCGGCGACCTGGCGCAGCGTCTCCGTCGCCTCTTCCCAGGCCTCGTCGCTGCCGACGAACTTCTCCGGGTCCTTGGTGGACAGCTCCAGGTAGAAGTCGGTCAGTCCGTAGTCGCGCAGCAGGTTCAGCACGAAGGTGAGCGTCTTGTCGAGCTCCTCCGACATCTGCTCACGGGTGCAGTAGATGTGCGCGTCGTCCTGGGTGAAGCCGCGGGCCCGGGTCAGGCCGTGCACGACGCCCGACTTCTCGTAACGGTAGACCGTGCCGAACTCGAAGAGCCGCAAGGGCAGTTCACGGTACGAGCGGCCGCGCGCGTCGAAGATCAGGTTGTGCATCGGGCAGTTCATGGGCTTGAGGTAGTAGTCCACGCCCTCGTCGAGCTGCATGGGCGGGTACATGCCGTCGGCGTACCAGTCCAGGTGGCCCGAGGTCTCGAAGAGCTTCCCCTTCGTCGCGTGCGGGGTGTAGACGAACTCGTAGCCCTCCTCCTCGTGGCGGCGCCGCGAGTAGTCCTCCATGACCCGGCGGATGACGCCGCCCTTGGGGTGGAAGACGGCGAGGCCCGAGCCGATCTGCTCCGGGATCGAGAACAGGTCCAGCTCGCTGCCGAGCCTGCGGTGGTCGCGCTTCTCGGCCTCGGCGAGGAACTCCAGGTGCGCCTTCAGCTCGTCCTTGGTCGGCCAGGCGGTGCCGTAGATGCGCTGGAGCATCGGGTTCTTCTCGCTGCCGCGCCAGTAGGCGGCGGCGTTGCGCATCAGCTTGAACGCCGGGATGTTGCGGGTGGTGGGCAGGTGGGGACCGCGGCAGAGGTCCTTCCAGCACAGCTCGCCGGTCTTGGCGTCCAGGTTGTCGTAGATCGTCAGCTCGCCGGCGCCGACCTCGACGTCCGCGCCGTCGTCGTGCGACGCGGAGCCCTTGAGGCCGATCAGCTCCAGCTTGTACGGCTCGTCGGCGAGCTCCTCGCGGGCCTCGTCGTCGGTGACGACGCGGCGCGAGAAGCGCTGGCCGCGCTTCTGGATCTCCTGCATCTTCTTCTCGATGGCCTTGAGGTCATCGGGGTGGAAGGGCTTCTCGACGTCGAAGTCGTAGTAGAAGCCGTCCTTGACGGGCGGGCCGATGCCCAGCTTGGCCTCGGGGAACAGCTCCTGCACGGCCTGCGCCATGACGTGCGCGGTGGAGTGGCGCAGGATGTTCAGGCCGTCCTCGGACGAGATCTCGACGCCCTCGACGGTCTCGCCGTCCTCGACCTCGTAGGAAAGATCCCTGAGCTCACCGGACACGCGGGCGGCGACGATCGAGCGCTCGCCGGCGAAGAGCTCGGCGGCCGTCGTGCCCGTAGTCACCACGCGTTCTTCCCGCTCGGAATCGCGTTGGATGATCACACGGACGTCTGACACCGGTCTCTCCTGACTGAAGGTGGGGCCGCGGCGCCATACCAAAGCGCACGCATGAGGGCGATCGTACCGACCCGGGCCCGTGCATCGCGAAATCATTCCCGCCGTCGGCCCGGGCGGTCAGTCCTCGCAGTCCCCTGCGCAGGCCTCCTCGAAGAAGGCCGCCACCTCGACGTGCTCCTGCACCGCCTTCAGCAGCCGGTCCCGCTCCGCGTCGTCGACCTGTACGGGAGCGATCTCGCAGGCGCCGGTGAGCCGGCGGAATCCGCCCCGGCTCTCCAGCCGGCCGAGCACCCGCACCGGCAACCCGACGAGGTGGGCGTGCCCGGCGATCCGGTAGGCCTCCTCGTCCAGCGTGATCCGCACGTGCGGGACGTCGGCGCCGGCCAGCACCCGCAGCCGTACGGTGCCCGCGCCGCGCGGTCCGGGCCGGCGCATACGGACGACGGTGCCGGTGATCCGCACCGGTACGGACGGCTCCACGCTCAGGTAGCGGGCGGCGGCCTCGCGCAGCGCGGGCAGGTCGCCGGGCGAGAACCCTACGGGCTCGGTGACGGCGGCGCAGCCCTCGGGGACGCCTGCGGCCGGCGCCCAGCCGACGGCGATCCACGCTCCCTCCGTGCCGCGGACCAGGGTGACGAGCGCCTCGGTGAGTTCGTGGCTGACGCCGGCCGCGACGGCCGTGTCGAAGGCCTCCATGCCGCCGGTGGCCCGCCGGTAGTCGACGGCCTCACGGGCGGCGTGCAGCGCCTGGTGGAGGCGTACGGCGAGCGGGCGGCCGGTGGTGACCGGCACGAACGCCGTGAGCCGGCGGCCGCCGGAGGCGGGTCCGACCAGGACGTTCTCCAGGGCCTCGGCGGCGGCCCGCCGGTGCCGGGCGCCGTAGTAGCCGGCCCGCGCGCGCGTGGCGAGCGCTCCGGCGAGCAGCATCCGGCGGGCGGCGGAGCGCAGCTGCTCCTCCACGGTCCAGGACGGGGTGTCGCCGGGACCGGTCGGCACGTCGCGCCCCCAGCGGATCTCGTCGCTGGGTACGGCGAGGGAGACGAGGATCTCGCGGGCGGCGGGCGTGCCGCTGCGGGACAGGGCGAGCAGCGCCTCGCCGAGCAGGTCGTCGCTGTCGGGGAAGGCTCGGCTGACCGGCACCAGCAGGCTGGTGGCGCCGGCGCCCGGGCCGGGCGGGGTCCAGCGGCCGTAGCGGCCGGGGGCGCCACCGCGCCGCCGCCAGCCGTGCCGGTGGAGCAGGGCGGTGAGGACGGCGGGGTCGACGGTGCCGGACTCGGGCGGGTGGTCCTCGCTCCAGGCGGCGCTGTCGACGGGGTGGGGCAGCGGCTCCCCGGTCGGGCGGTGCGTCATGGTTTCCCTCCCGTCCCGACCCGCGTCATGATCTCGCACAGCGCCCGGTCGTCGAAGATCCGCGCGGTCGGTATCCGCACGGTGGTGCGCCGCCGGCCGGTGACCGGATGTCCGGCGAGGTTGGTCCAGTAGCAGCAGTGCCTGAGGTCGAGCCGGTCGTGACCGGCCCGCAGCCACTGGTCCCGGGACCGGGGGACGATCATCACGACCAGGATCTTGTGCACCGAGACCGGGGTGCGGGCGAGCTTCACCAGGTGCTCGTTGTCGAGCGTGAAGGAGAAGGAGCGGCCGGGTGGGCCCGGCGGGATCTGGTACGTCGCCTTGAGCTGCACCTTGATGGTGACCTCGTCGTCGACCGTGTGCCCGGGGGCGCTGTGGCTGACGTGCCAGTCGATGCCGTTGTCGGGGAAGGGCTGGGAGAGCGAGCAGCCCGCCGCCGCGGCGACCGCGTGGAGGTAGCCGACCTGCAAGGTCTCCATGCAGGCGGTGGTGGCGAGGGAGCCGCGAGTGGGCGCGGTGCGCTCGGGCAGCAGCCCGCCCCGTTCGGGCTGCGCTATGGCCATGGCCAACAGCCTTCCAGAACTGGTGAATCCCCGCTGCGGGCCTGTGAACTGGCAAGACCCTCACTCCTGTTGTGTCCTTCCGGCGTACGCCGCAAACAGTGCGGGTATCACCGAACCGGGACAGAGGACGGCGCGTCAGCGGCCGTGTCCGGACGAGGAGTTGAGTGCCCTATGACGAGCTGGTTCGAGGGGCCGCTGGCCGCCTTCGACACGGAGACGACGGGTGTGGACGTCGAGACCGACCGGATCGTGTCGGCCGCCCTCGTCGTCCAGGACGCGCCGGGCCTGCGGCCGCGCGTGACCCGCTGGCTGGTGAACCCGGGGGTGCCGGTGCCGCGGGCGGCGACGGCCGTGCACGGGCTGACGGACGAGCATGTGCAGCGCCACGGCCGCTGGCCGGCGCCGGTGATGTGGGAGATGGCCGAGGCGCTGGCCGAGCAGGCCCGCGCCGGGCGTCCGCTCGTGGTGATGAACGCGCCGTTCGACCTCACGCTGCTGGACCGGGAGTTGCGCCGGCACCGCGACTGCTCCCTCGGCCGCTGGCTGGAACGGACGTCCCTGCACGTGCTGGATCCGCGGGTGCTCGACAAGCACCTGGACCGCTACCGCAAGGGCCGCCGCACCCTGACCGACCTGTGCGCGCACTACGGCGTCGAACTGGAGGGCGCGCACGACGCGGCGGCCGACGCGCGGGCCGCGCTGGAGGTCGTGCGGGCGGTGGGGCGCCGATTCCCGGCGCGGCTGGAGCGTCTGTCCGCCGCCGAGCTGCACTCGCTCCAGGCGGTGTGGCACGCGGGGCAGGCACGGGGACTCCAGGCGTGGTTCGCGCTGAACGGGACCGAGGAGGCGGTGGACCCGGCCTGGCCGCTGCGGCCGGACCTGCCGACGGCGGCGTGACCTCACGAAGAAGCCGGCCCGCCATGCGGCGGACCGGCTTTTCCCGGTGGGCGATACTGGGTTCGAACCAGTGACCTCTTCGGTGTGAACGAAGCGCTCTCCCACTGAGCTAATCGCCCGGGAACGCACTGAACAATACAGGGCCCGGCGCTCTCTCTTCAAACCGCTTGCAGGTGGGCCGCCAGTCCGCGCCGCCCCGCCCGCATCATCAGCCGGTGGTTGGCCCGGAACAGGGGGCGCCCGGGCACGGCGAGGCGACGCAGCAGTGGCTTGCGTACGTCGACCTCCTGGTCGTACCGGACGAGGGCGCCGGAGCCGCGCGGGGCGACCGTCCAGCGCGCCCAGCCCTCCATGTCTCCGTCGATCGCGACCTCCAGCACGCCCGCCGCCGGATCGCGCCGCCGCTCGCGCAGGGTGGTGGTCAGGTCGTACGGCAGGAGCGAACGGATCCGGACGACCCCGCCGGTGTCGCCGAACCGGGTGACCTCGCGCACCTGGGGCCACCAGCGGGGGTAGTCCTCGATCCGTTCCAGCGAGCGGTAGACGGCCGGGGCGGGCGCGGGCAGGGCCCACAGGCTGAGGAATCGGTAATGGTTCCAGTCCACCTGTGGAGTGTGCCCGAGCCCGCGCCCGTCACGTGCCGGTCACGGCATCCTGTCGCCGAGGAGTGCCAGGTTCTCGATGGCGGCGAGGCCGTAGAGCGCGGTGTCGTTGGTGGACACCCAGGTCGCCTCGCTGCCCGGCACCAGCGCGACGGGGCCGCTCAGCTTCTCCGTCTTCCAGGGCGCCGACTCCTTGTAGCCGTCGGAGGCGTGGAACTTCTGCCACGCGCGCGCGGCGAGCTTCTCGTCCCCGGTCCGTACGGCCGCGTAGGCGTCGAGGCGCGAGTGACCCTGGAAGAGGATGAGGCTGCCGAAGTTGCTGCCGTAGCGGGCCGCCTGTTCGGTCTTGGAGGCGTTGAAGTAGCGGCAGTAGTCGTAGTACGCCTCGTTGAACTCCGGCATGTCGACGAGGTCGATCAGCTCGGCGCACAGTTCGTTCAGGCCGAAGACGGCCGACAGGTGGGAGACCTCGACCTTCGGGGTGTCGGCGACCGCGAACCGGCCGGTGTCCAGGTCGTACAGGCCGCTGCCCTGGACGAAGCCGTTGGGCTGGGCGGCGATGGTCTCCATCGTGGACAGGACGCGCGCCTTGGCCTTCTCCCACTTGGGGCCCTTGCGTTCCCACTCGGTCAGCCACGCCGAGACCAGGCCGCTCCAGTCGGTGCCGAAGCCGACCGACAGGGCGTTGCGGTCGGGGGTGTAGGGCTCGGTGCGGATCTTGCGGAGCGGGTCGAGGGCGAGGAACGTCTCGTCGGAGTCGACGTTGGCGTGCATGAGGTCGCCGACGCGTTCGTCGGCGGTGAGGAAGTAGTAGTAGCGCCGGTAGGTGGTGTTGGCGATGCGCTGCTGCTTGGCGCTGTCGGCGTAGTGCTGGACGCCGTGCCGGGTGCCGAGGCCGGCCCATTCGCCGAGGTGGTAGACGTCGACCTCGCCGGTGTGCCGGGTCATGGCCTCGGCGAAGCGGAAGATGTCGGCGCGGCCGGAGCGCAGGTAGGCGTACCAGAGCCACAGGTCGGGCGAGAGCTCGGAGTTGTCCCAGGCGTAGCCGCCGACGTCGTAGCGCCACTGGTGCCGGACGGTGTCGTAGGTGTGCATGATGTCGCCGTAGTCCCAGAAGCCGTACCAGCGGCGCTGCTCCACCTGGTCCTTGTAGTAGGTGAAGAGGAAGTCGAGGTGGTCCTCGATCTTCGCCTTGGCGGGTGTGGAGCGGTCGGGCTCGGAGTAGAGGCCGGGGCCGAAGACGCCGGCCTTGATGAGCTGCTTCGGCGGTGCGGCGAGCTGCGGCAGCACGCGCACCGCCTCGACCTGCTCGGCGAGGGTCTCGGCGCTGGGTGTCGAGGCGTTGGCCCAGAACATCAGCTCCGAGGTGCGGGCGATGCCGTAGGGGGTGCCGAACCCGGGCTCGTAGTCCTCGTAGGTGATGTTGAGTCCCTCGATCTGCTCGGGGAAGGTGTCCTGGCCCATGCCGTCGTGGTAGAAGCGCAGGTCCATGGGCTGGGCCTCGGGCGACCAGAGCCAGAGGGTGACCTCGGCCTCGTCGGTCTGGGCGTCGCGGATGTCGAGCTGGGCGGGGTGCTTCTCCCAGAAGTCGCGCAGGCCGAAGGAGAGTCCGCCGCTCGCCCCGCCGACGTAGCCGAAGCCGGAGGCGCGCCGGCCGCCGCCGGCGCCGATCCAGCCGTGACCCTTCTTGGTGCGCTTGCGCAGGGTGAAGCCGTCGGCGGAGAGCTGGGAGAGGGTGTAGTCGCCCCACTCCGGGATGTACTTCAGGCGGGTGGTGACGCGCTGGTCCCAGGTGGCGGGGTCGGGCAGCTTCTCCCCCGCGAACTGTGCCGCCTGTACGGCCGCTCCGGGGTCGCGGCGCAGGCCGGTGATGCCCTTGACGGCCTCGCGCAGCAGGCCGGTGCCCTCGCCGCCGATGCGGATGTGCCGGTCGTAGGACTCGTCGCGCATCGGCACGGTGAAGCGGACACCGAGGCCGCGGATGAAGTCACCGCTCGCCTTGCCCGGCTCCTGCTTCCCGTCGAACGTGATCGTGTGCACCATGCGGAAGGAGTCGGCGCCCGCGTAGAAGTAGAGGCGGATGGAGAAGGGCAGCCAGCTCCGGCCTCCCTTGCGGTGCTTGCCGTCGATGCGGACGACGGCGCGGACCGGGCCCTCCTGCTCGACCTTCACCTCGTCGACGGCGCCGTCGAAGCGCTCGTACTTCACCGTGCCCTGGTCGCCGTCCTCGATCTCGGGCTGGCGCAGCAGGACGAGGCGGCCGTTCCTGGCGATCTCGGTGGAGCCTCTGGTGACCGACTTGATCAGTGTCGACCCCGACTTGCCGATTCTGGCGGTGATGGCGCCGGTCGATATGTCGATGGTGCCGCCGCGCTGGTCGACGGTGATCTTCTTCGCGGGTGCGGCGGGGGTGCCGGCGGTCAGGGTGAGCTCGCCGTTGCCCGAGCCGACGGCGTGCGCGGTCCACTTCAGGGAGCCGTCCGGCCAGTAGGCGAGGGGCCAGGACTGCGAGGGCACGGCCTTGCCGTCCGCGTCCGTGACGGCGAACGTCTGGTCCTCCCGGTACGTGCCCTTGGGCCACGGGACGCCGACGGTGGAGCCGGGTGCGGCGCCGAGGCCGCCGTCCTCCAGCCAGGTCAGGGTGACCGGGTCGGCGTCGCCGTCCTTGGCGGCGGGTGCGGCCTGGGCGGACTTCGCGCCCAGTGCCCAGCTGAACTGGGCGGCGGCGCCGGCGACGGCCGCCGCCTTGAGGAGGGACCTGCGGGGGATGGGGGACATGGCCTTTCCTTTCCGTTCCGTGCGGATGCGGGGGGTGTCAAGGGCATGGCTCTGACGCGTGGCGGACTGTCACGGGCACGGCGCTCACGTGCGGCGGGCCGTCACGGGCACGGCACTGACGTACGACGGGCCGCCATGGGCATGGCTCCGAATGCGTGGGCGGGCTCTCACGGACATGACTCAGAACTCGTCAGGTGCTCGTAAGGGCGCTGTCACGGGCATGACAGCCGAGCCTCCGACGCCGGCGTGCCGGCTCGGGCGGGTGGGCGGGCGCCGCCGTCAGCGGCGCCGGTAGCGCTCCTCCACGGCGACGGCCGCCGCCGCGACGGCGCCGAGGACGGCGACCGCCAGCGGCGCGCTGAACCAGGCGGAGCAGACCACGACGGCCAGCCCGCCGACGATGAGGAAGGAGCCGGCGGGGTCGAGCACGGTGCGGCGACCGGCCTGCGCGAGCAGGGAGCGCCAGGAGGCGCCGGGCCGCCAGGCCGCCGCCGCGCGCAGCCCGGCCACGGCCGCGCCGATCAGGGCGGACACTCCGACGGCGCCCACGAACGGGCCGCCCGGCAGACCGCTGCGTACGGCCTGCACGTCCACCCAGACCGCGGCCAGGGCGGCCCACCCGGCGAGCCCGACGAGCCACCCGCGGCGCACCGCCACCCGGAAGTCGGCGGTGAACTCCCGCCAGCCGCCGCGCTCATGGGCGATCCGGCGCCCGAGGTGCCGCGCGCCGGCCGCGAACGCGGCGGGGTAGGTGACCAGCGACAGCGAGGCCACCGCGATCCACACTCCGGTGAGCAGGCACTCGGCGAACAGGGCGAACCCCTCGGCGAACCGTGACTCCCCCCGCTCGGCGCGGGCCTCGGCGCGTGCCTCGGTCATGATCGGTTCACCTCAGCCCTTCAGACCGGACGTCGCCATGCCGTCGATCAGGTAGCGCTGGAAGGCGAGGAAGAAGGCGAGTACGGGCAGCAGGGCGACGAGTGACATGGCGATCATGCCGCCGTAGTTCGCCAGCCCTTCCTGGTCCACGAACATCTTCAGACCGAGGGAGACCGTGTACTTGCTGGGCTCGTTGAGGTAGATCAGCGGGCCCATGAAGTCGTTCCAGGAGTTGATGAAGGTGAAGATCGCGCTGGTGATCAGTGCCGGCCGGCACAGCGGAAGCACGATCGACCAGTAGATGCGGAAGTGCCCGCAGCCGTCGAGACGGGCCGCCTCGTCGAGTTCCTTGGGCAGGTTGCGCATGAACTGCACCATCAGGAAGACGAAGAACGCCTCCGTGGCCAGGTACTTCCCCAGCAGCAGCGGGGTGTACGTGTTGATCATGTCCAGGTTGCGGAACAGCACGTACTGCGGGATCAGCAGTACGTGGTACGGCAGCAGCAGCGTGCCGATCATCAGCGTGAACAGCAGATTGCGGCCCGTGAACCTGATCTTCGCGAAGGCGTAGGCGGTCAGGGAGCAGGACACCACGATCCCGACCACCGAACCGACGGCGAGGAAGAGCGAGTTGAAGAAGAACGTGGAGATCGAGATGTCCGCGATGCCGTCGGCGAGGCTCGTGTAGTTGGAGACGATCGGATCGGCCGGGAAGAGATCCAGGCTCCCGACGATGTCGCCGCTCTCCTTGAAGGAGCCGCCGATCACCCAGAGCACCGGGTAGAGGATCACCGCGAGGATCGCCAGCGACCCGAGATGCCAGGCGAGCGACCCGGGCAGCTTGCGCCGGAACGCGGCCGCCCTGGTGGACGGGGCCGGTGTGACATCGGTGGCCTGCGCGCTCATCGGCCGCCCTCCTCGTAGTGCACCCAGCGCTTCTGGGACCAGAACAGCACGGCGGTGACCAGGGCGACCGCGACCAGCAGCATCCACGCCATGGCGGAGGCGAGGCCCATCCGGCTGTTCTCGAAGCCCTGGACGTACAGGTAACAGGTGTAGACCATCGTGCCGTCCGCGGGACCGCAGGCGTTGCCTCCGGCGCCGCCGCCGACGATGTAGGCCGAGCTGAAGATCTGGAAGGAGTGGATGGTCTCCAGCAGGACGTTGAAGAAGAGGACCGGGGAGATCATCGGCAGCGTGATGTTCCAGAACTGCCGCAGCCTGCCCGCCCCGTCCACGTCGGCCGCCTCGTACAGCTCGCGCGGCACCTGCTTCAGACCGGCCAGGAAGATGACCATGGGGGCGCCGAACTGCCAGACGGTCAGGGCCACCAGGCTGTAGATGATCAGGTCGGGGTCACCGGTCCAGCCGCCGGCGTCGATCCCGAAGAGTTGCTGCGTACGGTCGACGACCGCGTCGTCGGAGAAGATCGCCTTCCAGACGATGGCGATGGACACGCTCGCGCCGATCAGTGACGGCGCGTAGAAGGCGGCCCGGTAGAAGGCCTGTCCGCGCCGCTTCTGCGCCAGCAGCAGCGCGACTCCGAGCGCCGCGATCAGCTTGATCGGCGTGCCGACGGCGACGTACCACAGGGTCACCTCGACCGAGTGGCGCCAGCGCGGGTCGCCGAACATCTCGGAGAAGTTGTCCAGGCCGATCCACGTGGGGGCGTCGAAGAGGTTGTAGTCGGTGAACGCGAAGTAGAGCGAGGCGACCATCGGTCCTGCCGTCAGCAGCAGGAAACCGGCGATCCAGGGGGACATGAAGAGGTAGCCGGCCAGGTTCTCCCGGCGGCCCCGCCGCTTCAGCTCGGCGGGGCGCGGGGACTTCACCGGACCGTGCCGCGGCTCGGAGTCCTTGACCAGGTCCTCCGTCGCAGGGGCGTGTGTCACGGCGCTTCCCATCAGCCGGCGAGAGCCGTCTTCGACTCGGTGAAGAACTGCTTGACTGCGTCGTCGACGGACCGCTCTCCGAGCGCCATCTCCTCGGCGACGCGCAGGAATGCGGCCTCACAGATGTCGGCACCGTTCGGGTGCGGGGTGATGGTCTCCAGGACGCCCGCCTCGACGAGGGACTCCTCGTAGGCGGCGATCGCCTTGTTGACCGGGTCGGTCGGCTGGTACGCGTCGTACTGGGCCTGCGTCGTCGGGACGCCGCGGTCATAGCCCATGATCTTGGCGACCTCGGGGTCGTGGACCATGAAGTCGATGAACTGGGCGACTTCCTTGGGGTGCTGAGTGCGCTTGGAGGCGCTGAGCATCAGGGAGCCCAGGTACTGGCCGGTCTTCTTGCCGTCCGTGGTGGGGATGGGCGCGAGACCGTACTCGCTCTTGCCCTCGGAGGTGTAGCGGACGGTGAAGTTGTCCCAGGTGAATTCGCTGCCCGCGAGCTCCGCGGCGACCGCCGACTTGGGCTTGACCTGGACGACCTTCTTCGGGTCGGCGAACAGCCCGGACTTCAGCCCCTTCTCCGCCTTGGTCCACCACTGGGTCAGGTCCGCCTCGGTGAAGCCGAGTCCGTCCTCGGTGAAGAAGGCCTTGCCGTTCTGGCGCAGGTACAGGTCGTAGAGGTACATGACGCCGTACATGCCGCTGTCCCCGGCCCGGCCGGTCCTGTCACGGATCGCCTTCATCGCCTGGTCGAAGTCGTCCCAGGTCCAGCCCTGTTCGGGCTTGACGCCGGCCCGGGTGTAGACGGGCTTGTCGATGACGATGGCCATCGAGTTCGAACCCACCGGCACTCCGAGGAGCTTGCCGTCGATCTCACCGAACTTCTCCAGGCCCGCCCGGAATCCGTCCATGGACAGGTTTCCGGCCTCGACCTGCTCACTCAGGTCGAGCAGGACATTCTTCGCGTCGTATTTGCGGAGGAATCCGATGGCATTCTGGAAGACGTCCGGCGGATTCCCCCCGGAGGCCTGAGTGTTGAACTTCTTCCAGAAGTCGGTGTACTGCTGGAAGTCGGTCTTGACCTTGATCTTCGGGTACTTCTTCTCGAAGAGCGCGATGGTCTTGTTGATGCGTTCGGCCCGGTCCTCGGCACCCCACCAGGAGTAACGGATCGTCACCGTTCCGTCCCCCGAGCCGCTGCCGCCGCCGCACGCGGTGGCCGTCGCCCCCAGCCCCGCGACGGCCAGCGAGGCCCCCGCCGCTTTGAGGATCGTCCGCCTCTCCACATTCCCGCCCTGCTGCATATGAGCCTCCCCGCGACGTCGCGTCCGCCTCATGAATCGTTTCAAGTAAGCGCTTGCTGGCACAAGTTACGGAGGGCCCCGGGGCGCGTCAATGATTCGGACAGGAATTCATGGGTGCCGGGCTCGCACGGCGGAGTCCGCGACTCCGGCCTCACCGCCGACAGCGAGGGAAAACGACCAGGTCGGCGGGGCGTGACCGACGGGCCGAACACCGGCCGTGCCGCCGGGGCGGGCGGGACGGAAGGTCACGGTTGGGTGAAGACGGGCGGAAGCGGAACAGCGGCACGCCCGGCCGGGGCGGGCGGCAGAGCC
Organism: Streptomyces sp. NPDC037271; assembly: GCF_055603605.1. Classification (NCBI taxonomy): domain Bacteria; kingdom Bacillati; phylum Actinomycetota; class Actinomycetes; order Kitasatosporales; family Streptomycetaceae; genus Streptomyces; species Streptomyces sp. NPDC037271. The sequence goes on from NZ_JBVJVN010000020.1 coordinate 56,715, forward strand.
GGCCCGGAGCGCCCCGCGCGGACACTCAGGAGCCACCGCGCGGGCACCGCGGGGCTCACCGCGCGGGCACCGCAGGGCTCACCGCGCGGGCACCCAGGACCTGCCGCGCGGGCACCCGGGAGGCGGCCGCCCGGACACGCATCGCGGCCGCCCGGACACACCCGCACGACAAAGCGGCCCGGCTCACGATGGTGAGCCGGGCCGCCTGATGATCCGGTGGGCGATACTGGGTTCGAACCAGTGACCTCTTCGGTGTGAACGAAGCGCTCTCCCACTGAGCTAATCGCCCGGACGCAGGAAGAACATTACCCCATGTCAGGGGGTGCCCGTGACCAGCGGGGGCCGGGACGCCGGACCCCCGCCCGGGATCACTGGTCCTCGATCTTCCAGGGCATCTGAAGGCCGAACTTCCACAGGTAGATCCCCGCCAACGCGGCCACGATCACCAGCCCGATCGAGGTCAGGATGATGTTCCGACGCCGCACCTTGGGATCGAGGGCGCGCTGCGCCGCCTCGGTGACCTTGCGCTTGGTCCAGCGCAGGACCAGCTGGGCCCAGACGAACTCGGTCGCCCAGATCGCCATGCCGCCGAAGATCACGACCCAGCCCGGTCCGGGCAGCACCAGCATGGCCGCGCCGGCGATGACCACCGCCAGACCGACGATGAAGACGCCGACCTGCCAGCTCAGATGGAGGGCGCGGCGCGCCCTGATGAATTCCGGCGCCCGCGAGCCGAGCACGCGGTCGGCCGTGGCCTCGTCCGTCCCCGTACGGTCCTCCGCCACGACTGCTTCGCCGTGTTTGTCACTCCCCGTGTTCATACGGCCAAACACTACCGGAGCGAAACCTGTCACCGGAATGGGCGCACGACCCGAACGACCTCTCGGCCGGAAGAGTTACGTAAACACACGCAAAACACTCAGAGGGGTTTACAACGGCACCGTAGGTGGCATGTCGATTTCGCCGACGTGCGAATCCCCGAGCGCACACTGAGCGAAAGGCCCTGGCGCTTATGAACACCACGGTCAGCTGCGAGCTGCACCTGCGCCTCGTTGTGTCGAGCGAGTCCTCCCTGCCTGTCCCCGCAGGCCTGCGGTACGACACGGCCGACCCCTACGCCGTGCACGCCACCTTCCACACCGGAGCCGAGGAGACCGTCGAGTGGGTGTTCGCCCGCGACCTCCTCGCCGAAGGCCTCCACCGCCCCACCGGTACCGGCGACGTCCGCGTCTGGCCGTCCCGCAGCCACGGCCAGGGCGTCGTGTGCATCGCCCTGAGCTCTCCGGAGGGCGAGGCGCTGCTCGAGGCCCCGGCACGGGCCCTGGAGTCCTTCCTGAAGCGCACAGACGCCGCCGTGCCGCCCGGCACGGAGCACCGGCACTTCGATCTCGATCAGGAGCTCTCGCACATCCTGGCGGAAAGCTAGGGCGAGGCCCCGTGAAGCCGCCCGTCGCCGTCGACTCGGGGTGACGGCACGGGCCCGGACAACCGCATACGGCACGCACCGGCGTCGTCGCCGCGATCCCCGCGGCGGCGGCGCCGGTGCGTGTGCGGGCGGGCGGGCTGAGCCCCGACCGGCCTCCCCACCGCCCCCCCCCCCCCCAGGACTCCCACAAACCCCCCCGGGCCCCGTCTAATCCCCCCAGGTCCCTCCAGAT
>NZ_JBVJVN010000020.1:58382-141536 GCF_055603605.1 Streptomyces sp. NPDC037271
GGTGGGCCCCGGACTGCCCCCCCCCCCCCCCCCCCCCCCCCCCCCCCCCCACGGCCTCCCACGACCTCCCACGGCCCCTGCCGCCTCCCGCCGGCTCCCGCCAGCTCCCGCCAGCTCCCGCCAGCTCCCGCCAGCTCCCGCCAGCTCCCGCCAGCTCCCGCCAGCTCCCGCCAGCTCCCGCCAGCTCCCGCCGGGGAACGAAGGCCGGCCAGCCACCGTTGTTACGTGCAGCCGACGGCGGGGACCGGCGTGCGAGCCGGGTTCGCCCGCCGCGGAAGCCACTACCATCGGCCAGCATCGGCGGGCGCCCGCCCGACCCCAGCCAGGGAGCGAAATGTGCTGATCACCCACGACGCCCGGTGCGCCCTCGACACCGTGGTGGATCTGGTGAACACCATGCCGGAGGACGAATCGGCGCCGGACGGACTGCCGGATGTCGCGGCCCTCCAGGAATTTGTGGGAAAGCACGAAATCAGCGACGTCGGCGTGCTCTCGGAACTCGACCTCTCGGCGGTGCGCAAGATCCGCGGCCGGTTCGCGGCGGTCTTCGCGGCACCCGAGGCGCGGACCGCGGCGGGACTGATCAACGACTTGGTCGCCGCAGCCGGAACCACGCCCCGGCTCACCGACCACGACGGCTACGACTGGCACATCCACTACTTCGCGCCCGGCGCCTCCATCGCCGACCACCTGGCCGCCGACTGCGGAATGGCCCTGGCGTTCTTCGTCGTCGCCGGGGAACAGGAGCGGCTTCGGCGGTGCGAGGCCCCCGACTGCCGCCGCGCCTTCGTCGACCTCTCCCGGAACCGCTCCCGGCGGTACTGCGACAGCCGCACATGCGGAAACCGCTTGCACGTGGCCGCCTACCGCGCCCGGCGCAAGGAAGCGGCCGGCTGACTCGCCGTTCCCGGTCCGGCACGGACATCCGGTGCTCGATGGCGACGCGGTCCCCGGCGGGTGGCGCCGGGGAACGCGGGTACGGCTCACAGCAACAGCAGGTCATGCAACGCGGCCATGAGCAGCAGACACCCGATCACCGCAAGGAAGATCATGAGCGGTGGCTGGGAAAGGGCGAAGAGGCAGCCGCGCGGTTCGCTCTGCGTTGGCGCGGTTTCGCTCTGTCTCGTGTCCAGCTGGGCATCCAGCTGAGTGGTGTCCTGCATCTCGCCGCGATCATGACGCAGCGTCCAGGGCCCAAGCGATCAACACGCCCGTTTCGACCGGGAGTTCCCTGAATTCCGTGATGTCCGGTTCATGTTGTGACCGTTCCGGAGCGCGCGATGACGCGCTCGGACCACTATGCCGTGGAGAAGGGCAGCCGACGGCGCGGGGTCAAATACCGTGCTTCTTCAGAATCGCCTCGATGTCGCTGAAGTCGTCCTCGCCGCGGGACGTGTTCGCCGGACGGGACGCGGGCCGGGGCGTCGGCCGGGTCCCGGGACCGAGGGAGGGTTCCGAGGCCGCCGGGGCGACGGCGTCGCGCCGTGCCGCGGCGCGGGCCTCCTTGCGTTCCTTGCGGGTGCCGCCGCGACGGCGTTCCACGGTGCGCGTGGTCATGAAGAGGAGCCAGGACACACCCAGCACCGCGAAGCCGGCCCAGGCCACCGGGCTGAAGGCCGTGTCGGCCAGCCACTCGACGACCCCGGTCATCACCAGACCGATCGGCACGAGTGAGTAGGCGGCGATACGGGCCGCGGTGAGGAAACGCCTGCGGTACGCGGTGATCGCCGCGATGCCCAGGCCGGCCGCGGACACCGCGGAGCAGACGGTCTCGGCAATCATCCGGTCCTCCAGGCTGGGCTCGGGTCGGCATGAGTACTTCTGTCCCTTCCATCCTGCACCGTCCGAGCGCCGTGAGGCCATGCTCCGGCCCGAGATCAGGGAGATTCAGGGGTCGGCTCCTTCCCAGGTGCCGGTGACCGCCGCACGCCGGTGGTCGGGGCGCCCTCCCGTGGGCTGGGAGAATGGGGGCCATGAGCGACTCCTCCCCCGCCCGTCCCGCCCCGCCCGTCCTCGACGTCTGGTGCGAGCTGCAGTGCCCGGACTGCCACACCGCCCTGGACGACCTCCGCGCGCTGCGCGCCCGCTACGGCGACCGTCTGGAGCTGCGCCTGCGGCACTTCCCGCTGGAGAAGCACAGGCACTCCTTCGCCGCCGCCCAGGCCGCCGAGGAGGCCGTGGCCCAGGGGCTGGGATGGCCGTACGCGGAGGCCGTGCTGGAGCGGGTCGCGGAGCTGGACCGCAAGGGCGAAGCCCTCCTGGTCGAGGTGGCCCGGGAACTGGGACTGGACGCCGAGGAGTTCGACACGGCGCTGATCGACGGCCGGCACATCCTGATCGTCGACGCCGACCAGGCCGAAGGCAAGGCGATCGGCGTGACCGGCACCCCCACGTACGTGATCGGCGGCGAGCGCCTCGACGGCGGCAAGAGCCAGGAGGGACTGCGCGAGCGCGTCGAGGAGATCGCGGACCGGCTGCTGGCCGGGCAGCCGGACTGACCGGCGGCCGCCCCCGCCCGCCGCCGCTACAACGGTTTGTAGAAGCTGTACCGCGTGGTCCCGTAACCGAGCGACTCGTAGAGCCGTTCGGCCGCGGTGTTGCCCGCGAAGACGTTGAGGCCGATCAGTGGCCGGCCCGCGGCGATCGCCTGGGTCTCGGCCAGCAGCATCAGCGTACGGCCGTGCCCCCGGCCCCGGTGGGCGGCCTCGGCCTCGACGTCGAAGACGTAGGCCCGGTCCTCGCTCAGCGCCAGCCACAGGACGCCGACCCGCGTCCCCTCGTGCTCCAACACGCTGAACAGCATGTTCTCGGTGTCCAGCCCCTGTGGCAGCAGCGTCTCGTGATCGCTGCGCGCCTTGGCGTACGCCTCGGCCTCGGGCACTCCCCGCTCGATCCAGGTCCGGGCGTACTGCTCCGACTCGTAGACACGCCAGGCCTCGAACTCGTCCGGTCGCATGGGCCGTGCGCGGCTGCCCTCGGGCAGGGCGGGCGGCGTGTCGCCGAGCGGCTTGGTCATGCCGCGGGTGCGCAGGACGTAGCCGAGCGCCGAGGCGAGTCGCCGGCCCGCCTCGGCGTCGGGGGCGACGCTCGCCTCGATCTGCCGGCAGCCCCAGCCGCGCGCGATCTCCTCGGCCGCGAGGGCGGCCACCGTGCCCCGGCCGCGCCGGCGGTCCGGTTCGTCGATGCGCAGCTTGTGGATGACGGCCACCGAGCCGCCGAAGGCGCGCGAGGTGCCGAGGTGTATCGCGCCGGCGGGACGGCCGTTCACGCACACCTGGTAGCGGCGTGAACGCGTCCCGTCGGCGGCGCGCTGAAGCGGCTCGGTCGGCCGCAGGGTCGTGGTCATCACGGGTGTTCTACCCGCCGGGGATGCGAAGTGCAGCCGAATATCCGCGGTCACGGATCCAGGTCGTCCCCGGACCGCTCCTCGAAGATCCGCATGGCCTTGGCGGTCACCGGGCCCGGGGCGCCCGGGAGTTCGCGGTCGTCGACGCGGTGCACGGCCTGGACGTCGCGGAGTGTGGAGGTCAGGAAGACCTCGTCGGCGCGGTCCAGGACGTCCAGCGGGAGGTCGGTCTCCCGGGCGCCGGTCCACTCGACGGCCAGGGCGCGGGTGATTCCGGCGAGGCAGCCGGAGGCGACCGGCGGGGTGTGGATCTCGCCGTCGAGGACGACGAAGACGTTCGACCCGGTGCCCTCGCACAGCTGCCCCACCGTGTTGCCGAACAGTGCCTCGGTGGCGCCCCGTTCGCGGGCACGGGCGAGGGCGACGACGTTCTCGGCGTAGGAGGTGGTCTTCAGGCCGGTGAGGGCGCCGCGCTCGTTGCGGGTCCAGGGCACCGTGACGACGGCCGTGGAGTCGGGGCGGCGGCCGCTCTCACCGAGGGCGACGACGAGGGTCGGGCCGTGCTCGCCGCGGTCGGAGCCCAGCGGGCCGTGGCCGCCGGTGTAGGTGACGCGCAGCCTGCCCAGGGGCATGGGGTTGGCCTCGAGGACGGCGGCGCAGGCGCGGCGCACCTCGTCGAGGTCGGGGTCGGGCAGACCCAGGCCGCGGGCCGAGCGGGTCAGCCGGTCGAGGTGCCGGGTCAGCGCGAACGGCCTGCCGTCCACCGCCTTCACCGTCTCGAAGATGCCGTCGCCCACGGTCAGCCCGTGGTCGAGGACGGAGACGCGGGCGGACTCCAGGTCCTGCAGCCCGCCGTCGAGCCAGATCTTCACGTCAGTAGCGCCTCTCCGCTTCCGTTCGCCTCGTACGCGCCCGACGCTACCGCGAGCAGCCGGGACGCCTTGAGTTCGGTCTCCCGCCACTCCCCCTCGGGGTCGGACCCCCAGGTGATGCCGGCGCCGGTGCCGAAGCGCAGCAGCCCCGCGGCGCGGTCGATCCAGAAGGTGCGGATGCCGACGGCCAGCTCCCCGGTCCCCCGGTCGGCGTCGACCCAGCCGATCCCCCCGCAGTACGGGCCCCGGGGCACGGTCTCCAGCGCGTCGATGATCCGCAGGGCGCTCGACTTGGGTGCGCCGGTGACGGATCCCGGTGGGAAGGCCGCGTCGAGCAGCTCCGGCCAGCCGACGTCCGCGCGCAGCTCGCCGCGCACGGTCGACACCAGGTGCACGAGACCCGGGTGCTTCTCGACGGCGCACAGGTCGGGCACGGTCACGGTCCCCGTGGCGCAGACCCGCCCGATGTCGTTGCGGACCAGGTCCACGATCATCACGTTCTCGGCGTAGTCCTTCTCCAGCAGGTCCGCCTCGGTCCGCCCGGTGCCCTTGATCGGCCCGGACTCGACGGTCCGGCCGTCCCGGCGCAGGAACAGCTCGGGCGACGCGGTGGCGATCTCGACGCCGTGCCCGGGCAACCGGATCGTTCCGGCGTACGGCGCCGGGTTGCCGCGGGCCAGCAGGGCGGTGAGGGCGTCCACGTCGGCGCCGGCGGCGACGGGCGCCGAGAGCACCCGGCAGAGGTTGGCCTGATAGACCTCGCCGGCGGCTATGTGCTCGCGGATGCGCCGTACGGCCGCCGTGTACGCGGCGCGGTCGAGGGAGGTCGTCCAGTCACCGGCGGCCGGTCCCCGCCACCCGCCCGGGACCGGTGCCGGTACCGGCTCCGTCCGCACCTCCGCGAAGCGTGCGCAGGTCAGGCGGGACTCGAAGTCCGCGCAGACGGCCCAGAAACCCCTCGAGTCGAGGGCGGCGGGGTCGCTCGTGACGTCGAGGAGGCCGGTGGCGAGCCGGTCGCCGAAGCGGGCGAGGGGAGGGAGGTCGAGCACGTGGTCGAGTCTAGGCCGGTGACTCCCAGGTGGCCCGAACGTGTCCTTCCGGGTGCCCTGACCAGGTCCGCGAGCGGAGGCACCGCAGCACGCTGCGCAAACGCGTTTTTGTGCTGGCCCCGGAATCCGCTAGAGTTCATGACGTCGCCGGGACGCGGAAGCGGACCGAACCGACAGGCGGACGTAGCTCAGTTGGTAGAGCGCAACCTTGCCAAGGTTGAGGTCGCGAGTTCGAACCTCGTCGTCCGCTCGCAGGAACAGGGGGCCTCCCGGGCCTTCTGCACTCCTGGTGGAGTGGCCGAGAGGCGAGGCAACGGCCTGCAAAGCCGTCTACACGGGTTCAAATCCCGTCTCCACCTCCAAGGACGATTAGCTCAGCGGGAGAGCGCTTCCCTGACACGGAAGAGGTCACTGGTTCAATCCCAGTATCGTCCACTGATCCGCAAGGATCCCCGCGCGATTAGCTCAGCGGGAGAGCGCTTCCCTGACACGGAAGAGGTCACTGGTTCAATCCCAGTATCGCGCACGCAGCACTCCCAGGACGATTAGCTCAGCGGGAGAGCGCTTCCCTGACACGGAAGAGGTCACTGGTTCAATCCCAGTATCGTCCACATCCAGCGAAGCCCCCGGCCGTCTCGTACGGTCGGGGGCTTCGTCGTCCCGTGCTCGTGCCGTGCTCGGGTCGTACCCGGGCTGAGCCGACGATCCGGATCAGCCTGGACCAGCCCGGCTCAGCCGGATCAGTCGGCTCAGCCGGATCAGTCGGATCTGCCGGCTCAGCTGGAGAAGAGCATGCGGCCGAAGCCCTTCTGACGGTGGTGACCGTGGTGGCCGTGGCCGGCGTGCGGGGCGCCCCAGGCGGGAGCCGGAGCGGCCGGGTAGGCCTGCGGGGCGGCGGGAGGGGGCGGCGGAGCGGGCTGGGACCACTGGGCCTCCAGGCGGGTCAGCGACTCCAGCTCGCCGTAGTCGAGGAAGATCCCGCGGCAGCCACTGCACTGCTCGATCTGAACGCCGTTGCGGTTGTAGGTGTGCATCGGTGCGTGGCACTTGGGGCACTGCATGCTCGGCTCAACTCCTCGCCGGTCGGTCCTGCTTCGCGTGTCGCCAGGACAGACTCTGCCCGGCTGCGGGTCGGTTGCACCCTACGTCGCGGAACTTCGACTCGACCGCGCGGGGCTCAGGGGCGGACGGAAGCCATCCGCGCGCACGCGTCGACCAGTGACTGTTCCACCTCGTCCAGGCCCCGGCCCGCCGCGACCGCCTTGGTGACGGCCCGGGCGGCGGTCTGCGCGGTGAGGGCGCGGGCCGGAACGTCCAGTGCGGTCCAGGGGTCCACGTCGGGCGGCACGGCCGGGCCGCCGGCCGTGCGGTAGGCGGTCAGGAAGCGGTGCCACTCGTCGGGCGCGAGCAGCCCGCAGGCGTACCAGGCCGCCGGGCGGGCCAGATCCCAGGCCGGAACGCCGGTGCCGAGGTCGTCGACGTCGATCAGCAGCCAGGGGCCTTCGGGCGCGGGGTGGCGTATGAGCTGGCCGAGGTGGAGGTCGCCGTGGCAGAGGGTGGTGGTGTCCGGCATGGCGGACTCGCCCCGGGCCCAGTCGGGGAGAGCGGCCCAGGCGTGCAGTACGGGAGCGGTGGCGGGGTGGCGCGGGGCGGCGGCCCGGAGGCGGGCGACGGCATCGGCCGCCTTCGCGGGGCCCCGCATGGGAGGTACGGCGGCGGGGGCCGGCGTCCGGTGGAGGCGGGCGAGCAGGGTGGCCGCGGCCTCCCAGGGCGCCGCGTCCGGGTCCTCCGGGTCCACGGGGGTGCCGTACGGCCAATAGGTGACGAGCCGTCCGTGCAGGGTGACGGGCGTCGGGCCGAGCGGGGGCAGCAGGATGCCGGGGAGCCGGGCGGCGACGGTGACACGGAGGGCCAGCTCCGCGGGGTCGGCGTCCACCGCATGGGCCTTGGCCACGGTGCCGGCGTGCCGGACGACGGTGGCGTCGGGGCGGTCGGCGAGGGTGGCGTCGGCGAGGGCCGCGGCGGGCAGAGCCGGGGCCGAGAGGGTGGTCGCACCGCAGGGGCAGGCCGGGGTACGGGCGTGGGCCGCCGCCCTGACGCGGGCGGCGAGAGCGGGGAGGAGGGCGTCCGTGGTCACCGGGTGAGAGTACGCAGGGGTCCGCCCGCCCCTCCGCCGTCGGCCTCGGCGGCAAAAGCAATGCCGGCGCAGCTCCCCAGCTGCGCCGGCATTTTGCCGTCCGCCGCACCCCCGTCCCCACGGGGTTTCATGGATGGATGTCCCCGCCCGGACCGCTCTTCCGGGCCTGGGGTCGCCGCTCAGCGCCCCAGCATCACACCCACGGACGACGCCTGTGTGGCCACCGTCTCCCACCCGTCGAAGACGAGGAGGAGCAGGGCCGCCAGGGGCAGGGCCATGAGCGTCGCCACCAAGGGGTGACGGCGTCCCTGACGGCGGCTTTCCCGTGTGCGGACCAGCGTCCGCGGTACCGTCTGGGCCATGGTCCCTCTCCTGACCGATTCCGTTGTCTTGGGCAGCGGCGGGCGTCCGACCTCGGGGGACGAGTGCTGCACCCGCCGCTTGACCTCAAATCTAGGCGTCCGGCGATCGCCCGACGTCATGCCCTCGTACCGAATGCCGGGCCTCCCGGAGGATGAGCCATGACCTGCGGTGTACTCCCCTGGGTGGAGACCGGGGCCCGGGTCTCGGGGTCTTCCCGGAGAGGGCGCCCGCCGTGCCCCGGTATCTCCGCGCCGTCCGGTGACATCGCTCACTTCCGCCGACTCCCCGCGCGCCCCCGCCCCCGGCCGGCGCGGGGCCGCGCCCGCCACCACGCCGCGGGTGCGGGGCGTCTCCACGGCGTCTTCGACCGTGTCGTCTTGGACGTCCCCTCCTGGTCCAATGCCCGTCCCACGGAGGCCGATTGGACGCCCCGACGGGTCGGGGCCGGCCCGCTCCCCCGTTCCCCGGCCGCATCCCAACTCTCCCGTCCCGCACTGACAATCCGTCGCTCCGAGAGGGCGCGGCCTCTGCGCGCGGACGGCCGTGGAAACGTAAGCTGTGGCACGTCACAGGGACCGGGCAGCGGGGATGAACATGGCGATGATGCGCCTGAGGCGCGAGGACCCGCGCGTCGTCGGCTCGTTCAGGCTTCACAGGCGGCTCGGCGCGGGTGGAATGGGCGTGGTCTACCTGGGCTCCGACAAGAAGGGGCAGCGGGTCGCGCTGAAGGTCATCCGGCCTGATCTGGCCGAGGACCAGGAGTTCCGCTCACGGTTCGCCCGCGAGGTCTCGGCCGCCCGGCGCATCCGCGGTGGCTGCACCGCGCGGCTGGTCGCCGCGGATCTGGACGCGGAGCGTCCCTGGTTCGCCACGCAGTACGTGCCCGGCCCCTCCCTGCACGACAAGGTCGTCGACGGGGGGCCGCTCGGCGCGGCGGACGTCGCCGCCGTGGGCGCCGCCCTGTCCGAGGGACTGGTCGCGGTGCACGAGGCCGGTGTGGTGCACCGGGACCTCAAACCGTCCAACATCCTGCTGTCCCCGAAGGGACCGCGGATCATCGACTTCGGCATCGCCTGGGCGACGGGCGCCTCGACACTCACCCACGTCGGCACCGCGGTCGGCTCCCCCGGCTTCCTCGCGCCGGAGCAGGTGCGCGGGGCGGCGGTCACGCCGGCCACGGACGTGTTCTCGCTCGGCGCCACACTGGCGTACGCGTCGATGGGCGACTCGCCCTTCGGTCACGGCAGTTCCGAGGTGATGCTCTACCGCGTGGTGCACGAGGAGGCCCATCTGCAGGGTGTCCCCGACGCCATCGCCCCGCTGGTGCGGGCGTGCCTGGCCAAGGACCCCGAGGAACGCCCCAGCACCCTGCAACTGTCGCTGCGGCTCAAGGAGATCGCCACCCGGGAAGCCCAGGGCCTGGCCGACGTGCGGCCGCCCGCGCCGCGCAGCTCGGAGGCCGACCGGCCAACGGGGCGGCTCGCCGACACCTATCCGGAGCGTGGTCAGCGGCGTCCGCAGGGCCGGCCGGGCGCACCGGGCACGCCCGCACCGCGGAACACGTCCGGGGCGGGCCGGGGGCCGGGGTCCGCGCGCGGTGGCGACCCGTCACGCGGTGGCGCCCCCTCGCGTGGTGGCACGCCGTCGCGCAACGGGTCCGCCGCCCGGGGCACGGGCGCCTCGCGCGGCGGCGGAGCGGGCGCACGGTCCGGGTCACGGCCCACGCCCGCCTCCCGCAACAACACCGGCCGGAACACCTCCCGCAACGACAGCGGCGGCCGGCCCGCGCCGCGCGGCGGAGCCGGCCGTACGGCGCCGAGGACCACCGGGACCGGATGGCGGCGGCCCGCCAACCCGCGGCTGCTGCGGCAGCGCCTGTTCGTGTTCGTGGTCGTGACACTGCTGGTCGCGCTGGGCATCGCCGCCGCACAGGGCTGCCAGGGGCCGTCGCAGGGGCTCGGCGACGACCGGAACGGCGTTCGGACGCAGCAGGTACAGGTGGACGTACGGGGTGACGCTCCCGGACGGCAGGCTCCCGGGCTGTAGGGCCTCGGGCTGTAGGGCCTTGGGGAACGCCGGGGGGGTTGAAGCCGCAGCGGCCGAGCGCGTTGCGGCTCCTGTGCTCGGGTGGCCGGCGGCCTTCTAGGCCGAGGGCCGGCCCGTCGCCACCGCGTAGAAGGCGACCGCTGCCGCCGCGCCCACGTTGAGGGAGTCGACGCCGTGGGACATCGGGATGCGGACCCACGTGTCGGACGCCGCCAGGGCCCGCCGGGACAGGCCGTCGCCCTCGGCGCCCAGCATGAGGGCCACCCGGTCCATCCGGTGCGGGGCGACCTCGTCGAGAGGCTCGGCCCGTTCGTCGGGGGTGAGGGCGAGGAGCGTGAAGCCCGCCTCACGGACCGTCTCCAGACCGGCCGGCCAGGTGTCCAGGCGGGCGTACGGTACGGAGAAGACGGCGCCCATCGACACCTTCACGCTGCGCCGGTACAGGGGGTCCGCACAGTCCGGGGAGAGCAGGACCGCGTCCATGCCGAGGGCGGCGGCGGAGCGGAAGACGGCGCCGATGTTGGTGTGGTCGTTGACCGACTCCATGACGACGACCCGGCGGGCGGTGGGCAGCAGGCCGGCCACCGCGGGCAGCGGCTTGCGCTGCATGGAGGCGAGCGCGCCGCGGTGCACGTGGTAGCCGGTGACCCGTTCGGCGAGCGCCGGGTCGACGACGTACACCGGGGCGGGCGCCTCGTCGATGATGTCGCGCATGGTGTCGACCCACTTGGCGGAGAGCAGCATCGACCGCATCGCGTAGCCGGCCTCGCCGGCCCGCCGGATGACCTTCTCGCCCTCGGCGATGAACAGGCCCTCGGCGGGTTCGCGCCGGCGGCGCAGTTCGACGTCGGTCAGGCCGGTGTAGTCGTGCAGGCGCGGGTCGTCGGGGTCGTCGATCGTGATCAGGTCGGTCATGTCACGCCGTCCCGTGCGGGCCGACGCCGACGACCTCGCCGACGACGATGACGGCGGGCGGCCTGACCTCCTGCGCGACGACCGTCTCGGCGACCGTGGCGAGGGTGGCGTCCACGCGGCGCTGGGCGGCCGTCGTGCCCTCCTGGACGAGGGCGACCGGGGTCTCGGGGGACTTGCCGTGCGCGACGAGGGTTTCGGCGATCCTGCCGATCTTGTCGACGCCCATGAGGATCACGAGCGTGCCGGTGAGTTTGGCGAGGGACGGCCAGTCGACCAGGGAGCGCTCGTCGTCGGGGGCGACATGCCCGCTGACCACGGTGAACTCGTGGGCGACGCCCCGGTGGGTGACCGGGATGCCGGCCGCGCCCGGGACCGAGACGGAGCTGGAGATGCCGGGGACGACGGTGCACGGGATGCCCGCCTCGGCCAGTGCCTGGGCCTCCTCCATGCCCCGGCCGAAGACGAACGGGTCGCCGCCCTTCAGCCGTACGACCGCCTTGCCCTGCTTGGCGTGCTCGATCAGCGCGTTGTTGATGGCCTCCTGGGCCATGAAACGGCCGTACGGGATCTTCGCCGCGTCGATGACCTCGACGTGCGGCGGCAGCTCGGCGAGCAGGTCGCGGGGGCCGAGCCGGTCGGCGATGACGACGTCGGCCTCGGCGAGCAGGCGGCGGCCCCGGACGGTGATCAGGTCCGGGTCACCGGGGCCGCCGCCGACCAGGGCGACTCCGGCGGTGCGCGTGCGGTGGTGCGGGGCGACGAGGGTGCCGTCGCGCAGGCCCTCCACCACCGCGTCGCGGATGGCGGCGGTGTGGCGGGGATCCCGGCCGCGCGCGTTCGTGGTGAGCACGGCGACGGTGACGCCCTCGCTGTGGCCGGTCGCCGGGGTCCAGGCCGTGGCCCGGTCCGCGTCGTCGGACCGGACGCACCACACGCGGTGGCGCTCGGCCTCGGCGGACGCGGCGGCGTTGGCCTCGGTGTCGCTGGTGGCGATCAGGGCGTACCAGGCGTCCGCGAGGTCGCCTTCCGCGTAGGCGCGACGTTCCCAGGCGATCTCGCCCGCGTCCGCCATGGCCTCGACCGACGGGGTCGCCTCGGGCGAGACGAGGCGGATGTCGGCTCCCGCCGCGATGAGGGCGGGCAGGCGGCGCTGGGCGACCTGACCGCCGCCGAGGACGACCACGCGACGGCCGGTGAGGCGGAGGCCTACGGGGTAGGCGGGGTGTTCGGCCATGAGGGAGGGCTCCTCGTCCTGGCGGTGCGGTGGGCGCTGCGGCTCTGGAGCGGCCCTGACGTGCGGATTCTATGAGACGTGTGGATGCGCGGGTATCCGTGAGGCGCGCGGACGCACAGTGGCCCGGGGACCCGCGGTGCGCGGTGGGGCGGTTCGCCGTACAGCGGGGGCGGGGCGGCGCCGGTTCTGCGCCGTGCCGCCCCTCCCCCGCCGCGGGGCTACTTCTCGGTGACGCCCGCCGAGTCGAACGTCGCGACCTCGTGCATCGCCCGCGCGGTGCTCTGCACCATCGGCAGGGCGAGCAGCGCCCCGGTGCCCTCGCCGAGGCGGAGGTCCAGGTCGACCAGCGGGCGCAGGCCGAGCTTGTTGAGGGCTGCGACGTGGCCGGGCTCGGCGCTGCGGTGGCCGGCGATGCAGGCCGCGAGGACCTCGGGGGCGATGGCGCGGGCCACCAGGGCGGCGGCGCCGGCGCTGACGCCGTCCAGGATCACCGGCGTGCGCAGGGAGGCTCCGCCGAGCAGCAGGCCGACCATGGCCGCGTGTTCGAAACCGCCGACCGCGGCGAGGACGCCGATCGGGTCGGCGGGGTCGGGCTGGTGCAGCTCGATCGCCCGGCGTACGACCTCGGTCTTGCGGACCAGGGTCTCGTCGTTGATGCCGGTGCCCCGGCCGGTGACCTCGGCCGGGTCCGCGCCGGTGAAGACGGAGATGAGCGCGGCGGACGCGGTGGTGTTGGCGATGCCCATCTCGCCGGTGAGCAGCGCCTTGTTGCCGGCCGCGACCAGGTCGCGGGCGGTCTCGATGCCGACCTCGATGGCCTGCTTGGCCTCCTCGCGGGTCATCGCGGGGCCGGCGGTCATGTCGGACGTGCCCGCGCGGACCTTGCGGGGCAGCAGGCCCGGCGTGGCGGGCAGGTCGGTGGCGACCCCGACGTCCACGACGCACACCTCGGCGCCGACCTGGGTGGCGAAGGCGTTGCAGACCGCTCCCCCGCCCAGGAAGTTGGCCACCATCTGGGCGGTGACCTCCTGCGGCCAGGGGGTGACGCCCTGGGCGTGCACCCCGTGGTCACCGGCGAAGACCGCGACGGCCGCGGGCTCCGGGATCGGCGGCGGGCACTGGCGGGACAGGCCGGAGAGCTGGGCGGAGATGATCTCCAGCATGCCGAGCGCGCCGGCCGGCTTGGTCATGCGCTTCTGCCGCTCCCAGGCCTCACCGAGCGCCTTGGCGTCGAGCGGGCGGATCTGTGCGACGGTCTCGGCAAGCAGGTCGTGGGGGTCCTCTCCGGGCAGGGCGCGTCGGCCGTACGTCTCTTCGTGCACGACCCACGACAGCGGGCGTCGCTTCGACCAGCCCGCCTGCATCAGCTCGGGCTCGTCCGGGAACTCGTCGACGTAGCCCACGCACAGGTACGCGACGACGTCCAGGTGCTCGGGCAGGCCGAGGGCGCGGACCATCTCGCGCTCGTCGAAGAAGCTGACCCAGCCGACGCCGAGGCCCTCGGCGCGGGCGGCGAGCCAGAGGTTCTCGACGGCGAGCGCGGAGGAGTACGGCGCCATCTGCGGCTGCGTGTGCCGGCCGAGGGTGTGCCGGCCGCCGCGGGTCTGGTCGGCGGTGACGACGATGTTGACCGGGGTGTCGAGGATGGCCTCGATCTTCAGTTCCTTGAACTGCTTGGCCCGGCCCTTGGGGAGGGACTTCGCGTACGCCTCCCGCTGACGCGTCGCCAGTTCGTGCATGGTGCGGCGCGTGTCGGCGGAGCGGATGACGACGAAGTCCCAGGGCTGCGAGTGGCCGACGGAGGGCGCGGTGTGGGCGGCCTCCAGGACGCGGAGCAGCACCTCGTGGGGGATGGGGTCGCTGCGGAAGCCGTTGCGGATGTCACGGCGTTCGCGCATGACCTTCAGGACGGCCGCCCGTTCGGCGTCGTCGTAGGCGGGTGCCGCCGGGCCGGCGGACCGCCGTGCTTCCGCCACCGCGGCCGTGCTCATGTCGTGCGGGACTTCCTGGTTCTCGCCGGTTTCCTGGTGCGCCTGGCCGGCCTGCGCCGCCTCGGCCGCGAGGTCTTCCTGGTCGGCGGCGGCGTGGGTGTCCAGGTCGTCGGCGGTCTGGAGGAGTTCCGGGTCGGCTTCGCGCGGGGCGGGGACCGTGGCGACGGGGCCCGGCGCCTGCGCGGCCGCCTGGGCTCGCGGAGGGTGGACGAGGGCTTCGGCCTGTGTCGGGGCGAGGCGCGGGGTGGTGGGTACCTGACCGCCGTCGACCGGTACGAACCGGCCTGCGGAGTCGTCGGGGTGCTGCCCCACGGGCCGGTCGGGGCGGACCGCCTCCGGCCGGCCGGTGCCCGCGGGCGCCGCGTCGGTTTCCGCGGGCACGGGCGCGGTGCCCGTGGGCGCCGCGTCGGTTTCCGCGGGCACGGGGGCACTGTGGTGCGGGTCCGCTTCCTGGGGTACACCGGCGTTCATCAGGGACTGGGGGCCCTGAGCGTGCTGCGGGACGGGCGAGTGGGCGGCGGGCGGGACGTCCGGCCGGTCCTGGGCTGCGGACGGGACGCCCGGCTGATCCTGGGCTGCGGGCTCGGCGTCCGGGTGCGGTGCGGTGACGTCCTGCGGGGCCGAGGGGACGTCCGGCTGCGGGGCGGCGGCATCCTGCGGGGCCGGCTGGACATCGGGCTGCGGCACGGAGGCGTCCTGCGGGGCCAGCTGGACGTCCGGCTGCGGCACGGCGACATCCTGCGGGGCCGACTGGACGTCCGGCTGCGGCACGGCGGCGTCCTGGGGCGCGGACTGCGGGACGGCTGCTTCCTGCGCTGCCGACGACTGCGCGTCCGGCCGCGGCTGCACGGCCTCCGCCGGGGCGGGCTGCGCCTCCGGCCCGGGCTGCACGGCCGCATCCCCTGCCGGTGCCGGCTGCGGGGCGGCGGCATCCTGCGGGGCCGACTGGACGTCCGACTGCGACACAACAGCGTCCTGGGGCGCGGACTGCGGGACGGCTGCTTCCTGCGCTGCCGACGACTGCGCGTCCGGCCGCGGCTGCACGGCCTCCACCGGGACGGACTGTGCCTCCGGCCCGGGCTGCACGGCCGCATCCCCTGCCGGTGCCGGCTGCTCGGTGGCGGCCGGTACCTCTGGGGAGGGCTCGGGTTCCGCGGGCTCCGGGGCGGCCACGTCGGGTGCCTGGACGTCCCGGGCCACGGCTGCGTCGGCGGGCGGGGCTTCCTGCGGCTCGGGAGCCTCGGCCGGCTCCACCGCCTGGACGGGCTCGGGTCCGGGTGCCTCGGTGGCCTCCTCGGCCGCCGCCGGGGCTTCCTCCGGCACCGGCTGCTCTGCGGCCTCCTGGGCGGGTGGGGCAGCCTGGACGGACTCGGTCGCGGGCTCCGGCGTGCCCGCTCCGGGGGCCGGAACGGGTTCCTCCGCCGGGCCGGGGGCCGGGGCGGGCCCGGCGGCCTGCTCCGCTTCGGCCGCGGGGGCGGGCGGCGCGACGGAGGCCGGTGCGGGCCCCTCGCCCGCCACCGCCTCGGCCACGGCCACGGGCTCGTGCGCCTCGTCACTGGCGGTCGGTGACTTCGGGCCGTACGTCACGTCGTTGGCCGGCACGGCATCGGAGCCGTCGTCGCCGCCATCGCCGGCCACGGTCTCGGGCTGCGCCTCGGCAAGGGCAGGTGCGTCCCCGGCCCGGGCCTCGGCCTCGCCGGCCGCCCCGCCCGTCGCCGCCACGGCCTCGGTCGCCACGCGGGTCACGAGCGCCTGGGCCGCGCCCACCGGCTCGGGCACCTGTACCGACGCCGGTTCCGGTACCGGAGCAACCGTTTCCGCATGCACGGCCCCGGCGTTCACTGGAGCCTCCGCGGCCTGCGGGGCCTGCGGAGCGGCCTGCGGGGCCTGCGGAGCGGCCTGCGCGCCCCACGGAGCCGCCCCCTGCGGCGGCATCGCGGCGGCCTGTCGGGCGTCGAGGTACTCGGGACCGGCGGTCTGCGGCCCGGCATGCCGGACCGGCGCGTCGGCCGGGCCGCGGTCGGCGAGGGAGCGGACCGGGCTCGCGGAGGTGTCGGGGATCGGCGGGCCGAGGTGCAGCGGCCTGCGCGGCGGAACCGGGGCGGACGCCGGCGCCGGGTCGGGCAGGCGGACGCCGCCGAGGTCGACCGAACCGCTGTCGCGGCCGGACATCTCGTGCGGGCCCGGCTGGTGCACGGTCTCGACGACCGGCTCCGGCGCGGGTGGCGCGACCTCGTTGCCCCAGGCACTCTGGGCTCCCGGCAGCAACAACAGGTCCTCGTCCTCGGCGGTGGTCTCGGAGAGGTAGGTGTACGCGCCGGGTGCGGGGACGCCCGGCTGCTCCACCATGCCTGCGTTCTCCGGCAGCCCCTCGCCCGGGATCTGGCCGGTGTCGGTCATGCGTAACCCCTCGCCCATCGGTTAGTGCTTCTACGACCAGCTACACCCGGGACGGCGCACCGACCGCCCCGCAGTGAAGAACGAGCGTGCGTGCCCAGCGGCACGAACGACCCGCCGGAAAAGACGACAAAGCCATTGAGTGGCATTGTCGCGGTCCTTCCCCCGTCACGACAGCTTGATCCGCGACGGCCCGCTGTGGACTGCGCCACGTTGCGCGTCCTCCGGTTCTGCCGTACCGCTCCCAGCCCGGAACGGACCGGTTTCTACGGACATTGACCGGCGAGTGGCCGGGTGTCCGAGTGCGGTACAACAATCCGCCAGCCTACCCCGCGCGGTACGACAACCCGATCACGGGGCGCGGTCCGGGAGTCCCGCCCGTCGCCCGGCCACCACCCCTCAACGAGGCGCTTCGCGCCGCAGAATCTCCCCGCTGAGCAGGAACGCGACGCTCCGCTCCGTCTCCGTCCAGGCCCGGGTGTCGAGCCCGACGGACTGCAGCAGAGCGCACTCGACCCGGTAGCCGTGCTCCGTCAGGTCCCTGCCGACGAGTTCGGCCGCGTCACGGGTCGCGGCGTGCGCGACGATGCGCTGCGGCCGCCGGTCGGCGACCGCGGAGACCACGGCCGCTCCCCCGCCGCCGACGCGGACGACGTCGGGTTCGGGGAGGTCCTCCAGGACGTGCGGGGCCGTCCCGTGCACGACCTGGAGCTGGGTACCGAAGTGACGTGCGGTGGCCTCGGTGCGGGCGCAGGCGTCCGCGTCGCGGTCGACCGCGATGACGGCGGCGCCGCCGCGGGCGGCCTCGGTGGCGAAGGCGCCACCGCCGCAGCCGATGTCCCACACGAGGTCGCCGAGGCGCGGCCCGAGCCGGGCGAGTTGGGCCGTGCGGAGCAGGTCGGTCTCGCCCTCGCCGAGTTCGCCGCCGTACGTTTTGGCCGGCAGGGCCCAGCCGCGTGGCCCGGCGGCGGGGTCGCGGCCGGCGATCCAGCCGGCGCCGTCGGTCGCGGTTCCGGGACCGACGCTCCCGCCGACGACGATGACGACGTTCGGGTCGCGCCAGGTGTGGTCGGCGGCCTTGTCGGAGGTGACGACGGTGACCCGTTCGCGGATGGTGCCGAGTTCCTCGCAGATGACGAACGTGCGGTGGACGCCGTCCATCAGCAGGCCGAGTTCGGCCGGTCCGGCGCCGGGGGAGGTGAGGACCGCGACCTTGGTGTGGGCCCGGCATACGTTCACCGCGCGTCGCAGGGTGCGGGGATGGGCGACGACCACATGGGCGTCGTCCCAGGGCATACCGGCGCGGGCGAAGGCGGTGGCCACGGAGGAGACCGCCGGGACGACTTCGACCTCCAGGCCGAACTCGGGGGCCCGCAGCGTGCGTACGACGCCGAAGAAGCCGGGGTCGCCGTCGGCGAGGACGACCGCCGTGCCGCGGTGGCCGGCGATGCGGCGGGCGGCGAGGGCGACGCTGCCGAGGCGGATGCGTTCGGCGGCGGGCGGTACCTCGGGAAGTGCCAGGTGGTGGGCCGCGCCGGCCACCAGTGTGGCGGCGCCCAGTGCGGAGCGTGCCGCGGCGGTCAGCGGCGAGCCGTCCCAGCCGATCACCGTGACCCGGTCGGCCATCGTCGTCAGTCTCCAGGGTTTTCGCAGGTCGTGGTCGCGGAACCGTACGCGGCGCGCCCCGTGAGGGTACCTGGTGCGGCCTGGGGGCGGGGCGGTGGCGGAGTCGGCCCCCGTGGATCAGTTCCAGTCGGTGAACGTGGTGAAACCGTCCGCGTCGGTCAGCTGCCCGGCCGCGCCCTCGAGGTCCTCCGGCAGCAGGCTCCACACGATGAAGTCGGTGCGTATGTCCGTCCAGGCCCCGTCGTCGGTGCGGACGCGGGCTATGCAGGCGTTGCGCAGGACGCCCTCGCTGATGCAGCCGATCTTCTGGGCGACCTGCTGGGAGGCGGCGTTGTCGGCGGCCGTGCGCAGCTCGATGCGTTCGAACTTCTGGTCGCCGAAGAGCCACTGGGCGGTGGCGAGCGCCGCCTCGGAGGCGTAGCCCTCGCCCCTGGCCCAGGGCGCGACGATGTACGACAGTTCGGTGGACCGTACGTGCCAGTCGGTCTTGGTCAGCTGGACGATGCCGACCAGCCGCTGGGTGAGGAACTCGGTGACCGCGAGGTCGAGGCCCCGGCCGGCCGTGCGCTCGGCGGGGGCGTACTCGCCGATCCAGGTGCGTGCGCCCTGCTCGGTGAAGGGCTGCGGGACGTGGGTCCAGGCGGCGACCTGCTCGTCGTTCATCATCGCGGTGAGGGCGGGGACGTCGTCCTCGTCGAGGGGGCGCAGCACCAACCGCTCCGTGCTGATGGAGATGTTGGGGAAGGTGCTCGTCATGCGCCGCTCCGTAACCTGTGTGACCGTCAGGGCCTGCTCGAACTGCCCAGCATGCAGCATGCGAGCACGCAACCGCACCACGGGGTCCGCCCCGGTTCGGAGCGGACCCCGTACCGGGTGGACCCCCGTGGGTGCGGGCGGTGCGGTGCGGGCGGTGCGGTCAGAAGGAGGGCAGGACGGCGCCGTCGTACGTGTCCTCGATGAACTTCTTCACCTCGGGCGACGTGAGCAGCTCCGCGAGCTTCCTCACCCGCGGGTCGTCCTCCTGGCCCTCCTTGACAGCCAGCAGGTTGCTGTTCGGGTTGCCCTTGGCGGATTCCAGGACGAGAGCGTCCTCGGCCGGCTTGAGGTCGGCCTCGATGGCGTAGTTGCCGTTGACGACCGCGGCGTCGACGTCGTTCAGGGAGCGCGGCGTGGTCGCCGCCTCCAGCTCCTTGAACTTGAGGTTCTTCGGGTTCTTGGTGATGTCCGCGGGGGTCGCCGTGGTGCCGACGCCGTCCTTGAGGGTGATGAGCCCGTTGGCGGCGAGGAGCTGGAGGGCGCGGCCCTCGTTGACGGTGTCGTTCGGGACGGCGACGGTCGCACCGTTCTTCAGGTCCGCGGCCTTGTCGACCTTGTTCGAGTAGAGGCCGAGGGGCTCCAGGTGCACGTCGACGACGGACACGATGTGCGTGCCGCGCTTCTGGTTGAAGTCGTCGAGGTAGGGCTTGGTCTGGAAGAAGTTGGCGCCCACCGAGCCGTCCTCCGTCGACGTGTTCGGCGTGACGTAGTCGGTGACCTCCTTCACCTCCAGGTCGAGGCCCGCCTTCGACGCCAGGTTGTCCTTGACGTAGTTGAGGATCTCGGCGTGCGGGACCGGGCTGGCGGCGACGACCAGCGGGCCGGAGGTGTCGGAGGCGGCGTCCTTGTCCGAGCCGCAGGCGGTGAGCCCGAGGGTGAGGGCTCCGGCGGCGAGGACGGCGGTGGTGAACTTGGCGGTGTTACGCACGAAAAGTGCCTTTCCTGAGGTGGTGCGACCCCGTCTCGGGTGGTACGGGGGGTGTGGGGGAACGCGGGTGGCGGCTTACGCGGCCTTGCGCACGTCGGGTGCCGACGGCTCCTTGGCCTTCAGCAGCCGCAGCCGGGGCGCGGCGCCCGAGCGTCCGCCGCGGCGGTGCAGCGCGCGGGCCGTGGCGTCGCCGGCGAACTGGATGAGCGAGATGACGACGGCGAGGATCGCGACGGTGACCCACATCAGGCCGGACTCGAAGCGGTTGTATCCGTAGCGGACGGCGAGGTCGCCGAGTCCGCCGCCGCCGACGGTGCCGGCCATGGCGGAGTAGCCGATGAGGGCGATGATCGTGGTGGTGGTGCTGGCGATCAGCGACGGGAGCGCCTCGGGGACCAGGACCTTGCGTACGACGGTCCAGGTGTTGCCGCCCATGGCCTGGACGGCCTCGACGAGCCCTCCGTCGACCTCGCGCACGGCGGTCTCGACCAGGCGCGCGAAGAAGGGGATGCCGCCGATGGCCAGCGGCACGATCGCGGCCTCGCTGCCGATGGTGGTGCCGGTGATCCAGCGGGTGAAGTTCATCAGCGCGACCATGAGGATGATGAACGGCAGCGAGCGGCCGATGTTCACGACCTGGCCGATGACCTTGTTCACCACGGTGTTCTGCAGCAGGCCGCCCTTGTCGGTCAGCACCAGCAGGATGCCGAGCGGGAGTCCGCCGACCACGGCGATCAGGGTGGACCAGCCGACCATGATCAAGGTCTCCTGACAGGCCTGCTCCAGCAGGGGCTGCATCTCGGACCAGGTCACTTGGCACCTTCCTTCACCAGCAGGGACGGCTCGTCGTCGATCACGTCGATCTGGAGGCCCTGTTCGCGCAGGAAGCCGACGGGCACGACGTTGTCCTCGTAGCCGCCGGGCAGTTCGATGCGCATCCGGCCGACCTGGAGGCCGCCGACGGTGTCGATGGCGGCACCGAGGATCGATATGTCGATGTTGTAGGTGCGGGACAGCTGGGAGATGACCGGCTGGGTGGCCGCGTCGCCGTGGAAGGTGACGTCGAGGACGGTGCGGTCGTCGCCGGACGCGTCGCCGCCGACCGGGAAGAGGGCGGCTGCCAGCTCGGAGCCCGGGGTGGCGAGCAGCTCGCCGACCGTGCCGGACTCGACGATGCGGCCCCGGTCCATGAGGGCGGCCGAGTCGCAGACGCTCTTGACGACGTCCATCTCGTGGGTGATCAGCAGGACGGTCAGGCCGAGCTGCCGGTTCAGGTCGCGCAGCAGCTGGAGGATGGAGCGGGTGGTCTCCGGGTCGAGGGCGCTGGTGGCCTCGTCGGAGAGCAGGACCTTGGGGTCGCCGGCCAGGGCGCGGGCGATGCCGACGCGCTGCTTCTGTCCGCCGGAGAGCTGGGCGGGGTAGGCCCCCGCCTTGTCGGCGAGACCGACGAGGTCGAGCAGTTCCAGCGCCTTGCGGGAACGTTCCTGCCCGGACTTGCCGAGGATCTCCAGCGGCAGTTCGACGTTGTCCCGCACCGTCCGTGAGGAGAGCAGGTTGAAGTGCTGGAAGACCATGCCGATACGGCTGCGCGCCTGCCGCAGCTCCTTGCCGGCGCGGGGGCCGCGGCCGGCGAGCGCGGTGAGGTCCTGCCCGGCGACGGTGACCGTGCCGGCGGTGGGACGCTCCAGGAGGTTGACGCAGCGGATGAGCGAGGACTTTCCGGCGCCGGACTGGCCGATGACGCCGTAGACCTCGCCCTCGCGGACGTGCAGATCGACGCCGTCCAGGGCGGTGACCTCGCGGCCGCCCGAGCGGTAGACCTTGGTGAGGCCCGATGTGGTGATCACGTGGGTTTCCGTCACTGTCGAGTGCGCGGCGCGGTGATGTGCGCCGGGCACGGGGCGTTGTTCTTCGGGGTCTTGGGTCCTTCGGAACGCGGCACGGTTCTCGCGGTGGCGATGCACGGTGGCGACGCGCGGTGGGGTGGTGATCCGGGGAGAAACGTGTGCGCGGGGCGTGACTCAGCCGCGGGCGCGGGGCGCGGGCGCGGACATGAGCGGGCGCTCGCTTCGGGGCGCGAGGCTCAGGTGGTGCAGGGGCCCTCTAGAAGGCGCACATTCGACACGTACAACGAGCACCGGGCGTCATCGTCGCCTCGGTCGCAGGGGTGCGGTCGCTCGTCGTGCTCATGCGATCAGTAAAGCAGACACACGGTCCCGACCGGACACCGCTGTCCGAATAGTGGACAGCGGTGGATGGTGGCCGGCCGGTGGCCGGCCACCGGGGGCGCGGATCAGCCCCGGACGGAGATCTCGACTCCCGTGTCGGTGACCAGGGCCGACAGGTCGGACAGGTCGGTGATCACCAGGTCGGCGTCGAGTTCGTCGGCGCGGTGGGTTGTGGCCAACGCCACGGTGGTCATGCCGGCGGCGCGGCCGGCCTGGAGCCCGGCGGGGGCGTCCTCGAAGACGACGCAGGCCGCCGGGTCGACGCCCAGGGCACGGGCGCCGAGCAGATAGGGCTCGGGGTCGGGCTTGCCGCGGGTGATGTCGTCGGCGGCGACGAGCGTCTTGGGCAGGATGCCGACGGCGCCGAGCCGGGCCTCGGCGAGCCGCCGGGTCGCCGAGGTGACGACGGCCCAGCGGCCGGCCGGCAGTGCGCCGAGGAACTCCCAGGTGCCGGGCAGCAGGTGCACGCCCCCGTCCGGTACGTCCTCGACCTCCAGCTGCTCGATCCGCGCGACGGCCTCCGGCACGACCTCGGCGGGCAGCAGGTCGGCGGCTATCTCCGCGGCCGGCCGCCCGTGCAGCTCGACCCGCGCGAACTCGGCCGCCGTGATCCCGTACTCACCGGCCCACCGCGTCCAGCACCGGCGCACGGATTCGAGAGAGGAGACAAGGGTGCCGTCGTTGTCGAACAGGAGGGCCTGGGCGTGGATCTTCATGCCTTCGACCCTACGGCGCGACCGGCCCCCGCCGGACGGGGCCGGGGACGGCGGGGCTTTTCGGGCGTAATAGGGTCGCTGCCATGCTTGACGTCCTGACGCTGGTGACCGGCGTCGCCGCGCTGCTGCTCGCCGCCTGGTGCGGCTGGGCCGCCTACCGTGACCAGCCGACCAAGGACTGGCACTTCATCGGCATGGCCGTGGTCTCGGCGCTGGCGCTGGTCCAGCTGGTGATCGGGATCGTGCGGCTGGCGGGGGGCGCGGAGCCGGAGCAGGGCACGACGATCTTCGTGGCGTATCTGCTGGGCGCCTTCGCCTGTGTTCCGGCGGCGGGGTTCATGTCGCTGGCCGAGCGCACCCGCTGGGGCTCGGTGACGGTCGCCGCCGGCGGTGTCGTCCTCGCCGTCCTGGAGGTGCGGCTGTATGACATCTGGGGAGGCTGAGATGGTGGCCACGCGGGAGAGGCCGGGCCGGACGCGCCTGATCGGCGGGCCCGGCATCCTGCTGGTGTGGCTGTACGGGGTGATGGTCGTGGGCGCCGTGTCCCGGTCCGCGTACCAGATCGCGACCGAGTTCGACCGGGCGCCGCTCCCCTACACGTTGTCGGCGGTCGCGGGCGTCGTCTACGGCTTCATCACGTACACCCTGGTACGCGGCGGCGAGACGGCCCGCAGGGCGGCACAGGTCTGCTGCGCGGCCGAGCTGGTGGGCGTGCTGGCCGTCGGCACGTGGTCCATGGTCGAGCCGTCGGCGTTCGCCGACGCGACGGTCTGGTCCGACTTCGGCATGGGCTACGTCTTCATCCCGGTGCTGCTGCCGCTGTCCGCGCTGTACTGGCTGCGGAAGGGCGTGCGGGACGGGGAAGCCGCCTGAGGCCGTCAGGCGGCTGCCGCTCTTCCGCGGCGGTTCGCACCCACGCGGCGGGGACCGCGGATCGGCAGGGTCCCCGCGCCCCGGGAGCGCCCGGCCCTCACGCCGTCGCCGCGTACGCCCCCGCCGGCTTCTCCAGGACGATCATCGGGACGCCGTCCGCGCCCTCGGCCGTTCCCACCGTCTCGTAGCCGACCCGCCGGTACAGCCGCAGGTTGCCTTCGCTGCGGTGCCCGGTGTGCAGGCGGAAGCGCTTGGCGCCCCGGTCCTCGGCGAGCGCCGACTCGGCGGCCCGCAGCAGGCGGGCGCCGATGCCGTGTCCCTGGAGCCGCGGATGGACGCACAGCTTTCCGATGGACGCCGCGCCGTCCTCGGTCGACCGGCCGCGCACCGAGCCGACGACCTCCTCGCCGAGCCGCGCCACGAAGACGCAGTCGGCCGCGACCTCCTCGCGCACGGAGTCGAGGGTCTGGACGAGCGGGTCGATGCGGTAGTTGCCGTACAGCGCCGCCTCGCTCTGGAAGCAGAGGTACTGCAACCGGAAGATCTGCTCGGCATCCTGCTCGGCCGCCGCCGAGATGGTCACGCTCATGCCCATGTGCGCATGCCTCCCGCTCACCTGATCAGCTGTGGTCCCCCACTCCTATCCCCGTCCTCAGCACGCCGCAACCTCCGGCGACAGCAATCGCCGCAGACATCCCAGACATCGGGAACGTTCCGGGCCAAGACTGCCCTGTGAGATACCCAACTCCCCCGCGATCTCCCGGTATGTGAGGTCCTCCGGCGACAACAGGGCCTCCATCAGCCGGGGGCAGCGGCCGGGCAGCCGGTGCACGGCGTCCCGCAGGGTGCGGCGGCGGGCCGCGGCGAGCGCGAGCTGCTCGGGCTCGTGCTCGGCGGCGCCGGCGGGTTCGGTCTCGTACGGCTGCTCGTCGCGGCTCGTACGGCGGGTGCGGCGGGCCTCGAGGCGGACGGCGCTGCGCAGCCAGCGGTGCGGGTCGCGGGGCGGGCCGTCGGCCTCCAGGCGCTCCAGCAGGCGCAGCCAGACCGCCTGTTCGAGATCGCCGGGTTCGACTCCGGACGCATATGCCTCGGCCGAGGCCTCGGCGGTGAGCAGTGGATGCAGGGAGGTGACCAGGTCATGGGTCATGTGCGGGGCGACGCGGCCGCCCGGGCGGCGGTTGCCCGGGCGGCCGAAGGTCACCCCAACCGGGGGCGGTGGCTCAGCTGTTGACGAAGTCCTCGCGGGCCAGCACACCGGTGTCCGGGTGGTCGGTGAAGACGCCGTCGATGCCGGTGGCGAAGTAGGCGCGGAACGCGCCGAAGACGTCGCCGTAGGCGTCGGGGTCGCTGCCCTTGCGGAAGTCGGCGGGGAGGAAGGGGTTCTCGTTGCGCATCGTGTACGGGTGCAGGATCAGGCCCGCGCGGTGCGCGTCGCGGACGAGCGTGGTCGGCTCGGTGAGCCGGCCGGCGGAGTCCCTCGGGATGATCAGGTCCAGGGTCGGGCCGATGCCCTGCGCGTAGGAGGCGATCTCCTTCAGGCCCTTCGGCGTGATCAGGTCGGCGGTCGTGCGCGGGTCGCCGTTCTCGACGAAGTCCCAGGGGCGGCTCTTCGCGCCGGACAGCAGGACGGCGAGGGGGTTGCCGACGAGCCTGTTCATCCGCTGGATGCTGGTGGGCTCGAAGGACTGGATGATGACGGGCGAGTTCTTCCGGTCCTTGCCGTACTTGCGCAGCAGCCGCGCGAGCCGCTCCTCCGTACCCAGGCCCAGCTTGCGGAAGTAGGTCGGGTGCTTGAGTTCGGGGTAGATCCAGACCTGCTTGCCGCGCCTGCGCGTCTGCTCGTTCTGCCAGCGGAGCACCTCTTCGAAGGTGGGAATCTCCCAGCGGCCGTCGTAGAGGGTGTTGTGCGGGCGGTTGGCCGGGATGCGCTCGGTGGCGCGGAGGGTCTTGAGCTCGGCGAGCGTGAAGTCCTCGGTGAACCAGCCGGTGACCGAGACGCCGTCGAGCAGCTTGGTGCGCTTGCGGTCGGCGAACTCGGGGTGGTCGGCGACGTCCGTGGTGCCGCCGATCTCCGGCTCGTGCCGGCAGACGAGGTGACCGTCCCTGGTCGGGACCAGGTCGCCCGCCTCGACGATGTCGGCGCCCATGTCGAGGGCGAGTTCGTAGGCGCCGAAGGTGTGCTCGGGGCGGTGGCCGCTGGCGCCGCGGTGGCCGATGACCGTGGGGACGGGCAGGCTCTTGACGCCGCCGCCGCGACCGCCGCCGTGCCGCGGGTCGGCGGCTCTCGCCGTGCCGGACAGGCCGAGTACGGCTCCGCCCGCACCGAGCACCGCTGCTCCGAGGAGCGCCCGCCGTCCGGTGCCGCCCGCCTGCTCGTCCGACTCCTGCGTTCCCATCAGGGCCTCCTGCCGTTGACCGTCGGTGCGGGCCGATCGTAGGGGCGCGTACATGACGAGCGGGAGACCGCGACCGGAACACGCGGGTGCCGGGGCGTGTCGTATGAGTCGTACGGGCCTGGAGGGGCCGTCGGGACGGGACGTCTGACGTTCCGTCGGCTTCGTGTCGGCCGGGCGGGGTACGCGGTCAGTGGCCGCGTTCGTCGTGGCGGTGCCCGACGAGCCCCGTGGCCACGGAGAAAGGGGTCGCGGCACGGCTCCAGCGGCGCGCCTCGCGCGGTCCGCTCGTCGTCCGTGTTTCGATCCGGTCGGTGTCCGGTCCCCGGACCGACGACGCCGGTCCCTGCGGACCAGGACGGTGACGGCGGCGGCCATGACGGCACGGAGCACGGCGAGTACGGCGAGGACCGGCACGCGTCGCCTTCCCCTGTGGACGCGACCTGCCTCACATCCTCGTGCGGGCGTCACGGCCCCGCAACACCCTGCACCGCAGGTGAACGCGCGTCAACACCGCGTAGGACCCGGACGGCCCGACGTGCGTGATCCCGTCGGCCGCGAGTAATGTCCTCACCTGCACAGACTCATACCGCATCCCCGACACCGGAGGACCCGTTGTCCCGCTTCGCGCTCATCAAGGCAGTGCTCGGCCCGATCATGCGCCTGATGTTCCGCCCACGGGTGGAGGGCGTGGAGAACATCCCGGGCGACGGCCCGGTGATCCTGGCCGGCAACCACCTCACCTTCATCGACTCGGTGATCATGCCCCTGACCTGCGACCGGCAGGTCTTCTTCATCGGCAAGGACGAGTACGTCACCGGCAAGGGCCTCAAGGGCCGGCTGATGGCCTGGTTCTTCACCGGCGTCGGCATGATCCCGGTCGACCGCGACGGCGGGCGGGGCGGAGTCGCGGCCCTGATGACCGGACGCCGCGTACTGGACGAGGGCAAGGTCTTCGGCATCTACCCCGAGGGCACCCGCTCCCCCGACGGCCGTCTCTACCGCGGCCGCACCGGCATCGCCCGGCTCACCCTGATGACCGGCGCCCCCGTCGTCCCGTTCGCGGTGATCGGCACCGACAAGCTCCAGCCGGGCGGCGCCGGCCTGCCCCGGCCGGGCAAGGTCACGGTGCGCTTCGGCGAGGCGATGGAGTTCTCCCGCTACGAGGGCATGGACCGCGACCGCTATGTCCTGCGGGCCGTGACCGACTCCGTGATGACCGAGGTCATGCGGCTGTCCGGCCAGGAGTACGTGGACATGTACGCGAGCAAGGCGAAGGCGGCGTAGGGCCGCAACGACGGAGAGGGACGGCGGGCCGCGGTGAGCGGCCCGCCGTCCGTGCGTGGTGGGCGCCTGACGGCGTCCCCTGTCGCACCGGTGTCTCGAAGGACGCGGTGATGAGCGGAAGCGTCGGGGCCGGCGCGCAGCCGACGGTCACGGCGGGTGTTCCCGCGCAGCCGGTCCGGCCGGCCGGAGGGCACGCCCCGGCCGGCTCCCTACGGGTGCTCCGCCCCGTCCTCCAGGCGCTGGCCCCGCAGCAGGAACCAGGAGGCCACGGCGGCGGCCAGGAGGACGGTGGCGCCGACGCCCGCCGCGAGGGCCAGGCCGTCGACGAAGGCCTGGCGGGCGGCGTCCAGCAGGGCCTCGGCCGACGGGGCCGGGAGGCCGGCGGCCGCCTCCACCGCGCCGCCCAGCGACTCGTGCGCCGCGGCGGGGGTGCCGTCCGGGCCGGTGAAGTCGCGGTAGACGCCGGTCACGATGGAGCCGAGCACCGCGATGCCGAGGGCGGCACCGAGTTCGTACGCCGTCTCGGAGACCGCGGAGGCGGCTCCCGCCTGCTCGCCCGGCACGCTGGACAGGATCACGTCGGCGGTGACGGTGAACGAGAACCCGGCGCCCACGCCGACGACGAGCAGGACCGCACCGAGCAGCGGGTAGCCGGTGTGCTGGCCGATGACGGTCAGCGCCGCCAGTGCGAGGCCGATGGCGGCGAGTCCGCCGCTGACCACGGCACGTACCGAGAAGCGCCGGGCCGCGCGGCCGGCGATCAGGCCCGCCACCACCGCGCCGACGGCGGCGGGCAGTTCGGCCAGGCCCGCCTCGAACGGCCGCCTGCCCTGCACGAGTTGCAGGTACTGGGAGAGGAAGAACACCAGCCCCGACAGGCCCAGGATGGTCAGCAGGTCGGCCAGCACCGCGCCGCTGAAGCCGCGGCTGCGGAACAGCCGCATGTCGAGCAGCGGTGCCGGCATGGTCAGCTGGCGGCGGACGAACCCGTACAGCGCGGCGGCGCCCAGCAGCCCCGCGGCGAGCGTGGCCCACGCGAAGCCGTGCGCGGCGGCCTCCTTGACGGCGTACACGACACCGACCATGCCGATCAGCGAGAGCACGACGCTGAGCAGGTCCCACGGGCCCGGGTCCGGGTTGCGGGACTCGGGCAGCAGCTTGATGCCGACGACGACCAGGACGGCCATCACCGGCAGGTTGATCAGGAAGACCGAGCCCCACCAGAAGTGCTCCAGCAGGAACCCTCCGACGACCGGGCCGACCGCCGCGCCGGCCGAGGCCGTGGCGCCCCAGATGCCGACGGCGAGGCTGCGTTCGCGCGGGTCGTGGAAGAGGTTGCGGATCAGGGCGAGGGTGGCGGGCATCAGGGTGGCGCCCGCGACGCCGAGCAGGGCCCGGGCGACGATCATCAGCTCGGGCGTGGACGCGTAGGCGTTGAAGACCGATATCGCGCCGAACGCCGTGGCGCCCACGAGCAGGATCCGCTTGCGGCCGATGCGGTCGCCGAGGCTGCCCATGGAGACGAGCAGACCGGCGATGACGAAGGAGTAGACGTCGCCGATCCAGAGCAACTGGGTGCCGGAGGGGGCGAGATCCTCACTGATGTAGGGGGTCGCGAGACCGAGAACGGTCGCGTCGACGGCCACCAGCAGCACGGCCAGTACGAGGACGGACAGCGCCAGCCAGCGGCCTGGGCGCTTCACCGCCTCGGTCGACCGGGCCGGCTGCAGGGTGCGGGTCATGGTTCACTCTCTCCGAAGTGCGCCGCCGAGCAGCAGCTCGACGATCATGTGGGTCAGGTCGTTGCGGGCCACGCGGCCCTCGGTCACCGCCCAGGCGCCGGAGGCCAGCAGCCCGTAGAGCGCCTCGGTGAGCCAGGCCGGGGTGAGGTCGATGCGGAACTCGCCGTTCTCCTGGCCGCGGCGGAACACCGCGGCCATCCGGGCGTCGATGCGGGCCCAGCCCTCGTTCTGCTCCTCGCCCTCGAACAGCTGGTTCTCGGTGTAGAGGAAGGCGAGCAGACCGGCGGAGGGCTCGATCTCGCGCACGAGCCGGCGCACCGCGTCGGCCGCCGGCCCGTCGTCCAGGCGGGCCGCGTCGAGGGCGGCCTCGCACTCGGCGATGCCGAGCGACTCCAGCGCCCGGACGAGGGCGTCGCGCCCGGCGAAGTGCCGGTGCAGCGTGGCACGGCTCAGCCCGGCCGCCCTGGCGACCTCGTCCATGGTCGCGGTGGCTCTGCGGGCCAGCAGGGCCGCCGCGCTGCGCAGTACCTGGTCTCGATCAACAGTCATGAGACAAGGATAGCCCGCATGAGACATGCTTGTCTCATGCGGGCTATGCGTGACTCACCCCACAGGGCGGCGCGACACGGCTTGCCGACATCCGTACGGGACAGCTGCCCGCCCCCCGCGGTGGGGGCTCGGTGCTCAGTGCCAGGGGAGCCGCCCGCGCCGCTCCCAGTAGGCGTGCGGGTCCTCGACGAGTGCGTCGAGGCGGGCCACCTGGTCGTCGTCGAGGTCGACGACGGCGGCGTGCAGGTTCGAGCCGAGCTGGTTCACGGTCGCGGCGCCGGAGAGGACGACGCCCGCCCAGGGCCGGCGCAGAACCATGGCGAGGGCGACCGCGTCACAGCCCAGGGCCGTCTCCTCCGCGACGGCCGCCAGGGCACTGGGCGCGTGGGGCTCCGCGAGACGGCCGTTGGCCATGCCCTCCTTGACGATCACGGTGAGCCCGGCCTCGTGCGCCTCGGCCAGCGCGGGCCCGGCGGAGGTCTCCAGCACGTTGTACGTCGACTGCACGGTACGGAAGAGGGGTTCGCCGTCGACGGTCACCGCGAGCGCGGCGCGGATGGTGTCCGCCTGGGCGGGGCCGCTGGTGGAGAAGCCGACGGTGACACCGCCCGCGGCGGCTTCGGCGAGCTTCGCGTGCAGTTCCTTGTCGGTGAGCGCCGGGCTGTCGGGGGTGAGGGAGTGGATCTGGTAGAGGTCGAGCCGGTCGCCGAGCAGGGCGCCGGTCTCGGCGTGCTGGCGCTCGTACGTCGCGACGCCGTGGTCCTTGACCTCGTGCCGCTCGGCGTCGGCCGACCAGTCGGCCGTGTAGGTGTAGCCCCATTTGCTGCCGACGACCACGTCGTCGACGTCCGGGCGGCCCCTGAGCCAGTCGGCGAGGAACTCCTCCGAGCGCCCGTAGGAGCGGGCCGCGTCGAAGTACCGGACACCCTGCGCGTAGGCGGCGTCGAGCAGGTCGTGGGTGCGCTCGCGCATCACCTCGACGCCGCGGTCGGCCGGCAGGTCCCGGTCGCGGCCGAGGTTGATGTAGCCGGGGCGGCCTACGGCGGCGAGCCCCAGGCCGATGTGGCAGGTGGGGGTGGTCGCCGCGGCCAGGCGGGCGAAGGGCATCGCGGGCTCCGTTCGGTCGGGTGCTGAAGCCGGGGTCCGTCGGGCGGACAGGCCCCGGCGACCAACGTAACCGCGATGCCCTGCCGGCACACCGGCGGCTATCGCTCGGCGTCCGCCCACGCGTGCTGGCCGGCCACGTCGGCCTTCACCTCGGCGAGCTGGACGGCGACCGCGCTGGGCGCCGTACCGCCACGGCCGCTGCGGGAGGCCAGGGCTCCGGGGACGTTGAGGACGGTACGCACCTCGGGGGTGAGATGGGCGGAGATCTTCGCGAACTGCTCGTCGGTGAGCTCGTCCAGCTCCTTGCCCTCGGCCTCGGCCGCCTTCACGCACTCGCCGGCCACCTCGTGTGCGACGCGGAACGGCACGCCCTGCTTGACGAGCCACTCGGCGATGTCGGTGGCGAGGGAGAACCCGGCCGGGGCCAGTTCCTCCATGCGCTCGCGGTGCACGGTGAGGGTGGCCATCATGCCGGTGAAGGCGGGGAGCAGGACCTCCAGCTGGTCGATGGAGTCGAAGACCGGCTCCTTGTCCTCCTGGAGGTCGCGGTTGTACGCGAGCGGGAGGGCCTTGAGGGTGGCCATCAGGCCGGTGAGGTTGCCGATCAGGCGGCCCGACTTGCCGCGCGCCAGCTCGGCGATGTCGGGGTTCTTCTTCTGCGGCATGATCGACGAGCCGGTGGAGAAGGCGTCGTGCAGGGTCACGAAGGAGAACTCCTTCGTGTTCCAGATGATGATCTCCTCGGCGATCCGGGAGACGTTCACGCCGATCATCGCGGTGATGAAGGCGAACTCGGCGACGAAGTCGCGGGAGGCCGTGCCGTCGATGGAGTTGCCGGCGCTGCCGTGCTCGAAGCCGAGGTCCTTGGCGACCGCCTCCGGGTCCAGGCCGAGGGAGGAACCGGCCAGGGCGCCCGAGCCGTACGGCGACACCGCCGTGCGCCGGTCCCACTGGCGCAGCCGCTCCGCGTCCCGGGACAGCGCCTGGACGTGGGCGAGGACGTGGTGGGCGAAGAGCACCGGCTGGGCGTGCTGGAGATGGGTGCGGCCGGGCATCGCCACGTCCGGGTGGGCCTCGGCGAGGCCGATGAGCGCGTCCTGGAGGTCGGCGATCAGACCGCCGACGGTCCGGGCGTGGTCGCGCAGGTACATGCGGAAGAGGGTCGCCACCTGGTCGTTGCGGGACCGCCCGGCGCGCAGTTTGCCGCCGAGGTCGGGGCCGAGCCGCTCCAGCAGGCCGCGCTCGAGGGCGGTGTGGACGTCCTCGTCGGCGATGGTGCCGGTGAAAGAGCCGTCGGCGACGTCCGCTTCGAGCCGGTCGAGGCCGGCGGTCATCCGGGTCAGCTCGTCCTCGGTGAGCAGCCCGGCCGCGTGCAGCACGCGCGCGTGGGCCCGCGAGCCGGCGATGTCGTAGGGGGCGAGCCGCCAGTCGAAGTGGACGGACGCGGACAGCTTCGCCAGGGCCTCGGCGGGGCCGTCGGCGAAACGGCCGCCCCAGAGCCGGACGTCACCGCTGTTGCTGCTCACTTGGGTCGCTCCTCAGGGCCGTTGATGTGCCACCGCCTCCGCACGGTTACCTCCGGCGGCATGCATGAGTATGCAGAGCTATGCATGATTCGTCAATTCGACGGGGCCGTGAACGCACGGACCCTCTTCTTCGTACCCCTGGCCGGGCGCAGGCGCCGTGGCCGTCCCGCGAAACGCCGGCCGGGACGGCCACGGCTTCGTCCGGCGGCGGCGCGGCGGCGGCGTCCGGATGACGGGAACGTCAGAGCTTCTTCGGACAAGCGCACGAACAGCACCCATAATCGTTAGACATGGGAAAGACCTACGAACGCATAGACGGCAGACTCCGCTCCTTCATCGAGGCACAGCCCCTTTTCTTCACCGCCACCGCGCCCTTGTCCGGCGACGGCACGGTCAACCTGTCCCCGAAGGGTCTCACCGGCAGCTTCGCCGTGCTCGACGAACTCACCGTGGCCTACCTCGACTTCGCCGGCTCCACCGCCGAGACCGTCGCCCACCTGCGCGAGAACGGACGGATCACGCTGATGTGGTGCGCCTTCCAGGGGCCGCCGAACATCGTCCGGGTGCACGGCCGCGGCGAGCCGGTCTTCCGCGACGACCCCCGCTTCCCGGAGCTGCTCACCCACTTCCCGGACATCGACACCAGCGCGCACGGGCTGCGCGCGATCATCGTCGTGACCGCCGAACTGGTCCGCGACTCCTGCGGCTACGCCGTCCCCTTCATGGCGTACGAGTCCGACCGGGACCTGCACGGCAAGCGTTTCGCGCGCGAGGACGACGCCTCGCTCAGCGCGTACTTCACCAAGAAGGAGCACATCGCCACCAGCCTGGACGGCCTCCCCGGGCTGCCGTTGCCGCTGCCCCCGTCTACCGTCTGAGCCATGCGCCCCGGTGTCGTCGCCGCCCTCGTCTCCGCCTCCCTCCTCGTGCTCGGTGCCGCGCCCCCCGGCGGGCCCCCGCCCCGGCCGCTGCCGGCCCGGATGGCGGACACCGGCGGCGGCAGCCAGCTGATCACCGCGGTGGCACCGGGGACCGGCTCGACCGAGGGCCGGGTCACCTGGTGGGACCGCAGGGACGGTGGCCGGGGCGGCGGCCGGTGGGTGAAGGCCGGTTCCGCGCCCGCCCGCTTCGGCGCCGGCGGGCCGGCCGACGGAGCGACGCGCGAACAGGGCACGAACACCACACCGACCGGGCTGTACGACCTGCCGTACGCCTTCGGTGTCGCGGCGGCGCCGCGCGGGACGTCGTACCCGTACCGCCCGGTGCGCCAGGACTCCTGGTGGTGCCAGGACACCGCCTCCCGCTCCTACAACCGCTGGACCGAACCGCGCCCCGCGGACTGCCGCGCCGCCGAGGCCGAGCACCTGATCACCTACCCGGCGCAGTACGCGCACGCCCTGGTCGTCGGCTTCAACTACCACCGCCCGGTGCGCGGACGCGGCGCCGGGATCTTCCTGCACGTCAACGGGCGTGGCGCGACGGCCGGTTGCGTTTCGGTGCCGGCGGAGGCGATGCGCCGCATCCTGCGGTGGGCCGACCCGGCCGCCCGGCCGCACATCGCGATCGGCACGGCCGGCGGGGCGACGGCGATCACGCGCTACTGAGCGGCGGCAGGAGTACCGGGAGCACCGAGCGGCGGCAGGAGTACCGGGAGCCGGCTGAACGCCGGGGCGGTGCGGCGCGTATCCGTGGGTCAAGGGCCGAGTCCCCACGGAGGAACCGTGACCACCACGCTCGCCGGCGGCCGTGCCGCCCGCCGTCAGACCATGCGGCGCATCCGTCCGCGCCGCTCCCCCGCCGTCCCCCTGCTGCTCGCCGTGTGGGCGGGCGCGGCGGGCGTGTTGTGGCTGTGGTGGCACAACACGCCCGCCATCTCCGACCGGACCGGCATGATCCTGAACGCGGGCCGGATCACCGGCCTGCTCGCCGGGTACCTGATGGCGCTCGTGGTGCTCCAGATGGCGCGGGTGCCCGCGCTGGAGCGGCGGGTGGGCTCCGACCGGGTCGCCCGCTGGCACGCCATGACCGGCCGCTACACCCTCTGCCTGGTCCTCGCCCACGTCGTCCTGATCATGTGGGGCTACGCCGCCCAGGCAGGCAGAGGCCTGGGCGGCATCGTGCAGCAGACGATCGACTCCGTGAACCAGCTGCCGGACATGGGCAAGGCGGCCCTCGGCACCGGGCTGCTGGTCCTCATCGGCCTGTCGTCCATCGGCCCGGTCCGGCGCCGGGTCCCGTACGACGCCTGGTACCACGTGCACCTGCTCACCTACGTGGCGGTGTTCCTGACCTTCTGGCACCAGCTGACCACCGGCAACGACTTCGCCGTCGAGCCGGTCGCCAGGACCGTCTGGTACGCGCTGTACGGGTCGGTGACCGCGCTCGTGCTCTGGTACCGCGTCCTGACCCCCGTCCGCCTCAACCTGCGGCACCGGATGCGGGTCGAGGCGGTGATCGAGGAGACGCCCGGGATCGTGTCGGTGCTGATCGGCGGGCGCCGGCTGCACCGGATGGGCGCGGAGGCCGGGCAGTTCTTCCGCTGGCGGTTCCTGGCGCCCGGGATGCGGTTCAGCTCCCACCCGTACTCGCTGTCGGCGGCGCCGCGCCCGGACATGCTGCGGATCACCGTGAAGGCGATCGGCGACCACAGCGCCCGGCTGCGCGAGCTCGCGCCCGGCACCCGGGTGTGGGCGGAGGGCCCGTACGGCGCCCTGACCGCGCAGCGCCGCAGCCGCGGCAAGGTGCTGCTGGTGGCGGGCGGGGTGGGGATCACCCCGATGCGGGCGCTGTTCGAGACGCTGCCCGGGGCGTCCGGCGACATCACCCTGCTCTACCGGGCCAACAGCACCCAGGACCTGGCGCTGTGGGACGAGCTCGCCGGGATCGCCGACGAGCGCGGGGCCCGGCTGATGTACGCCGTCAACAGCCCGGACGGGGAGCGTCCCGACATCTCCGCCCAGACCCTGAGCCGCAAGATCCCGGACGTCGAGCGTCACGACGTCTTCCTGTGCGGGCCGCCCGGCTTCGCCCGGTCGGTGTACGAGGCACTGCGCGGCGCGGGGGTCCCCGCCCGCCGTATCCATCACGAGTCGTTCGAGATGTGAGCGACGGACGTCAGGAGTCCAGGACAGATGAGGAAGAGCCACCCCGTCCGGCGTGCCGTGCTCGCCGGCGCCGCGACCGTGTCCGGCATCGTGCTGCTGCTGTCGCTGAAACCGGCGTCCGACCCGGGTTCCGCCTCGGCGGCCGGCGGCGCGGCCCCGCCGGTGGCCGCGCGGTCGCCGCAGGGCGGCCGGGACGCGGGGGCCGGCACGGTCACGGGGGACGCGGCCGGCACCCCGTACGGGCCCGTGCAGGTCCGGCTCACGGTGAACGGCGGGAAGATCACCCGCGCCGAGGCCGTGCGGGCACCCGAGGGCGGGAAGAGCGGCCGGATCACCGCCGACGCCGTGCCCCGACTCAACCGGGCCGCCGTCACCGCCGGCAGCGCCGACATCGACACCGTCTCCGGCGCCACCTACACCAGCGCCGGATACAGACAGTCGTTGCAGTCGGCACTGGACCGGGCCGGCGGCTGACACCGTGGCCGGATCCGCGCGGGCTCCCGCCCCGGTGCGTCACGTGGAGGAGACGATGGGGACCGTCTTCTCCTTCGACGTCCGCGGCGGGGAACCCGCGTCCGTACGGACGGCACTGGACGAGGCGGTCGCGGGGCTGCGCCGGGCCGACGAGGTGTTCAGCACCTACCGGGAGGACAGCCAGGTCTCCCGTCTGGCGCGCGGTGAACTGACCGTCGACGCGTGCGCGCCCGAAGTCGGCGAGGTGCTGGAGCTGGCGGCCGAGGCGGAGCGGGTGAGCGGCGGCTGGTTCAGCACGTCGTACCGGGGCCCGCCGGACCCGACCGGGATCGTCAAGGGCTGGGCCGTGGAGCGTGCCGCCCGGGGGATCGCGGCGGCCGGTGCGCTCGGCGTCAGCGTCAACGGGGGCGGGGACGTGCAGGTGCTCGGGACGCCGGGGGCGGGGCGGCCGTGGCGGGTCGGTGTGTCGGATCCGCTGCGTCCGGGCGGACTGGCGGCCGTCGTCTCCGCCGCGGGGGCGGCCGAGCTGGCCGTGGCGACGTCCGGCAGCGCGGAGCGGGGCGCGCACGTCGTCGATCCGCGCACCGGGTGCTCCGCGGTGACCGACCTGGTGTCCGTGACGGTGGTGGCGCCCCGGCTGACCTGGGCGGACTGCTGGGCGACGGCGGCGTTCGCGATGGGGTCGAGGAAGGGGCTGCGGTGGCTGGAGTCCCTCGGCGGGGTCGAGGCGCTGTTGGTCACGGCGGGGGACGAGGCGCTGTGCACGAGGGGTCTGGCGGGGTGGCTGGGATGAGTGGCGTCGGTCAGCGACCGGCGGTGCCGCCCGGCCGGACGCCTTCGCCCGCGGCCGCGCCCGCGGTGGCACCCGACGGTCCCGGCCGGGGCGCCCTGAAGCGCCGCGGGGAACCGCGCGGCCAGCCGCGCACGGTCCGCGGCCGACGGACAGGAGAAGCCGCCGCGGCGCTCAGTGCCCGTTCTGAGCCAGCCGCAGCAGATGGTCCGCCAGGGCCTGACCGCCCGTCGGCTCCCTGCTGATCAGCAGCAGCGTGTCGTCACCCGCGATGGTGCCCAGGATGTCGTGCAGCTCCGCCTGGTCGATCGCCGAGGCGAGGAACTGCGCCGCACCCGGAGGGGTGCGCAGGACCACGAGGTTCGCCGACGCCTCCGCGGAGATCAGCAGCTCCGCGGAGAGCCGCCGCATCCGCTCCTCCTTCGCCGACCCCCCGAGCGGGGCCCGCGGGGTACGGAAGCCGCCCTCGCTGGGCACCGCGTAGATGAGGTCGCCGTCGGTGTTGCGGATCTTCACCGCGTTCAGCTCGTCCAGATCCCGGGAGAGCGTCGCCTGGGTGACGGTCAGCCCGTCGTCGGCGAGCAGCTTCGCCAGCTGGCTCTGCGAGCGCACCGCCTGCCGGTTGAGGATGTCCACGATCCGGCGGTGGCGTGCGGTGCGGGTCTGCGGAAGGGCGGGCCCGGCCGTCTGCTCGTGCTCCTGCGCATGGCTCATCGTCGTCTCATTCTC
The DNA here is from genome assembly GCF_055603605.1 of Streptomyces sp. NPDC037271. NCBI lineage: Bacteria > Bacillati > Actinomycetota > Actinomycetes > Kitasatosporales > Streptomycetaceae > Streptomyces > Streptomyces sp. NPDC037271. The sequence goes on from NZ_JBVJVN010000020.1 coordinate 95,621, forward strand.
CGGATCGTCCGTCCCCGTGGGCCGCGTGGGCCTGGTCAAGGATGCCGGGAAGCGCCCCGAGGAACGCGTTCACCACGTCGTCGCCGAGGTTCAGCGCGGGCATCAGCCGTACGACATCGGGTGCGGGCGCGTTCACCAGGATTCCGGCGTCCTGAGCCGCCTGCTGCACCCGGGGTGCGAGCGGCTCGGTGAGCACGATACCCAGAAGGAGACCCGCGCCCCGGACGTGGCCGACCAAGGGGTGGCCGAGCGCCTCGACCGCACCGCGGATCTTCTCGCTCTGCCGCTTGACGTTGTCCAGCAGTCCCTCGTCCGCGATGGTGTCGAGGACGGCGAGTCCGGCGGCGCAGGCGACCGGGTTGCCGCCGAAGGTCGTGCCGTGCTGGCCGGGCCGGAGGAGTTCGGCGGCGCGTCCGAAGGCGACCGTGGCGCCCAGCGGCAGTCCGCCGCCGAGGCCCTTGGCGAGGGTGACGACGTCCGGCAGGACGCCCTCGTGGGCCTGGTACTCGAACCAGTGCCCGGTCCGGCCGATCCCGGTCTGCACCTCGTCGAGCACCAGCAGCGCCCCGGTGGCGGCGGTGATGGCCCGGGCCGCCTTCAGGTAGCCGGGCGGCGGGACGACGACGCCGTTCTCGCCCTGGATGGGCTCGATGACGACGAGGGCGGTGTCCTCGGTGACCGCGGCGGCCAGCGCCTGCGGGTCGCCGTACGGTACGTGGGTGACGTCGCCGGGCAGCGGCCGGAACGGTTCCTGCTTGCCGGGCTGGCCGGTCAGCGCCAGGGCGCCCATGGTCCGGCCGTGGAAGCCGCCGTCGGTGGCGACCATGTGCGGCCGCCCGGTCAGCCGGCCGATCTTGAAGGCGCCCTCGTTGGCCTCGGCACCGGAGTTGCAGAAGAAGACCCTGCCGTCGCGGCCGAAGCGCTGGAGGAGCCGTTCGGCGAGCACGACGGGCGGCTCGGCGATGAAGAGGTTGGAGACGTGGCCGAGGGAGGCGATCTGCCGGCTCACCGCCTCGACCACCGCCGGGTGGGCGTGGCCGAGCGCGTTGACCGCGATGCCGCCGACGAAGTCCAGGTACTCCTTGCCGTCGGCGTCCCAGAGCCGGGAACCCGCACCGCGCACCAGGGGCAGGCGCGGGGTGCCGTAGTTGTTCATGAGCGCGCCCTGCCACCGCTCGGTCAGCTGTTCGTTGCTCACGGTCGCCCCTGTGCTGCTCACGACTCCCCCTGTTCGTCCGGCACGACCATCGTGCCGATGCCTTCGTCGGTGAAGATCTCCAGCAGGATCGAGTGCTGGACCCGGCCGTCGATGACCCGGGCGGTGGTGACGCCGCCCCGCACGGCGTGCAGGCAGCCCTCCATCTTCGGCACCATGCCGCTGGACAGCTCGGGCAGCAGTTTCTCCAGCTGGGACGCGGTGAGGCGGCTGATCACCTCGTCCGAGTCCGGCCAGTCCTCGTAGAGGCCCTCGACGTCGGTGAGGACCATGAGAGTCTCGGCGCCGAGCGCCGCAGCGAGTGCCGCAGCCGCCGTATCAGCATTGACGTTGTAGACATGTCCATCGTCCTGGGAACGGGCGATCGACGAGACGACCGGGATACGGCCGTCGGCGAGCAGCGCCTCGATGGCGCCGGTGTCGATCTCGGTGATCTCACCCACCCGCCCGATGTCGACGAGCTCGCCGTCTATCTCGGGCCGGTGCCTGGTGGCGGTGATGGTGTGCGCGTCCTCGCCGGTGAGGCCGACGGCGAACGGGCCGTGCTGGTTGAGCAGTCCGACCAGCTCGCGCTGCACCTGCCCGGCCAGCACCATCCGTACGACGTCCATGGCGTCCTCGGTGGTGACGCGCAGGCCGGCCTTGAACTCGCTGACGATGCCGTGCTTGTCGAGGGCGGCGCTGATCTGCGGGCCGCCGCCGTGCACGACGACGGGCTTGAGGCCGGCGTGGCGCAGGAAGACGACGTCCTGGGCGAAGGCGGCCTTCAGGTCCTCGTCGATCATGGCGTTGCCGCCGAACTTGATGACGACGGTCTTCCCGTGGTGCCGGGTCAGCCAGGGCAGTGCCTCGATGAGGATCTGGGCCTTGGGGAGCGCGGTGTGTTTCCTCGTCGTGCTCATGAGCTGTACGCGCTGTTCTCGTGGACGTAGTCGGCGGTGAGGTCGTTGGTCCAGATGGTGGCGGTGGCGTCACCGGCGGCCAGGTCGGCGACGATGTGGACCTCGCGGTAGCGCATGTCGACCAGGTCGCGGTCCTCGCCGACGCCGCCGTCCTTGCAGACCCAGACGCCGTTGATGGCGACGTTCAGGCGGTCGGGCTCGAAGGCGGCGGAGGTCGTGCCGATCGCGGAGAGCACGCGGCCCCAGTTGGGGTCCTCGCCGTGGATGGCGCACTTGAGGAGGTTGTTGCGGGCGATGGTGCGGCCGACCTGGACGGCGTCGTCCTCGGTCGCGGCGTTCACGACCTCGACCTTGATGTCCTTGCTGGCGCCCTCGGCGTCCCGGATGAGCTGCTGCCCGAGGTCGTCGCAGACGGTGCGTACGGCCTCGGCGAAGTCTGCGTACTCCGGGGTGACGCCCGCGGCGCCCGAGGCGAGCAGCAGCACCGTGTCGTTGGTGGACATGCAGCCGTCGGAGTCGACGCGGTCGAAGGTGACCCGGGTGGCGTCGCGCAGGGCGCGGTCGAGCACCCCGGTCTCCAGGTCGGCGTCGGTGGTGAGGACGACGAGCATGGTGGCGAGGCCCGGCGCGAGCATGCCGGCGCCCTTGGCCATGCCGCCGACGGTCCAGCCGCCCTTGGTGACGACGGAGGTCTTGTGCACGGTGTCGGTGGTCTTGATGGCGATGGCGGCCTTCTCGCCGCCGTGCTCGGAGAGCCGGCCGGCGGCGGTCTCGACGCCCGGGAGCAGCTTGTCCATGGGCAGCGGTACGCCGATCAGTCCCGTCGAGCAGACGGCGACCTCGCCCGCGCCCACGCCGAGCACCTCGGCGGCCTTCTCGGCGGTGGCGTGGGTGTCCTGGAAGCCCTTGGGGCCGGTGCAGGCGTTGGCGCCGCCGGAGTTGAGGACGACCGCGGACAGCTGCCCGCTCTTGAGCACCTGCTCGGACCACAGGACCGGCGCGGCCTTGACGCGGTTGGAGGTGAAGACGCCCGCGGCGGCGCGGCGGGGGCCGGTGTTGACCACGAGGGCCAGGTCGGGGTTGCCGCTCTCCTTGATTCCGGCGGCGATACCGGCCGCCGTGAACCCCTTTGCTGCCGTCACACTCACGGCGCGACTCCGATCGTCGTCAGTCCGGTGGTCTCGTCGAGACCGAGGGCGATGTTCATGCTCTGGACGGCACCGCCCGCGGTGCCCTTGGCCAGGTTGTCGATGGCGCTGATGGCGATGATGCGGCCCGCGGCGGCGTCGTACGCGACCTGCACCTGAACGGCGTTGGAACCGTGGACGGACGCGGTCGCCGGCCACTGGCCCTCGGGCAGGAGGTGCACGAAGGGCTCGTCGGCGAAGGCCTTCTCGTAGGCGGCGCGGACGGACTCGGCGGTGACACCGGGCTTCGCCTTGGCGGTGCACGTGGCGAGGATGCCGCGGGGCATCGGCGCGAGGGTGGGGGTGAAGGAGACGGAGACCGGCTCGCCGGCGACCGCGCCGAGGTTCTGGATCATCTCGGGGGTGTGCCGGTGGCCGCCGCCGACGCCGTACGGCGACATGGAGCCCATGACCTCGCTGCCGAGCAGGTGCGGCTTGGCCGCCTTGCCCGCGCCGGAGGTGCCGGAGGCGGCGACGATCACGGCCTCGGGCTCGGCGAGCGCCGCGGCGTAGGCCGGGAAGAGGGCCAGCGACACGGCGGTCGGGTAGCAACCGGGCACCGCGACGCGCTTGGCCCCCTCCAGCGCCGCGCGGGCGCCCGGCAGCTCGGGCAGGCCGTAGGGCCAGGTACCGGCGTGCGGGGAGCCGTAGAACTTCTCCCAGTCGGCGGCGTCCCTCAGCCGGAAGTCGGCGCCCATGTCCACGACCAGCACGTCCGGTCCGAGCTGCTCGGCGACGGCGGCGGACTGTCCGTGCGGCAGCGCGAGGAAGACCACGTCATGCCGTCGGCCCTGCCCGGCGAGCACCTCGGGCGTCGTCGCCTCCAGGACGCGGTCGGCCAGCGGCAGCAGGTGCGGCTGGAGCGCGCCGAGCCGCTGACCGGCGTTGGAGTTGCCGGTCAGGGCACCGATCTCGATCTCGGGGTGCGCGAGGAGCAGGCGCAGCAGCTCTCCGCCCGCGTACCCACTCGCTCCGGCCACCGCCACACGTACAGCCATGGAAAACCCTCCTCCTGGATGGCATGACTATACGTATGGCCGCACGTTTATGCAATCCTGGCCGGGTCCGCCTTCGGCAGCATGATCCAGCGGGAGATGACGAAGGTCACCGGGATCGCCGCCGCGGACGCGAGCAGCGGGGCGAACCGGCTCCCCGCGTGCAGCACGTCGACGATCAGGTACACGCCCGCCGTGGTGATCAGGAAATTGGCGGCGTTCGTCAGCGGGAACAGGAGGAATTTCCGCCAGGTCGGCCGGGTCCGGTAGGTGAAACGCGCATTCAGGAAGAAGGAGCCGATCATGCTGAGGAAGAAGGCGAGCACATGCGCGAGGAGATACGGCATACGCGTGAGGAACAACAGGTAAAGAACGTAGTACGTCGCCGTGTTGAGAACGCCGACCACGGCGAAGGTGACGATCTGCCTCGTCATCGGGTTACGCATCAGGTAATGAGATCTTTCGTTCGCTCGACGTTGCTCTCCTTCACCAGGAAGTGCGGGCGTCCCTTCACCTCGTAGTAGATCCGGCCCGTGTACTCACCGATGACGCCGATCATGACCATCTGCACGCCGGCGAGGGCGGTGACGGCCGTGATGATCGTGACATAACCGGGGGTCTGCACGCCGTTGACGAGGGCGGCGCCCACGATCCACGCCGTGTACGCCCCGGCACACAGCAGCAGCCACATGCCCAGGTGGAGGGCGGCGCGCAGCGGCCTGTTGTTGAACGAGAGCAGCCCGTCGAGGCCGTAGTTGAGCAGGGACTTCAGGGTCCAGGAGCTACTGCCGTGCTCGCGCACGGCGTTCTCGTACTCGAAGGTGGTGGTGGGGAAGCCCACCCACGCGAACAGGCCCTTGGAGAAGCGGTTGTACTCGGTCAACGCCAGGACCGCGTCGACCACGCGGCGCGACAGCAGCCGGAAGTCGCCCACGCCGTCCTTGAGTTCCACGTCGACGAGCCGGTTGACGAGCCGGTAGTACAGGCGGGCGGTGAGAGTGCGGGTGAACCGGTCGCCGCTCCTGCTGCGCCGCGCCAGCACCTGGTCGTAGCCCTCGCCGCTCAGCTCGACCATGCGCCGGATCAGCTCCGGCGGGTGCTGGAGATCGGCGTCCATGACGATCACGGATTCGCCCGTGGCGTGGCGCAGGCCGGCGAGCAGGGCTGCCTCCTTGCCGAAGTTGCGACTGAAGGAAACGTAGCGCACGCGCGCGTCGGCGGCGGCCAGTTTCTGGAGCAGCGTCAGCGTGCGGTCGCGGCTGCCGTCGTCGACGTACACGAACTCCATGTCGTGGCCGAGCGGCAGGAGGTCTTCGGCGACCTTCTGGACGGCCTCGTGGAAGCGTTCGATGACGTCTTCCTCGTTGTAGCAGGGCGCGACGATCGATATGAGCATGGGTTCTCCCCCGGGGGGCGCGGTCAGAGAGCGCTGGTCGTGCGCTCACGCGGGCGTGTGGGTGTGGGGTGCGGGGCGGGGCGTTCGGCGGTCCGCCGTCGGCGGCGCACGACGCCGAGGGCGCCCAGCAGGGTCAGGGTCAGGAGCGAGGCACCGCCGACGGCGGTGCCCAGGCGCAGGCCCGGTGGATGGAAGGAGCAGGTGAGGCTGGTCGACGAACCGTCCAGGGGCACGGCGATCAGGCCGTAGTACTGCTCGGCGGGGACGGCGGAGGCGTTGCCCGCGGCACACCGCCAGCCGGCGATCCGGGGCGCGGCGACGACGGCGGTGCCGGTGCTGCCGGCCGGGAGCCGGGCGTGCAGCGTGCCGTCGGAGACGGTCACCTCGCTCGCGCCGGTGGTCTTGAGGTGCTCGACGGCGGTGTGCAGACGGGCGGTGTCCAGGCAGCCGACCGCGCCGTCCGGGACGGTGCCGGCCCTGGTGGGGGCCAGCTCGATCCGCAGCCGCCCGTCGGCCGGGACCCGGCCGAGCCGCTGCATGGCGGCGATCTTGGCCGCGTCGGACGTGAACCGCCCGGTCGGACCGTATGCGGTACCCGTTCCCGTCCCGCCCGCGGGGGCGGCGGTGAGCCGGGCGGTGCCGGAGAAGTGCGGCGCCCACAGGTAGACCTCGCTGCCGGCCGGGCACCAGGCGGTGATCGACGGCTTCGGTGCGGGGCCCGTCCCGGCGGTGCGGCGGGTGGCGTCGATGCGCAGACCGGGACGCGCCGCGTCGTCGCTGCGGTCCGGCTGCTTCCCGGCGGGCGTGCGCACGGTGAGGCGGGGCACGGTGTACACGCGGGCGCCGAGCACCGTCTCCTGGTTGCGGTACGGCGACGGCCCGAGGGCGGCGACACCCGCGCGCGCGGGTGTCGCGGCGCCGGACGGCCGTACGGTCACCAGCGCGGGCACGTCCTGGCGGGACACGGTCAGCGGGCTGCGGTCGCGCGGGTTCCAGCGCTGGTGCTGGTCCGGCGGGGAGTGCACGCGGGCGCCCACGGAGAAGATCACGTCCGTGACGGCGTTGTCCAGGCTCTGGACGTTCCGGCCGCGGGAGGTCCAGCCGCCGCCCAGGGCGGTGAGCATGCGGCTGAAGACGTCGGCGGTGAGGCTGCTGTAGTACTGGGCCCCCTGGCCGCCCACCACCATCGGGTCGTTGCCCACGGTCTGCTCCCGGCCCGGGTCGGTGCGGTGGCGGGGCCAGTCCTCGGCCCCCGCGATCGCGTCCGCCTGCCGCTGCTGCCGCGTTCCCCAGGGCGCGTAGTCGTCCAGGTGGTCCAGCCGCAGCCGGGTCGCCACGGCGGAGGTGGCGGCGGACTCCCCCAACTGGGCCCCGACGAGCAGCACCACGGCCAGACCGACGAGGACGGGCCGCCGCGTCCGGCCGTCCGGCCGCACACCGCCGGAGCCGGACCACCGCGCGCCGGTGGACGGGCGCGTGGCGGCGGTGGGCGGCCGTGCGCCGCCGGTGGTCGGCTGGAGGTCCCCGGGGGCCGGTTTTCCGCCGTCGGCGGCCGGCGGCTCGCCGGCACCCGCGCCGGGGGCGCCGCTGCCGGCCGCACGGGCGCCGCGAGGTGCGGCATCCTCACCGGCGTCCCCGCCCGCGTCCGCGGTCCGCTCCGCGCGGCCGAGCAGCAGCAGTCCGCCCAGGGCGCCCGCCGCGGCCACGAGCAGCACCGGCCAGAGGAACGAACGCACCAGGCCGCTGCCGCTCGCGACGGCGGCGATCAGGGCGAGCAGCGCGCCCGCCGCGCCCAGCGCGCGCGGCCCCGGGGTGCCGTACGAGAGGGCGTGCCAGGCCGCGATCACCAGCAGCGCGCAGAGCACGAAGCCCTGGCGGTAGGGGCTGCCGTTCGGGGTGGCGAAGGCGTGCCAGGCCAGATGGGTCGGCGTCCACTGCAGGGACAGCAGCACGACGGCCACCAGCAGGGGCCACCCGGCGCGCACCCGCATCGGGGCCGCCCGGTGGAAGGGCAGCGCGAGGGCGAGCAGCAGCGCCGTGGTGCCCACGAAGAGAGCCGGGCTGCCGAAGCCGTACGTCGTGGGCAGCATGCGGGCCAGGACGTCCTCGGTGGGCACCGGCGAGAACTGCGTGACCCGGCCCGGGTAGGCGTGCTTGGTGCCGAAGTAGATCACCGTCACCAGTGGCGCGGCCAGGCCCACGCCCAGGGCGACGGTGGTGGCGGCCCGGCCCGCGACAGCCAGTGCGCGCCCGCGCGGCAGCCCGCTGAGCCACAGCCGCAGCAGCAGCACCAGTCCGGCGCCGAGGGTGGCCATGTAGGCGGTGTAGAAGTTGGCGATCCAGGCGAGCGTCACGATCACCACGCCGAGCAGCGGACGCCGCCCGGTCAGCGCCCACTCGCCGACCAGACAGAGCAGGGGCAGCGCGACGAGGCCGTCCAGCCACATCGGGTTGTAGGAGGCGTCCGCCAGGGACCACCCGCACAGGGCGTAGGCGGCGCCCAGCAGCCCCGCCGCCCACCAGCGGCCCGGGCGCAGGCGGAGCAGCAGCCACGCCATGGCGGCGCCGGCGGCCATGGTCTTCAGTACGGTGACGGCGTAGACCGCGAGGTCGATCTCGTCCCGCGGGAAGAACGCGACCAGCAGGGCGAAGGGGCTGCTGAGGTACGTGCCGAGGTCGGGCAGGAAGCTGGATCCGTACCCCGACTGCCAGTTGACCAGCAGACCGCCGTCGGCGCGTCCGTGCAGCAGGTCCCACAGGTGGGCGTGGAAGGGCACGTACTGGTTGCCCAGGTCGTTGACGGCGCGGGTGCGGGGACCTAAGGGGTAGCTGCCGGCGATGACGTCGGCGGCGCAGAAGGCGGTGGCGGTGAGCAGCGCGGCCAGCAGGGCGGCGGACTGTCCCGGCCGCCGCCACCAGGGTATGGCGGGCGGGCCGTCGTCCCGGGCGCCGCCGCCCTCGTCCGATCTTCGTCGCACGACTCCCAGAACGGCCCTCGGCAGGCTTGAACGTTCCATTTTCGGCAGGCTCCCAGGAAGTTCGGGACGGGACGGCGTCTCGTGGGGGGGAGAGGGGAGGTCACTCCCCACGCGTTGCTGATTCGCCGACCCGGACGGCAGACTTCCCGACGGTTGCGTCGTCGCCCGGTAGGGGTGCCGCGAATTCGAATGCGCAGCAGTATTCTCCGGCACCCTGTTTCCGTCAGGGAAACTCGAACCGTCCCGTAAATGATCCAGGGGTTAATTGAATTGCCGTCAGGTTTCGGGACGGTGACCGCGGATCCGGGAGCGGCTCGCGGGGCCCCGCCGTGGGCTGTCCGGCCCCGGAGCTCGACCTGGAGCGCGCGCCGCAGGTCATACGGTCCTTCCGTGACGGCGGACGGCCAATCCCCGGTCGGGGCAAAGCCTCTGACCGACGTTCAGGCCGCCGAGCGCACCGGCCTGACGCACGGCACCCCGCGCCACCGCGAACCGGCCGTCCTGATCGAACAGGCCGGCCCGGCCCGGCCGGAGTTCCCGCTGCGGCTGCGCGGGGCGGGCCTGCCGACCGCCCGCCTGCGGGACTTCGCGCGCCTGCGGGCGGGAACGGCGCGACGGTCGTCGGCCGGCCGGCGTCGCTCCGTGAGCACCGGGCCGAACCGGCCGCGCGGACGCGGGCGCTGCGGCGCGGCGCGGGCGGCGCGGGCGACGTGGGCGGCGCGGCATGGGCGGCGCGGGCGGCGCGGCATGGGCGGCGCGGGCGGCACGGGCGGCACGGGCGGCACGGGCGGCACGGGCGGCGCGGGCGGCGCGGTACCTCCGGACCGAGGCCCGGAGGTACGCGGAGCGTGGACGGCGACGCGGCGCGGCGCCGCGGGTCATCGGCTCGCTCGCCGGCACCAGCCCCGGGCCGGGCCACCCGATCGCCTCCCGGGGCTTCGCCGCGGTCTACGCGTCTTCCGCGCGCCCGGAACCCGCGCCGCGGGAGCGCCGGTCGGTGACGCCCGCGGACGCGGGCCCCGGCCGGAGGCGCGGGACGACAAGGCCCGCGCCGCCGGCCTTCGTTGAGCGCGGGCGCTTACCTCTGCTTGATCCTGAGGAAGGTGACGGAGTTCGCCGGGAAGGTGTACGTGAACTTCCCCGCCACTCCCGAGAAGGTCGACGTGACCGGGGTGACCGGCGCGTCCGTCTCGGTGTTGACCGCGTCCGGTTCGGCGGCCAGCGTGGTGACGCGGGCCTTGGAGGCGACCTTGGCGCCACCGAGGTCGACGGCCGTGCGGGCCGCCGTGTCCTGGGCGTTGACCACCTTGACGATCAGCTCGCCGGTGCGCTCGTCCTCCGTGACGATCTGGCGGAACGGCTCGGCCGGCTTGTCGTCGGTGAAGCTGCCCCACTCCTTCCCGTCGAGGTAGAGGGTCACCTGGCGGCCCCGCACCTTGATGTCGATGTCGTAGGCGCGGCCCGTCTCGATCGAGCCGGCCTTCGACAGCAGGGTCGACTTGCCGCCGTCCGAGGCCTGTTCGACAGCGGACTGGGTGTTGTTCCAGCCGCCCAGGTTCCACCAGTAGTAGTTGCCGGTGTCCTTGACGCCGAAGGCGACGAGGAAGCCCTCCTTGCCGGACTTCTTCGTGGCCTTCACATGCAGGTCGTAGTCCTTCCAGGCGGGGTCGCCCGCCGTGACCAGGGTGTTCTCGGCGGCGGCGTCGGTCTGGACGTACTGGCCGTCCTGGACGGTCCAGCTGCCGGTGCCCGAGTGGGTCCACCGGGAGGCGTCACCGGAGAAGTCGTCGGCCAGGAGGGTCTTCCCGTCGGCCGAGGTCACCTTCACGTCGTCGTACGCCGCGCTGGTCGCCCAGGTCGACAGGCCGACGGCGCCGGTGATGGGACCGCTGACGGCCGGCGTGCCGGTCGCCTTCGAGGGGACGACGCGGTCGCCGGTGTTGTTCATGAAGAGCTTCTGGACCTCGTAGTTGGCCGAGTTCCAGGACGCGTGGTTGTTGAACCAGATCATGTCCGGGCTCCACTGCACGTAGTCCTCGTTGGCGAGCAGCGGGGCGTAGGAGGCGAGCTTGACGATGTCCGCGTTGCGCTCCAGGCCGGTCATGAAGGCCGCCTCGGACAGGGCGTTCTTCCAGGCGTTGCCCTGGGAGGCGTACTCGCCGAGGAAGACCTTCGGGCCGTTCCTGTCGTACGAGTCGTAGCGGTCGTTGTTCTGCAGGAACCACTGCGGGCTGTTGTAGTAGTGCTCGTCGACCATCTCGACGCCGGCCTCGCGGTTCAGCTGCCAGGCGGTGTCGAAGGTGGTGCCGGAGTCGTCCGGGCCGGAGTTGGAGACCACGGTGATGTCCGGGTACTCCGCCTCGATCGCGGCGCGGAACTCCTTGAAGCGGGCCATGAACTCCCGGGGGAGGTTCTCCTCGTTGCCGACACCGATGTGGGTGAGGCGGAAGGGCTTCGGGTGGCCCATCTCGGCGCGCTTGGCGCCCCACTCGCTGGTACGGGGGCCGTTGGCGAACTCGATGAGGTCCAGGGTGTCCTGGATGTGCCGCTTCAGCAGGGCGTCGTCGGTGGTGGCCTTGTTCTGGCCGCAGCCGGTGACCAGGGCGGGGACGACGGGCAGCGGCATGGCGCCGATGTCCTCGGCGAAGCGGAAGTACTCGTAGTAGCCGAGGCCGTAGCTCTGGTTGTAGCCCCAGAAGTTGGCGTTGGTGGCGCGCTCCTCGACCGGGCCGATGGTGTCCTTCCACTGGTAGCTGCGTTCGCGCTCCCAGCCGCTCGCCTCGCTGTAGTCCTCCATGGAGCCGGTGTTGACCAGGCAGCCGCCGGGGAAGCGCAGGAAGCCGGGGTCGAGGGCCTCGATCTTCTCGGCGAGGTCCTTGCGCAGGCCGTTGGACTGGTTCTTGTAGGTGTCGCGCGGGAACAGCGACACCATGTCGAGGGCGGCGGGGGCGGTGGTGGCGACGGCGAGCCGGCCGCGGTTGCTGGTGCGGGTCGCCTTGAAGGTGGCGGTGTACTTGCGCCACTCGCCCTTCGCGGCGACCTGGCGGACCTTCGCGAGCGGGCCGGCGGCGTCCCGGAGGGTGACGGTGAGGGTCGTGCCGCTCTCGGCGCGGGCCCACACCGAGAAGTCGTACTTCTTGCCCTTCTCCACCCGGATGCCGGTGTTGTAGCCGGCGTTGGCGACGGAGGAACCGGCGCCCAGGGAGAGGTAGTTGCGGTTGCGCTCGTTGAGGCGGCCGTCGTCGTTCACCACCTCGGCGGTGCCGTCGGCCGTCCAGGAGGTGAGCGGCGTGTACGAGGCGTTGTCGGCGGTGGAGTACTCGAAGGACCGGTTCTGCACGAGCTCGGCGTACAGGCCGCCGTCGGCGGCCCGGTTGATGTCCTCGTAGAAGACGCCGTACATCGTGTCGTCGATCGCGGCGCCCTCGGCGGACGGGTCGACGGTGATCGCGTAGTCGGCGACGGCCTCCGCGTGCGCCGGGGACGGCAGCAGGGCCGAAGCCGTCAGCAGGGCGGTGACGCTGAGACCGAGTCTCCAGCGGGTGCGTGACATGGATACTCCGCGGCTCTCACTAGGTTGTTCGAGATATCGGACGTTGGTCAGCACTTCGAACGGCAAGATAGGGAGGGGGTGGAGGCGCGTCAATGGGTCGCGCAGCAACCAGTGGGCCGGAGGCGGAAAGCGGGTGGAAATGGGCGAGTTGTGGCCGGTACCGGATGTGCTGGCGTTTCTCGCGGGCCGGTGGCGCACCGAACGCTCGGTGCGGGACCTGGCGAGCGGCGCGGAGGGCCGCTTCGTGGGGACCACGGCGTTCGACGCCCTGGTCGGCGGCGGGCTGCTGAGCCGGGAGTCCGGGGCCTTCACCTGGCAGGGCGTGACCCGCCCCGCCGAGCGCACCCTGCGCTACGAACCCGGGGCCGCGCCGGGCACCGCCGACGTGCGCTTCGCGGACGGCCGCCCCTTCCACGGCCTGGATCTGACCTCCGGACGCCATGTGGTCGACCACCCGTGCGCCGCCGACCTCTACCGGGGCGAGTTCACCGTCCGGGACGAGGACCGCTGGCGGACCGTGTGGCGCGTGGGCGGCCCTGCCAAGGACCTGCTGCTCACGACGGATCACCTCCGCGAGAGCCCGGGTCCCCGCGCCTGCGGCCGGCCCTCCCCGGGACTCTAGGCAGGCGTCCCCGTGTCCCTGGGCAGGCGTCCCCAAACTCCAGGCAGGCATCCCCGGGCCCCTGGGCAGGCTCGGCGCGTCGGTCAGGCCGGGATGCCCGCAGGGCTCGGGGGAGCCCTGCGACCCGTTATCGCGGCGCGTCCGCCCCGTCGCCCCTCGCCTCCGCGCAGGCCGTACGCAGGCGCCGCACCCCTTCCGCGATCTCCCCGACGCCCGCGACCGCGGCGAAGCTCAGCCGGAGGTGGGCGGCCGGGGGTTCGGCGCTGAAGTACGGGCGGCCGGGGGTGATGGCGACGCCCGCGCGCAGGGCTGCCGAGGCGAGCCCCGCCTCGTCCGTGCCTTCGGGCAGGCGCGGCCACAGGTGGTAGCCGCCGGAGGGGACGTGGGGCAGGGACAGCTCGGGCAGGTGCAGGCGCAGCGCGGCTGTCATCGCGTCCCGGCGGGCCTTCAGCTCCGCGGAGATGAACCGCAGATGGCGAGGCCAGGCGGGCGAGCCGACGAGTTCCAGCGCCGCCTCCTGAAGGGGCCGGGGCACGAAGAAGGTGTCGACGACCTGGATGGCCCGCAGCCGCTCCAGCACCGGCCCGCGGGCGGCCAGGGCGCTCACCCTGAAGCTGGGCGAGGTCGCCTTGGTCAGCGAGCAGACGTGGACGACGACGCCGTCCGGGTCGTCGGCGGCGAGCGGGGCCGGCAGCGGGCCCGCGTCCTCGTGCACCAGCCGCCGCACGAAGTCGTCCTCGACGACGAAGGCACCGGCCTCGCGGGCGATGCGCAGCACCTCGCCGCGCCGCTCGGGGGCGAGCACGGCACCGGTCGGGTTCTGGAACAGCGGCTGGCAGACGAAGACCCGGGCACCGGTCGCCCGGAAGGCGTCGGCGAGCAGGGCCGGCCGCACACCGTCCGCGTCCACGGGGACCGGCACCGGACGGAGGCCCGCCGCACGCGCGATGGCCAGCATGCCGGGGTAGGTCGGGGACTCGACGAGTACGGGGGTGCCGGGCGGGGCGAGGGCGCGCAGGGCCGTGGTCAGCGCGGACTGGCCGCCCGCGGTGATCAGCACCTCCGCCGCCGTGATGGCCCCGCCGATCCCGCGGGCGAACCACTCCCGCAGCTCCGGCAGACCCTCCATCGGCGGCCGGCCCCACGCGCCGGGCCGCCGCCCGGCCCGGGACAGGGCCGCCGCCATCGCCCGCTCCGGCTGCAACGACGGGTGCAGGTAGCCGCCGTTGAACTCCACGACGCCGGGCGGCGGGGCGGCCAGCGAGACCAGGACCCCGGAGGCGTCCACCGAGCGCGGTACGAGGTCGGCGGCGCCGTCGGCGCTGAGCGCGACCTCCTGCCAGGAGGTGTCCCCGGAGGGCACGGCAGGCCGGTGCCGGTGGGCGCGGAAGGCACCGGCGCCGGGCCGGGTGACCACCAGCCCCTCGGCGGCCAGCTGCGCCAGGGCGCGGGAGACGGTCACCGGGCTGACCCGGAACCGGTCGACGAGGGCCCGGCTGGACGGGAGCTTTCCACCGGGTGAGTAGCGGTCGAGTTCCCGCCGCAGTTGGTTCGCCAGATCACCGACGCTGCTACGCTCTTGCATGAGAGCACAGAGTAGCGCTACCAGCTCGACGGCGATAGCAGTCGGCGGTCCGGACACCTCCTCGGGCGCAAGCTCGTTCGGCACCCTCCAGGCCGCCCTCGGTGTGGTCGCCTTCTCCCTCACCTTCCCCGCCACCGCCTGGGGCCTGGAGGGCTTCGGCCCCTGGTCCCTGATCGCCGTGCGCAGCGTCCTGGCCGCGGTGATAGCCGGTGGCTGTCTGCTGATGCTGCGCGTGCCGCTGCCCGAGCGGCGGCACTGGTCCGGGCTCGCGGTGGTGGGCGGCGGCGTCGTCCTCGGTTTCCCGCTGCTGACCACCCTCGCGCTGCAGACCTCGACCACCGCGCACGCCGCCGTCGTGGTCGGCCTGCTTCCGCTGACCACCGCGCTGCTGTCGGCGCTGCGCATCGGCACCCGCCCTTCGCGCACCTTCTGGATCGCGGCGCTGGCGGGTGCGGCGGCCGTGCTCGCCTTCACGGTGCAGCAGAGCGGCGGCGCCCTGACCACGGCCGACGCCTATCTCTTCGGGGCGCTGCTGGTGTGCGCGGCCGGCTACACCGAGGGCGGCCGGCTGGCCCGGGTGATGCCGGGCTGGCAGGTCATCGGCTGGGCGCTGATGCTGTGCCTGCCGCTGACCGTGCCGATGGCCGCGGTGGCCCTGTCGTTCGAGCCGGTGCACCTGACGGCGCACGGCGTGACCGGGCTGCTCTGGGTGGCGGTGGGCTCGCAGTTCCTCGGCCTGGTCGTCTGGTACCGGGGCATGGCGGCCATCGGCATCCCGAAGGCCAGCCAGTTGCAGCTGGCCCAGCCGCTGCTCACACTGGTGTGGTCGGTACTTCTCCTGGGCGAGCACCTGACGGTGGCCGCTCCGCTGACGGCCGCGGCGGTGCTGGTCTGCATCGCGGTCACCCAGCGGGCCCGGGGGTAGGGCATGCCCCAGGCGGCACACAGGTGAGGAGGCCTCACAGATGCACGCGACCAAGGGCGACCAGCTCATCCAGCACGGACGGGTGGTCGGTGAACACGACAAGGTGGCGGAGATCGTCGAAGTGATGGGCGAGAAGGGCGCTCCCCCGTACCGGGTCCGGTTCGAGGACGGGCACGAGGCGGTGTGCTCGCCCGGCCCCGACTCCGAGATCCGGCACCGGGAGATCCAGCTCTAGCCGACGCCCGACGTCCGGCGCCCGTCCTGGCGGGAGGTGCCGGCCGGCTGCGCGTAGTGGTCGGCACTCACCCGCGCCATCGCGCCGGTCCGGTCGGCGGCGACGTCCTTCGCGGCGAAGAAGACGTGCCCGCGCACCTCGGGATACTGCCGCGCCAGCGTGAGGTGCCGGGACAGTTCGGCCGGGTCCTGCCAGGCGGCGGGCTGTGCCGGGTCGCCGGCCTTGTACAGCGCCTCCCCCACGTACAGCTGCGTCCGGCTGCCCCTGGCCACCTCCGCCCACCACTGGAGCAGCTTCGCGTAGTCGGCGGCGGCGAGACCGATGTTCCAGTAGAGCTGCGGCACGATGTAGTCGATCCAGCCCTCGCGCACCCACGTGCGGGTGTCCGCGTGCAGGTCGTCGTACGTCTGCACACCGGCCCGGGTGTCCGAGCCCTTCGCGTCGGTCGCCGCGTTGCGCCACACCCCGAACGGGCTGACGCCGAAGCGGGCGGCCGGCCGGACCTTCTGGACGCGGGCCGCCGTCTCGCGCACCAGCAGGTCGATGTTGTGCCGTCGCCAGGCGGCCTTGGTGGCGAAGCCGCTGCCGTGGGCGCGGTAGGTCGCCCCGTCGTCGAAGCTCTCGCCCGCTACCGGATAGGGGTAGAAGTAGTCGTCGAAGTGGACGCCGTCCACGGCGTACTTCTCCACCGCGTCCATCATCGCGTCCTGGACGAAGGCCCGGACCTCGGGAAGCCCCGGGTCGTAGTAGAGCTTGCCGCCGTACGGCACCACCCAGTCGGGGTGCCTGCGCGCGGGGTGGGTGGGCACGAGGAGGGCCGGGTCGTCGTGCGTGGCGACGCGGTACGGGTTGAACCAGGCGTGCAGTTCCAGGCCGCGGGCGTGGGCCTCCTTCACGGCCGTGCCCAGCGGGTCCCAGCCCGGGTCCCGGCCCTGGCTGCCGGACAGGTACTGGGACCAGGGCTCGTACGCCGACGGCCACAGCGCGTCCGCCGTCGGCCGCACCTGGAAGATCACCGTGTTGAGACGGTGCCGGACCGCCGTGTCGAGGTGCTCGACGAGTTCCGCGCGCTGCTCGGCCGCACGCAGCCCCGCGCGGGTGGGCCAGTCGCGGTTGGCCACCGTGGCCAGCCACATGCCCCGCATCCCGGTGACGGCACGGCGGGCGGGCGGCCGCGCGGCGGGACCCGGCACCGCCGGCGGGGTCTGCGCGGCCGACGGGACCGGCGCCGCCGACGCCCCGGGCGCCATGCTGAACGCCGACAACGCCGCCACCGCGAAGGCACGACGCGAGACACGGCCCATGGGGAGACCTCCTGAACGCAGTGGATCCGCGCGGTCACGGATCGTGGACGGGCTCCCAGCATGCCCGACCCGGGCGACGGATCCGTGGCCATTCGGGGGTAACGTGCACGATCGGAGCAGACGCCGGGGACCCCGGCGGAGCTGCCTCAAGTCGTGGAGTCAGCGAAAGGGACGATGTGACCGGCATCTCGGGAGATATCGCACGCGTCGGCGTGGTGGGCTGCGGTCAGATGGGAGCGGGCATCGCCGAGGTGTGCGCCCGCTCCGGTCTGGAGGTGATGGTCGCCGAGACCACCGGCGAGGCCCTCGAGATCGGCCGGACCCGGTTGTACAACTCGCTCGGCAAGGCCGCCGAGCGCGGCAAGATCACCGAGGAGGAGCGGGACGCGACGCAGGCGCGGCTGAGCTTCACCACCGACCTCGGCGAGTTCGCCGACCGTGATCTGGTGATCGAGGCCGTCGTCGAGAACGAGCTGGTCAAGACCGAGATCTTCCAGGTGCTCGACCAGGTCGTGACCCGGCCGGACGCGATCCTGGCCTCCAACACCTCCTCGATCCCGCTGGTGAAGCTGGCGGTCGCCACCTCGCGGCCCGACCACGTCATCGGCATCCACTTCTTCAACCCGGCCCCGGTGCAGCAGCTGGTCGAGCTGATCCCGGCGCTCACCACCTCCGAGGGCACGCTCAGCCGGGCGCAGCTCTTCACCGAGAAGGTGCTGGGCAAGCACTCCATCCGCGCCCAGGACCGTTCCGGCTTCGTGGTCAACGCGCTGCTGATCCCCTACCTGCTCTCCGCGATCCGGATGTTCGAGTCGGGCATCGCCAGCCGCGAGGACATCGACAACGGTATGGAGATGGGCTGCGCCCACCCGATGGGCCCGCTGAAGCTGTCCGACCTGATCGGCCTGGACACGGTCGCCTCGGTCGCCTACTCCATGTACGAGGAGTACAAGGAGCCGCTGTACGCCGCTCCCCCGCTGCTCCAGCGCATGGTCGACGCGGGCCGGCTCGGCCGCAAGAGCGGATCGGGCTTCTACTCCTACGGCTGATCACGCTGAGCTACGTGTCGCGGGCCCGGTACCTGGCAGGTGCCGGGCCCGCGGCATTCACACGGTGTGTGCGCTCCGGGCTCGCATATGCCCTCCGCACACGCTCCCCATGCGCCCACCAGGCGGGTTGACTCACGATGCACATGCAAGGGATGTGAGACGACTACGGAAAGGAGCGGTTCGTGACCGCCGATCCCGAGCATTCCGTCGCACAGGGAGAACTCGCAGAGTTACGACGCCGGCTGGACGTGGCCTACGCCCGCGTCGAGGGCGGACTGGCCCTGCTCTCCCACCGCACCGAGGAGGCCGCCAAGGAGCTGGAGGACCTGAACGCACGGCTGACCGCCCTGGAGCACGCCCGCTGGCCGCTTCCCTCGCTCGCGGTCGTCACGGCCGTGGGCTCCCTGGTGGTGGCGGTCTGGCAGGCCCTCGGACGCTAGACGCCGCCCCGGCCGGGCGGGGTGTCCTGCCCCAGCCTGAGGTGGTGCAGGAGGAGCAACGCGGCCGCCATGTTGGCGGCCGGGACCTCCCCGCGGGCGACCATGTCGGGAACGAGCTTGAGGGGAACCCATTCCCGGCGGTCCGACTCGAAGGCGTCCACGGGGTGTCCGACGTACGTGCCCTCGTCGGCCCAGTAGATGTGGTGCCGGGCGTCGGTGAGTCCGTTGGACGGTTCCACGCTCATGAGGTGGCGCAGTGGTCCCGGCCGCCAGCCGGTCTCCTCCTCCAGCTCCCTGGCCGCGGCCGCCGCGACGTCCTCGCCGTCCTCGACGACGCCGGCCGCGAGCTCCCAGCCCCAGCTGTCGGTGATGAAGCGGTGCCGCCACAGCAGGAGGACCTCGCTCGCCTCGTTGACGACCGTGGCCACGGCCACGGGGCGCATCCGTATGAGGAAGTGGTCGATGTGCCGGCCGTCCGGTAGCCCGACGTCGGCGAGATTGACGCTGAACCAGCGATTTGAGTACACAGTTTGTTCGTTCTGTTTCGTCCACTGCACGGTTCTGCCACCTTTCCTTGAGTAGGTGGCAATATCGCAGCAGCCGCGTCCCGGCAGCAGGCGCACGACGGCCGCTCACGGCGCAGCGGTGGGCGCAGTGCGTCCCGGGGGCGGGGCGTAGGAGCGGAACGTCAGAGCGGTACGCGCAGGGCGCCGTCGATGAGTTCGGCGGCCTCGGACGTGCCCGCGCAGCCGCTGCGCACCAGGTGCTCGCGTACCGCGCGCAGTCTGTCGCGCAGCCGCCGGGACTCCATGCCACGGGCCTGTTCGGCCATCTGCACCGCGGTGGCCGCCGCCTTGTCGGCGTTGCCCCGGCGCAGTTCGATCGTGCTGAGTATGGCGAGCCGGTGTACGCGGCCCCGGTCGTGCGCGGGGTTGTCGACGGCCGCCGCGGCGTGCTCCCCGGCCGCCGCGAGCTCACCGAGGCTGAGCAGGGCCTCGGCGACCTGCACGTTGACCAGGCCGGGCTGGACGTAGCCGGTCTCGTCGGGTTCGTATCCGCGCCGGATGCGTTCGGCGGCCTGCTCGGCCCGACGGATGCAGGACAGGGCGCTGGTGCCGTCGCCGAGATGGGCGTACGCCTTGGCCTGCATCGCGTACAGGTCGGAGGCGAGCGCCGGGGTGATGTGCCGGCCGGCGGCACGCAGGGCGGCCTCGGCGAAGGCCACGGCCTGCCGGTTCTCCCGCATGAACAGCGCCTGGTTGACCAGCAGCGCGATGACGTAGGCGCCGAGCCCCCGGTCCCCGCTGGCCTTCGCGAGCCGCAGGGCCTGGTGGAAGTAGCGCTGCGCGAGACCGTGCGCGTCGGAGTCGTACGCGCAGATGCCGGCGACGGCGACCAGCCCGCCGGTGGCCCGGTGCAGCTGGCGACCGGTGGCGTCCGTGTAGCTGCCGCGCAGCAGCGGGGCGGCCTCGGAGTTGAGGAAGCCGACGATGCGGGCGCGGGTCGCCATGCCGCCGGCCTTCCGGTACATCTGCTCGTAGTGGGCGCGGGCGCAGCGCAGCATCTCCAGGTCGCCCGCGGTGACCCGGTACCGGCCGCCGCGGGAGACGTCCACGTCCTCGGGCGGGTTCTCCCACTCCCACACCGGCATCACGGCGGGTGTCCCGGTGAGCGCGGGGGCGCCGAGAATGTGCGGGCGCTGCTGCTGGTCGGAGCGCCACAGGGCGGTCGCGCGCTCCACGAAGCCGGACAGCGTGCCGGTGTGCGGGGCGGACGGTTCGCCGGGCACGCCGAGGCCGATGTCGTCGAGGGTGACGGGGCGCCGCAGCCGGGACGCGAGGACCTCGCAGATCAGGTCGGGCACCTGGCCGCGCGGCCGCTGTCCCTTCAACCACCGCGCGACGGCGGTGTGTTCGTACCTCAGCGCGAGCCCGCGCGCCCGTCCGGCCTGGTTGACGTGCGCGGCCAGTCCCGCGTGCGAGATCCCGGCCTCGTCGAGGATCGCGTCGAGCAGGGTGTTGGGCTGCATGGGTGCCCCCCGGTGACTCGGTGCCGACAGCGTAGTGCGTCGGCCTTCACACGGGGTGTGAACGGAGTACGCGCATCCGTACCGTGTGCGCGCTGTCGCGGAGAGTTCCCGGGCCGGTTGACTGAACTGCCTCGAAAGAGGCCGGCCGGGCCGCCGGCTCCCCCTCGTACAGTGCGGCGGCCCGTGTGCACGCCGTCCGCCCGGCCGCCTGCCCGACACTCCGTGGCGGGGCGGACGGCTCCGCCGGTTGCGCGGTCCGACTGAACACCGTTCAGGTGTGGGTGCGTTCTCGGCTGCGGGTGCGTGGCGGCTGGTCGCGCCCCTGGAGGGACGTCACCTTGACGCCGACAAGGGGCGCGGGGAACTGCGCGACCAGCCACCGACTACCCGCAGCCGCCGACCGGCAGAAGCCCCCGCCCCCTGGGCGAACCGCTAACTACGCAGCACCGCTCCGACCCGCTCGCCCGCGAGGGCGACCGCCGCATCGCGCGCAGCCGACGCCTCGTCGACCGTCAGCGTCCGGTCCCCCGCGCGGAAACGCAGCGCGTACGCCAGGGACTTGCGCCCCTCGCCGAGCTGCTCCGCGTTGTCGTAGACGTCGAACAGCCGGATGGACTCCAGCAGTTCGCCGGCGCCCTCGCGCAGCGCGGCCTCGACCTCCGACGCCGGCACGAACGCGTCGACGACCAGCGCGACGTCCTGCGTGGCGACCGGGAACGTGGAGATGCCCGGCGCCTGCGGCGTGTCGTCGCCGACGCGCTCCACGGCGTCGAGGTCCAGCTCCATCGCACAGGTGCGCGCGGGCAGGCCCAGCGCCTTCAGGACGCGCGGGTGCAGTTCACCGGCGTGACCGACGACCCGCTCCTCACCGTCCACGGTGAGGAACAGTTCGGCGCAGCGTCCCGGGTGCCAGGGGCCGTACTGGCCCTTGCGGACGCCCAGTCCGGCACCGGCCTCGCGGGCGACGGTCCGGGCGGCCTCGACCGCGTCGGCCCAGTCGGCCGGACGGCCCTTGCCCCACCAGCCGGCCTGCTCGCGGGCGCCGGCCAGGACCACGGCGACGTGCCGCGGCTGGTCGGGCAGCGCCGCGTCCAGCGCCGCGAGGTCGTCCTCGCCGGGGCGCCGGTCGACGGGCAGGTTGGCGGCGACGCGCTGCTCGTCGCGCGGGTGGAAGACCAGGCCGGTCTCGAACAGCGCGAGGTCGTGCGAGCCCCGGCCGTCGTTGCGGCGCAGCGCGCCGAGCAGCCCCGGCAGCAGCGTGGTCCGCAGCGCGGGCTCCTCGTCACTGAGCGGGTTGACCAGCTTGACGACGCGGCGGGCCGGGTCGTCGGCGTCCAGCCCGAGCTGGTCGAAGACCTGCTCGCTGACGAACGGGTAGTTCGGCGCCTCGACGTAGCCGGCACCGGCCAGTGCCCGGCCGACCCGGCGGTGCAGCCGCTGCCGGGAGGTCAGGCCGCGGCCCGCCGGGGGCCGGGGCAGCGTGGAGGGCAGGTTCTCGTAGCCCTCCAGGCGGATGACCTCTTCGGCCAGGTCGTTCCGGTCGGTGAGGTCGGGCCGCCAGGACGGGACGGTGACGATCAGCTCGTCCTGCCCGTACACGTCGCAGCCGACCTGCTGGAGGCGGCGTACGACGGTCTCGCGGCCGTACTCCACGCCCGCGACCCGGTCCGGGTGACCGGCCGGGACGCTGATGGTGTGCGGTGCGGACGGGGCGCTGATCTCGGTGACGCCGGCCTCGGCGGTGCCGCCCGCGAGCAGCACGAGCAGGTCGACGGTCCGCTGGGCTGCGGCGGCCGCGGCCTGCGGGTCGACGCCGCGCTCGAAGCGGCGGGAGGCCTCGGACGACAGCTTGTGCCGGCGGGCGGTGCGCGCGATGGCGACCTGGTTGAAGTGGGCGGCCTCGATGACCACGTCGGTCGTCGCGTTGTCGGCATCGCCGTGGTCGGCGATCTCGGTGTTGGCGCCGCCCATGACGCCGGCGAGCCCGATCGGGCCGCGGTCGTCGGTGATGACGAGGTCCTCGGCGTGCAGCTTCCGCTCGGTGCCGTCGAGGGTGACGATCTTCTCGCCCTCCTCGGCCCGGCGTACGCCGATGGTGCCCTGGACCAGGGAGCGGTCGTAGGCGTGCAGCGGCTGGCCGAGCTCCATCATCACGTAGTTGGTGACGTCGACGGCGAGCGAGATCGGGCGCATGCCGACCTTCTGGAGACGCCGCTGGAGCCAGATCGGGGAGCGGGCCTCGGAGCTGAGGCCGGTCACCGTGCGGGCGGTGAAGCGGTCGCAGCCGGTGGGGTCGGCGATCTTCACCGGGTAGCCGTAGGCGTTCGGGCCGGGTACGTCGAGCAGGGCCGGGTCGCGCAGCGGCAGGCCGTAGGCGATGGCGGTCTCGCGGGCGACGCCGCGGATGGACAGGCAGTCGCCGCGGTTGGCGGTGACGGCGATGTCCAGGACCTCGTCGACCAGTTCCAGCAGCTCGATGGCGTCCTTGCCGACCTCGGTCTCCGGCGGCAGCACGATGATGCCGTGCGTGCCGTCGTCGCCCATGCCCAGCTCGTCGCCGGAGCAGATCATGCCGTGGGACGTCTTGCCGTAGGTCTTGCGCGCGGAGATCGAGAAGCCGCCCGGCAGGGTGGCGCCGGGGAGGACCACGACGACCTTGTCGCCGACGGCGAAGTTGCGGGCGCCGCAGACGATCTCCTGGGGCTCACCGGTGCCGTTGGCCTGGCCGACGTCGACGGTGCAGAAGCGGATCGGCTTCTTGAAGCCCTCCAGCTCCTCGATGGTCAGCACCTGGCCGACGACGAGGGGGCCCTTGAGGTCGGCACCGAGGTGCTCGACGGTCTCGACCTCGAGTCCGGCCGAAATGAGCTTGGCCTGGACGTCGCGGCCGGTCTGTGTGGCCGGCAGGTCGACGTACTCCCGCAGCCAAGAAAGCGGGACCCGCATCAGATCTCCATCCCGAACGGCCGGGTGAAGCGCATGTCACCCTCGACCATGTCTCGCATGTCCTCGACGTTGTGGCGGAACATCAGCATCCGCTCGATGCCGAACCCGAAGGCGAAGCCGCTGTACTTCTCCGGGTCGACGCCGCAGGCGGTGAGCACCCGCGGGTTGACCATGCCGCAGCCGCCGAGCTCGATCCAGCCCTCGCTGGAGCAGGTGCGGCAGGGCCGGTCGGGGTTGCCGACGGACGCGCCCTTGCAGACGTAGCAGAGCATGTCCATCTCGGCGGACGGCTCGGTGAAGGGGAAGAAGTTCGGCCGCAGCCGGGTCTTCATCTCCGCCCCGAACAGCGACTGGACCATGTGGTCCAGGGTGCCCTTGAGGTCCGCCATGGTCAGGCCCTCGTCGATGGCGAGCAGCTCGACCTGGTGGAAGACGGGGGTGTGGGTGGCGTCCAGCTCGTCGGTGCGGTACACACGGCCGGGGCAGATCACGTAGACCGGCGGCTCGCGGTCGAGCGCGGAGCGGATCTGCACGGGCGAGGTGTGGGTGCGCAGCACGACGCCGGACTCGGTACCGCCGTCCGGGCCCTGGACGAAGAAGGTGTCGGCCTCGCCGCGGGCCGGGTGGTCCGGGCCGATGTTCAGGGCGTCGAAGTTGAACCACTCGGCCTCGGCCTCGGGGCCCTCGGCGACCTCGTAGCCCATGGCCACGAAGACGTCCTCGATGCGCTCGGAGAGCGTGGTGAGCGGGTGGCGGGCGCCGGCCGGTACGCGGTCGTGGGGCAGCGTGACGTCCACGGCCTCCTCGACCAGGACGCGCGCGTCCCGCTCGGCCTCCAGCTCCTCCTGGCGGGCGGCCAGCGCCTTGTTCACGGCGCCGCGGGCCATGCCGACGCGCTTGCCGGCCTCGGCCTTGGCCTGCGGGGGCAGGGCGCCGATCTCGCGGTTGGCCAGCGCCAGCGGCGAGGCGCCGCCGGTGTGGGCGACCTTGGCCTCCTGGAGCGCGTCGAGGGAGCTCGCGGCGGCGAAGGCGGCGAGCGCCTCGTCCCGCATGCGCTCGATCTCTTCCGGTTTCAACGCCTCGACCTCGACAGGGTCGTACGACTTATTCGGTGCCGACATCTCTTCCCGTGCTTCCGATTGTCCCCCAGCTATCGCTGGGAGGTGCCCCCATGCTGATGGTCCCCGTAACCGGCTCGTGGACGAAGCGTCTCGCTCCGGGCGTCTCCGCTCAGGGCGTCTTCGCTCGGGGCGTCTCCGTCTGCGGGACACAAAGGTGCCAAAGGCCGAGTCTAACGGGGTGGAGGAAGGCGAACGCGCCCGTGGGGTCCCGGACCGTCTCAGGTGAGGTACGCGGGGGCCGCCACGGGCAACGTAAATCGGAACTCGGCGCCGCCACCCGGGGCGCGGCCGACCGTGATGGTGCCGCCGTGGGCTTCGACGATGCCCTTGACGATGTAGAGCCCGAGGCCGGTGCCACCGCGCTTGCTGCCCCGCCAGAAGCGGGTGAAGACGCGGTTCATGGATTCCTCCGGGATGCCCGCCCCTTCGTCGCTCACCGTGACCGACGTGCCGGTGTCCTCCCCTTCGCGGGGCGACGCCGTGGGCGTGACGTCAATAGTGACGGTTCCCTCACCGTGCCGCACGGCATTTTCCAGCAGGTTGCTCAGCACCTGGTCGACCTTGTCCGGGTCGGCCCACAGGTCGGGCAGGGGCTGGGCGATGCGGAGCAGGAAGCGGTCGGCCTCCTGGCCGGCGGCGACGTACGCCTGGATGTGGCGGCCGACGGCGGCGCCGATGTCGACGGGCTGGCGGCGCACCTCCAGCCGGCCCGAGTCGATGCGGGAGATGTCCAGCAGTTCGGCGATGAGCCGGGTGACCCGGTCGGCGTCCGCGTCGACGGTCTCCAGCATCAGCCGCTTCTGGTCGTCGGTGAACCGCTCCCACTTGGCCAGCAGGGTGGCCGTGAAGCCCTTGACGGAGGTGAGCGGGGAGCGCAGTTCGTGGGCGACGGTGGCGATCAGCTCGGCGTGGCTGCGTTCGGTGCGGCGGCGGGCCTCGGTGTCGCGCAGGGTGACGACGACGCGGTGGACGGGGCCGAGGCGCTCGGTGCGGACGTAACGGGCGGAGACGAGCACTTCACGCCCGCCGGGGAGGAGCAGGTTCCGCTCGGGTTGGCCGACGCGGATGGCGAGCCCGCCGTAGGGGTCGGTCAGCTGCCACCAGCGCCGGCCCTCGAGGTCCTCCAGCGGAAGGGCCTTGTCCAGCGGCTGACCGAGGGCTTCGGCGGCCGGGGTGGCGGTGATCCGGGCGGCGGCCGCGTTGCAGCAGACGACCCGGCCGTGCTCGTCGGCGACGACCAGGCCGTCGGGCAGGTGGTCCGGGTCCATACCGAGGTCGGCGAGACCGCCGGGTGTGCGGGGCGCGGGCGGACGCGGCGCCTCCCGTGCACCCGGTGCGCTGCTCGTGCCGACGCTCATCCCCGTACCCCACCTCTCAACCGCGCAGGGGCCTTGAGCTGGTCACCCTACTAGCTCTCGGTGACGGAGCGGCACCCTCCGGCGGCGCGCTGTGCACGCGCCGACGCGTAGAGACATACGGCGGCGGCGGTGGCGAGGTTCAGGCTCTCGGCCTTGCCGTGGATCGGGACGCGCAGGACGGCGTCGGCGAGGGCGCGGGTCTCCTCCGGGAGCCCCCAGGCCTCGTTGCCGAAGACCCAGGCGGTGGGTCCGCCCATGGTGCCCGCGTCCAGTTCGGCGTCGAGGTCGTGCTCGCCCGCGCCGTCGGCGGCGAGGACGCGGACCCCGGCGTCCCTCAGGCCGGCGACGGCCCGCTCGACGGGTACGCCGACGGCGACGGGCAGGTGGAACAGGGAGCCCACGGAGGCGCGTACGGCCTTGGGGTTGTACAGGTCGACGGAGGCGTCGGTGAGCACGACGGCTTCGGCGCCGGCGGCGTCGGCGCAGCGCAGTACGGTGCCGGCGTTGCCGGGGTCGCGGACGTGGGCGAGGACGGCGACGAGTCCCGGCCGGGCGGCGAGGATCTCGTCGAAGGGGGTGTCCACGAACCGGCACACCCCCACCAGGCCCTGCGGGGTGACGGTGGTGGAGATGTCCTCGATCACCTGCTCGGCGGCGAGGTGGACGCGGGCGCCGGCGTCCCGGGCCGAGCCGATGATGTCGGCGTACCGCTCGGCGGCCTCGACGGTGGCGAACAGTTCGACCAGCGTCTCCCCGTACGCGGCGGCCTCCCGCACGGCCTGCGGCCCCTCGGCCAGGAACAGCCGCTCCTTGCCCCGGAAGTTCCGCTTGCCCAGCCGCCGGGCGGCGGCGACACGGGGGGACCGGGGGGAGATCAGCTCGGGGGCAGCAACCATGCGACTTACCTTCAGGGGAGTGACCTAGGGGCGCGGGGAACTGCGCGACAGGCCACGACGACCCCGCACCCGCGATACGACAGAAGACGGCAGACGCGGACGCAAACGGACCCGCAGGTAACCCCGCGGGTCCGTGCAGTCACGTCGGCTCAGAACCGGCGCGGCGTCACGCGGCCTTCGGCGCGTTGACGTCGCTCGGCAGCGCCTTCTGGGCGACCTCGACGAGCGCGGCGAACGCGTTCGGGTCGTTGACGGCCAGCTCGGCGAGGATCTTGCGGTCGACCTCGACGTTGGCGGCCTTCAGGCCCTGGATGAAGCGGTTGTACGTGATGCCGTTGGCGCGGGCAGCGGCGTTGATGCGCTGGATCCACAGCTGGCGGAAGTCACCCTTGCGCTTCTTGCGGTCGTTGTAGTTGTAGACCAGCGAGTGGGTGACCTGCTCCTTGGCCTTGCGGTACAGGCGCGAACGCTGACCGCGGTAGCCGGAGGCCTGCTCGAGGATCGCCCGGCGCTTCTTGTGGGCGTTGACTGCCCGCTTGACGCGTGCCACTTTTTAACTCCTTGTAGCGGGGCCGCGGTGGTCCTCACGCGGCCCGGTATCGAATGGGTCCCGGTCCTGCCGTACGGCGCTCAGTGGCGCCCGTACGTCACTTGCCGAGAAGCTTCTTGATCTTCGCGGCGTCGCCCGGGGCCATCTCGGCGTTGCCGGTGAGGCGGCGCGTCACGCGGGACGACTTGTGCTCGAGCAGGTGGCGCTTGCCGGCGCGCTCACGGAGCACCTTGCCGGAGCCGGTGATCTTGAAGCGCTTGCTGGCACCGCTGTGCGACTTGTTCTTCGGCATAGCGCCGTTCTCTCCTCGTCGGTGGCGCTCCGATGCCCGGTCGTGAAACCGGGCACGGTGGAGCGTCGCTTGTATCGGTTACGTCCTGGGGACGGTGTCCCCCGGAGTCACGCCTCGGCGGGAGCCTCGGCCGGGGCCTCGGCGTCCACGTCGTCGGCCTCCGCGGCGTTCTGCGACTTGCCGGGGTTGGCCTTCGCGTCGGCCTTGCGGGCCTCCTGCGCCTGGCGAGCCTCGGCCATCGCCTCGGTCTTCTTCTTGTGCGGACCGAGGACCATGATCATGTTTCGGCCGTCCTGCTTCGGGTTCGACTCGATGAACCCGAGGTCGGCCACGTCCTCCGCGAGACGCTGCAGCAGTCGGTAGCCGAGCTCCGGCCGGGACTGCTCGCGACCACGGAACATGATCGTGATCTTGACCTTGTCGCCCTGCTTGAGGAACCGGACGACGTGACCCTTCTTGGTGTCATAGTCGTGCGGGTCGATCTTCGGCCGGAGCTTCATCTCCTTGATGACCGTGTGCGCCTGGTTCTTGCGCGCCTCACGGGCCTTCATGGCCGACTCGTACTTGAACTTCCCGTAGTCCATGAGCTTGCACACGGGCGGACGGGCGTTCGCCGCGACCTCGACGAGATCGAGGTCGTACTCCTGCGCAAGCTCCAGGGCCTTGGCAAGCGGGACAATCCCGACCTGCTCGCCGCTGGGACCGACAAGTCGCACCTCGGGAACGCGAATCCGGTCGTTGATGCGGGGCTCGGCGCTGATGGATCCTCCTCGGTAGCACCACGCGACGGTCTGGCGGACAGCCGCGTAACGTCTGTGTTCGATAGACCTAACCGCGCCGGCGCAACAAAAATGCCCCGGACGATCACAGGCGGGGCTCCTCGAACTACTACCGGAGCACCGCCGCGATGACGCGGGGCGCGATTTCGGGCCGGTCGCCGCCGCTGGGACGGGACCGCCTGACCGGTGACCCGCCGTCCGTGGGACGGCCAGGTGGGAGTTCGAAGCCTCCACTTGTGGGCCGGGCCCGCTGCCGTGGGGGGCATGCGTGTCCGACCGGTCGTTACACAAGGTTAGCAGCTCCGGAACGCGTGCGCTAACCGGTGCCGCCCGGCCCTCCTGCTGTCAAGAGGGCCGGTGCGGGGCCCTATCGTGTGCGGCATGAGTGAGACCCCTGCCGAATCCTCGGCGAATCCCGACTTCGATGCCATGACCCGCGACATCGCCGAGGTCCCCGCGGTCGAGGTGATCGTGACGGTCGCCGTCAACCTGATGAGCGCCGCCGCCGTGAAGCTGGGCCTGACCGAGGAGGGCGAGGCGCACAAGGACCTGGACGAGGCCCGCAAGCTGGTGCACGCGCTGGCCGGTCTGCTCGACGCGACCGCGACCGAGATCAGCTCCTTCCACGCGGCTCCGCTGCGCGACGGCCTGAAGTCGCTCCAGCTGGCCTTCCGCGAGGCGTCGCTCGTTCCGGACGAGCCGGGCCAGGGTCCGGGCGAGAAGTACACCGGCCCGATCTACGGCTGAGCCGCCACCGGACGGCATGAGCCACCCCCGCACGTACTGAGCTACCCCCGCACGTACAAGGGCTCGCCCGGCGGCGTCGCCCCGGCCGGCAGCAGTGCCAGGTCGAGGCCGCGCTCCAGGCGGGCCCTCAGTGTTTCGTCGGCGGCCAGGCGCTCGGCGACGGCGCGGGCGGCCCGCGCCTGGTCCACCCCGGGGTCCAGGAGCAGCGCCAGGGTACCGTCGGCCCGGCCCGGCCCGAGGTGCGCCCGGAGCACGGCCGGCTCGGCGGCCACGGCGGTGCGCACGGCCTCGGTGACGGCCGGGTCGGCGAGCGGATCGGTCGTCGTACGGCCCTCGGCCAGCGCCAGCAGCGCCGCTCCGGTCAGCTCGAACGGCACCGGTCCGGCCAGGTCCAGTACGACCGTGTCCGCCTTCTCGTGCGCGGCGGCCTGCAACGCCTGGTGCACGGGTACGGCGACGGGGCGGGCCCCGGGGTCCCAGCGGGCGAGCGAGTCGGTGGACGTGAAGGCGGGCAGGGCGGTGCGGCCGCCCGCCTTGAGGGTCGGCACCGCCATGTCGCTGGTCTTCTCGCGCCGCAGCCCGCCCACCCGTCTCCCGCCACCACCCCTCCGAGGAGCCTCGCGCTCCTCCGCGTCGTCCTCTTCGACCTCGCCCAGAACGGCCACGACCGGCACGAGCAGCCGGGCACCCCCCAGCGCCTCCAGCACGGCCGGCAGGGCGGTGCGGTCCTCGGCCCAGGCAGCGAGCGCCGCGCTCAGCCGCGGGTCGGCGGAGCCGTCGTCGTCGGAGTAGCCGGAGTCGGGAATGTTCTTGTTCGCCACGGTCCCCGACCCTATCGGGGGGTGGGCGACGGTCCTCACCGGCCTCTCGGGCGTCTCCGAGCGGCGTTCGAGGCCCGTGCCGCGGACCGCGGGGCGGGGACGGCGCCGTATCGTCGTCGGCCTCGGCATCCGCGGGCGGGGAGGCATCGGTGGAGAGGGTCGGACCGGTCGTGGACCGTGACGCGCGGCTGGCCGCGGCCATGGCGTCGGTGACCGTGGCGGACGGCGCGGAGGTGTCGGTGGCGGTGCTCGGCGCCGACTCCGGCGAGAGCGCCTCGTACGGCGCGGGTGTCTTCGACACGGCGAGCATCGTCAAGGTCGACATCCTGGCGGCGCTCCTGCTCCGGGCACAGGACGCGGGGCGCGCGCTGACCGCCGAGGAGAAGGCGTACGCCGTCGCGATGATCGAGAACAGCGACAACGACTCGGCGTCGGCGCTGTGGCGGGCGATCGGGACGGCGGACGGGCTCGACGCCGCGAACGAGCGCTTCGGGCTCACGCGGACCGAGGGCGGTGAGGGCCCGCTGTGGGGGCTGACGCAGACCACCGCCGCCGACCGGATCGCCCTGCTGCGGCAGGTGTTCGTGGCGGAGGGCTCCGAGCTGAGCGCGGCCTCCCGGGCGTATGTGCGGGGGCTGATGGGGCGGATCGCCGACGGTCAGCGGTGGGGTGTGTCGGCGGCGGCCGACGACGGTCGCGGTGGTTCGGCGTGGGCGCTGAAGAACGGCTGGCTGCGGCGCGGCACCACCGGGCTGTGGGTGGTCAACAGCATCGGGCGGGTCACCTCGGGCGGCCACGACCGCCTGGTCGCGGTGGTGTCGAGGGGGCACGCGACCCTGGCGGAGGGCATCTCGCTGACCGAGGCGGCGGCGAAGGCGGCGGTGTCCGTGTTCGCCGGGGCAGGCGGCGCCGCCCGGGGTCAGAGGTCGTCGTAGTGTTCGCGGCGGCCCCGCCACAGGACGACGGCCGCGACCACCAGGACGCCGCCCGCGCCGCCGGCCAGCGGCGCCGCCCAGGCAGACGTGTCGTCGTCGGAGGCGGGGGCGTCCGGACCGGAACCGAAGTACTCGTCGCGGTACGCCGCAGCCTTCAGGCCCTCCGGTTCCAGGCGGGCGGCCGCCTCGATGGCGGCGGCGGGGTCGACGAAGCCGTAGCCGCGGGAGTCGTCGCGGCCCTCGGCGGGGGCGTTGCGGGCGGTGTCCTCGAGGAGGCTCTTGACCTGGGCCGGGGTGAGGTCCGGGTGGACCGACTTCACCAGTGCGGCGGCGCCGGAGACGAAGGCGGCGGCGGCGCTGGTGCCCCAGCCCTCGTAGTACCGGTGGTCCGGGTCGGCGATGATCACGTCGACGCCGGGGGCGCTGACCGTGGCGTACCAGCGGCGGGTGGAGAAGGAGGCGCGGGTGCCGTAGCGGTCGACGGCGGTCGCGGCGATCACGCCCGGGTAGGCGGCCGGGTAGGAGATGTGGTCGCCCAGCTCGCCGCCGTTGCCGGCCGAGGCGACGACGACCACGCCCTTCGTCAGGGCGTACTGGATGGCCTCGTCCTCGGTCGGTTCGGGGTGGGCGGAGGCGGAGTCGTCGCCGAGGGAGAGGTTGATGATGTGGGCACCGTGGTCGGCGGCCCAGCGGATGCCCTCGGCGAGGGCGTTGCCGCGGGTCTTGCGGGCCTTGGCGCGGGAGTCGTCGCCGTCCTCCAGGATCACGCGCACCGGCAGGATCTTCGCCTCCGGGGCGATGCCCATGACGCCGTCGGCGTTCCCGGGCCCATGGCCGTGACCGGCGATGATCCCGGCCATGGCGGTGCCGTGCCGGGCCCATTCGCGATCGCCCTCGCTCGCGCCGAAGCCGACCAGGTCCTTGCCGGCGAGGACGTTGCCGGCCAGGTCGGGGTGGTCGGCCTCGACGCCGGTGTCCAGGACGGCGACGGTGACGCCGGCGCCCTGGGTGGTGCGCCACGCCTCCTGGGTGCGCATGGCGTCCAGGGCCCACTGCTGGGCGCGGATGCCGTCGGCGTGCGCGGCGGACGCCGGGACGAGGACGAGGGCGGCGGCGAGCAGGAGGCTCAGGGCGCCGCCCGCCCGGCGGGGGCCGAAGGCGTTCACGACGGGTGCTCCGTGGCCGTGCCGACGTTCTTGCGCAGGGCGCGTTCGACGCGGTCGGCGAGGCCCTGCGCCTCGTGGCCGAGGCCGGCCTGGGCGGGGGCCGAGGTGGCGCCGGACTCCATGGCCTCCTCGGCGGGCTCCGGCTCGTCGACGGTGCGGCCGTCGGCCCAGCCGGAGACGGCGTAGACGACGACGGGGGCGTCGGTGAGGACGGAGACGGTCCACGAGGCGCGCTGCCGGGCGCCGAAGCCGGCGGCGACGGTGTCCTTCGCGGCGTACGGCCGCGGCATGAGGTCGGCGCGGCGGCCCAGGCCCTCCTTCTCGAACCGGCCCGCCAGCGAGGTCATGGCGGCGGCGTCGGCGTTGGCGAAGAGCAGGCCGACGGTGGTGACGTGGCTCCGGGTGGCGTCGGTGTAGGTGGCGCGCAGCAGGCGCCGGCAACCGACCGGTTCGAGGACCTTGTCCAGCAGGGGGTCGAAGGCGCCGACGCAGTCGCTGTCCGGGGCGACGGCGACACGCGTCCAGGTGCGGTCGGCGCCGCCGGGCCCGGCGCCCTGTCCCTGCACGGTGGGCGGGAACAGCCGGTCGACGGGGACGCTGTGCCACAGTTCCGCGGCCTCGGTGAACGCGCTGCGCGCGCCGCCGTCCCCGGAGTCCCCGGCGAGCCAGCTGCCGGTGACGGCACCGGTGACGAGCCCCGTCCCGAGCACGAGACAGACGGCCGCGGCGACGGCCTGGGGCCGCAGCCGCCCACCGAGCGGACGCGGCCGGGCGAGCCCGTCGTACCCCTCGGGCGCCGCGAACGACACCCGCGGCCGCCCGCCGCCGGGCGCCGTCGGGGCGCTCCAGGACAGGGCGGGGTCGGGGGCGCCGGCGGAGCCTTCCGCCGGCTCGGCCGCCGGTCGCGACATCTGCTCCCGCTCCCGTTCCCGCTTCGGCTCCGGTGCCTGCTCCGGCTCCGGCTCCGGCTCCGGCGGGATCGGCCGGAGGCGCCTGGTCGTCTCGGACGGCGTCTCCGCGGGGGCGCCGGGGCGGTGCGCGGGGGAACCGGCCGGACGCTGCGGCGCTGCCGCCTGCGACGCGGCGCCCTCGGGCGGGGGCCCCGCGGGGGCGCCCGTACGCCGTGGCGGGGGCGCGGCGGCGTGGTCCGCCGGTGGTGTGCCGCCGGCCGGGGCGGTGTGGCCGACGGCCGGCGGGGCGTCGGGGAAGCGTGCGGAGGCGCGCGGTGGCGGGGGCGCCGGGCCGGTGCCGCGGGAGCCGGCGAGCCGGGAAGGCGCGTGGGGCGGCCGGGCGTCCCCGGAGCCGCCGCCCTCCGTGGGTGCCCGGTCGTCCGGCGCGTCCGCGAGCCGCCGCACGCCCTGTCCGTGCGCCGGTCCGTCGCCCGTCGCCGGACGGCTGCCCGGAACGGCTTGGTTCTCCTCGGCGGAGGTGCCGCGGGTGTTCGGCTGCGGGGCCGTCGGGAGCCGTCCGGCGGTGGGAGCCGACGTGACCGGAGAGCGTCGGTCCGCTTCGGTCATGCCGGTGCCGGGTGCCGCCGGTGCCTGTGCGGGACGGGGCGGGGCGGCCGGGTGGGGCGGTGCGGCGGGTCGGGGCGGCATGTCCGGACGGGCCGACGTGTCCGGACGGGCCGGCGGGGCGGGGCGCGTGCCGGCGCCGGGCGGCACGTCGGGGGCGCGACGAGGGGGCGCGTCCGGACGGGGCGGCGGGGCGGCGTCCGGGACGGTGTCGGAGCGAGGCGCGGTCGAGGGGTGCGGGGGAAGGGAGGCGCGGCGTGCGTCCGTGCTCATGCACCCCCCGTTTCCTCGGGCCCGGGCCGTTCTCCGACGCGGGCCGGTGATGTGGTCTCCTGCCCCGGCCCGGCGCGGAACGATCCGTCCCGGGCACGCATACCCGCACGGGCCGACCGCCATCCCGGGGCGGACCCGAGGTCCCGCCGCCCAGGCCGTTCCGCCGTGCGTGCGCGTCACTCTACGGCGTGCCCCCGCCCGGCGGGGAACCAGTCCGCGCGCCCGTGGCATTGGCCCGGAACGTCCCCCTACCCTGCGGTAATCCCGTCTGGCAGGCTGCGTTCATGACTGCGCGCGCCGCCGACCGGGCCCGTTACGACCGGGCCACCGCCCACGTGGACGCCCCCGTGGCGATCGTGGACCTGGAGGCCTTCGACGCCAACGCGGACGACCTGGTCCGCCGGGCCGGCGGGAAGCCGATCCGGGTCGCCAGCAAGTCCGTACGCTGCCGGGCCCTGCTCGAACGGGCCCTGGCGAGGGACGGTTTCGCGGGCGTCATGTCGTTCACGCTGGCCGAGTCCCTGTGGCTGGCGCGCTCCGGATTCGGGGACGTCCTCCTCGCCTACCCGTCGGCGGACCGCGCCCGGTACGCGGAACTGGCCGCCGATCCCGAGCTCGCCTCCGCGGTCACCGTGATGATCGACGACCCGGCGCAGCTGGACCTCATCGACGCGGCGCGCGACGGCGGCCGGGAAGTCGTCCGGGTCTGCCTGGAGTTGGACACCTCGCTGAGGCTGCTCGGAGGGCGGGTGCGGGTCGGGGCCCGGCGCTCCCCGCTGCACTCCCCCGCCCAGGTCGCCGACCTGGCCCGCGCGGTGGTCCGCCGGCCGGGGTTCGAGGTCGTCGGCATCATGGCGTACGAGGGCCATGTCGCCGGGGTCGGGGACGCGGTGGCCGGCCGGCCGCTGCGGTCGCGGGCGGTGCGGCTGATGCAGGCCGCCGCCCGCCGGGAACTCGCCGAGCGGCGTGCCGCGGTGGTGCGGGCGGTACGGGCCGTGGTGCCCGGCCTGGAGTTCGTCAACGGCGGCGGCACGGGCAGCGTGCAGCACACCGCGGCCGAGGACGCGGTCACGGAGATCGCCGCCGGGTCCGGGCTGTACACGCCGCGGCTCTTCGACAACTACACCTCGTTCCGGGGCCGTCCGGCGGCGCTGTTCGCACAGCCCGTCGTACGGCGGCCGGGGGTCGGGGTCGTGACCGTCCTCGGCGGCGGCTACCCGGCCTCCGGAGCGCCCGGCGCCGACCGGCTGCCGGTGCCGTACCTCCCCGAGGGGCTGCGCTACGACTCCCAGGAGGGTGCGGGCGAGGTGCAGACGCCGCTGCTCGGGTCGCCCGCCGACGACCTCCTCATCGGCGACAAGGTGTGGTTCCGGCACGCCAAGGCGGGTGAGCTGTGCGAGCGGTTCGACGCGCTGCACCTGGTGGAGGGGGACGCGGTGACGGCGACGGCGCCGACGTACCGGGGCGAGGGGCACACGTTCCTGTAGCCCGGCCCGGTCAGTCCGACGGGCCGATGCCGCTGCCCACACCGCCGCCGGTGGCGGCGTCGAAGACGTAGCGGACGAGGATCGGGGACTCGGTGCCGACGGTGGAGGGGAACACCAGCGACTGCACGTAACCGCCGGGCCCCTCGGCCGTCGTCACCCGCCAGCGCACGTAGTACCCGGCGCGTCCGGCGACCGCGACCGGCCCGGACGCCACCTCCTCGTGGGACTCGATGCCGCCGAAGGGCCTGTTGCCGACCGGGTCGCGGTCGTAGGCGTCGTCGGCCGCGTCCTCGACGTCCTGCTGGGCGATGGCCTTCGGGGAGGACTCGGCGTTCGCCGTGACCGTGCGGGAGATGACGAGACCGTGCCGGCACACGCCGCCGTCGGCGGGGCAGTCGTAGGTGCCGTCGGTGGTCATCATGACGTCGTCCTGGGTGACGTGCTTGGGCCGGACCCAGCCGTCCGGCAGCGGGAAGGTGATGCCGTTGAGCGGGTCCTCGACCACGGCCGGGGCGTCGGCGGAGGGTGCGGAGGGCGCCCGCGACGTGCTCGCCGACGGCGGGCCGGTGGAAGCCGCCGTGGCCGGCGGGCCCGGTGCCCCGGTGCCGCCGCCGTCGTCCTCACCGAGGACGAGAACGCCGGTGACGACGGCCGCGACCAGCACGGCCGCGGTGGCGACGAGGGCGACGGCCTTCCCCCGTCCGGTGCCGCCGCCCGGCCGCCACTGTGCCGGGCCGTCGCCCGTGAACAGCGGCACGGTCGACGGCCGGCCGGGCTGCGTCCCGTGCGACGGCTGCTGCCGCGACGGCTGCTGATGTGGCGTCGGTTGCTGATGCGGTGCCGGTTGCTGATGCGGTGCCGGTTGCTGATGCGGTGCCGGCTGCGCCTGACGCGCCGGCTGCTGTACGGGATTCGGTTGTCGTACGGGCTGCTGGAGTGGGGGCGCGGGTGCCCCGTACCCGGCGGTCCCGGGTGGCCGCCGGTGCTCCGTCCAGGCCGTGCCGTCCCACCAGCGTTCCTGGTACGGGGCCGACGGATCGCGGTACCAGCCGGGCGGCGGAGTCATGCTCATTGCGGCACTGTAGGACGCCGCTCGCGGCCGGCTACAGCGGTGTGACGTACGCCCCGGAGATGCCGCCGTCCACCAGGAAGTCGGTGGCGTTCACGAAGGAGGAGTCGTCGCTGGCCAGGAACGCGACGGCGGCGGCGATCTCCTCGGCCTCGGCGAACCGTCCGACCGGAATGTGGACGAGGCGGCGCGCGGCCCGCTCCGGGTCCTTGGCGAACAGCTCCCGGAGGAGCGGGGTGTTGACGGGGCCGGGGCAGAGGGCGTTGACGCGGATGCCCTCCCGCGCGAACTGCACGCCCAGTTCACGCGACATGGCGAGGACGCCGCCCTTCGACGCGGTGTACGAGATCTGCGAGGTGGCCGCGCCCATCCTGGCCACGAAGGACGCGGTGTTGATGATGGACCCCCGGCCCTGGCGCCGCATGTAGGGGATGGCGGCCTTGCAGCACAGGTAGACGGAGGTGAGGTTGACCTCCTGGACGCGCTTCCACGCCTCCAGGCCGGTCTCCAGGATCGAGTCGTCGTCGGGCGGCGAGATACCGGCGTTGTTGAAGGCGACGTCGACGCTGCCGTAGGTGTCGTACGCCGCCTCGAACAGCGCCTCGACCTGCTCGGGGTCGGTGACGTCGACCTTGACGAAGGTGCCGCCGGCCTCCTCCGCCGCCGCCTCGCCCCGGGGCTCGTCCACGTCGCCGCAGACGACGTGCGCGCCCTCGGAGGCGAGCCGGCGGGACGCTGCGAGACCGATGCCGCTGCCCGCTCCGGTGACGACGGCGGTACGGCCGGCCAGACGGCGGCAGATGATGTCCTCGGTCATGAGTGGCTAGGCCTCCGTGCTCGACGAGACGTTGCTGATGAAGACGTTCTTGGTCTCGGTGAAGGCGGTCAGCGCGTCGGGGCCGAGTTCGCGGCCGAGGCCGGACTGCTCGAACCCGCCGAACGGCGTCCAGTAGCGGACGCTGGAGTGGGAGTTGACGGACAGGTTCCCGGCCCGGACCGCGTTCGACACGCGCAGGGCGCGGCCGACGTCCCGGGTCCACACCGAACCGGACAGGCCGTAGTCGGTGGCGTTGGCCAGGCGGATCGCGTCGGCCTCGTCCTCGAAGGGCAGGACGACGGCGACGGGCCCGAAGACCTCCTCGACGGCCACGCGCGCGTGCGCGTCGACACCGGTGAGGACCGTGGGCGGGAACCAGAAGCCGGGTCCGCCCTCGGGGGCCTTGCCGCGGATGCCGTCGGCGCCGTCGGGGACGTAGGAGCGGACCCGGTCCAGCTGGGCCCGGGAGATCAGCGGGCCCATGTCGGTGCGCTCGTCGGCCGGGTCGCCGACGAGGACGGACTCGACCGCGGGGGCGAGGAGGGCGAGGAAGCGGTCGTACACCGTGCGCTGGACGAGGATGCGGGTGCGGGCGCAGCAGTCCTGCCCGGAGTTGTCGAGGAAGGACATCGGTGTGGCGGCCGCGGCGGCCTCCACGTCCGCGTCGGCGAAGACGATGTTGGGGCTCTTGCCGCCGAGTTCGAGGGTGACTGGCTTGAGGAGGGCGGCGCCCTTGGCGGCCACCTGGCGGCCCACGGCCGTCGACCCGGTGAAGACGATCTTCGCGACGCCGGGGTGCTGGACGAGCGCGTCGCCCGCGACCGGCCCGTGCCCCGGCAGCACCTGGAACAGCCCCTCGGGAAGACCTGCCTCCAGGGCGAGTGCGGCCAGGCGCAGTGCGGTCAGCGGGGTCGTCTCGGCGGGCTTGAGGAGGACCGCGTTGCCCGCCGCCAGCGCCGGCGCGGTGCCCCAGGCGGCGATCGGCATCGGAAAGTTCCAGGGCGCGATGACGCCGACGACGCCGAGCGGTTCGAGGAACGTCACGTCCAGGCCGCCGGCGACCGGGATCTGCCGGCCGGTGAGCCGCTCCACGCCCCCGGCCGCGTAGTCGAGCAGGTCGCGGACGTTGCCGGCCTCCCAGCGGGCGTTGCCGATGGTGTGCCCGGCCTCGCGGACCTCCAGCCCGGCCAGCTCCTCCAGGTGCCCGTCGACGGCGGTGGCGAAGCGGCGCAGCAGCCGGGCCCGGTCGCCGGGGGCGAGCGCGGCCCAGGCGGTCTGCGCCCGCGCGGCCCGTACGACGGCGGCGTCCACGTCGGTCGCGGAGGCGGCGGGGACGGTGGCGACGAGCTCTTCGGTGGCGGGGTTCAGGACCCGCAGGCCGCCGGGCGGTTCCGATGACTCGGACATCTGATGCCTCACATGCGTTCGAAGGAGCGGCGCAGCTCCCAGTCCGTGACGGCGGCGTCGTAGGCGTCCAGTTCGACGCGCGCCATGTTGCGGTAGTGGGCGACGACCTCGTCCCCGAAGGCGGCCTTGGCGAGGGTGCTGTTCTCCCAGAGCTCGGCGGCCTCGCGCAGCGTGGTGGGGACGTGTGCGAAACCGGCGGTGTAGGCGTTGCCGGCGCAGGGTTCCGGCAGTTCCAGCCGCTGCTCGACGCCGTGCAGGCCGGCCGCGACCATGCCCGCCACCGCGAGGTACGGGTTGACGTCGCCGCCGGGGAGCCGGTTCTCGAAGCGGAGCGAGCGGCCGTGGCCGACGACGCGCAGGGCGCAGGTGCGGTTGTCGTGGCCCCAGGCGACGGCGGTCGGTGCGAAGGAGTCGGGCTGGAAGCGCTTGTACGAGTTGATGTGCGGGGCGTAGAGGAGGGAGAACTCGCGCAGCGCCACCAGCTGTCCGGCGAGGAAGTGCCGCATGACCTCGGACATGCCGCCCTGGTGGCCGCCGGCCATGACGCTGTCGCCGTCGGCGTCCGCGAGGGAGAGGTGGATGTGGCAGGAGTTGCCCTCGCGCTCGTTGTACTTGGCCATGAAGGTGAGGGACATGCCCTCCTGGGCGGCGATCTCCTTGGCGCCGGTCTTGTAGACCGCGTGCTGGTCGCAGGTGACCAGGGCCTCGTCGTAGCGGAAGGCGATCTCGTGCTGGCCGGGGTTGCACTCGCCCTTGGCGGACTCGACGGTGAGTCCGGCGCCGGCCATCTCGTTGCGGATGCGGCGCAGCAGGGGCTCGACGCGGCCGGTGCCGAGCACCGAGTAGTCGATGTTGTACTGGTTGGCCGGGGTCAGGCCTCGGTAGTTCGCGTCCCAGGCCTGTTCGTAGGTGTCCCGGAAGACGATGAACTCCAGCTCGGTGCCGACCTGCGCGGTCCAGCCGTGTCCGGCGAGGCGCTCCAGCTGGCGGCGCAGGATCTGCCGGGGTGCCGCGAGCACCGGGGAGCCGTCCTCCCAGGCGAGGTCGGCGACGACCAGCGCGGTGCCCTCGTTCCAGGGCAGGCGGCGCAGGGTGTCCGGGTCGGGGTGCAGGGCGAAGTCGCCGTAGCCGCGGTCCCAGGAGGACATCGCGTATCCGTCGACGGTGTTCATGTCGGCGTCGACGGCGAGGAGGTAGTTGCAGCCCTCGGTGCCGTGCGTCAGGACCTCGTCGAGGAAGAAGCGCGCGGCGAACCGCTTGCCCTGGAGGCGTCCCTGCATGTCGGGAAAGGCCAGGACGACGGTGTCGAGGTCACCGGCGGCGACGAGGGCGTGCAGTTCCTCGACCCCGAGCGGGGGTGTGCGGTCTGGCACGGGGAGAGCCTCCTTCTGGCCGGGAGCCATAAGGTATGACCGGGAACCATTGCTTGGGAAGGGGGCGCGGCCGCATGCCGGAGGAAACCCGCGGGGGCGTGACGGACCGGCTCGTACCGGTGCTGCGGACGGTGCGGGCCGGCAACGGATTCGAGGAGGCGCTGGAGCAGATCCTCCAGATCGTCAGGCTGGGGCTGGTGTCCGAGGGCGAGCGGCTGCCGGCCGAGCGGGAGCTGGCGGAGCGGCTGGGGATCAGCCGGGTCACGCTGCGGGAGGTGCTGCGGGTGCTCCAGGACCAGGGGCTCGTGGAGGCCCGGCGCGGCCGGTACGGCGGAACGTTCGTGCTGCCCCGCGCGGACGCGGGCGGCCAGGACGAGCTGCGGCGCCGGGTCGCCGGGGTCGACATCGAGGACGTGCTGCGCTTCCGGGAGGTGCTGGAGGTGGGCGCGGCCGGGCTGTGCGCGGCGCACGGGCTGTCGGACGCGCGGGCGGTGCGGTTGCGGGAGGCGCTGGCCGGTACGCGGGACGCGCCGCTGGCCGAGTACCGGCGGCTGGACACGATGCTGCACCTCACCCTCGCGGAGCTCTGCGGCTCACCGTCCCTCGCGACGCAGTACGCGGCCGTCCGGGCCACCCTCAACGACCTGCTGGACTGCATCCCGCTGCTGGTGCGCAACCTGGAGCACTCCCAGCGGCAGCACACCGCGCTCGTGGCGGCCGTGCTCGACGGGGACGCGGACGGAGCGCGACAGATCGCGCGGGAGCACTGCGCGGGGACGGCGGCGCTGCTGCGCGGGTTCCTGGCGTGAGGTTCCGGGCGCGACCCTGCCCCCGGCGGTGTCGCGCGGCAAAGGTACGAAGAGGATCCATTACCGAGGAGGTCGGATGGCGGACAGACCGCTGATCGGCGTCAGTACCTACCTGGAGCCCGGGGCGCGCTGGGGTGTGTGGGAGCTGGAGGCGGCGCTGCTGCCGGCCGGGTATCCGCGGCTCGTGCAGCGGGCGGGCGGACTCGCCGCGATGCTTCCGCCGGACGCGCCGGAGCACGCCGCCGCCACCGTCGCCCGCCTCGACGGGCTGGTGATCGCGGGCGGCCCGGACGTCGAGCCGGTCCGCTACGGCGCGGAACCCGGCCCGCGCACCGGCCCGCCCGCCCGGGCCCGGGACGCGTGGGAGCTGGCGCTCATCGAGGCGGCCCTGGGCGCGCGCGTGCCGCTGCTGGGCGTCTGCCGGGGCATGCAGTTGCTCAACGTCGCCCTGGGCGGCACCCTCGTCCAGCACATCGAGGGCCACGCCGAGGTGGTGGGCGTGTTCGGCGGCCACCCGGTCAAGCCGGTGCCGGGGACCCTGTACGCCGGTGTCGTGCCCGAAGAGATGTTCGTGCCGACGTACCACCACCAGGCGGTGGACCGGCTCGGCACGGGACTCGTGGCGTCGGCGCACGCGGCGGACGGCACCGTGGAGGCCCTGGAACTGCCCTCCGCCCCTGGCTGGGTCCTCGGCGTGCAGTGGCACCCGGAGATGGGCGAGGACGTACGGGTGATGCGGGCGCTGGTTCACGCGGCACGGTCGGAACTGTGCCGCCCCGCTCCGGCGATGGCACACGGCGGGCCGGGGTGAGTCGTCGGGCCGATGCCGGCCGGCACGGGGTGGCCGAGGGGGCCGAGAGGGCACCGGGCAGTGATCCGCCGGAGGCGCACAGGGCCGGGGACCGCGGCAGCGGGCGCGCGGGACCACACCCGCGGGCACACCCGCGGACCTCACGCCGCAACGCACGCGACCGGTCCGGCCCGAACCACCCCCCACTCCCCGCCCCGGGCACCCGCACCCGCGACCCGAACCACCCCCACCCCCGCCGCGGGCATCCGCACCCGCGACTCGAACCGCCCCCACCCCCGCCGCGGGCATCCGCACCCGCGCCCGCGGGACCACGCCCCACCGCCCACCGCCCACGCCCGCACCCGCACCCGCACCCGGCATCCTCGCCGAGGGCCCCTTGAGCAGTGTCGGCCCCGAACCCGCGCCGGCAGGCCTACGCCCGCGTCAGGGACAGCAGCCGCCGGGCCGGGCCCGTCGGGCGGTGTCCCGTGGGCCATACGGCCCGTAGGTCGCGGGCCAGCGCGACGTCCGCCACGGGCACGCTCACCAGGCGCCGGGTGGTGAGCTCCTCGCCGACGGCGAGTTCGCTGAGGACGGAGGGGCCGGCGCCGCCCACGGCCGCCGCCTTGACCGCCGTGGTCGACGACAGCTCGATCAGCGGGCGGGCCAGGCCGCCGAGGGCCGCGTCCAGGACCTGCCGGGTGCCCGAGCCCTTCTCCCGCAGGATCAGCGGGGTCGCCGCCAGCTCCGCCGCCGCGAGCGGGCGCCGGCGGCGTGCCCACGGGTGGCCCGGCGCGGTCACGACGATCAGCCGGTCATGGGCTATGACGGCGGAGTCGAGGCCCGCCGGGACGCTCAGCCCCTCCACGAAGCCCAGGTCGGCCTCGCCGGACAGCAGGCGGTCCGCGACCGCCGCCGAGTTCCCGGCGAGCAGCGACACCGCCGTGTCCGGCAACTGGGTGCGCAGCGCGACCAGCCAGCCCGGCAGCAGGTACTCGGCGATCGTCATGCTCGCCGCCACCCGCAGCCTCGAGTCCCGCCGGTCCCGCAGTGCCTGCGCGCCCGCGTCGAACGCCTCGGCCGCCTCCACGATCCGGCGCGCCCAGTCCGTGACCAGCGCCCCGGCGTCGGTGAGCCGGGAACCGCGCGGGGAACGGTCCACCAGGGCCACCCCCAGCTGTCGTTCCATCGAGCGGATACGGCTGCTGGCGGCCGGCTGGGTGATCCCCAGTTCGCGGGCCGCCCCGCCGAGGCTGCCCAGCCGTGCCACGGCCAGCAGCAGCTCCATCGCCCCGAGATCGGGCACCCGGTGCGCCAGCGAGCCCGCCGTGTGCCGCCCCGGTACGTCCTGTCCGCCCTCCGTGCCGCCCGCCCTGCCCGTACCGCCCGCGCTCCTGCTCATAACTCCAGCTTATGCCGTCATAGAGACATGATCCCTGGTCAGGGGCTTCGGCCGCCGAGACCGTGGACGCATGGTCACCGCAGCCCAGCCCCTGTCCCCTCCCGCCGTCCCGGCCCGACGCGTCCCGGCCGTCCGTCATCTCGGGCCCAACTGGTACGCCTGCGTCATGGGGACCGCCGTCGTCGGTACCGCGGGCGCCGCGCTCCCCTGGCTCGGGTCCGGGCCGCGCGCCGTCTGCACCGCGGTCTGGGCACTGTCCGTCGTCCTGCTGGCGGTCCTGCTGGTGGCCCGGTCCCTGCACTGGCTGCACCACCGCGACCAGGCCCGCGCCCATCTCCTCGACCCGGCGGCGGCCCCGTTCTACGGCTGTCTGTCGATGGCCCTGCTGGCCGTCGGCGGCGGCGCCGTGACCGTCGGGCGGGACTGGATCGGCGCCTGGGCCGCGGTCGCCCTGGACACCGTGCTTTTCACCGCCGGTACGGTCATCGGGCTCGCGGCGGCGGTCGCCGTGCCGTACCTGATGACCGTGCGGCACCGGATCGAGCCGGGGCAGGCCGGTCCGGTGTGGCTGCTGCCGCTCGTCGCGCCGATGGTGTCGGCGGCCGTCGGGCCGCTGCTGGTCCCGCACCTTCCGCCGGGACAGCCCCGGGAAACGCTGCTGCTCGCCTGTGTCGCGATGTTCGGGGTGAGCGTGCTCGCGACCCTGGTGACGCTGCCGGTGATCTTCGGCCGGCTGCTCACCGGCGGCCCGCTGCCGCTCGCGCTCACCCCGTCGCTGTTCCTGGTGCTGGGCCCGCTGGGGCAGTCGACGACCGCCGTGGGGAAGTTCGCGGACGTGGCCCCCGGGGTCGTGCCCGGCCCGTACGCCGAGGGTTTCGCGGTCCTCGCCGTCCTGTACGGCGTGCCCGTCATGGGCTTCGCGCTGATGTGGCTGTGTCT
Source organism: Streptomyces sp. NPDC037271 (assembly GCF_055603605.1). Taxonomy (NCBI): domain Bacteria; kingdom Bacillati; phylum Actinomycetota; class Actinomycetes; order Kitasatosporales; family Streptomycetaceae; genus Streptomyces; species Streptomyces sp. NPDC037271. The sequence continues at coordinate 139,528 of NZ_JBVJVN010000020.1, forward strand.
CGCCACCGCGCACGTCGTACGGGCGCGGCGGGAGGGCATGGGCTTCTCGATGACGTGGTGGTCGTTCACCTTCCCGGTGGGCACCTGTGTCACCGGCGCCGAGGCGCTGGCCCGGCGCACGGGGCTCGCCGTCTACGACGGGCTCACCGTCGTCCTGTACGCCGTCCTCGTCGCCGCCTGGGCCGTCGCCGCCGTGCACACCGCGCGCGGCCTGGTCAGCGGCGCGCTGCTCGCAGGGCCGCGCCCAGCGCCCGGGGAGCCTCGGCCAGCGACGGCCCGTACCACGTGAGGTACCGCCCGTCGACGAGCGCGCAGGGCAGGCCGGGGAAGGCCTCCGGGCCGTCGTCGGCGGTAAAGCGGTACGGCTCGTCCGGCAGGACAACGACGTCCGGGCGGGCCGCCCGCAGTTCCTCGACCGGGATCTTCGGGTAGCGCTCGGCGTGGGTGGCGTACAGGTGGTCGACGCCGAGGCGGGCCAGTACGTCGCCCGCGAAGGTGTCGCGGCCGAGCACCATCCAGGGCCTGCGCCAGATCGGGACGACGGCCGTGGCACGCGGCTCCGGGGGCGGCGGCAGGGCCGACCAGGCAGCCTCCGCCTCGTCCAGCCACCGGGGCCGGGACGGCGCTCCGCAGGCGGCCAGTACCCGGTCCAGCTCGGTGAGGGCCTGCGGCACGGTGCGGACCTCGGTCACGAGCACCTCGACGCCCGCGGCGCGCAGGGCGTCCAGGTCGGGGGCGCGGTTCTCCTCCTCGTTGGCGATCACCAGGTCGGGGGCGAGGGAGAGGATCCGCCCGGTCCGCGGGTTCTTCGTGCCGCCGACGCGTACGACGTCGAGGCCGGCCGGGTGCGTGCACCAGTCGGTGGCGCCGGCCAGGACTCCCGGGACCGTACGGGCCACGGCCTCGGTCAGCGACGGCACGAGGGAGACGACCCTCATCGGACTCCCGCCCGGGTCCTCATCGGAGTCCCGCCCAGGTCCTCACCGGCGCGACCCGTCCCGTACCGCCTCGATGTGCTCGGCGACGGCCACCACGATCAGCCGGGTGTCGGGCACCGTGGCCCGCCAGCGGTGCCGCACCCCGCCGGTGAGGTACAGCGTGTCGCCGCGGCCCAGCCGGTAGGCACGGCCCTCGGCCTCGATCTCCACGGCGCCCTCGGTCACGAACATCAACTGGTCGTTGCGGCACTGCAGTTCGCGGCCCGCGTCGTGGTCGCCGGTGAACTCGCTGGCGTGCATCTGGTGGTGTCCGCGCACCAGGGAGCGCACCTTGGGCGCCAGCTCCGGATCGGGTTCCTCGGCCCGGACCACATCCACACTGCACGCGGGGTCGGCGGCGGCGAGCAGCTCCACGGCGGTGGTGCGCAGGGCGTCGGCCACCTTCTCCAGGGAGCTCTGGCTGGGCCGCGCCCGGTCGTTCTCGATCTGGCTCAGGAAGGGCACGGACAGGCCGCTGCGCTCGGCCACGACGGCGAGGGTGAGCTCCAGGGCCCGGCGCCGCCGCCGTACGGCCGCGCCCACCCGGAGGTGCTGATCTTTGTGGTCGCCCATCGCTCCGGCTCCCTCCTTCACCCGTCGTACCGCCGCGGCGCCCCGGTCCGGTCGCCGTACTCCCGATGAGTTCTCGGACGAGACCTCTGATGGGTTCTCTGCACCCTACGCATGTTCGGCAAACCGTTTCACACGGCCGTCACATCGACGTCACGGTGCGGTGGCCCCGAGCTCACGGTTCTCGCCATCGCGAGGCGCGCCGGTCCGCCGTATTGACGTCCTACCGGTTCAAGGCAGGGACGGCCCTCCATGTTCCCGTCGGCCACTGGAGCCCCGGTGGGACAAGGCTCGGGCAGGGGGTTGGCGCTCCGTGGTTGTCCAAATCCATATCCATCCCCACCGTGTCCCCGGCCGTGGACGGCCCGAGGGGGGGGGGGGGGGGGGGGGGGGGGGGGGGGGGGGGGGGGGGGGGGGGGGGGGGGGGGGGGGGGGGGGGGGGGGGGGGGGGGGGGGGGGGGG
>NZ_JBVJVN010000021.1:0-36892 GCF_055603605.1 Streptomyces sp. NPDC037271
GACTGGGGGGGAGGCCCCCCCCCCTCTCCTGTCCCCCCCCCCCCCCCCCCCCCCCCCCCCCCCCCCCCCCCCCACCGGTCTGCGCCGCCCCGCCGGCCACCGGCCTCGCCCGGCACAGGACCATGGGCCGATCGTGACCACCGCGCCGGTACGCGGGCCGTTCCGCGGCCCGGACCACACGCCGGGCGCGCGGACACCCGGCCCACGCCCGACTCCAGGGTGCTCGCCTCACCGTGACGAGGACGGGCGGAACTGATCGGCGACTGTTCTTCCTCGAATCAAGGCGACTGCTTTTCCTCGAACAACTCGAACAACTCGAACAACGCGAACAACCAGCCATGACGCGTCGGTTGCCGGATGTCCGGGAACGATGGAAGCGAGCCGGGCGGGAGCCGTGATCACCGGGCTGCCGCGGGGCTGGTAGCGTCGCGTGGTCGCGGCGGGCGGCGCGAGAGAGGTGTCGGTGCGTGGATGAGCGGCAGGACCGTGAGTGGGTGGCGATGACACCGGGCGATTTCGACCGGGACGCCCCGCTGGTCCTCAACGTGGGCACCGGGCCCACCACCGTCCCGGCCGAGCCGGACGAGTACGGCACGGCACCGCTGTTCGGGGAGACGGCACCCGCACCGAGCACCCCCCGCCGGAACCGGCGGGGACGGCCCTCACCCGCGCAGGAGCGGCTGTTCTGACCGTCCCCGCCAGGGGGCGGGACACGTGGGCACCTCGTCCACGCAGCCCGTACCGGCAGCGCGGTACCCGGCGGCCTTCGCGGCGGTCCGACGTGGCGTGCGCACCTGGTCCTTGACGTGCCGGCGCGGTCGACCCGTCGGCCGACCCCCTCACGCTCTCGGCACGCGGAGTGGTGCAGGACGGAACGGAACGCCCCCTTCGATGCGTGGAAGTGCTCGGAACGGCTTTGTATCGAGCACGTATTGACATGTAACGGCCGAGCCCGCAGAGTCATGCCCCGAACGTGTTCGACAGCTCGACCGCGCTCCACCGTGCTCGAAAACGCCCGACAGTGCCCCGACCGTGATGCCGACCACCCACGAGGAGTGTTGCCGTCATGTCCGAAACGCCCGCTGTCTCACGCCGACTGCTCCTGGGCGGCGCCGTCGCCACCGGAGCGCTCGCGGCCGGGATGACCGCCTCGGCCCCGTCCGCCTCGGCGGCCGAGCAGACGCCCCGCCGCAGGCCCGGCCAGAGGTCGATGATCGGCGTCCCGTTCGACGCCCACCGAACCGTCCGCGTCGGCGTCATCGGCCTCGGCAACCGGGGCAGCGGCATGATCACCGGCTGGGCGGCCGTCCCCGGCTGCACCGTGACCGCCGTCTGCGACATCCGCGCCGACCGGGCGAAACGCGCCGCCGACCGCCTGGAGGGCAAGGGCAGACCACGCCCCGCGGAGTACGGAGGCTCGGCCGACTCCTACGCCCGGATGCTCGCGCGGGACGACATCGACCTGGTGTACGTGGCCACGCCGTGGGAGTTCCACTACGAGCACGGCAGGGCGGCGCTGCTCAGCGGCAGGCACGCCGTGGTGGAACTCCCTATCGCGACGGAGCTGCGTCAGCTGTGGGACCTGGTCGAGACCTCGGAGCGCACCCGCAGGCACCTGCTCCTGTCCGAGAACTGCAACTACGGCCGCAACGAGCTGGCCATGCTCAGGGCGGCGCACGACGGCCTGTTCGGGGACCTCACCAACGGCCACGGCGGCTACCTCCACGACCTGCGCGAACTCCTCTTCTCCGACACCTACTACACCGACTCCTGGCGGCGCCTGTGGCACACCCGCAGCACCGCCTCCTTCTACCCCATGCACGGTCTGGCGCCGATCGCGGCGGCCATGGACGTCAACCGCGGCGACCGCATGACCACGCTGCGCGCCACCGCCACGGCCCCCAAGGGGCTGGCCGACTACCGGGCACGCTTCGTACCGCGGGACCACCCCAGCTGGAAAGAGACCTACATCAACGGTGACCTGGTCACCTGCGTGATCGAAACGGCGAAGGGCAGGACGATCCGGGCGGAGCACGACGTGAGTTCGCCCCGGCCGTACAGCCGGATCAACACCCTCGCCGGCAGCCGCGGCATCGTCGAGGACTACGCGGGACCCTCCCCGACCGGGGCCCGGATCTACGTCGAACCGGACCACGGCGGCCACACCTGGCGCGACTTCGAGAGCTACCGCAAGGAGTACGACCACTGGCTGTGGCAGAAGGTCGGCGACGACGCCGCGAACAACGGCGGCCACGGCGGGATGGACTACATCCTGCAGTGGCGCACCGTCCAGCTGATGCGGGCGGGACTGGTGCCGGACATCGACGTCTACGACTCGGCCGCCTGGTGCGCGCCCGTTCCCCTGAGCGTCACCTCGCTGGCCAGGGGCGGCCGACCGGTCGAGATCCCCGACTTCACCAGGGGTGCCTGGCGTGCGCGCAGGCCCGGCCTCGACTCGACGCCCACCGACATGCCGCCCGTCGGCTGAGCACCGGTGTACGGCACAGGTCCGCCACGGCACACGGTGCGCAACCGTGGGCCGTGGCGGGAGCGCCGCGACGCCGTGTCCGCCCTGCGTGGTGTCAGCGCTCGCGCAGGCGTCCCAGTTCCTCCAGCGTCCGGGCGGCGGCGCGGGCCAGGCCCGGCCGGTCGCGTACGAACCGGCGGGCGGCTCGCACCGGCTCCCGTCCCAACCGGTAGAGGGCGCCGCCGGGGCCCGGGCGTACCACGGCGCCCGCGTTGACCCGCAGGTCACGCGTCTTGAACGACTCCTTGTAGCGCGCCGGCCCGCTGCCCAGGTCGACCAGCTCGATCCCGTCGGCGGCAGCCGCGTCCAGCATCCGCAACAGCAGCAGAAGCCCGGGGGAGTACCTGCCGTACGCGCGGTCGTACGCCGGGAACCACCAGGACAGGACGGTGGGCGAGCGCAGCCCGAAGTGGGCGGCCACCGGCCGGCCGGCGGCGTAGAGCACGGACAGCACTCCCCGGCACTCGGGATCGTCGCTCCGGGCGAGCAGTTCCACCAGCCGGGTGATCCACGCCTGCGCGAACCGGTCCCGCCGGCCCGTCCGCCGGTACTGGGCGGATTTCCAGCGCATCAGTGTCCGCAGCGCCCCGGGATCCGGGTCGTCGTACACGAAGCGCACCTCGCCGACCTGGCGGGCGAGTTTCCGCTCCTTGGCGAGGGTCTGTTTGAGGAAGCCCGGCGAGTTCCGGCGCAGGTTCTGCGCATACCGCTCGTATCCGTCACCGAGGTCGACGACCGGGGAAGCGAGTTCCTCGGTCGCGTGGGGCAGGAACAGGCCCTGGCCGGCCTCGAGGCTGTCGAACTCCCAGGACGACAGGGCGCAGGCCCGCAGCAGGGCGTGGGCGTCCGGGCGGACGCCCTCGCGCAGCGCCATGCCCTGACTGTCCGACACCCCGAGCCCGATGGCCCGCCCGCGCCCCGCGAGGCCCCGTTCGTGCGGGAAGTATCCGACCGGTGATCCGTCCTCCCGCAGCACCGCGACTCTGGCCCCCGGCCTGACCAGCCCGACGGCCGCGGTGAACGCCGGGTCCATGAAGGGATTCGCCGGCGTCGCGGACGCGGCCCTGATCTCCCGCCACATCTTCCGGTCGTCCGCGCCGAGTTCTCCCGGCCGGACCACGTCTATGTGCTTCTCGGACATTCGCCTGCCTCCTGCGTCGTCGGAACTCCGGACACACGAAGGCCTGCTGGAGACCGCGTTTCGGCGGGCAGTACTCGGGCCGCGCGGCGCAGGCCTCGTCGGGTACTGCCGTGGCTCAGCAGCGCAACGCCTGCGGTTCGGCCCCGTTTCGGGCGGCCCCGGGTACTCCCCGGCCGCCTGCCGGCCCCGGCGGGCGAGAGTCCGTGCCGTCCTGCCGCGCCGAGCGTGTCCACGCCCCGGCGCGGGCGGCCACGTCGTCGGCCCCGACCGATCCCGTGCCCCTCGGCGACCGGGCGGCGACCTGGCGCGGTGACGGATCCTCTTCGCGCGGGCACGGTTCGACGGCCGTTTCGAACGCCACCGTCATCGACGCCGATACCGCCGCCGGGTCACGGTCCGGCACCGGCTCCGAAGGCCCCGGTGGCCGAGGGGCGATGAGATACAGCAGTGCCCATGTCAGTACGAACACCGCCGCTGCCCATCGAAGCCGCACTGTCGGACTCCTGACCTGCGTTCCGGCCGGGGGCTGACATTCGGGCCAACACCGGACCAGTCCTCCGAATACGCCCAGTTGCGTCTCCAGTAGGCCGAGCGCGACCCGCCCAGTCAAGCCCGCGTGACAGGAACCGGTACGCCCGGTCCGGACCGGCGGACGCAGTGGTCCGGTGTCGTCTCGCACCGGGCGTCCAGGGGCGGGTGGACGCCCGGGGGGCGTGCTACTGCGCCAGGAACGACTCCGGTCCCATGACGACGACCGGCTCCTTGTCCGGGTCCAGGGCGGTGAGCAACGCGCGCATGTGTTCCTCGCTCAGGGACACGCAGGCGTTGGTCGGTCCGTCGTGGTCCACGTGGATCCAGACACCGCCGCCCTTGTCCTCACCCAGCGGGCGGGTCTTGTCCAGCGGGGTGGTGCCGGGCACCCGGTTGTAGTCGATGGCGATCACGTAGTCGAAGGATCCCTCCAGCGGTTCGCCGAGATGCCCGGTGCCCGACACGGCGAACTCCGGGTCCTGGTCGTAGGGGAGCCGGGTCCCCGGGTCGGGCAGCCGGCCCCCGGCGTCACTGAGGCGGAAGACGCCGGTCGGCGTGTGCAGGTCGCCCGCCTCGTGGTCGTCGGTCCAGCCGCGCACGCCGTTGTGGGCGGGCCAGGGGCCGGCGACCGCACGCCAGCCCTGTGCGGGGTACTGCTCGTACAGCACCGCCCGTGCCTCGGACGAGTTCTCCGTCGCGCCCGAGACCACCAGGGCCTGCCGGGAGGCGTCGGGGACCCGGGCCCGCATCGCCGGTCCCAGCCCGGGAAGGGGGCGGGGAAAGGAGCGTGGGGGAGCGGGGTGGGGGGTCGCCGGTCGTGACGCGGGCCGGCCGGACGTCTGTGAGTCCTGGGGGGAGGCGCCCGGCTGCTGCCGGTCGCAGCCGGTTCCCAGCACGGCGGCGCACATGACAGCGCCGATCACCGGGGCCAGCGCTTTCCTGACGGTCATATCGATCTCCGACTCCGTGTGTGGACTACTCATTGCTAGACCACTCGCACAACCGGGTGGTGCGGCCGCCTCGCCGTCTCCCCCGTATGGCCCAGGCGGACGTACGTCCGGTACCGGCGGGACGCCGTGGAGCCCGCGCGGGACGCTCCCCGTCACCTCGTGCGGCGAGGCCGGGTCCGGCTGATGCCCGGGGTGTGACGACGCTCCGGTGACGGGTCCGCGCCGCGAAGATCGTCGAAGTGCCGGGAGTACCGGGGGCCACGGCGGCGGCCGAGCACCTGCCGGAGGGCCTCGCAGGACTCCGACTCGCACGCCGTCACGGGCTTTGGACCGCAACATCGTTGCCGCTCACACCGCTTACTCACTGGTGAGGCTCGGACATGCCGTGTAGCGTCAGCAGCAGATGTCGTGGTTCGCCCAGACCGCCCGCGCCGGAGTGCGGGCGGTTTGCTGTGCAATACCGGAGGACCAGGACGACCACCTCCGGGTTCGCACGGTGCGGATCCGATATCGGCTGAAAGGCAAAGGCATGGCCAGCGGAACCGTCAAGTGGTTCAACTCTGAAAAGGGCTTCGGCTTCATCGCGCAGGACGGCGGCGGCCCCGACGTCTTCGCGCACTACTCCAACATCAACGCCACCGGCTACCGCGAGCTGCAGGAAGGCCAGGCCGTCACCTTCGACATCACCCAGGGCCAGAAGGGCCCGCAGGCGGAGAACATCACCCCCGCCTGACCGGGAGACCACCGGACAGGGCGCGGTGCCCGGGCGCCGATCGGTTCCCGGGCACCGCGCCGGTGTCCTGTGCGTGCCCCGCGCGTCGCGGCCCTTCCTCGGGGAAGGCGCCGCAGGAAGGCGAGCAGGGCGGCCGTGAGTTCGGAGGGCGGGTCCTCCTGGACGAGATGGCCCGCGTGAGCGATCGGCTCCCACTGGGCGCCGGGGACGGCGGCGGCGAGTTCGCGTCCCTTCGCCGCGGGAATCCACGCATCGTCCTCGCCCCAGCGGATCAGTGGCGGGACACCGATGCCGGAGTACCGGTCCTGGAGCTCGTCGGTGTGACGCTGGTCGGCCTGGGCGAACTGCCGGTAGAAGGCCGGCTGCCCCGACTCGCCGAGCCAGGGTTCGACGAGCCGGTCCAGCACCGCGGGATGCGGCCCCGGGCTGCTGGCGGAACCCACGTACTCGCGGACCAGAGCCCGATGGAGCGCCGGCGGCAGTCCCTCGAAGACCTCCTCGTGTAAGCGGACCAGCCGGAAGAACGGCGATCCCCATGGCGCCAGTGCGACGGGATCCACCAGGGCGAGGGCCCGGTAGCCGGCGCCGTGCAGGAGACGGGCCCGCAGAGCGACGGCGCCGCCGAAGTCGTGGGCGACCACGAGAGGATCCTCCAGGCCCCAGTGGTCCAGCAACTCGGTGAAGGCCCGGCCCTGGGCGGCCAGGGACACATCATGGCCCGCGGACTTCTCCGATGTCCCGTAGCCGGGCATGTCCCAGACGACCACCTGATGGTCACATGCCGGCGAACGGGCCACCGCACGCCAGACGTACGAGGAGAACGGCGTGCCGTGCAGCAGGACCAGCGGTGGCCGGTCCACTCCGCCCAGCCGGTCCCGGCGGACGGCCCCGGAACACCGGGGGAACGTCTCGGGCAACGGCCACTCGGACATGGAAACCGCTCCCTGCCGGACTCCGGTGACGGGCGTTCCGGTGACGGCGGCTCACCCGCCCGGGCCTGTCGGCATCGACCACGGAGCGGATCCCCCGGATCCGCTGTGGTACCCCGCGGACGCCGCGCCTGTGGCGGTGAGCCCTCTGTCGTTCAGTGGTGAGCCCTGTGCCGTTCCGGTCGCGGCGATGGCGTCCGCGGTCAGCGCGTCACGGCTTGCGGGCCAGGCCGCCGTGTTCGCCGATGAGCTCCGGAGCGGCGGAACCGGCCTCCGGACGCCAGCGGGTGACCGGGACGACACCGGGGTCCACGAGCTCCAGGCCGTCGAAGAACGCCGTGATCTGATCGACGGTGCGCAGGACGTACGGAGCGGCACCGCTCTCGTTGTAGGCGTCCTGGGCCCGGTCGAATTCCGGATCGATGCCCCGCGAGCCGTCGTTGACGGAGAGGTAGCTGCCGGACGGCAGTGCGCCCATCAGATGGGTGACGAGGGAACGCGCCCGGTCGTAGTCCGCCACGTGGCCCAGGATGTTGCTGAGGACCAGGGCGACGGGCCGGTCGAAGTCCAGCGTCTTCGCTGCGGCCGTCAGGACACTGTCGGGGTCGAGTACGTCGGAGTCGATGTAGGCGGTCGCCCCCTCGGGAGTCGAGTAGAGCAGCGCGCGGGCGTGGGCGAGGACCATCGGATCGTTGTCGACGTAGACGATCCGGGTTTCGGGGGCGATGCGCTGGGCGACCTCATGGGTGTTGTCGGCGGTCGGCAGACCCGTCCCGATGTCGAGGAACTGCCGGACACCCGCCTCGGCGACCAGGTACGTGATGGTGCGGCGCAGGAAGGCACGGCTGCTGCGGGCGATGGTGACGATGCCGGGGAAGACGGCGGTGTACGCGTCGCCGGCCGCCTCGTCGACGGGGTAGTTGTCCTTCCCGCCCAGCCAGTAGTTCCAGATCCGGGCGGAATGCGGCACCGAGGTGTCGATCTTGTGGTGCGCTGCGGGGCCGGATGTCGTCGCGGGGTCGCTCATGGGTACGTCCGTCTTTCAGCCGAGGCATGGGTGCTTCACCACAACCTACGTCGCAACGGCCTTTTCCTGTACACCGGTTCACTTTTCCGTGGCCGCCCCGGTCATTCCTGCGCACTTCCGGTCACCTGTCGCGACTCCTCCGGGTGCGGCGACGGAGGCCCGGCGGAAAAGAGGCGCGGAACGCCGGCGTTTGTGCCAGGCTGACCGGTCGGCAAGGCCGTCGTCCCTCCGGGGGCTCGTCTCGTTCGTGGCAGGAGTGTCCGATGGCACCGTCTCGTCTGGCTCCGTTGCTGGAAGAGTTCGCATGGGCGTGCGAGCGCCTCACCGGCCGTATCACCGGGCCGGTCATGGACAGCGGGGACGGGGCGGAGACCGGGGTGAGTCCCCTGACGGACGAGGAGTACTTCTGGGAGCCGGTGCCGGACTGCTGGTCGGTCCGGCGGCGGGCGCACCGGCCGGGGCCGCGCGCGACCCTTCTGACCGGCGCCGGCGACTGGGGCAGGGACGCCGCGCCGTACCCGCATCCCTCACCGCCGCCCTTCACGACCCTCGCGTGGCGGCTGACCCACCTCAGCGAGATGCTCTTCCTGCGGGCGGACCACACGGCCGGCACCCACACCCTCACCCGTGACGACTACGTCGTCAGCGGCGGCGCGGCGGAAGCCGTCGCGGCCTTCGGCACGGGCGCCTCCGCCTGGCGGGAAGCGCTGCTGGAGACCGACGACGCCGCGCTGGACACCGTCGGCCGGTGCACGTACCCCCATGGCAGCGACGCCCAGAGCCCGTTCATCGACATCGTCTGGTGGGTCAACCAGGAAGTACTGCACCACGGGGCCGAGATCGCCCTGCTGCGCGACCTGTACCGCGCACGGCAGCGGTGACGCGGCCGCCGTCGTGGGCGGTACGTCACCGGCCGCGGTCGTCGGCCAAGGCGGCGCAGGCGGCCGGACGACAGTGGGCCTAAAGACGCGGCGCGCCCGTCACCGACATCACCAGTGAGTACAGGGAGGTGGTCGCCGTGATGAACAGGCGGTTGTTCTTCGGGCCCCCGAAAGCGATGTTGGAGACGGGCTCGGGCACGCGCAGCCGGCCGATGAGGGTGCCGTCGGGGTCGTAGCAGTGGACACCGTCGTCCAGCGCGGCGGCCCACAGGCGGCCCTCGTCGTCGAAGCGGATGTTGTCGAAGTGCACGTCCCCCCAGCCCTCGGCGAAGACCTTCCCGGCGGACAGCGTGCCGTCCTCGCGGATGTCGAAGGCGTGGATCCGGGCGGCCCGGGAGTCGGAAACGTACAGCCGCTTCTCGTCGGGGGACAGGACGACGCCGTTGGGTCCGTCGAAGCCGTCGGCGGCGAGCCGGACGTCCCCCGAGGCCGGGTCGATCCGGTACACGTTGCACGCGCCGATCTCGGACTGGGCGCGATGCCCCTCGTAGTCGCTGAGGATGCCGAAGTCCGGGTCGGAGAACCAGATGGTGCCGTCGGAACGTACGACGGAGTCGTTCGGACTGTTGAGCCGCTTGCCGTCGTAGCGGTCGGCGAGGACGGTCACGGTCCCGTCGGGTTCGGTGCGGGTGACGCGGCGGTTGCCCTGTTCGCAGGTGACCAGGCGGCCCTGCCGGTCGAGGGTGTTGCCGTTGCTGTTGCCGGCCGGGGTCCGGAAGACGCCGACCGCGCCGGTGGCCTCGTCCCAGCGCATGATGCGGTCATTGGGGATGTCGCTCCAGATCACCTGGCGCCAGGCGGGGAGGTAGAGCGGGCCCTCGGTCCAGCGGCAGCCGTCGTGCAGGACCTCCAGCCTGCTGTCACCGTTCACACAGCGTCCGGTGCGGAAGCGGTCGTCCAGGATCTCGTACGGGCCGACGACGGCGGACATGATGCCCTCCCAGCGAGAGTGATCAGAACGTGATGCAACGTAACATGTCTGTTACGGATCGCCTCCGAACGGCCGCTGGACGCCGGTTGGCGCGGCAGCAGCGGCCGGGACACCTCAGCGGGTATGCCGCGGGTCGAGGCCGTGACGGCGTTCGCCCAGGACCCGCGCGCAGACCTCGGCCTCACCCGCCGGACCGAAGACGCCCCCCGAAGGCCCCGCGCTGCCGCGGGCCACAGGGGCAGCGGCGACGTCTCCTTCCCGTGCACCGGCGTACGGCTCCTCGGAACTCCTCGGTTCGGTCATGGGTACACCCTGCGTCGTTCCTCGCCGAGCACGCCATGTCCGTTGCCGAACCCGCAAAGCCGTCCGCGCGTCCCCCCGGCGTGGCCGTGGGCCCGCCGGGGAGGCGGACCTACGATGCAGGCAACCTGGGGCGGAGCCCCGTCACCACGGGTAGCGTGCACCGCCCGGGCGGCCTCCACGTCCCGCGCGCCCTGCCGGGCGGCGGTGGCGGCCTGTGTCCGCCCGGTCAGCGCAGACGGCGTACATAGGCGTCCGCCTCGGGGCTGCGCGGTCCGGGGGCCAGGTTGTCCGCCGCCGAGGAGAAGGCCACCGTCCGAGCCCGGGCGTCGAGCGGCCGGTCCCCGGTGTCCACCTTGGCCGGCGCACCGTCGGCGTCCGTGATCGCCACCTTGGTGCGGCCGTTGCGCAGGTCGCGCAGGTACCAGGTGCCCGGATCCGACGCGGTCGTGAACGCCCGGAAGAGCAGGTGCCGGCCGTCGCGGCTGAGCGCCCCGTCGGCGGTCGAGAGGGTGGGGTCGGGTGCCTCGACGATGCGCAGGGCGTCGGTGCGCAGGTCGCGGACGTACACGTTGGAACCGGCACCGTTGGTGTCCTCGGGGCCGAGGTCGGTGGCCGTCGAGGTGAAGGACGCGTAGCGGCCGTCGCCGCTGACACCGGCCTGGGTCGCCCTGCCGTTGCCGCGCGTCCCTTCGGGCGTCGTGTGCAGCGACCGGCGGGTGCCGGTCAGCGGGTCCGCCACCATGACGTCGGAAGCCGGGTTGTCGTACGGCCAGTAGCTGCCGCATGTGTACACCAGGACGCCGCCGTCGTCGCTCAGCAGCGGGGTGTGGTCCCGGTGCAGGCGGAGCGGCTCCTTCGTCAGCTCCCCGGTGCGCATGTCCCGTACGGCCACCCCCGCGCCCGGCCGGGGAACCATCTCGCTCACGGCGAACGCGACGTACCGGCCGTCGGCACTGACGGACGCGTGCAGGGCCCAGCGCAGGGAACCCCCCAGGTCGTTGCCGACGTACCTCACCTCCCCGCTGCGCAGGTCCCGCCAGTAGACCGACGGCATGTCGTGGACCTCGCCCGGTATGAGGTCCGTCGAGGCGGAGACGAAGACCGCGTACCTGCCGCTCGCACTGATCGCCCCCGCGGTCGCGCCGCGCGCGGACTGGCCTCCGGCGGCGTCGGTGCTGACACGCTGCGTGCGGTTGGTTCTCAGATCCCGTACGAAGACGTCCGGTGCGCCGTTGGTGTCGCCGGGGACCAGGTTGGACGCCGACGACGTGAAGAGCGCGTAGCGGCCGTCGGCGCTGAGCGACGGTGCTTCCGACTCCCCGTCGGCGCCCTGGGTGAGGCGGAGGCTGTGCGGGGCCTTCGGCTTCTTCCCCGGCCGTTCGTGGTGCGCGTCGTGCGGTGCCGCCTGTGCTGCCGCGGGCGACAGCAGTACGGCGACACAGGCGGCCGCGGCGGCCACGGCCGCAGATCGCAGTCCGGTTCGCATGGATGCGGTTCCCCTTCGAATCGTGGACGGACGGGCCCGGACCGCCGTCCTGAGGCGGCCCGGACCAGAGCATCGGCGCGGTGACGCCGCGAGGATCAGCGCATCGTCCGGACGTACACGTCGCCGCCCGGGCTGGGAGTACCGGGCGCCAGGCCGCTGTCGGCGGACGAGAAGACGACGGTGCGGCCGTGGGCGTCGAGCGGCCGCTCACCCGTGGTCGCGGCCGCGGGCGTCCCGTCCGGGGTGTGACCGACCGCGGTGGTGCGCCCCGTGCGCAGGTCGGTCCGGTACAGGTGGGTCGTGCCCCAGGTGGTGCCGGACGGTGTGAAGCCGAAGACGACGTACCGGCCGTCGCGGCTCACGGACGGGGCGGTGCTCCAGCCCTGCGGGGAGGGCGCGTCGAGCCGCCGGATCGCCCCCGTGCGCAGGTCGGTGACGAACACGTCGTGGTTCGCGCCGTTGGGGTCCTGTCCGGGCACCAGGTCGGTCGCCCACGAGGAGAACGCGGCGACCCGTCCGTTGCCGCTGATCGCCGGGTACCCCGAACGCGCCGTGGTGGTGGAGCCGTCCACCGCCACGTCCAGCCGCCGGGACTCGCCGCTTCGCAGGTCCAGCAGGAAGACCCGGCTCGGCGGATGCTGGACGGGAGCGGGGACGCTCTCCCAGTAGACGAGCCGGCGGCCGTCGTCACTGAGGTGTGCTTCGCTCGCCCAGGGGGACTCCAGTACCGCCGACTCGCCGGTGCGGAGGTCCCGCACGGCGGTGCGGTGGCCCGGACGGCCGGTCCGGGCCTGCCGCGCGGTGAACGAGACGTGGCGTCCGTCCGCGCTGACGGAGGCACCCGTCAGCGTGCTGCTGTCCCCCGGGTAGAGGTCGTCGGGACCGCCGACCCAGTCGGTCGCCCCGGTCCTCAGATCGCGACGGAAGTACCCGTACTGTTCCTGGTCCTGTCCCTGGACGAGGCCGCGGGACCGGAAGACGACGTACCGGCCGGTGGCGCTGATCACCGGCGCACTGCCGCCGTACGCCGCCTGGGCACCGTCCGCGGTGAGGCTGACCCGCGTGGTGCGGCGGGTTCGCAGGTCGTACAGGAAGACGTCCGGAAGGGCGTTGGTGTCGTCCGGCACCAGGTTGTCCGCGGACGAGCCGAAGACGACGTACCGGCCGTTCGCGCTGACGGAGGCGTCCCCGGAGGGGCCGTTGGCTCCCTCGGTGACACGCTGAAGGGACGGGTCCCCGGCCACGTCCTGCCCGTTCGGTGACGCCAGAGCGCCCGTGGGTGCCAGGAGCGCCGTGGCGCACGCCGCGGCGGTGACCGCGAACAGCATGGATCTGAACTTTCCGCGCATGAATCCCCCCTGATTCATCCGTCCCGGCCCCCACCGGGCACGTGCCCGATCCAAGCCCAACTCCCGTCCCTGGACAATGCGTTGTTTGCCGTACAACCAGGGACGGAGATCGATCGTCCGTGCGCGCGACCGGTCGGTGCCGTACGGCGGGCGGGGAGGACGTCCCCACGCCCTCGCGCGACGCACCGCCCTTCCGGGACGGGCTCCGGCCTGCTCGGGACCTGGGCCGCAGGGGTCACCGCATCACGGGGAACCGTCGAGAGGACGCGTCAGAGGGCCACGGGGGGATCCGGGTCGGCGACACGGTGGTGCTGGCCTTCGACCGACGGCCCGACTGGCCGGCGATGCCCTCGCTGCTACGGATCCACGTCCCGGACGCGGACGAGGCCATGGCGTCCGCGGTCCAACACGGGGCAGAGGTGATCACCGAGGTCGCCGACAGCGCGTGGGGAGACCGCGGCGGCAGGATCCGGGACCCGTTCGGCAACATCTGGTGGGTGGTGAGCCGGGACGAGCAGGTCACCCCGGACCTGGCCTGGCAGCGCCTGGCGGAGCGGGAGTACACGGAGTCGATGCGCGTGGGCCCAGGAGACCCTGGACGCCGTGCTGAGCGGCCGGGAGAAGGGAGTGGCCGGCGCCCCGCTGCACCCGTCCCGCTGAGCACGGTCGCGACGGCCTCGCGATGCCGGCGGTCTCACCCCGAGGACGGTCTTGGCCGGGGGCCCGGGGCCGGTGGGCCCGGGGCGCGGAAGCGGGCCGGGGCGCGGGGTCGCGGAAAGGGGCCGGGTGCTGTCCGAAGCCACGAGCGCGGGTGTGACGAGCCGCTCGCTCCCGCCGTCGCGTCTCCCCGAGCGGCTGCCCGCCCTCTCCGACGCCGGATGCCGGGCCGGCCGGGCTGACCCGGCCGGCCCGGGCACTCACTCGGCGTGCCGGGACGCGCCTGAGGCACGGGGCCGCCGAACCGGTGCCGGCGTCGGGGCGGATCTCCGCCGCCGGTAGACCAGGTAGGGCCGGACCAGGTATCCGATCGGTGCGCTCCAGACGTGCACCAGCCGGGTGAAAGGCCAGGCGGCGAAGAGCAGACAGGCGCTCAGGGCGTGCAGCTGGAACAGCAGCGGGGCGTCGGCGATCGCCTCCGGCCGCGGGCGGAGCGCGAACAGGCCCCGGAACCAGACCGAGACGGAGCCGCGGTAGTCGTAACCGCCGCCGAAGACGTTGTGCGCGGCGGTGGCGGAGATGCCCAGCAGCACGGTCAGGGACAGCAGCGGGAACAGCACCTTGTCGCTGCGGTCGGTGCCCAGCCGGATCCGCCGGGCCAGCAGCCGCCGGGCACACAGCATGCCGAGCCCCGCGACCATGGCGACACCCGCCACCGAACCGGCCCACACAGCCGTCGTGTGGTAGACGTGCTCGTCGATGCCCACGGCCGCGGTCCAGGAGGCGGGTACGGCCAGCCCCACCACGTGCCCCGCGATCACCATGAACGCGCCCAGGTGGAACAGCGGGCCGCCCCAGCGCAGCAGGCGGTGCTCCAGCAGTTGACTGGTGCGTGACGTCCAGCCGAACTGGTCCTGCCGGTAGCGCCACACGTGGCCGACCACGAACACGGCGAGACAGATGTACGGGACGGCGACCCAGAGGAGGAGGCCGGTGCCGCCCGCGGACGAGGCGGCCGAGGAGGAGGTTGCGGCGTTCATGGACGGCCTTCCTGGTGCGGTCCGGCCGCGGCGGGCGGGAGCCGGGTCGGTGCGGCGGGCGTCGGCGGCACGAAGGTGGCGGGCGGAGCGAACTCGCCCTTGCCGTACGCCTCATGAGCTTCGTGAGCCCCGTGGCTGGCGGGAGCGCCGTAGGGATCGAGCCCCACCTCCTCGTCCGGAGGCCCCTGCGCCGCCAGTTCGGCGACGGCCGCCCGGTCCGCTGCGGAAGCCGGCGGCAGCAGGCTCAGCAGCGCCGACAGCAGGTGCCGGTACGGTGAGTCCGCCTCGGTGAGTGCGTGGTGGATCAGTGCCAGACCACGCCGGTGCCGGCGCAGGGGTGCCTCGCCCGCTCCGGGTCCGGCGAGCGCGGCGAACTCCAGGACGACCGGGAGGTGGTCGGGGAGTTCCCCGCCGTCGGCGTCCCAGCCGGCCGCCCGGAAGCGCCGGGCCAGGGTGAGCAGGGCCATGCCGCGACGCCGGGTGTCGCCGTGCAGGTAGTAGGTGAGGTAGAGGCTGCTCCTGCGGCGCAGGTCGAACACCTCGACGTAGTGGCGGGCCAGCGCCTCGGGCTCCTGGGCGCCGAACCAGCCCATGAAGGCGCCCAGTTCGGAAGCGGCGTGCGACGCGGGCAGGGCGGCGACGACGGACGTCAGCCGTGGCCGTTCCGCCGTCAGTTCGCCGTCCGGGTACTGGGTCAACAGCGAGAGCAGACGGAGCAGGAGAGCACGTCGCTCCGCCTCCTCGGGGGGCATCGGCGCGCGGCGCCGCACCGCCGCGCGGACGCGGGTGCGGACGATGGCGGGGACGGTGGCGGGCAGCGGGCTCATGCGCGTCCTTCCGACGACGTACGGCGCAGGGCGGGCATGCCGAGGGCGACCCTGCCGTCGGCCGGTCCGCCGGCGGACTCCACGGGGCAGCGGCTCTCCAGGGCGCTCAGCGCGGCCGCGTCCTCCTTGTGGGCGGCCGGCACGACGTAGCGGTCGTCGTACTTCGCCACGGCGAGCAGCCGGTGCAGGTCCTCGGCCTCGGAGGCGGTCAGCCGGACCGCACTCAGAGCCGCGCCGCCGCCCTCGTCGCCGAGTGTCACCGCACGCATGTACGAGCGCAGTGCCGTGAGCTTCATCAGCACCCCGCCCACCACGTCCGTGTCCCCGGCGGTGAACAGGCTCGCCAGGTATTCGAGAGGAATGCGCAGCCGGGTGACGGCCGCGAACACGTGGTCCGGGTCGTCCTGGTCGCCGCCGGCGACGGTGACGGCGTCGAGGACCGGGGAGAGCGGCGGTACGTACCAGACCATCGGAAGGGTGCGGTACTCCGGATGCAGCGGCAGCGCCACCTTGTAGCGCGCGACCAGGTCGTACACCGGCGAGCGCCGGGCCGCCTCCAGCCAGTCCTCGGGAACGCCGGACTTGCGCGCCGCCGCGATCACCTCCGGATCGCGCGGGTCGAGGAAGACACCGCGCTGGGCGTCCAGCAGGTCCTGCTCGTCCGGGGTCGCCGCCGCGTCCCCCACCCGGTCGGCGTCGTACAGCAGCAGTCCCAGGTAGCGCAGCCGGCCGACGCACGTCTCCGAGCAGACCGTGGGCTGTCCCGCCTCGACGCGCGGGAAGCAGAACGTGCACTTCTCCGCCTTGCCGGTGGCGTGGTTGACGTACACCTTCTTGTACGGGCACGCCGTCACGCACATCCGCCAGCCGCGGCAGCGGTCCTGGTCGACCAGGACGAGGCCGTCCTCGACCCGCTTGTACATCGCGCCGGACGGACAGGCCGACACGCAGGCCGGATTGAGGCAGTGCTCGCAGAGCCTGGGGAGGTGGAACAGGAAGGTCTGCTCGAACTCGAACCGGACCTTCTGCGCCCACGCGCCGCTCAGGTTGGGGTCGCCGCCCGCGTGCTCGGGCGCACCGCCCAGACCGTCCTCCCAGTTGGCACCCCACGTGACGGCGGCCGGCCTGCCGGTGAGGACCGACCGTGGGCGGGCGACCGGCAGGTCCGGTCCGGCGGGCGCGCTCACCAGGTTGTCGTAGTCGTAGGTCACCGGCTCGTAGTAGTCCTCGATGACCGGCAGGTCCGGGTTGGAGAACAACGACAGCAGCCGCCGGACCCGGCCACCGGAACGCAGTACCAGCCGGCCCCTGCGGTCCAGTGTCCAGCCGCCCTTCCACCGGTCCTGGTCCTCGTACCGGCGCGGGTAGCCGATGCCCGGTTTGGTCTCGACGTTGTTGAACCAGGCGTACTCGACGCCGGTGCGGTTGGTCCAGGTCTGCTTGCAGGTCACCGAACAGGTGTGACACCCGACGCACTTGTCGAGGTTCATCACCATGGCGATCTGGGCCATGACGCGCATGTCAGTACTCCACTTGCTGGCTTCGGCGGCGGATCACGGTGACCTCGTCACGCTGGTTGCCGGTGGGCCCGTAGTAGTTGAAGGCGTAGGTGAGCTGGGCGTGCCCGCCCGCCAGGTGCGTGGGCTTGACCAGCAGGCGCGTCAGTGCGTTGTGCACGCCCCCGCGTGCGCCGCTGACCTCGGTCTTCGGCACGTTCACCGTGCGGTCCTTGGCGTGGTACATGTACACCGTGCCCTCGGGCATCCGGTGGGTGACGACGGCCCGGGCGGCCACCACGCCGTTGCGGTTGTACGCCTCGATCCACTCGTTGTCCGTGACGCCGATCCTCCCGGCGTCCGCGGTGGACATCCAGATCACCGGTCCGCCGCGGGACAGCGCCAGCATGTACGCGTTGTCCTGGTACTCGGAGTGGACGGACCACTTGGAGTGCGGGGTCAGGTAGCGCACCGTGACCTCGGCGCGGCCGGGCTCGTGGAGGTGCTCGTCACCGTAGTGCCGTATGGCGTTCAACGGTGGCCGGTAGACGGGCAGTTGCTCGCCCAGCTCGGCCAGCCAGTCGTGCTCGACGAAGAAGTGCTGGCGGCCGGTGAGGGTGTGCCAGGGCTTCTTGTGCTCGACGTTGATGACGAACGGCGAGTAGCGTCGGCCACCGGTCTCCGAGCCCGACCACTCGTACGACGTCATCACGGCGCGCGGCTGGGTCCGGGTGTCGGCGAAGGTGATCCGCTCCGCCTCTCGTTCGGCGGCCAGCTCCACCAGGCCCCCGCTGCCGGTCCGCCGCTCCAGCTCCCGGAAGCCCTCGGTCGCCAGGCGTCCGTTGGTGGTGCCGGACAGTGCGAGGATCGCCTCGCACATGTGGGTGGCGGTGGCCAGCGAAGGGCGGCCGGCGCCGACCCCGTCGCGGACGGTGCCGCAGCGGTGCCGCAGGTCCTCGATCTCCCGGTCCGGGTGGACGGTCACGCCCTTGGTGGTCGTGCCGAGGGTGTCCAGGAGGGGGCCGACGGCGCGCATCTTCTGTGCGACGGCCGCGAAGTCCCGCTCGACGACGACCAGTTTCGGCATGGTCCGGCCCGGCACCGGCTCGCACTCGCCGGCCCTCCAGTCCCGTACCACACCGCCCGGCTGGGCGAGTTCGTCCGGCGTGTCGTGCTGCAACGGCACCGCCAGCACGTCGGTGCGGGTGCCCAGGTGCTCCGCCGCCAGCTCGCTGAACCGGTCGGCGATGCCCAGGAAGGTGTCGTAGTCGGTGCGCGACTGCCAGGGCGGGGCGATGGCCGGGGTGAAGGCGTGCACGAAGGGGTGCATGTCCGTACTGGACAGGTCGTCCTTCTCGTACCAGGTCGCCGCCGGCAGGACCACGTCGGCCAGCAGACCGGTGGAGGTCATCCGGAAGTCCATGGTGACCAGCAGATCGAGCTTGCCCTCCGGAGCCTCCTCGTGCCACACCACCTCCTCGGGGCGTCCCCCCGGCGGGGTCTCGTCCGAGCGGACGGCCGCGTCCGTGCCCAGGAGATGACGCAGGAAGTACTCGTTGCCCTTGCCGGAGGAGCCCAGCAGGTTCGCCCGCCACACGGTCAGCACCCGGGGGAAGTTGGCGGGATCGTCCGGGTCCTCCACGGCGAAGCGCAGCCGCCCGGACCTCAGCTCGTCCACGACGTGCTCGGCGACCGGGCGGCCCGCGGCGGCGGCCTCGTCGGCCAGGTCCAGCGGGTTGCGGCCGAAGCCGGGGTGGCCCGGCGTCCAGCCGAGCCGCACGGCCTGTGCCAGGCAGTCCGCGAACGCCTTGCCCCTGAACCGGCCCTCACCGAGCGGGGAGGCCAGCTCCTCGGGGCCGAAGGCCTCGTAACGCCACTGGTCGGTGTTGAGATACCAGTACGAGGTGCCCGCCATGTGACGGGTGGGCCGCTGCCAGTCGAACGCGAACGCCAGGTGCTGGAAGCCGGTCAGCGGGCGGACCTTCTCCTGGCCGACGTAGTGCGCCCAGCCACCGCCGTTGACACCCTGGCAACCGGTCATCGTGGTCAGCGCCAGGAAGGCCCGGTAGATGGTGTCCGAGTGGAACCAGTGGTTGGTGCCCGCGCCCATCGCGATCATCGAACGACCGCCGGTGCGCTCGGCGTTGCGGGCGAACTCGCGGGCGATACGGGCCGCCTGCCCGGCGGGCACGGAGGTGACGGTCTCCTGCCAGGCCGGGGTGTACGGCTGGCCCGCGTCCTCGTACGAGGCGGGCCAGCTGCCCGGCAGACCCGGCCTGTGCACCCCGTACTGCGCCAGCATGAGATCGAAGACCGTGGTGACGACGCGCCCGCCGATCCGTCGCACCGGGACCCCGCGCACCATGACCGAGCCGCCCTCGGTGGCGCCCTCGTCGAAGCGGGGCAGTGCCACCTCCACCGTGTCCTCGGCCGTGTCGAGCAGAGTCAACTCGGGTTCCACGTCCCCGAGGTCCAGGTTCCAGCGGCCCCGCCCGGACTCCGACCACCGGAAGCCGAGCGAGCCGCCGGGGACCACCGCCTCACCGGTGGCCCGGTCCAGCAGCACCGTCTTGAACCGCGCGTGCTCCTCGCCCTCCTCCTCGCCGCCCAGGTCGGCCGCGGTCAGGAAACCGCCCGGGACGAGCCCGTGCCCGCTCTCGCGCAGGGTCACCAGGAACGGTGCGTCCGTGTAGGTGCGCAGGTAGTCCCGGAAGTACGGCACCTCGCGGTCGACGAGGAACTCCCGCAGGATCACGTGCCCCATGGCCATCGCCAGCGCCCCGTCGGTGCCCGGGTGCGGTGACAGCCACTCGTCGGCGAACTTGACGTTGTCCGCGTAGTCGGGGGAGACCGCGACGACCTTGGTGCCGTTGTAGCGGGTCTCGGTGAGGAAGTGCGCGTCCGGTGTGCGGGTCACGGGGATGTTGGAGCCCCACATCACCAGATAGCCCGCGTTCCACCAGTCCGCCGCCTCCGGCACGTCCGTCTGGTCGCCGAAGACCTGCGGGGAGGCGACCGGAAGATCCGCGTACCAGTCGTAGAACGACAGCAGCGTGCCGCCGATCAACGACAGGAAGCGGGAGCCGGCCGCGAAGGACGCCATCGACATCGCCGGGATGGGCGAGAAACCCGCCACCCGGTCGGGACCGTAGACCTTGACGGTGTGCACGTGCGCGGCGGCCACCAGCTCGTTCACCTCGTCCCAGTCCGCGCGCACCAGACCGCCCTTGCCGCGGGCCCGCTTGTACGCCCGGGCCTTCGCCGGATCACCGGTGATCTCCGCCCAGGCCGCCACCGGATCGCCCAGACGGCGCCGTGCCTCGCGCCACATCGTCAGCAGCGCGCCCCGGACGTACGGGTGGCGGACCCGGCTGGGGGAGTAGGTGTACCAGGAGAACGACGCCCCGCGCGGGCATCCGCGAGGTTCGTACTCGGGACAGTCGGCGCCGATCGACGGGTAGTCCGTGGCCTGGTGCTCCCAGGTGATGATGCCGTCC
Organism: Streptomyces sp. NPDC037271; assembly: GCF_055603605.1. Taxonomy (NCBI): domain Bacteria; kingdom Bacillati; phylum Actinomycetota; class Actinomycetes; order Kitasatosporales; family Streptomycetaceae; genus Streptomyces; species Streptomyces sp. NPDC037271. The sequence goes on from NZ_JBVJVN010000021.1 coordinate 20,366, forward strand.
TTGACGTACACCATCCACGAACAGGACCCGGTGCAGTTCACGCCGTGCGTGGAGCGCACCACCCTGTCGTGCGACCAGCGGTCGCGGTAGAAACCCTCCCACCGTCCGTCGCCCTCGCCGAACACGGCGCGGCCGTCGGCCGACACCTCCCGGCGCGTCAGCAGCCTGCGGGCGGCCAGTGGCCAGCTCTCCACGACGCCCGGCTGCCGGCGTCGCCCGTCGCGATCGTTCTCCATGGCTCGGAACGCTATGCCGCGGCGGGTCTCGCACACCGGGGTCCGGCGGCCCCCGGCAGGTGGGCGTTCGACCCCGTTCACACGGCTGGAACAGGGACCAACGGCCCTGCGAGCGGGGGCCGGCCGGCGCGGGCCCGGGCCGGCCCCGGGACGCAGGCCGACGGTGATCGACCGAGTGACGCCCATCGGCGCGACGCGTCCCACGGCTGCCGGCCGCCGCATCCCCCGTCCGCCGTCCGGCGGCGACCGGGGCGCGCCGGGCCGCACGCGTGTTCCGGCCCGGCGGCGGCACACGACGCATGGCCCCGGGACCCACGGGGGCCGGGGCCGCACGGCCTGCCGCCGGGGGCCGTTCAACCCTCCCCCCGGGCCTCCGGGCGGCGGAGGGTCGAGGCGAGTGCGGAGCGTTTCGCGAAGGAGCCCCCATGCAGACCCGGGAAGTCGACGCCACAGCCGTGCAGGCCCTGCTCGCCGCGGCCGTGGCGGCACCGTCCATGCACAACACACAGCCCTGGCGGTTCGGCCTGGATACGGACAGCCGGTCCGTCGAAGTACGCGCCGATCGTGAACGGTGGCTGACGGCGGCCGACCCGCAGGGGCGCGCGCAGCACCTGTCGGTGGGCGCTGCCGTCCTCAACCTCCGGGTGGCAGCCGCCCACATGGGCTGGACCCCCGCCGTCAGCCTGCTGCCGCCGGGGGACGATCCGAGCCTGCTGGCCACCGTACGGCTGTCCGAGCAGCCGCCCGGCGGCGCCCCGGACCGGCTGGACGGCCTGTACGAAGCCGTCGAACGCCGGCACACCAGCAGGATGCCCTTCACCGGCCGCCCGGTGCCGGATCCCGTCGTGGCGGACATGGTCGGCGCGGTCCGGGCCGAGGGGGCGCACCTGGACGTCCCCGACATCGTCGCGACCCGCCGGCTGCTGCGTCTGACCGAGGCCGCCGAGGCCCGCAACGCCGCCGACTCCGGGCGAACGGCCGAGTCCCGTGCCTGGCTCACCGCACCGGGGGCGGACGCCCCCTACGGCATCCCGGTGACCGCCCTGGGGCCCCGTGACAGCTCCGGGCACGTGCCGGTGCGGGACTTCGCGGCGCCTCTGCCCGCGCTGGGCCGGCCGGCCATGCGGTTCGAACGCCATGTCCAGGTGGGCCTGTTGTGGACCTCGCACGACCGGCGGCGGGACTGGCTGCGGGCGGGACAGGCCCTCCAGCGGATGCTGCTGACCGCGACCGCGCACGGGGTGCGCACCTCGATGCTGCACCAGGCGATGGAGTGGCCGGACCTGCGAGCGGCGATGAGCGGAGAACGCGGGCGCCACTGCCCGCAGTTGCTCATCCGGTTCGGATACGGGCCGGAGGGCGGGCGCACACCCCGCGCTGCGGCCCGCCACCCGTCGGTCCGTCCCACGAACGGCCGGCACCGGCCGGCTTCGTGAGCGGGTCCCGGGGGGAGGGACCCCCGGCCCCGTCCCCCGGGGCCCTCCGACCGGGGGCGGGGACCCCCGGCCCATCCCGCCGGGACACCGGACGGCGGAACAGTGATCACGAGGATCCGGCACACGGACGACAGGCTCCGTGGTCGCCGTGCGTTCCGGTGCGCAGGACACCGTGAAGGGAAGAGGACGGAAGCATGGTCCAGCAGTTGAGCGAGCACAGGGACAGTTCACCCCCGGCGCCGGCGGGCGCTTCGGTACCCGGCCGGGCATGGCTGATGCTGGGCCTGGCCACGGTCGGCTTCGCCGTGAACTTCTGGGCGTGGGCGCTGCTGAGCCCGCTCGGCCCCCGCTTCGAGGAAAGCCTGGGCCTGACGTCGTTCGAGCAGTCCCTGTTGGTGGCGGTGCCCGTCGTGGTCGGCTCGCTGGGCCGGATCCCCGTCGGCGCGCTCACGGACCGGTTCGGCGGGCGGGTCATGTTCCCGCTCGTGTCGGTCGCCACCGTCGTGCCGGTGCTCCACCTGGGCCTGGCGGGCCACTCCTCACTGGCCGCGCTGCTGGTCGGAGGGTTCTTCCTCGGCGTCGGCGGCACCTCCTTCGCCGTCGGTGTGCCCTTCGTCAACGCGTGGTTCCCGCCCGAGCGGCGCGGCCTCGCCGTCGGAATCTTCGGCATGGGCATGGGCGGCACCGCGATCAGCGCCCTGACGACGGTGAAACTGGTGGACGCGCACGGCATGGCGAACCCCTTCCTGATCACCGCGGCCGTACTGGCGGTCTACGCGTTCGTGGCCGCGCTGCTGCTGAGGGACGCCCCCGGACGCACCCCGCCGGCCGGGCCGCCGGCCCGCCGGACGGCCGCCACCATGCGCCTCGGCACGACCTGGCAGGCCTGTGCGCTGTACGCGGTGGCCTTCGGCGGTTACGTCGCCTTCTCCGTCTACCTGCCCACCTACCTGAAGACCGGTTACGGGCTCGCCCAGGCCGACGCGGCGAACCGCATGGCCGGGTTCGTCCTGCTCGCGGTGGCGATGCGGCCGTTCGGCGGCTGGCTCTCCGACCGGGTCGGACCGGTGCGGGTGGTGGCCGGCACGCTGGCCGTGGTGCTGGCCGCGGCGCTCGTCCAGTCGTCGACACCGGCGCTGACACCGACCGGCACCATCGCGTTCCTGTCGTTGGCCGCCGCCCTGGGCGCGGGCAGCGGCGCCGTGTTCGCCCTGGTGGCCCTGCTGACCCCGGCGAACAAGGTCGGCTCGGTCACCGGTGTCGTGGGCGCCGCGGGCGGCCTCGGGGGCTTCGTGCCGCCGCTCGTCATGGGCTCCCTCTACGGCACCTACGGCTCGTACGCGCTCGGCCTCGTACTCCTCGGCGTGGTCGCGGCGGCGGCGCTGGCCTACACCGCCACCGGCCTGCGCCGGACCGTCACGGACGGGGCCCCGGCCGCCCCCGCCGACTGAGCGGTCCGAGGCTCCCGACCGCACGGGCACGGGCGTGCGGCGCCCTTCCCCGGGGTCGGCCGCGTGAGGGACCCGGTGGCCGGGACGGTGGGTGCCTGGTGACCAGTCCCGTTCGGTGACCAACCCCGGCCGGCGACCGGCCCGGCCGGCGACCGGCCCGGTCGTCCCGGCCCGGTCGTCCCGCCCTGCGGGCCGCTGCCCGCAGGGCGGGACGTCCCCCTCAGCCTGCCGTGTCCGCCAGCCACAGGTCGGGGCCGAAGACCTCGTACCGGATGCGGCGTGCCGGGACGCCGGCGGCGAGCAGCTGACCGCGTACCGCCCGCATGAAGGGCAGTGGCCCGCACAGGAACACCGCGGCGCCGTCCGGCAGTTCGATGCCGGAGAGGTCCATCGGACCACTGCGGGCCTCCGGCTCCTGCGGACCGGGGCGTTCGTACCAGAACACGGCCCTGGCGTCCGGCAGACGCTCCACGAGCTCGCGCGTCTCGGCGCGCAGGGCGTGGTCGGCGGGGGACCGGTCGGCGTGCAGGACCAGCACGGGGCGGGTCGATCCGAGGGCCGCGAGGTGGGCCGCCATCCCGGTCAGGGGAGTGCAGCCGATGCCCGCCGAGACCAGCACGACCGGGTCGGCCCCGTCGGCGCCGTCGAGGACGATGTCGCCGGCCGGCGCCGACAGGGTCAGCTCGTCGCCCCGGCAGACGTCGTCGTACAGCAGGTTGGAGACCTCACCGCCCGGGGCGCCGCCCGCGCCGGCGACCCGTTTCACGGTGATCCGGCGCAACTCGCCGCCGGGGTCCGAGGACAGGCTGTACTGGCGTACCTGGTGCACACCGTCGGCCATCAGCACGCGCACGCTCACGTACTGACCGGCCCGGGCGCGGGGCGCGGGTGCGCCGTCGGCCGGGCGGATCACGAAGGACACCGCGTCCGGGGTCTCGGTCCGGCGCTCGACGACCTTCCACTGCCGCCAGATCCGGTCGGCCGACAGCCCCGCCTCGTGGTAGAGACGAGCCTCCTGGCCGATCAGCGCACCGGCCATCAGCCAGTACACCTCGTCCCAGGCGGCGGCCACCGCCGGGGTGACGGCGTCGCCCAGGACGTCGGCTATCGCGCCGAACAGGTACTTGTGCACGATCGTGTACTGGTCGTCGGTGACACCGACGGACACGTGCTTGTGGGCGATGCGTTCCAGCAGGGCGTCCGGACGCGTGTCCGGGTCGTCGAGCAGCGCGCCGGCGAACGCGGCGATCGAGCCGGCCAGCGCCCGTCGTTGGGCACCGTTCGCCTGATTGCCCCGGTTGAACAGCCCGTCGAGCAGTTCCGGCCGGTCGTGGAACATCGTGCCGTAGAAACGCGCGGTGATCTCGTCGAGCGCTCCGGCGACGGCGGGCAGCGTGGCACGCACCACGGACGCGGACTCTGCGGACAGCATGGAACCTCCCGGAAGGGGTGGAGGAGTCGGGGACCGCGGCACTGGATGCGGCGGCGGATCTCTGTGTACCAGCAGGTGACCCGCGTTTCGGCGTGGATCCGCCGTCCACGGCGCAGCGGGGACCAACGGCCGGACGAACAGGGCCGTTGGTCCCCATGGGACCGCGCCGGCCCGGGGCTCAAGGTCCCCCGGGGTGTCTCCCCTCGGCCCTGCCGCCCCGGGGAGAGGCATGCCCCGGACACCGACGGATGCGCCGTGCGGGGTCACACCCCGGCGGACGGCTGCGCCTCGGTGAGCCGGACCCCGGTGATCAGATCGGGAACGACACGGACCGCGTAGTCCATCGCCTGCTCCACCCACGGACGCAGCATGGACTGATATCGCGTCAGGTCCACCGGGTCCGTCACCAGTCGGGCATAGCCGGTCACCACCACACTCCACCCGAGGTGTGTGTCCGGGTCGATCACGTCCGCCTCGTAGGCGACCACGACACCGGGAGCGCCGGCCTTCTGCGTACGGGAGGTCAGGGCCGCGCCCTCGTGGGTGCGGATGATGATGTCGCCGTCGTCCAGAACGTGGTTGACCGGGCGGATCGTCGGCAGGGCGTGCCGGGTGAAGACGATCCGTCCCAGGGAAACGCTGCCGAGCAGCGCCAGGGCCTCCTCGCCGCCGAGTTCGGTGCTCCGGCGAGGTCCCACCGGGCTGGAGCGGACGTCGTCGAACGTCATGGCATGCTTTCGTGCGGGATCATCACTCATGGTCTTGTCTCCGCTCGGGATCCCGGGCCCCGGGTTTCGAGGACTTCGAGGACTTCGAGGACTTCTAGGCTCGGGAGCGGTCGGGCGGTCGCAGGTCGGTCAGCTCATTGGAGCGTCGGCGGCGAGCCGTGTGCTAGGGCCGTTCGGCCCCAGAACTCCGCCTTCGCCCGGCCCGGAACCGTCCCGGCGCGGGCAGACAGGGCCGACCGGCCCTGGTCCTTCGGCCCAGGACACAGAAGGATCTCCACAGGAGGAGCCGCCGTCCCGAGGGGGAAGCGGCTCGCCGAGGACAGCGCCGACGCGGACGAGGAGTATTCGATGGCGGACACCGAGCGGCCCGGCTCCGGGGACCCGATCCGGGTCTTCCTGCTGGACGACCACGAGGTGGTGCGGCGAGGGGTGCGCGACCTGCTCGACGACGAACCGGACATCACGGTGGTGGGCGAGGCCGGCACGGTCGAGCAGGCCCTCGTCCGCGTTCCCGCCCTGCGCCCCCGGGTGGCGGTGCTCGACGTGCGGCTGCCCGACGGCGACGGGGTGGGCGTGTGCCGGGAACTGCGGTCGCGCATGCCGGAACTGGCCTGTCTGATGCTGACCTCGTTCGACGACGAGGAGGCCCTGCTCGACTCGGTCATGGCCGGTGCGGCCGGTTACGTGCTCAAGCAGATCCAGGGCTCGGACCTCGTGACCGCCGTGCGCACGGTCGCCGCCGGCCAGTCCCTGCTCGACCCGAGCGCCGCGGCCAGGCTGATGGCCCGGCTGCGCGGCGAGCAGGCCGGGGAGGAGGCGCCGGACGCCCTGCCGGGACTGACCGACCGCGAGCGGGAGATCCTCGCCCTGATCGGCGAGGGGCTGACCAACCGTCAGATAGGCTCGCGGCTCTACCTCGCCGAGAAGACGGTCAAGAACCACATCTCCCGGCTGCTGGCCAAACTCGGAGTGGAACGACGCGTCCAGGCCGCGGTGATCGCCACCCAGGCGCAGGACCGGCTCCGGCGGAAGGGGCACTGAACCTCCGGGCAGCGCCCTCCCGCGACCTGCCCGAGCAGGGGCCGTTACCGTGGTGCACGACCGGGACGGCCGGCTGCCGGCACGGCGCAACGACCTGGAGGATCACCGGTGGAGAGCCCTGACCAGGCGGAAGCCCGGGTACGGCTGCCGCAGCTGAGACTGGACGAGCTGCTGGAGGAACTCCAGGCCCGGCTGGACGCGGCCAGGGGCACGCGCGACCGGGTGCACAGTCTCCTGGAGGCGGTGCTCTCGGTGGGCAGGGAGCTGGACCTCGAGCACGTGCTGCACAGCATCGTGGAGGCCGCGGCGGCCCTCGTCGACGCGCGCTACGCCGCCCTCGGCGTGATCGGCCCGGACGGCAAGCGGCTGTCGGCCTTCCACACGGTGGGCGTCGACGAGGAGCAGATCGCCCGCATCGGCCCCTTCCCGGAAGGGCACGGCATCCTCGGCGAACTCATCCGCCGCCCCGAGCCGTTGCGGCTGGCCGACCTCTCCGAGCACACGTCGTCGTACGGTTTCCCGCCGCACCACCCGCCGATGAACACCTTCCTCGGCGTTCCCATCCGGGTCCGGGACCAGGTCTTCGGAAATCTGTACCTGACCGAGAAGCGGGGCGGGGCGCAGTTCGACGAGGAGGACGAGTCGGTCCTGTCGACCCTGGCGGTCGCCGCCGGTGTCGCGATCGACAACGCCCGCCTGTACGAGCAGTCGCGGCTGCGGGAGCGCTGGCTGCAGGCCAACGCGGAGATCACCCACAGCCTGATGTCCGGCAGCGAGCGCGGTGAAGCCCTCGGCCTGATCGCGGAACGGGCCAGGGAGATCACCGGCGCGGCCCTGGCCGTACTGGCCATGCCCATGGAGGGCACCGGCTCGCTGGTGGTGGAGCTGGCCACCGGGCAGGGAGCGGAGGAACACCGCGGGCTCGTGCTGCCCATCGACGACAGCCTCACCGGTCTGGCCTTCTCCACCGCCGCGCCCGTGCGCAGCCCGGACGTGACCCGGGACGACCGGGTGTCGGCCGACGCGCCGAGGTTCACCGGACTCGGACCCGCGGTGGCCGTGCCCTTCGGCGCCGGTGAAGGCGTGCGCGGTGTGGTGCTGCTGGTGCGGCGGGCGGGCCGCGCGGTGTTCTCCGAGAAGGAGACCGGGCCCCTGCAGGGCTTCGCCGCACAGGCGGCGCTCGCGATGGAACTCGCGGAGCGCCGCCGAGACGCCGAGCAGATCGCCGTGCTCCAGGACCGGGACCGGATAGCCCGGGATCTGCACGACCTCGCGATCCAGCGGCTGTTCGCCACCGGTATGACGCTGCAGAGCGCCGGCCGCCTGATCGAGCACCGCGCCGCGTCGGAGCGGGTGCTGCGGGCGGTGGACGACCTGGACGAGACCATCAAGATCATCAGGTCCACGATCTTCGGTCTGCGTGCACGCGCCGGCACCGCCGGTGCCGGACTGCGCAGCCGTGCCGTGCGGGTCGTCGGTGAGGCGGCCCCGGTGCTGGGCTTCGCGCCCAGCCTCCGGATGGAGGGCCTGCTGGACACGGAGGTGCCCGGCCGGATCGCCGAGCACGTGGTGGCCGTGCTGTCCGAGGCGCTGACCAACGTCGCCCGGCACGCGCGTGCCGACCGGGTCGCCGTGGCCCTCGAAACGGACGGTGGTGAAGTACGGCTGACCGTGAGCGACAACGGTGTCGGCATCCCGCCGGAGGGCCGCCGCAGCGGGCTGCGCAACATGGCGGAACGGGCCGGTCAACTGGGCGGCGAACTGCGGCTCACCCGCCCCGCGGACGGCGGCACCACGCTGGTGTGGCGGGCGCCGGTGCCTCACGACGGGTGACACCGAGGGCCGGCCGTTCCCGGGTCCACCCGTCACCGCGGAGCGTCGCCGTCCTCAGCTTCAGACCCGGCTGCCGCTGCCGTAGGGCGCGTACAGGTCGAGCAGCCGGACCCGGGCCGCTCGCAGCCGGTGGGCCACCACCCTGCCGACCCAGACGGCGACCGCCCGGCCGAACTCGGGGTCGCGCACGCACATCTCCCGCATGGTGTCCGCGTCGAACTCCCAGGCCCGCACCGGGGTCACGGCCTCGGCGCCCAGCTGCCACAGGTAGGGCGGGAAGTGCCAGGAGCAGCCGACCGGTTCGCCGTGGCCCAGTGCCTCGATCACGGCGGCCCGGCGGCCGGGGACGTGCAGGTCGAGGTGGACGGTGCCGGTCCGCACGATCCAGAACCGGTCGGCGCGCCGCCCCTCCTCGAAGAGACGGGTGCCTTCCGCGACGCAGACCTCGCGGGCGATCCTCATGAGTCGTTCACGGTGGTCGGTGGGGAGGGCCGCGGCCAGGGTGGTGGAAGAGGTCATCGCTCCGGCTCCTTTCGTTCTCGCACCGCGAGCAGCCGGCTGACGAACCGCACGGTACGGGAACACCGCTGCCTCGGCCGCGGGATCCGCCTCTCGCCGTTCCCCTCGGCTGCACACGGGGGGCTGTCGGGTCGGTACGAGCGTGCCGCCGTGCGAGGCAGGGCACCAGAGGCCGCTCGGGCCCGGCCGTGGGCCGTTCGGCCCCTCCCGCGGACTGCCGCGGGCGACGGGGCGTCCAGGGGGCTCCGTCCGGCTCCCGGATCGTACGGGGCACCTGTCATCCGATGGGCCGACTCCGGGGCGCCGGCGCCCCGGGAAGCGGTGTGCCCGGTCAGCCGAGTGTGACCGGGACCCTCGTGGCCGGCTCACCCAGCGCGGCCTTCTCCGCCTCGGTCGGCGCACGCCGGCCGGTGCCGATCAGCAGCGCGTCCTCGTCGGTGAACGACGGGGGGAACGTCGCCCCGACGATCTTCTCCAGCAGCTCGCGCGACCGGGCGAGCCCTTCGGCGGGCGGTTGCGAGATGTCCGGCAGGTGGGCGATGAGGTCGAGGTGGTGCAGCGTCCATTCCAGGACGTAGGCGGAAAGGTAGTCGCCCGCGGTGAGCACCTCGCCGCGGGTGCCGACCCGGCCCACGGGGTCCGCGAGTCCGGCGGCGCGACCTGCGGCGGAACCCACGTCGTCGAGATGGAACCTCAGCAGCCACGGCTCCTCGTACGCGGCGGCCAGACGGACGGTCAGCACGTCGAGCGGGTCGTCGCCGGTCGGGGCTTCGACGACGTTCCAGTAGGTCACCGCGTCCCGGGTCGGTTCCGCGGCGGCGGGGGTGGCGAGGGTGATCAGGACGTCCTGGGCGTCGATGATCAGGTGGCACACCAGGTCGCGTACGAGCCAGCCGGTGCAGCCGGACGGCCGCGCGAAGTCCTCGTCGGGGACTTCGGCGACCGCGGCGCGCAACGCCGTCCAGGAGCCGGAGAAGAGATCCACGGCCGCAAGCTAGCAGCGGCGGCCGTCCGGCTGCGACCGATTTCCCCCGACAGCCGCGGAGCGGTACTCAGACCCGGGCCACGAACCTGACCTCGACGAGCAGCTCACGGAAGGCCAGCCGTGGGGTGCCGATCATCGTGCTGGCCACCTGAGGGTCAGGTCTGCCGTAGGCCTCCTTGCGCACCGGCCCTGCCGCGGCGTCGGCCGCGTCGACATCGACCGCGTAGATGACCTCTTCGACGACGTCGTTCATCGACGCGCCGAAACGCCCCAGCAGCACCGCGGCGTTGGCGTAGCACTGGCGCAGCTGTTCGCCCGTGCGGGAGAAGTCGGTGACCAGCCCGGCGTCGTCGACCGGAGCGGGGGCGACGAGATCCGTCCCGTCGTGTGCCACCTGACCGGAGAGGTAAATCGTGTCGCCGTGTCTGACCGCCTGAACGTATCCGTAATCCCTTTCCCAGGGGACTCCGAAACTCTCGACCTGACGTGCGTCGCTCATGGCACTCCTATCACCGAATACGGGGCAGAAATTGATACTGCCGAAACCGTATGAGGAACAGGCCGGGCGAAACAGACTCGGTTGTGCCACTCACGGCAAGGATCGTGCCAGGACCCGGTAACGGGTCGGAGGGCCGTGCTCGTAAGCTGGACGGGAAGCACGGGAGCGAGGAGTCGTCAGTGCGATCCACCGGTGAGCGGACAGTCGTCGCCATCCTCGCGGTACCGCGAGCGTATGCGCTGGACGTCAGCATCGCGGCGCACGTGTTCGGCCGGCACCCGGGTTATCGAGTACTCGTGTGCGGAGACCGCGAGGCGACCGCGGAGGTCCGGCCGACTCACTCGCTGACCGAGGCCGAGTGCGCCGGTATCGTCGTTGTCCCGGGCTACGAGAGCCCCCTCCGCCCGGTCCCGGAGGAATTCCTCGCGGTGCTGCGGGCGGCAGCGGAGCGGGGGGCCCGTGTCGTCGCCGTCTGTACCGGCGTGTTCGCGCTCGCGGCCGGCGGAATACTGAACGGAAAGGCCGCTACGACACATTGGCGGCACACGGGCGAACTCCGAGTGGCGTATCCCGAAGTCGAGGTCGTGGAGAATCGGCTGTTCGTCGAGGACGGGTCGATTCTCACGTCCGCGGGCGCGGGCGCGGGAATCGACGCGTGCCTCCATGTCGTACAAGCGGATTTCGGGACCACCGCCGCGGACGGCGTGGCGAAGGACGTCGTCTTCTCCTCCGTCCGCGGTGCGGACGAGCCGCAGTACACGGACCTGTCCACCCCCGGCCGCGACAGTCTGCGCGCGACCCGGGAATGGGCGGTCGAGAACCTGGGGTCGCCGATCACCGTCCAACGGATGGCGGACCACAGCCTGCTGTCCCGGAGGACCTTCGTCCGGCGTTTCGTGGGTGAGACCGGGCTGCCTCCCATGCAGTGGGTCGTCCTGCAGAGAACCCTCCGTGCGCGCCGGCTCCTCGAGACCTCCGACTGGTCGGTCGAGAGGATCGCCACGGAGACCGGGTTCGGCACGTCCGCCAACTTCCGGGCCATCTTCCGCAGAGACGTGGGGCTCACCCCGACCGCCTACCGGAAAGCACGCGGCACGAGGACGGCGCCGTCCGGTGGCGCGGACCGGCCCGCCGCTCAGGCGTCGGCCGCGGCGGGCTCCTCCAGAGGCTCGACGAGCTGCTCGCGTACGTAGTTCCAGATCACCGCGATGATCGCGGCGACCGGTACGGCGAGCAGACTGCCCACGATTCCGGCCAGGCTGCCGCCCAGGGTCACCGCCAGCAGGATCACCGCCGCGTGCAGACCGAGTCCGCGGCTCTGGATGATGGGCTGGAACACGTTGCCCTCCAACTGCTGCACCACGACGATGATCGCCAGCACGATCAGCGCGTCCGTCAGGCCGTTCGACACCAGAGCGATGAGCACCGCGACGAAGCCCGCGAACAGGGCACCCACGATGGGCACGAACGCGGAGACGAACGTCAGCACCGCCAGAGGCAGTACGAGCGGCACGTCCAGGATCCACAGTCCGAGGCCGATGAAGACGGCGTCGAGCAGACCCACGAGTGCCTGCGAGCGGACGAACGAGCCCAGGGTCTCCCAGCTGCGCAGGGCGACGGCCGGGACGTCGGCGGCGAGCCGGCCGGGCAGCTGGCGGGCCAGCCACGGCAGGAACCGCGGCCCGTCCTTGAGGAAGAAGAACATCAGGAAGACGCCCAGCACCGCGGTGATCAGACCGTTGACCACGGTACTCAGGCCGGTGGCCACCGTGTTGACCACGCTGCCGATGCTGTCCTGGACGCGCGCCATCGCGGAGTCGAGCGCACCGGTGATCTGGCCGTCGTCGATGTTCAGCGGCGGCCCCGCGGCCCAGTCGCGCAGCCGGTCGATGCCTTCGACCACGCCGGCCGTCAACTCGTCGGTCTCGGAGGACATCGGCACCGCGATCAGCGCCACGATGCCCGTGACGGCCAGGAGGAACCCCACGGTCACCACCGCCGCGGCCAGGGCGGGACGCCACCCGTGCCGCCGCAGGAAACGGGCGGCGGGCCAGGTCAGCGTGGTCAGGAGCAGACCGACTATCAGCGGCCACACGACCGACCACATGCGTCCGAGGACCCACAGGGCCACTGCAAGCATGACAAGGATCAGCAACAACTCGGCAGAGGTACGCGCGGAGGTGCGGAGCGCGGCGCGGGTCCTCGCGGAACTCAATCTGGCAGACATGGGGATCACCTTATGGCGACGCCGGTTGCCCTCCTCGTCCGGCTCCTTCCGGCACGGGCGGGTGCCGGTTCACGGCACCTCGATCCAGCCGAGCGTGCGCTCCACCGCCGCCTTCCACCCGGCGTACCCCTGTGCGCGCCGGTCCTCCGTCCACTGGGGTTCCCAGCGCCTGGACTCGTGCCAGTGAGCGCGCAGTTCTTCGGTGTCCCGCCAGAACCCCGTGGCCAGTCCCGCCGCGTAGGCCGCGCCGAGCGCGGTGGTCTCCGCGACGAGGGGACGGCTGACCGGTACGCCGAGGACATCGGCCTGGATCTGCATGCAGAGGTCGTTGGCGGTCACGCCCCCGTCGACCTTGAGCTCGTCGAGGTGCACCCCGGAGTCCTGTTCCATGGCTTCGACGACGTCGCGGCTCTGGTAGCAGATGGCCTCCAGGGCCGCCCGTGCCAGGTGCGCGTTGTCGTTGTACCGGGCGAGGCCGACGATCGCTCCCCGGGCGTCCGAGCGCCAGTAGGGGGCGAACAGGCCCGAGAAGGCGGGGACGAAGTACACGCCGCCGCTGTCCTCGACGGTACGGGCGAGGTCCTCGCTCTCGGCAGCGGACTTGATGATTTTCATCTGGTCGCGCAGCCACTGCACGGCGGACCCCGTCACCGCGATGGAGCCCTCCAGTGCGTAGACCGCCGGGCTGTCGCCGAACCGGTAGGCCACGGTGGTGAGAAGGCCGTGCTGCGAGCGGACCGGTTCCGTGCCGGTGTTGAGCAGCAGGAAGTTGCCGGTGCCGTAGGTGTTCTTGGCCTCGCCGGGCGCGAAGCAGACCTGTCCGACGGTGGCCGCCTGCTGGTCGCCGAGCACCCCGCCGATGGGGATGGCGGCGCGCAGCGGCCGGGAGGTCCGGGCCACACCGTACGCCTCCGCGTGCGACGAGGGGTTGATGGTGGGGAGCATCGCCCGGGGGATGCCGAAGAAGCCCAGCAGTTCGTCGTCCCAGTCGAGCGTCTCCAGGTCCATCAGCATCGTGCGGCTCGCGTTGGTCACGTCGGTGGCGTGGATGCCGCCGTCGGGACCGCCGGTCAGGTTCCACAGGATCCAGGCGTCCGTGTTGCCGAAGAGGGCGTGCCCGCCTTCCGCCGCTTCGCGGACGCCGTCGACGTTCTCCAGGATCCACTGGATCTTGCCGGCGGAGAAGTAGGTCGCCGGCGGCAGCCCGGTCCTGCGGCGGATGACGTCGCCCCGGCCCGAACGTGCGAGGTTCGCCGCGATGGCGTCGGTGCGGGTGTCCTGCCACACGATGGCGTTGTAGTAGGGGCGGCCGTTGCGCGGGTCCCAGACCACGGTGGTCTCCCGCTGGTTGGTGATGCCGATCGCCGCCAGGTCGGTCGCCGACAGCCCGCTGAAGCGCAGGGCGTTCTGCATCACCGAGTTGGCGCGCTCCCAGATCTCCACCGGGTCGTGCTCCACCCACCCGGAGCGGGGGAGGATCTGGGCGTGTTCCAGCTGGTGTTTCGCCACCTCGTTGCCGCCGTGGTCGAAGATCATGAATCGGGTGCTGGTGGTTCCCTGGTCCACCGCGCCGATGAAGTCCGCCATGCTGTGCCGCCTCTCCGGCCGGTGTCAGTCCTCGGGCGCCGGTACGCGCCCCGTGGGCTCCGGTTCCGCCGCGGGCAGGAACCGGCCGATGAAAACCTTGTACAGACCCGCGCCGAGCACGCCACCGATCAGCGGGCCGAGGATCGGCACCCAGAAGTAGAGGTTCCCGTACTGATCCCGCCATGCTCCGCCGTACCCGGTGAGGAAACTGGCCAGCCGGGGGCCGAAGTCACGGGCCGGGTTGATGGCGTAGCCCGCGTTGGTGCCGAAGGCCATGCCGATCGCGACCACGACCAGGCCGATGACGAAGGGGGCCAGGTTTGCGCCCGGCGGCGAGTTCAGCATGTCCGTGAGGGCCAGGATCAGCAGCAGGAGGATGGCGGTGCCGATGACCTGGTCGCGGAAGGCCCCCCACTCATGGACCGGGAGGGCGGTGTTCCCGTTGGCGGGGAGCGTGGAGAACACGAACTGCGTCTTGATGGTGTGGCCGGGGTCGGCCTTCGCCAGCGCTTCGGTGTAGTTCCAGCGGACCAGGAGAGCCGCCACGAAGGCACCCGCTGTCTGGGCCAGCGCGTAGGGAACCACTTTGCGCCACGGAAACCCCTTGAACGCGGCGAGGGCGACGGTCACCGCCGGATTGAGGTGGGCACCGCTCAGCCGTCCCGCCACGTAGGCGCCCAGCGTGACACCGAGCCCCCACGCCCAGGAGATGCTGTCGTGGTCCCCGAGGCCGCCCTCCGGGTCGGTGAGGGCCCCGCCCGCGGCCACCTGGGCCACCACGCCGCAGCCGAAGAGGATGAGGACCATCGTGCCGGCGAACTCGGCCGACAGTTCACCGACCGAGCCGGACCTCTTGAGCCGCTCAGCCATGGAAGCTCACCTTCCGCCGGCTGAACCGGCCGTCGACTGTCCGGGCTCCTCAGCCGTCAGATTAAGGTGATAAGCGACAAGTCGCACACAATGTGCGCCCGTCCGCCCGGCCGCTCGCCGTCAGCCGGTGCCGTCCAGGGCGGGGGCGATCAGGGCGAAGGCCCGGTCGGTCGGTTCAAGAGGGTCCCCGGCACTGTCGCTGTCGCTCCAGAGCGGGAGGATCCTGTCGAACGCGGTCGCTGCCGTCCCGGCGGCCGGCCGCGGAAACGCACCGACGTCGGGGGAGAGCTCATTGCGGTGCGCGATCTCCGCCGTCAGGTCGTCGCAGCGCTGCCCCTGACGCTCCAGGAAACGGGCGCGCGGGGCGGGGTACACCGACATGGACACGGACACGGTCGCGGCCCGGCCCGCGACGGTGTCCTGATCGCCGCGTTGGTCGACCAGGCCCGCGCGGGCGCCGGCCGCGACGTCCGGTACCCCGAGTCAAACCCGCCACGTGCTGGGTTCCCCTGCCGTGTGCGTGCCGGCCGCGTTCGCGACCGGCCGGGCCGGCGTCCGCGGCACCGCTCGCTCGGCGACCGGCTCACCACCGGCCTCGCCCGGGGACGACGACCCGGGGCCGCACCTCACGGACCGATGGGCAGCCGGCGCTTGTGGTCGGTCAGCCGGTAACGGGTGACGATCTTCTCGAAGGCCTGGTCCTTCACCGGCTTGCCCTCCAGGAAGTCGTCGATCTCGTCGTACGTGACTCCGAGGGCGTCCTCGTCGGCCTTGCCGGGATCGAGGGTCTCCAGGTCGGCCGTCGGAACCTTCCGCACCAGCTCGGCGGGCGCGCCCAGCGCGTCGGCGACGGCGCGCACGCGGCGCTTGGTGAGACCGGTCAACGGGACCAGGTCGGCGGCACCGTCGCCGAACTTGGTGAAGAAGCCGGAGACCGCCTCCGCCGCGTGGTCGGTGCCGACGACCAGGCCGTCGTGCGCACCGGCCACGGCGTACTGGGCGATCATGCGCTGCCTGGCCTTGACGTTGCCCTGCACGAAGTCCTGGTGGCGGGCGTCGCGGAAGGTCACACCGGCGGCGATCAGCGCATCGAGGGCGGCGTCGCTCGCGGGCTTGATGTCCACGGTCAGCACGTGGTCGGCCTTGATGAAGGAGAGCGCGAGCTGAGCGTCGTGCTCGTCGGCCTGGACACCGTGCGGCAGCCGCATCGCGTAGAAGGCCGCCTCGTGCCCCTCGGCCCGCGCCCGCTCGACGGCGAGCTGGCACAGCCGGCCCGCGGTGGTGGAGTCGACACCGCCGCTGATACCGAGTACGAGGGAGCGCAGACCGGTGGAGGTCAGCCGCTCGGCCAGGAAGGCCACCCGGCGTTCGATCTCCCGCTCGGCGTCGAAGGTCTCCGCGACCTCCAGTTCCCGGGCGATCTCCATTTGCAGGGTGGTGGACGCCGGCTCGCTCAATTCCGCTCCTAGTTCGATCCTGGTTCGATCCACAGGGGACTTCTCACTCACCCTACCCAGAGGCGTCCGGCGGATTCTGGCCGACCGGTGTGCGGAACGCGACGTGGGGGGGGGGGGGGGGGGGGGGGCGCCCGGGGGGGGGGGGGGGGGGACGGGGTACCCAACGGGGGCTTGGACCGGGAACTTGTTTCTTTGGGTTTTCAGCAGAGCGTCCCCGCGGGCGGAG
>NZ_JBVJVN010000021.1:36900-138438 GCF_055603605.1 Streptomyces sp. NPDC037271
ACCCCCCCCCCCCCCCCCCCCCCCCCCCCCCCCCCCCCCCCCCCCCCCCCCACCCACCACCCCCCCCCCCCCCCCCCCCCCCCCCCCCCCCCCCCCCACGGCTGCGGTCAGCTCAGCGGTTCCACCCGGATGTTGCGGAACCGGACCTTGTTCCCGTGGTCCTGCAAGCGGATCGCCCCGGCGGCCGGCGTCTCGGCCCTGCCCGACGCGGTGGGCCCGTCGAGGACGAGGTCGTCGTGGACCTTCTCGCCGTTCCACACCACCGTCACCCGGGCGTCGGCGGTCTTGCGGCCGCTGTCGTCGTAGCGGGCCGCGCGGAAGACGACGTCGTACGTCTGCCATGTTTCCGGCGCCGCCGCCGCGTTGGTGTCGGGCGCCTTCTTCAGATAGATCGCGCCGGCCTCGTCGGTGGCCGGCGAGGTGTCACCGTAGGAGTCGAGGATCTGCAGCTCGTAGCGGTCCTGGAGGAAGATGCCGCTGTTGCCGCGGTCCTGTCCGGTCACGTCCGGCGGCAGCAGCGGGACGCGGTACTCGACGTGCAGCCTGAAGTCCTGGTAGGCCTCCTTGGTGCGGATGTCACCGCAGCACACCTCCATCGACCTCTCCTCGGCGAGCGGCCATGCCACGCGCCGTCCGTCCGTGTGCTGCCACTGCTCCTGCGAGGCGGCGGTGCCGTCGAAGAGCGCGACGCGGGCACCGTGCGGGCGCACGGTGATCAGGTCGAGGTTGACATGGCCGGTGTCGCCCGGGTCGTACCGGTAGGAGACGGTGTTGTGGCCGGCGCGCAGTCTCAGGCGTTCGGTCCGCGTGGACCAGGAGTCCCAGTCCCCGGTGGAGGCGAGTTCGGTCTGCCGCACCTTCTTCCCGTTGGCGTACAGGGAAAGGGACTTGGTGCCCTCGAACGGGTGCGGTCCGTTGGAGTACCGCAGGCCCACGTCGTAGGTGCCCGATTTCGGGACCGTCACGTCGAACGTCGTGGCGGCCTTGCCCTCGGTGTCGTACCGGTCGACGAATCCGCTGCCGGAGTAGCCGGCGTGGTCGGTGTCGATACCGGCCGTGCCCGTCAGACGCGCCTCCTCGGCCTCGTAGAGGGTGGCGGGCGGCGGCTGCTTGCCGGGCATCTCGTTGAGTGTGTACCAGGCCTCGGTGCTCCACAGCGTCTCGCCGGTCGCCGAGGTGAAGGGGCGGGGGGAGCGCACGTGCACCACGCGCTCCGGCTGGAGGCCGTCCAGCCTCAGCCGGACGGTCCGGCCGTCCTTGGAGAGCGTCGCCGAGCGCACGGACAGCTCCTCCTCGGCGATCTTCGGGCCGCCGTAGTCGGCGGTCGGCGTGTAGTGCCACTGCTCGACCTGGTAACGCTCGGCGAGTTCGGCGGCGGTCTCCTCGGACACCGGTTGGGTGTACGTCAGGTCGAAGCCGCCCGGCACGGCCCGCATCTTCTGGATGTCGAAGGTGTTGCCGCCGTTCGGCGTCAGCTTCTGCAGACCGAACTTGAGCTTGCCCTCCTGGCCCCAGTTGCCGTCGGCGCCCAGACCACCGGCGTAGATCGCTCCGTCGGGGCCGAGGGTGATGCGGTTGACGCCTGCCTCCAGGCCCTGGGTGTAGCGGAAGACGGCGCCCTGGTACTGGCCCTTCACCTTCTCCAGGTAGGCGCGCTGCAGGCCGCCGTAGGTGACGTCGCCGATCAGCATCTGGCCCGCGAACCTGCCCTTGTTCAGGTACAGCGGGGTGGAGGGCGAGTTGCCGATCTCGTTCTGGGGCAGCCACAGCACCGGTTCGGTGACCGGGGAGTCCTCGAAGGGGCCGGCGGGCTCGGTGTAGTGGTTGAAGAAGCGGTCCTGTTTGATCTGGACGAGCTTCGAGGAGGGCAGCCAGCCGCCCTGGTTGTCGGTGGCGAAGAGACTGCCGCCGGGGCCCCAGCCGATGCCGTTGGGGGTGCGCAGTCCACCCGCGACCGGACTGATCCTGCCCGTCCTCTTGCTGATCTTGTACGTGGTTCCGCGGTTCGGCGCGGGCTGCGGAGTGGTGGTCGCGCCGCCGAGGTCGATGGCGACGGACAGGTTCACGTAGAAGTAGCCGTCGCGGTAGAGCAGGCCGAACGCGAACTCGTGGAAGTTTCCTCCGTACGGCCAGGTCGCGACCGTGCGGTACTCGTCGGTCACGTCGTCGTCGTTCAGGTCGACCAGCCGCGTCAGTTCGTGCTTCTGCGAGACGTAGAGCGAGCCGTCGACGTACTTGATGCCCATGGGTTCGCGCAGCCCGCTCGCCACCTTCTCGACGGTGACCTTGTCGCGGCTGGTCGCGCCGGTGACGTTGCCGAGCAGGTACACCTCTCCGGCAACGTTGTCGGAGCCGCCCCAGGTACTGATGGCGAGGCGGCCGTCGGGCAGCCAGTCCATGCCGGTGACCTGCGGTTCGAACCCGTCGGGGCGCAGGTCGGTGAGGGTCAGGTCGGGGCGTACGGAGGTCAGCGGCAGGCCGTCGCCGGGGGTGTCGCCGCCCGCCTCGCACTCCTTGCGGCCCGGTGCCGTCACCCGCACGACCCCGGCGTCGGTGCTCAGCGCCTCGCGGGGCACCACGGTGAACTCGCTCTCGCCCGGGGGTATCCAGGAGAGTTGCAGCTGCTGTCCGCCGCCCCGGTCGAAGTGCTCGATGCGCAGCGGGTGCGCTCCCGCGGTGAGGTCGACCGTGCCGTCCTTCGGCTCCGCGCCGTGCAGCCCGTCGTGGTCGATCACCGTGGCGCCGTCGAGGCTCAGCCGTGAGCCGTCGTCGCTGGTGAGCCGGAACACGTAGGTGCCGTCACGTGGCGCGACCAGGTACCCGGAGGCCTCCGAGACGAAGTTGTCGGCGATCCCGCCGAAGTCGGCGGTGGTGGACCAGTCGACCGTCGGCATGAGTGTGTCGTGGTTGGGGGTCTGGCCCGGCTTGAGGGTGCACAGCTCGTTCAGCGGTGTCTGGACGTCGAACACGCGCAGGGTGACTCCGGGCTCCTGCGGAGGGATGTCCGCGGGGGCGGCCGAGGACGCCGGGGCGGCCAGGACGCCGCCGATGGAGACGGCCGATGTCAGCAGGAGAATGAGGTGTCTTCGGGCACGCCTGAACAGGCGTTGGCGCATTGGTCCTCCAGGGCGTGGGGACCGGACCGTGCCGGAAATCGCTCCGGTCTCGTGCGGTGGGACTGCACTTCCGCCGCCAAGGTAGGAGACTTCCGCTTGACATGTCCATACTTTGTCATCGACGTGTTCAAAGTTCTCGGATCCCGCCCGCGCCCGGTTCTGGGACCCCGCCCGCCCCGCCCGCTCCCGCCGGTCCGCCCCGGGTCAGCGACCCTTGCGTACCCGGGCCGCCGCGCGGGCCTCCGCCGCCTTGCGGGCCTCGGCGGTCTTGCGGGACTCCTTCGCGGGGCGGCCCGAGCGGGCGCCGAGGCCGCGGAAGGGCGCGTTGCCGCCGCTGGTCTTCGAGCCGGCCGGCGGACGCTTCGCACCGGTGAGGGTGGTCAGCGTCTGTTCGCCGGAGCGCACGGGGGTGACGGTGGGCCGGATCCCGGCGTCGGACATCATCCGGTTCACCTCGCGCCGCTGGTCGGGAGTGACCAGGGTGACCACACTCCCGGACTCGCCGGCGCGCGCCGTACGCCCGCCGCGGTGCAGGTAGTCCTTGGCGTCGGACGGCGGATCGACGTTGACGACGAGATCGAGCGCGTCGACGTGGATGCCCCGGGCCGCGACGTTGGTGGCCACCAGCACGGTGACCTTGCCCTCCACGAACTGGGCGAGCGTGTGCGTGCGCTGCGGCTGCGACTTCCCGCTGTGCAGGGCGGCGGCCCGCACGCCGCTGGCCCGCAGGTGCCGGGTGAACCGGTCGACCCCGGCCTTGGTGTCCAGGAACATCAGCACCCGGCCGTCCCGGGCGGCGATCTCGGTCGCGGTCGCGTACTTGTCGGCGGGGTGAATGGTCAGGACGTGGTGTTCCATCGTGGTGACCGAGCCCGACGCCGGGTCGACCGATGCGACGACCGGGTCGTGCAGATGGCTCCGCACCAGCTGGTCGACGTCGCGGTCGAGCGTGGCCGAGAACAGCAGCCGCTGCCCGTCGGCGGGCACCTGGTCCAGGATGCCCGTGACCTGCGGCAGGAAACCCAGGTCGCACATCTGGTCCGCCTCGTCCAGCACCGTGATCCGCACGTCGTTCAGGTGGCAGTCACGTCGCGACACCAGGTCGGCCAGCCGGCCCGGCGTCGCGACGACCACGTCGGCGCCGCTCCGCAGCTGCGCCGCCTGCCGGTTGATGGCCAGTCCGCCGACCACCGTCGCCAGTCGCACGCCGAGCGTCTGCGCGTACGGCGCCAGCGCGTCGCTCACCTGCTGTGCGAGTTCCCGCGTCGACACCAGGACCAGCGCGAGCGGCCGTTTCGGCTCGGCCCGCCGGCCGGCGGTCCTGACCAGCAGGGCGAGCCCGAAAGCCAGCGTCTTGCCGGAGCCGGTCCGCGCCCGGCCCAGGACGTCACGGCCGGCCAGCGCGTCGGGCAGGGTCGCCGCCTGGACGGGGAAGGGCTCCGTCACCCCGAGGCCGGTCATCGTCTTCAGCAGCGCGGACGGCAGCCCGAGCGCCTCGAAGGACGCGGCCGCCGGGTGGTCCGCCGGCTCGGCCGGCGTTGTCGTTCGCTGGGATGTGCCGGTCCGGGAGACACCGGGGGGCGGCGACGGCTGCGCGTTCATGGGGAACCTTCCTGATCAGGCGCCCGGAACGCGCCCGGGCCCGTACCCATCGGTACGGACCCGGGCGCCTCAAAGCGTGACCCCAGTTTACCAGCGGGTACCGGAGGCCCGGCCGGTCCGCCAAGACCTCACGCGAGGCACTCCCGCGCGTGGACCGCAGACGCACAGACGCACAGACGCACAGACGCACAGTGGTACAGGCGTACAGGCGTACAGGCGTACAGGCGTACAGGCGCGGCCTTCGCGGCGGCACATGCGGATCCGGTCAGCTCCCGCCCCGGCGGGCCGCCGCGCGGATCGCGCGTTCGGCCTCGGCGAGGCCGGCGACCGGGGCCGGGTCCGCGAGCCCCGGCACACACACCACCTGGCCGGCGTCCAGAGCGGCCAGCGAGGCCTCGACCACGTGGTCCACGGGCATTCCGCCCTCCTCGTGCACGGACTGCTCCCGGCCCTGGACCGGCTCGTCACCCCGCGACCGGTGGAACTCCGTGGCGGTCAGACCGGGGCACAGCACCTGGACGCGCAACCGGGTACCGGCGAGTTCGGCGGCGAGCGTACGTGTGAAGGTGACCACGTAACCCTTGGTACCGCCGTACACCGCGCGCTCGGGCAGCGGATCCGGCGGCAGCGACCCCGCGAAGGCCAGCTGCGAGGCCACGTTGACCAGGGTGCCGCGCCCGCGTTCCAGCATGGCCGGCACCACCGCCCGTGTCAGCGCGGTGACGGCGAGGACGTTGACGTGGAGGACCTTCGTCATGAGACCCGGTTCCAGTCCGGCGAACGGGCCGTAGCCGTTGATCCCCGCGTTGTTGAGGAGGAACCCGACGTCGTCGTCCGCCGCGCGGCGCGCCACCCGTGCCACGTCGTCGGGTTCGGACAGGTCGGCCACGACTGTCTCCACCGTCGTGGCCGTCTCCGCGCGCAGCCGCCGCGCCAGGTCGTCGAGCCGCTGCGCCCTGCGGGCCACGAGGACGGTGTCCCACCCCTGGGCGGCCAGTCGTGCGGCGTAGGCCGCGCCGATGCCCGAGGAGGCTCCCGTGACCAGGGCCGTGCCGGGTCGTGCGTTCATGGTGATGCCACCTCTCCTGTCGCCGGCCTGCGGTGCCGTGATCGTTGACAGGTACCCGGCCCATGCGTGATCACCAACCGCGCACACGACCGACAAGGCATGGAGCAGGCATGGATGAACACGGGCAGGGATGAGCAGGCGCGGGCAGACACGGGCAGGGGCGGCCAGGCATGGAACCACCCCCATGCGGCTACACGGACACCGGTCCCGGCGTCACCGCGGCCCGGCGGTGACCGTCCGCGGACAGCCCTCACGCACCTCGACGGCAGGAGTTCCAAGTGAGCCAGCCCGCACAGCAGCAGACGCCCCCCGGAGACACCGACCGGATGCGGCCCCGGCCGGACCACGGTGAGGAGAGCTACCGGGGATCGGGCCGCCTGTCGGGGAAGGCGGCAGTGATCACCGGCGCCGACAGCGGCATCGGGCGGGCGGTCGCCATCGCCTTCGCCCGCGAGGGCGCCGACGTACTGATCTCCTACCTCGACGAACACGACGACGCCCGCGAGACCGCGCGGTGGGTCGAGGAAGCCGGGCGCAAGGCGGTCCTGGTCCCCGGCGACCTCGCGGACCCGGAGCACTGCCGGGCGGTGGTGCGTACGGCCGTGGACACGTTCGGCCGCATCGACGTACTGGTCCCCAACGCGGCCTACCAGATGACCCGCGAGTCGCTCGAGGACATCCCGGACGAGGAGTGGGACCACACCCTCGCGGTGAATCTCAGCGCACTGTTCCACCTCTCCAAGGCCGCCGTGCCGCACATGCCGTCGGGCGGCTCGATCATCGCCACCACCTCGGTCAACTCCGACTCCCCGCCGCCGCAACTCCTGCCCTACGACGTCACGAAGGCCGGGATCGCCAACTTCGCCGGCGCGGCGGCCCAGCTGCTGGCGGGGAAGGGCATCCGGGTCAACAGCGTCGCGCCGGGCCCGATCTGGACCCCGCTGATCCCGTCGACCATGCCGGCCGGGCAGGTGGAGAGCTTCGGCCGGGACGTCCCGATGGGCCGGCCGGGGCAGCCCGCCGAGGTGGCGCCGGTGTACGTCCTGCTGGCCTCCGACGAGAGCAGCTACGTCTCCGGGGCCCGGGTCGCGGTCACCGGAGGCCGGCCGATCCTGTGACGAGGCCGGACGTGGACTGGTACCCGCTGCGGCTGACCACGCCCGTCAAGCAGCACGTCTTCGGCGGCCGGGCCATCGCCGACCGCCTCGGACGCCAAGGGCTTCCCGCCGGACGGATCGCCGAGACCTGGGAGGTCAGCGACGTCGACGGCGACGGGGCGCGGGTGCGGGAGGGGGCACTGGCCGGCACCTCCCTGCGGGAGCTGGCCCTCGCACACCCGCGAAGCCTCGTGGGGCGGGACTGGCGTGGCCCGCGCTTTCCGCTCCTGACGAAGTTCATCGACGCCGCCGCCCCGCTGCCGGTGCACCTCCACCCGGACGACGAGGCCGCACGCGAGCGGGGTGAGCCCAACGGCAAGACCGAGGCCTGGCACGTCCTCGAGGCCGAACCGGGTGCCACCGCGCTGGTGGGCGTACGGCCGGGTGTAGGGAGGGAGCGGTTGCGGCAGGCCCTGCTGGAGCAGGACTTCGACGCCGCACTGCGACGTCTGCCCGTGCGTGCCGGGCAGACGCTGTACGTCCCGGCCGGCACCGTGCACAGTTTCGGCCCGGGCACACTCGTCTACGAGATCGAACAGACCTCGGACCTCCAGGAACACGCCATGCCGCACCGTATGGAGGACGGGAGCGCCCTCGGCGACGAGCAGTGGCACGCCAACATCGACGCCCTGCTGAAGCAGTGGAAAGCGGATCCACGGCCGGAGTTCGTTCCCGGTCTGCGCCTTCCGGCCCACGAAGACGCTCAGCGGGTGATCCTGTGTGCGGGCCCCTGCTTCGCCCTCGAACGGTGGCAGGTGCGGGCCCATGCCGTGCTGGAGCACTCGTACACGACCGCCCTCGTGGTCAGCAACGCGGGCGCGCCGGCCTCCTTCACCTGCGGTACGTGCACGGAGGGGCTGGGCCGTGCGGAGACGGTACTGCTGCCCGCGGCGCTCGGCCGGGTACGGCTGCACGGGCCCGCCGACGTCCTGGTCGGCCACGTCCCCGACCTGGAGGCGGACATCCGCCGGCCCCTGGCCTCGGCCGGTTACGGACCGGCCGTCGTCTCGGCCCTCGGGGAGGGCCTCGGCTGAGGCCGGCGGCGGCCTACTTGGACTCGACCCGTCCGAACGGGTTCGGTCCGGCCGTGAGCTCGTCACGCGCCGCCTGCCAGGAGGGGTCCCCGGGATACAGCTCGCTGCGCAGGTAGGCGCAGGTGAGCCGCTGGACCGCGGCCACCCGCTCGGGATTCTCGTCCGTGGTCTCGGCGACGTCGTAGCCGGCGACCCCGCCGAGCCCGTGCTCCGCGTCGAACAGGGTGAGCAGGGACTTGGGGCCGGGGGCGAGGACGTACGGATCGGCGTGCCACTCCGCCCCGCGGACCGTCAGGTGGGCGGAGTCGTCCTTGTCGCCGGCGACCACGAGCGCGGGCGTCGTCATCTGGGAGAAGTCGGTGGTCAGCAGGAAGGAGAAGTTCTCGGCGGCGGACTCGCTGAGGGCGTCGCCGCCCCGGCCGGGCGCGGCGAGCAGGACGCCCGCCTTGATCCGGGGGTCGGCCAGGTTCGCTTCCGTTCCGTCGTCCGGATCGGTGAGCCGGGCGCCCAGCAGCAGGCTCGCGGTGTGGCCGCCCATCGAGTGCCCGGCCACGGCGACCCTGCTGCGGTCCAGGCGTCCGAGAAGCTGCGGGACGGCGGCTTCCAGTACGTCGAGCTGGTCGAGGACGCGTGTCATGTCCTCGGCCCGCGATCGCCAGAACAGCGGGGCCCCAGGTGTTCCGGGGTCCAGCCGCAGCGTCCTGGAGCTCAGGTGGGTGGGCTGGACGACGACGAAGCCGTGCGCTGCCCAGTGGTGGGCGAGGGGAGCGTAGCCGTTCAGCGAGGAGAGGTGGTTCGAGTAGCCCTGCCCGTGCGAGAGGAGGATGACCGGCAGGTCGCTCCCGGTCACGGGTGCGGAGACCCGCACCTCCAGGTCCACGGCCCGCCCCGGGGCCGGCAGTACGACCGGAGCGACCGAGAGGACGCGGGCGGGCGAGCCGGTGATGTCGGGCAGGGAGGTCGGTGCACTCATGATGCGTATGTCCGTTCGATGGCGGCGACGGCCGGTGTCGTCCGGCCGGCGGGCGGGTGGGTGCAGTGGGGCGTCCGGCTTCTGTCGAACGAAGCGGAACGTTGTCCCGTTAATATACGGAACGTTGTTCCGTTTGGTCAACGGGTGCAGGAGACCGGACTGCTCGCTGCGATCGCACGGCAGTGACCACGGGCGTCGCACACCTGGAATCGCCCGCTCGGTGCTCTCTGTGCCGACGGGGGTCAGGGCCTGCCGCGCGCCGCGTGAACCCGGCGGTGGCTCCAGACGAGCAGGGCGAACAGGATGACGCCCGAGATGATCAGGCTCGCTCCGGTGCCCCATCCGGAGTACGGCAGCTGGGGAAGCGCTCCCCACACGACACCCGCGACGATGAGGAACAGCCCCACCAGAATCGAGCCCGCGATACGCCAGGGTGAGGAGACGCTCTCCTCGGCCGCCCGCATCGCCTGTCTGCGAACGGGAGCGACGAACCGGTCCAGGGCCGGGACGGCGCGCGCCAGCAGCGCCATCCCCGCGAACACGAGCAGCAGGCCCGGTCCGGGCAGCACCAGCAGGGCGGCGCCGATCACCACCAGCACGGCGCCGAGAGCGCCGAGAACGGCTCGCCGGATCGATTCGACACTGCGCGCCATGTCGCCCCACCTTCCTGCGGTCGGCAAGAACCCTGGTTCCGTCGGCCTGCCCAACCTTAGGCAGGCATCGAGGTGCGGGCGATTCCACCCGGTCCGTCCGTCGGGCGGTCCGGCTCGGTCGCCGACGAGGGTGCCGCGCCCGCGCCCGTGGCCAGGAGGGTGCCGTACCGGAGTTCACTGCTTCCTGAGTGCGGGCTTCGGCGGGCTGCCGTCATGGCGCGTGATCTGTGCGAACTCCACCCCCCGGTAGTCAAAGTTGATTAGATTGAGGGCGTGACTGAGAAGACCATTCCGATCCTGCCGTGCCGGACCATCCAGCCCGTCCTCGACTTCTACACCGCTCTCGGCTTCGAGGTGACGTTCCGGCAGAAGAGCCCCAACCCGTACGCGGTCGTGGAACGCGGCGGCATCGAGCTGCAGTTCTTCGGGATGAGAACGCACGAGCCGGCCGAGTCGGTCAGTACGTGCTACGTCCTGACCGATGAGGTCGACGGCCTCCACGCCGCCTTCCGAGCGGGACTCAAGGCGGCCCACGGGAGGGTTCCCACGCGAGGGCTGCCGCGTATCGGGCCGCTCAAGGACATGTCGTACGGCGTGCGGCAGTTCCTCATGACCGATCCGGGCGGCAACTGCATCCGCATCGGGCAGCGCACGAGCGAGGACCGGCACCACCGGCGCGCCCCCGAGGGGACTTTCGCCCGTGCCCTGCACCACGCCTGCCTCCTCGCGGACTCGAAGGAGGATCCGGCGGGCGCCGCGAAGGTCATCGACCGGGTCCTTCACCTCGAGGACGAGCGGCCCACGCCCACCCAGTTGTTCCGCCTGCTCGTGCTGCGAGCGGACGTCGCCGGGCGTCTCGCCGACGAGGAGACCACGGCCACGGCGCTCGCCCGGGCCGCCGCGGTCCCTCTCACCGCGGAGGACCGGGAATCGGTGGCCGACGCACTCCAACGCCTCGAAGAGCTGCGGAACTGAGGGCGGCAAGCGGTCGAATCGAGAACGGCGAGGCGCCAGGCGGGCGACGGTCTGCCGACAGCCGATCAACGGTGCACGCCGAACGCCTGCGACACGTAGGGAACTTGACGCCCCATCGACGTACGAGGCCATCGCTGCTAGACCTGCACCACCTGCACCACCTGCACCCACCGTTCAAGGAGGAGCATGTGAGAGCACGTCGCGCGTCCGTCCGCACCACCTCGGCCCTCGTCGCCACCCTCGCCCTGACCGTCGGCCTCGCCGGTCCCGCCGCAGCGGCACACGACGCGGGGGCCGGGCCGGCCGCCACCGCGACCGGCCCCGTCACGCACGAGGAGAACGACCGCGTCCCGGAGGGCTCGGTCTGGACGCAGCACTACTTCCCGTCCTCGGACGGCTCCGGCACCCAACTGCACGCGGACGTCCTGCTGCCCGAGGGACTGGCCAGAGGCCAGAAGGTGCCGGTCATCCTGTCGGTAGGCCCGTACTTCGCCCACTCCGGACAGACCGGTCCGGAGGGCTGGACCCGCACCGGCCCCTCGGCCCGCTTCCAGGACTTCATCGAGGGCACCGACCTGTTCGACCAGGGCTACGCCTTCGTCATGGTGGACCTGCGCGGCTTCGGCGGCTCCACCGGCTGCCTCGACTGGGGCGGCCCCGGAGAACAGGCCGACGTCCGGGCCGCGGTCGACTGGGCCGCGAAGCAGCCGTGGTCCACCGGCGCGGTGGGCATGTACGGCAAGTCGTACGACGCCGTCACGGGCCTCATCGGCAACAACCTGGACCAGCGCGCGCTCAAGGCCGTCGTCGCCCAGGAACCCCTGTGGGACATGTACCAGTACATCTATTCCAACGGCGTGCCCCGGCCCAACGTGACCGGGACCGCCGGTGCGTACAACTCCATCGCCACGATGCCTCCGATGGCGGACGACGATCCCCGGTACCGGGCCAACGCCCGGTACGAGGAGCGCCACCCGGAGTGCCTGACCGAGAACTCGGCCGGATACCGGATATCCGACCAGCGGGACGAGCACTGGACCTCCCGCGACCTGGCCCGCATGGCCAGGGGCAGCGACACACCGCTGTTCGTCACGCAGGGCTTCATCGAGAACAACACCAAACCCGAGGAGATGGAGGAGTACCTCGACAACCACAAGGGCCCCGAACGCGGCTGGCTCGGCCAGTGGGACCACGTCCGCGGCGGCGACCGCACTCCCGACGGACGCCTCGCGATGGGCCGCGAAGGCTGGTACGACGAGACCCTGTCCTTCTACGACCAGTACCTCAAGGGCATCCGGCCGACGGTGCGTTACCCGGCCTACGCCGTCGAGGACTCCACCGGCGCCTGGCGCGCCCAGCGCACATGGCCCGTCACCGAGCGGTCGGTCACCCTTCGGCTCGGCGGCGGCTCGTACGTGGACGACGGCGGCGCGTCCGCCCGAGCGGCCCTGACCGCGACCGGCCGGCCGGCACCGCAGGCGCCCGCACGGCCGGACGGCGAGTGGGACATGGAGAACGCGCCCGCGACCGAACAGCCGGCCCCCGAGGGACTGGCCGGAGAGCTGGTGGAACGCCAGCAGGCCGGTGAGGTCACCTCCAGCTTCTTCGTGTGGTCGAAGCCCCTGAAGAAGGCCGTACGCGTCACCGGCACCCCGCAGGTCACCCTGACGGCCAAGGGCGAGGGCAACGTCATGCTCAAGCTGTACGACGTCGCCCCGGACGGCACCGCCGTCATGTTCGACGAACAGGTCTCCCTGGTGGACTCGGGCCGGCTGTCCGTCGACCTGAAGGCGACCGACTGGACGCTGGCGGCGGGGCACGTCCTGGCCGTGGAGATCGGTTCCGTCCAGACCGGCTCGTGGCGCGACACGCCCTCCGGCGAGACCGTCGAGGTGAAGGGAGCCAGGCTCCGGCTGGCCCTGGACGACCCGGCCGACGACGTGGCCACCCCCGGCGACCGCTCACCGTACCTGGACACGTACCTGCGCCAGTACACGGTGGCGCTGCCGGCCGGTCCCGGGACGTTCACGGTGGTCCCGGGCGGCCGCCGGTGACGGCCCCGGCGCACGGCGGGGCGGGGGCGGTACCCCGGGCGGCGGTCGGCATGACAAGCTGTGGTCCTGTTGTCCGAACCCAGGAGGTCCCATGACTGCAGAGTCTTCATCGCAAGCAGGTTCGGAGTCGGCCGAGGTCGAGGGCTCTGCCCTGACGCCCGACGAGGACGGCCAGTACGACCTGAAGGGCAAGTTCCGTCAGGCCCTGGAGCGCAAGCGCGGGAAGCAGGCGGAGGCCGCGGCCCTCGCCGCGCACCCCGACGCGTCGAAGATCCGCGGCGCACACGGTCCGGCCGCGAGCCAGCGGTCGTTCCGGCGCAAGAGCGGGGGCTGACGGCGCCGGAGCAGCAGTGTGTGAGGGCCCGGCGCATGACGTCCGGGCCCTCACCGGTGTCCCGACGTCACGCACCGCGTGCCTGCCTGCTGAGCTTGGCGCGCGCCACCAGCTCCAGCACGATCGCGATCGCGACGGACTCCACCGCCAGCAGCGCGACCAGTACGAACAGCTGGACCGCCCCGGCCAGCAGGGGTGAGGCTCCGCCGAGGAGCATGCCGATGAACGCGCCGGGCAGGGTGACCAGCCCCACCGTTCTGGTCTGGTCGAGTGCCGGGATCAGGGCACCGGCGGCCGACGGCCGGGCGATCTCCAGCCGCGCCTCCCGGTCCGGGAGGCCGAGGGACAACGCCGCCTCCACCTCGCCGTGCCGTGTCTCCAGCTCCTCCAGGGCACGCCGTCCGGCGAGCACCGTCGCGGTCAGCGCGCCCCCGATGAGGATGCCGGTCACGGGGATCAGCGCGATGCCCTTGACCGGGAGCAGTCCGATGGCCACGAGCAGCAGGACGACCGGGAACACGGCGAGACCGATCGGTACCGCGGCCCACCACCGGGTGCGGTTGCCGGTGATGCGGCGGCCGGCCGTCCGTGTCGCCACCGCGAACATCATGGCGACGAACGCGAAGAGCAGTGCGCGGGAGCCGAACGCCCACCGGACGACGACCGCGACCGCGGCCAGCTGGACGGTCGCCCGGAGCCCGGCGGTGACGATCGCGCGGGTGTGCCCGAGCCGGGCCGACGCCGCGACCGCCGCGCCGGCGACGAGCAGCAGGGCGAGTGCGACGCCGAGGGTCGCGTTCACCGGGAGCAGGGTCGGGGCCGACGTGATCACAGCCCCACCCTACGGCGGGGGTGCCGTCAGGGGTGGCTGGTCAAGTAGCCGCCCATGGAGGTGAAGTACTCCGTCGCGGACAGCTCCCGTCCGTCCTCCGTCCGTACCCGTGTGAGGGCGAGGCCCCGGTTGCGGCCGGTGCGGGCGTCGGCGCCGGCGACGATCACCACGCCGTCGCCCTCACGGTAGAAGACGCGGCCGGGCGTGCCGCCGTAACGGCCCTGGGACACCACGGCGGCGAGGACCTCGAGCCGCCTGCCCCGGTGGAAGGTGAAGGCGCTGGGGTAGGGCTCGGACTGGGCGCGGACCAGGCGTTCCAGGTCTTCGGCCGGCCAGCTCCAGTCGATGCGGATGTCCTCGACGGACCGCTTGTGGAAGAAGCTCGCCCGGGACCGGTCCTGCGGGGTGAACTCCGTCTGCCCGGCGGCGATGAGGGCGAGTGCGCCGGTGGTGACCGGGGCGATGAGGTCGACGGTCTTGTGGAACAGATCGGTGGCGGTGTCCGTCGGTCCGACCGGCACCGCCTCCTGCCGGACGATGTCGCCGGCGTCGAGTTCGTCGTTCATCATGTGCGCGGTGACGCCCACTTCGGTCTCCCCGTTGATCAGAGCCCAGATCAGCGGGGAGAAGCCGGCGTACTTCGGCAGCAGCGAGTCGTGGACGTTGAGCGTGCCGTGGCGCGGGAGGTTGAAGATGCGCGGGGGGATCCAGGTGCGCCAGTTGTTGGCCACGATGATGTCCGGGTCGGCCTGCTGGAGGCGTTCGAACAGCTCGTCGTCGTCGGGGCGGTTGCGGATCAGCACCGGAACGCCGTGCTCTTCGGCGAGGTCGGCGACGGAGTCGCTCCAGATCTTCTCGTACGCGTGCTCGCTCTTGGGGTGTGTCACGACCAGCACCACGTCGTGTTCGGAGTCCAGGAGGGCCTGCAGGGTGCGGTGCCCCCACGTCTGGTAACCGAACATGACGACCCGCATGGGGTTCCTCCTCGAGACAGGGGACGGCCCGGGCAAGTAAAGCAAGGCTTACCTTAGTTCACAACGGCCGCGCGTGGCACCCCAGTTGACGGCGGGGGTCGCGAACTTGCCCTATCGACAGCCTCGGGATATTAGCTTAGGCTCACCTAAGTTTCCGGCGGCCGCTCCGTCGGCATGTCCCGGTTCGGCAATCCCCCACGTTTGACAGGCGACTGTCCCGCACGATGGGAGTGACATGTCACAGGTTCTTCCTGATGACGCAACACCGGTCCACGACCTCATTGGCATCGGCTTCGGACCGTCCAATGTCGCCATGGCGATCGCGATCGGCGAGCACCACGCACGCGCAGACGGGCAGGAGACGATCACCGCTCGCTTCTTCGAGCAGCAGCCGCGCTTCGGCTGGCACCGCGGCATGCTGATCGACGACGCGACCATGCAGGTGTCCTTCCTGAAAGACCTGGTGACCCTGCGGAACCCGGCCAGCGAGTTCAGCTTCCTCTGCTACCTGCAGAGCAAGGGACGGCTGATCGACTTCATCAACCACAAGAACCTCTTCCCCCTGCGGGTGGAGTTCCACGACTACTTCGAGTGGGCCGCGGCCAAGGTCGACGACATGGTCTCCTACGGCCACGAGGTCGTCGGCGTCGCACCCGTCGGGCGTGACGGAGCCGTGCACCACCTCGAGGTGACGGTCCGCTCGGGAGAGGGACTCGAGGTTCACCGGGCCCGCAACCTCGTCATCGGCACCGGGCTGCGTCCCTTCCTGCCGGAGGGTGTGGAGCGCGGCGACCGGGTCTGGCACACCTCCGAACTGCTGGCGAAGGTCGACGGGCTGGAGGGCACCTCACCCGCTCGGTTCGTCGTCGTCGGCGCCGGCCAGAGCGCCGCGGAGAACGTCGCCTACCTGCACCGCCGCTTCCCCGGAGCCGAGGTCTGCGCCGTCTTCAGCCGCTACGGCTACAGCCCCGCGGACGACAGCGGTTTCGCCAACCGGATCTTCGACCCCGCCGCCGTCGACGACTACTTCGCCGCGCCCGCAGGCGTGAAACGCCGGCTGATGGACTACCACGGCAACACCAACTACTCCGTGGTGGACATCGACCTGATCGACGACCTGTACCGGCAGACGTACCGGGAGAAGGTCCTCGGTACCGAGCGGCTGCGCTTCCTCAACGTGTCCCGGCTCACGGACGTCAAGGAGACGCCGGACAAGGTCCGTGTCACCGTGACGTCCCTGGTCACCGGCGAGGAAACCCTCCTGGACGCGGACGTCGTGGTCTTCGCCACCGGGTATGGGCAGGCCGACCCCCTCGGTCTGCTCGGCGAGGTCGCGGAGCACTGCCTGCGTGACGACGAGGGCCGGGTCCGCGTGGAGCGCGACTACCGCGTCGCGACCGACCCCGGCCTGCACTGCGGCATCTACCTGCAGGGCGGCACGGAGCACACCCACGGCATCACGTCGTCCCTGCTGTCCAACACCGCCATCAGGGTCGGGGAAATCCTGGAATCCCTCCTCGACCGGGGGCTCAAGTCCGCGTCCGACGCGGTCCGCACGGTTGCCGACGGCACCGGCACCACCGCCCGTTAGTGTACGTCGCTATGGCCACGACTGCGGTTGAACGCCCCACGCCCGGGGGCGCAACGAAGGCCCGACGGCGGCGGGTTGCGGGTTTGGGTGTGCTTGTGGTGGTTCTCGTGGCCGCGGGGGCGGTGTCGCTGACCGTCGGTGCGCGCGCGTTGAGTCCTGCCGAGGTGTGGCACGGGCTGTTCGCGGCGCCCGACCCCGACCAGCGACTCACCGAGATCAGGCTCATCGTGCGGACCGTGCGGCTGCCCCGCACGGTGCTCGCGACCGTGGCGGGAGTCGCCCTGGGGATCGGCGGAGCACTGATCCAGGGGTACACGCGCAATCCGATCGCCGACACCGGCCTGCTGGGCGTGAACTCCGGCGCCTCGTTCGCCGTGGTGTCGGGGATCGCGCTGTTCGGGCTCACCGACCCGTTCCAGTACGTCTGGTTCGCCTTCCTCGGCGCGGCGGTCGCGGGTGTGGTCGTGTTCGGGCTGTCGAGCATCGGCCGGGGCGCCGGCAACCCGTTGACGCTCGCCCTGGCCGGGCAGGGCGTCACCGTGTTCCTCGCGGCGATGACCACGGCGGTCGCGCTGACGGACAAGGCCTCGCTCAACGCGCTGCGGTTCTGGAACGCGGGCTCGGTCGCCGGTGTCGGGTTCGACGTCATCTGGCCGGTCACCGCGTTCATCGCGGTCGG
Organism: Streptomyces sp. NPDC037271; assembly: GCF_055603605.1. NCBI lineage: Bacteria > Bacillati > Actinomycetota > Actinomycetes > Kitasatosporales > Streptomycetaceae > Streptomyces > Streptomyces sp. NPDC037271. Next base: position 53,944 of record NZ_JBVJVN010000021.1, read on the forward strand.
GCTGGTGTTGGCGCTGACCACGCTGCCCGCCGTCAACCTGCTCAACCTGGGGGACGACGTGGCGCGGGGCCTGGGGGTGAACATCGCGCTGACCCGGACCGTCGGCATCGTCGCCATCACCCTGCTGGCGGGCGCGGCGACGGCGGCGTGCGGCCCCATCGCGTTCATCGGCCTCATGGTGGCCCACGTGGCCCGGTATCTGACCGGGCCGGACTATCGCTGGCTGGTGCCGTACGCGGGGCTGTTCGGAGCCGTCGTCCTGCTGGTCTGCGACATCGTGGGCCGTCTGGTGGTGCGGCCGGGGGAGCTGGACGCGGGTGTCCTCGTCGCTCTCCTGGGGGCCCCGTTCTTCGCGGCTCTCGTATGGCGCGGAAAGTTCAAGAACGCATGAGCGGGGCGGATGTGAAGGCGAACGGGGCTGAAGTGAAGGCCGACGGGGCGGAAGTGAGGCCGGCCCTGACGCCCGGTGTGCGGCTCGGACACGTGTCCTTCGTGTGGCGGCCCTGGATCGCGTGCGTCACGCTGCTGCTGACGGCGGCGGTCTTCCTGGTGTTCTGCCTGTCCATCGGTGTCGGGGACTTCTCCATCGCCCTGCCCCGGGTGGTCGCCACCATCTTCGGCCGGGGTGAGCAGGTCGACGAGTTCGTGATCATGGACCTGCGGATGCCCCGCGCCCTCGCCGGCCTCGTCGTGGGGATCGCGCTGGGTGTGTCCGGGGCACTCACGCAGTCCATCGCGCGCAATCCGCTGGCCAGCCCGGACATCCTGGGCATCACCAGCGGTGCCAGTGCGGTCGCGGTGTTCCTGGTGACCGTGTCGGGCGGCACCGCCGCCGCGATCGTCGACACCGTGGGCCTGTCCGCGGCCGCGCTCGCGGGCGGTCTCGGCACCGGCCTGCTGGTGTACTTCCTGGCATGGCGGCGCGGGATCGACGGCTTCCGGCTCATCCTCATCGGCATCTCGGTGAGCGCCGTGATGCAGGCCATCACGACCTGGCTGCTGGTCGAGGCCGACATCAGGGACGTGGCCCGGGCCCAGACGTGGCTGGTCGGCTCGCTGGACAACCGGGGGTGGAACGAGGTGTGGGTGGCGCTGTGGGGCACGCTCGGCCTTCTGGTCGTGGTGTCATGCGTCGCGTTCCAGTTCAAGCCGATGCACTTCGGCGACGAGGTCGCCGCGGGCCTCGGCGTCCGGTTCTCGATGGTGCGCGCGGTCCTGCTGCTGTGCGCGGTGCTGCTGGCCGGCGTGGCGGTGAGCGCCGCGGGTCCGGTCCCGTTCGTCGCGCTGGTGGCTCCGCAGGTGGCGATGCGTCTGGCGAGGTGCCCGACGCCGCCGTTGGTGGCTTCCGGCATGGTGGGAGCACTGCTGTTGATCGGCTCGGACCTGATCGCGCGCACGGCCCTGCCGGTCTCCCTCCCGGTCGGTGTGGTCACCGCCGCCATCGGCGGCCCCTTCCTCGTCCATCTGCTGGTGCGGGCGAACCGCAGATAGCTGGTACAAAGTAAGGCGAGCCTAAACAAGGGGGCCCTGTGGTCGTTCAGTCCATCACCGCGACCGAGTCCGGAGTCGATGGTGCCTCACGGCTGGCAGCCCGGGGGGTCACGGTCGGGTACGGCACCCGGAGCGTCATCGACGATCTGGACGTGGCGATCCCGCCCGGGGTGATCACCACGATCATCGGCCCCAACGGCTGCGGGAAGTCGACCCTGCTGCGGACGCTGTCCCGGCTGCTCAAGCCGGCCAGGGGGACGGTCGTGCTCGACGGCGAGGACATCGCCGGGCTCCGTACCAGGGACGTGGCGAAGAAGCTCGGCCTGCTGCCCCAGGCGCCGGTCGCGCCCGACGGCCTGACGGTGTCCGACCTGGTCGCCAGGGGCCGTCACCCGCACCAGAGCTGGCTGCGGCAGTGGTCGTCGGACGACGCCGCCGTCGTGGAGCGGGCGCTGGCCATGACCGGGGTGTCCGACCTGGCCGACCGCCCGGTCGACTCGCTCTCCGGCGGCCAGCGTCAGCGCGTCTGGATCTCGATGACCCTGGCCCAGGGCACCGACCTGCTGCTGCTGGACGAGCCGACCACCTACCTGGACCTGGCGCACGCGATCGACGTGCTCGACCTGGTGGACGACCTGCACGAGTCGGGCTGCACCGTGGTCATGGTGCTGCACGACCTCAACCTGGCCACGCGGTACAGCGACAACCTCGTCGTGATGCGGGAGGGAGCGGTCCTGGCGCAGGGCCACCCGCGTGACGTGATCAGCGCCGAGCTGCTGCACGACGCCTTCGGACTGCGGGCCAAGGTGATCGACGACCCGGTCGGGGACCGGCCGCTCATCGTGCCGATCGGGCGCGCCCACGCCGAACTCGGCCGAGTACCAACCGAGTTGCAGTAGTGAGGGTAGGCTAACCTCACTCGGGCGCGATAAGGTTTGCTGCCCTTAGACGGGGGCGCAGTGGACAGCGCGACAGCAAGGGATCTCCGGATGCTCCTCAGAACGACGCGTATGAAGCCCTGGCGGCGGTTGGCGGCGGCGCTGTCCGCCGCCGCACTCGGCGCAGGCCTCCTTGCGGGGTGCGGTTCCGACTCGAACGACTCGGCGGACAAGACGGGCGACGACACCCCGGCCGCCGCAGCCGGTGCCTTCCCGGTCGCCGTGGAGCACGCGTTCGGAACCACGAAGGTCACCGAGGCTCCCGAGCGGGTCGTCTCCGTCGGCTACACGGACGACCAGACCATCCTGGCGTTCGGCATCAAGCCGGTCGGCATGGTCGACCAGTACCCGAACCCGGCGGGCCGGAGTCCCGACATCAACACCCAGTGGCCCTGGGTCAAGGACAAGTGGGGGGACACCAAGCCCGAGGTCGTCATGAAGAACGGCGACTCCGGCCCCAACTACGAGAAGATCGCCGCCCTGCGGCCGGACCTGATCATCGCGGTCTACTCGGAGATCGACCAGGCCGCCTACGACAAGCTCTCCAGGATCGCTCCGACGGTGGGCCGCACCAAGGCCGAGAAGGAGCCGTTCAGCGCGCCGTGGCAGGACAACGCGCTCCACATCGCCAAGGCGCTCGGCAAGGCCGAGGAGGGCGAGAAGATGGTGGCGGACATCGAGGGCAAGCTCGACGCGGCCAAGACGGCGCATCCCGAGCTCGCGAGTCAGACGGCCGTCGTCCTGTCCTGGTACGAGGACTCGGTGGCGCCGTTCACCTCCACCGACGTGCGCGGCCGGCTGGTGACGGGCATCGGCTTCGCGTACCGGACCGCGATCGACGAGGTCGCCGACGGCAACTTCTACACGAAGCTCTCCCCGGAGCGGGTCGACCTGGTCGACGTCGACCGCATCTTCGTCATCAACGACAAGGCGGACCAGGACGCGCTCAAGAAGTTCAAGCTGTTCACCAACCTGGACGCCGTCAAGAACGGCAAGGTGTCGTACCTGCTGGACAGTGAGGGCCCGGCGGTCGGAGCGGCCATTTCCCAGGGCACCATGCTCTCCATGCCGTACGCGATCGACGAGCTCGTCAAGTCGGTCGGGTAGGTGTGAGCAGCACCGACACACGCCTCGCCCCGGCGACGCTGCGTACGGCGACCGGGCGCGAGGCCACCCGATGGGTCGCGGTGCACTGCCGCGAGGTGCCGTGGCTGACGGCCGCCACCGTACTCACCACGGTGGCCGGGGCGGCGCTCCAGGTGCTCCCGGTGCTCCTGCTCGGCCGGGTGGTCGACGAAGTGGTCGAGGGCGGATCGCAGTCGGTCCTGGTGACGATCGGGGCCCTGATGGTGGCCGCCGCGCTGCTCGGCGCGGCGGCCACCGCGGCGTCGACCTACCTGATCGGGAGGCTGGGCGCCGATCTGCTCGCGCGGCTGCGGGAAGGTGCCGTCCGGGCGGTGCTGGGGATGCCCAGCACCCGGATCGAGGAGGTCGGCCGGGGGGACGTGCTGTCCCGGGTCGGCGACGACGTGGCCGTGATCTCCAAGGGCATCCGGACGGCCGTCCCCACGGTGTTCTCGGCGGGCGTGCTGGTCGCCATCGCCACGGCCGGCATGTTCGGACTGGACTGGCGGCTCGGCCTGGCGGGCACCGGCGCGCTTCCCGCGTACGCGCTGGCGCTGCGCTGGTACCTTCCCCGGTCCGCCCCGCTCTACCGGAAGCAGCGGGCGGCCCAGGCCGACCGTGCGCAGGCCCTGATAAGCGGTCTGAACGGAATCGACACGGTCCGGGCGTACCGCCTGGAGGACGCCTTCCGCGACAAGGTCACCACCGAGTCCTGGCGGGTGCGCGATCTCGGTATCGAGGTGTTCCGGTTCTTCGGCCGGTTCGTCGGCAGGGAGAACCGCGCCGAGTTCATCGGGCTGACCCTGATCATCGTGGTGGGTTACGCCCTGCTGGAGGCCGACGCGGCCAGTCTGGGCGAGGTGTCGGCCGCCCCGCTGCTGTTCCACCGGCTGTTCACCCCGCTGGGCGCCATCATGTTCACCTTCGACGAGGCGCAGAAGTCGGGTGCGAGTCTGACCCGGCTGGTCGGCGTGGTGGGGGAGGAAACGGAGGTCCGGCTGGTGGGTGACGCGTCGGTCGAGGCGGCGGGCGCCGCCACCGCGTACCCGGTGACGGTGGAAGGGCTGACGTTCGCCTACCCCGGCGCCGAGGAGCCGGTCCTGAGGGACGTCGACCTGACGATCCCGGCGGGCGGTTCGCTCGCCCTGGTGGGGGCGACGGGCGCGGGCAAGTCGACCCTGGCCGCGCTGATCGCGGGCGTCGGGATTCCGCAGGCAGGGTCGGTGCGCGTCGGGCCGACCGATCTCGCCGGTGTGGACGAGGCCGGGGCGCGGGCCCTGGTGAGCATCCTGACCCAGGAGACGCACGTGTTCTCCGGTCCGCTCGCCGACGACCTGCGGCTGGCCGCGCCGGAGGCGACCGACGGCGAACTCGCGGACGCCCTGCGCACGGTGGGCGCCGCCGCGTGGGTCGAAGCGCTGCCCGAGGGGATGGGCACCCTGGTCGGTGAAGGCGGCGAGCGGCTCGACGTCACCAAGGTCGCCCAGATCGCCCTCGCCCGGCTGGTGCTGAGCAGGTCGCCCGTGGTGGTCCTGGACGAGTCGACCGCAGAGGCGGGCAGCGAGGGCGCCGCCGAGCTGGAGCGGGCCGTGCTGGCCGCCTGCTCGGGCCGGACCACGCTGTTCGTGGCGCACCGGCTGACCCAGGCGATGGCCGCCGACCGGATCGCCGTGCTGGACGCGGGACGCGTCGTGGAGGAGGGAACGCACGAGGAGTTGGTCGCTCTGGGCGGCCGGTACGCGCGGCTGTGGCGAGCCTGGCGAGAGGGTAGTTAGGTAAGGCTTGGCTAAGTTACTCTGCCTTCATTCCTTGGAAGGGGCGTTGAGTCTTCGATGACGGAACCGACCGCTCGTCTCGTTCTGCTTTCCCCCGCGCACCTGACCGGCATACGCCGCCGCACCGGCGACTTCTCCGACCGGACCATCGCCGGGGCATGCGCCGTCGGACTGTCGTACTGGGCGACGGGCCGGAGCCCCGACGGCATCGACCTCACCCCGAACACCCTGTTCGCCGACGTCCTCGGATGGGTCGACAACGGCGGCTCGGCGCCCCGCGGCTGGGGTGTCGGACCGGACTGCCGGAGCATCCGTCTCCCGGAAGGCGTCCTACCGGACGACGCCCAGCTCGCGCTGGACGACCTGGCCGACTTCCCGGACCGGCCCCTCGGCACCATCGGGCCGTCCAGTGCGGCGGCGCGGCGCGCGCAACTGGCCGAATGGAACGACACAGGGGCCGACCGGGCCCGTCCGACCCTGGTGGAGATGTTCCGCGAGCAGGCGAGGACCAGGCCGGACGCCGTAGCCGTCGTGGACGACCGGCGGACGCTGACCTACCGCGAAGTGGACGAGAGGTCCGCCCAGTTGGCCCACCACCTCGTCGGACGCGGGCTCACCGCCGAACAGGTCGTCGGCATCTGCCTGGAACGCTCCGCCGACATGGTGATCGGACTGCTCGGCGTGCTCCGGGCGGGCTGCGCGTTCGTGCCGCTCGATCCGCACTGGCCCGCCGCGCGCCGGGCCGTCGTCATCGAGGACGCCCGGGTCGTGGCGCAGCTCAACACCTCGGGCGAGCACGCCGAGGGCGAACCGGAAGCCGTGGCCGTGGACCTCGGCGACTGGCGGTTCGGATCCCACCCCGCCGAGGACCCCGAGGTCACCGTCCTCGGCGACGCCCTGGCCTACGTGATCTTCACGTCCGGTTCGACCGGGCGGCCCAAGGGCGCGATGATCCGGCACGAGGCGATCAGCGAGCGCCTGCTGTGGCAGGTCCACGAGATCCTGGGCTTCGGCCACGGCGACGCGTCACTCTTCAAGGCGCCGCTGTCCTTCGACATCTCCATCAACGAGATCTTCCTGCCACTGGTGTCCGGTGCGAGGCTCGTGGTCCTCGGGCCCGGCAGCGAACGCGACCCGCACCACCTGCTGAGCGTGATCGCCGAGCAGCGCGTCACCTTCACCTACCTGGTGTCGTCCATGCTGGACGTGCTGCTGGAGATGGCCGGCGACTCCGGGCGCCTCGACAGCCTGCGGCACGTGTGGTGCGGCGGCGAGGTGCTGACCCCGGACCTGTACGAGCGGTTCCGTACCCGGCTCGACATCCCCATGTACCACGGGTACGGCCCCGCCGAGGCGACGATCGGCGTCTCGCACGTCGTCTACCGGGGCGCGGCGGAACGCCTGTCGACGTCGATCGGCAAGGCCAACCCCAACACCCAGTTGTACGTACTGGACGACGAGCTGCGCCCGGTCCCGGTCGGCGTCGGCGGTGAACTGTACGCCGGAGGCCTCCTCCTCGGGCGCGGGTACGTCAACGCCCCCGCCCTCACGGCGTCCCGGTTCGTGGCGAACCCCTTCGCGAACGACGGCTCACGGCTCTACCGGACCGGTGACCTCGCGCGCTACACCCCCGACGGCTCGCTGGACTTCCTCGGCCGGGCCGACAACCAGATCAAGATCCGCGGCATGCGGCTGGAGATCGAGGACGTCGAGGCCGGCCTCGCCGAGCACCCGGCGGTGCGGCACACCTGCGTCGTCGCGAAGAGGAACGCGGCCGGCGGCACCTACCTGGTGGGATACGTGATCCCGTCCACCGGGAACGACGGTCTGCGGGCGGCCGACGTGAAGGCCTGGGCCGGCGCGCACATGGTGGAGTACATGGTGCCCGCCCACATCGTCGTGATGGACGCGTTCCCCCTCACGGCGAACGGCAAGCTCGACCGGAAGGCGCTGCCCGAGCCGGTGATCGAGACGGCCTCGCTCGTCCAGCCCGCCACCGGGAACGAGCGCGCCGTGTGCGCGGCGGTCGCGGCGCTGCTGCGGCTGGACGAGGTCGGCGTCGACCAGGACTTCTTCCAGCTCGGCGGAGACAGCATTCTGGCGATCTCACTCCTGGGCGCACTGCGGAACGCGGGTCTCCACGTCACGGCACGGCAGATCCTCACCCACAGCACCCTGGGGGCGCTGGCGGCCGTGGCGAGCCGGGCGGACACCGCCGTCGTGGACCACCGCGACGTCGAGACCGGCTCCGTCGTGGGATCGCCCATCGTGCAGTGGCTCGGTGAGACCACGGACGCGATCGACGGCTTCGTGCAGTCGGTGGTACTGAACACCCCGGCGGACCTGACCGCCGGCGCTCTCGACGCGATCCTCGCCGCCTTGGTCGGCCGGCACGCCATGCTGCGCGCCAGGCTGGTGCGCGGCGACCGCTGGAGCTTCGACATCCCGGAAGCGGACGGGGCGGACGGGACCGGCGAGGCCGGCGGGACGGGCCCCTCGGCCTCGCGCTGGCAGGAGAGCGACCGGCCGCTCGACGAGTGCGTCGCGCTCGCCACCGAGCGGCTGGACCCGGCGGGCGGCGCGATGCTGCGTGCCGTCTGGCGCCGCGAGGCACGGCAGTTGGTCCTCGTCGTCCATCACGTGGTGATCGACGGCGTGTCCTGGCGGGTGCTGATGGAGGATCTGGCCACGGCATGGCGGCAGCTCGCCTCGGGCACCCCGATCGAACTTCCCCCGCCCGGCACGTCGTTCCGACGCTGGACGCAGTTACTGGAGCGCGCGGCGTTCGACGCGGACAGCGCGTACTTCCGACGTCCCCTGCCGGGAGCGGACGAGCCGGTGGGCAGGCGTGCGCTGTCCGAGGCCGACACCGTCGCACGGGAGCGGGTACGGACCGTCTCCATCGGCGCGGAGGCCACGGCCGCGCTGCTGGGCGAGACACCGGCCAAGTTCCACGCCGGCGTCAACGACGTACTGCTGACCGCGCTCGCCGTCACCCTCGCCCGGTGGCGCCGGGACCTCGGCCAGGACCAGACGTTCGCCCACATCGAGCTCGAGGGCCACGGCCGCGAGGGACGGTTCGTGGCACCGTCCGCCGGCTTCGAGCCGGAACTCTCGCGGACCGTGGGCTGGTTCACCACCCTCTTCCCGGTGACCGTGGACCCCGGCCCGGCCCCCGACCCCACCGCGCCCCGGTACCTGGCCGCCGCACTCAAGGCGGTCAAGGAGGACCTGTCCCGGGTCCCGGACAACGGCGTCTCCTACGGCGCCCTGCGCTACCTGGCCCGCACCGACCTCGCGGCGCCCGCACCCCAGGTGCTGTTCAACTACCTGGGCCGCTTCGACGCGGGCGCTCCTGGCGACTGGCAGCTCGCCCGTACCACCGGCCGGCTGGGAGAGAGGCGGGACGCGAGGATGCGCCTGCCGCGCGCCCTGGAGTTCAACGCGATCGCCGAGCCCGGCCCGACCGGCGCCTACGAGCTGATCACCGCCATCTCCTGGCCCGACGGCATGTTCACCGACGACGACATCGCGACGATCGGGTCCTACTACCGAACGGCCCTGGCGGGGCTGGCCGCGCTCGACGCGGGCGGCCACTCGCCCAGCGACTTCGCCCCGGTGCCGCTCACACAGGCGGATGTCGACGCCCTCGACGGCCCGGCGCTGCGGGACATCCTGCCGTTGACACCGCTGCAGGAGGGCCTGTACTTCCACTCGGTCTACGACGACGACCGGACGGGGAGCTACGTCGAGCAGCAGCTGCTGACCCTGGACGGTGAGGTCGACACCGGCCGGCTCGCGGCGGCGGCCACCCGCCTGCTCACGCTCCACCCGAACCTGGCCGCGCGCTTCGTGGCCCTCGCCGACGGCCGAGTGGTCTCCGTGCTGGAGAGCGGCGTGGAGGTGCCCTTCACCGAGCTGCACCGCCCCGGCATCACCGACGACGAGATCCGGGCCCACGCCGAGGAGGACCGCCGCGCCGGGTTCGACCTGGCCACCGGCCCGCTGATGCGGTACACGCTCATCCGCGGGGGCCCGGGCCGCACCGTCCTGGTGCAGACCGTGCACCACATCATCGCCGACGGCTGGTCGGTGCCGCCCATGCTGCGCGCGCTGCTGGCCGAGTACCACGCGCCGGGGACCGTCCACCCGCTCGGCGGCTTCCCCGACTACGTACGCCTCCTCGCCGGACGCGACGACGAGGTGAGCGACCGGGTGTGGCGCGACCGGCTCGCCGATCTGCCCGGCCCCTCGCTGGTCGCCGAGGGACACACCCCGTCCGACCGGTTCGCCGACACCGCGGCGGTGCCGGAGCAGGACGTCGACGCGGCCGCCCGGTCGGCCGGCGTGCCGCTGAGCGTGGCCGTGCACAGCGCCTGGGCGGTGACGCTGGGCGGCATCCTGCACGGCAGGGACGTGGTGTTCGGTTCCACGGTGTCCGGACGCGACGCGGACGTGCCCGGCATCGAGGACATGGTGGGCCTGTTCATCAACACGGTCCCCGTGCGCGCCCGGTGGACCGCCGCCACCACCGCACGCGACCTGCTCGCCTCGGTCAGGGCGCACCACAGCGCCGTGCTGGCGCACCAGCACGTCTCGCTGGCACGGATCGCCCGTCAGGCCGGTGCCGGCCCCCTGTTCGACACCCTGGTGGTGTTCGACGTGGCGACCGACGTGGCCGGTCTGCGGCGGCCCGACGACACACTGGTCGTCACCGGCATCGTCAACGAGGGCGCCCCGCACTACCCGCTGACGCTCGTGGTGGAGCGCACCCCCGACGGCCGCCCGCGCTTCAACCTGATCCACGACGGCGAGCTGCTGCGGGAGGCGGGAGCCCGGACGATCCTGGACACGTTCACCCGCACCCTCACCGGCCTGCTCACCCGCCCGGACGCCGTGGTCGACGACCTGGCGTCCGAGGGGACCCGGCGACCCGCGCCGGTCACCCCGACGACCCTGGACGAACTGTTCGACGCCGCCGCGCGCCGAGACCCGTCCGCCACGGCCGTCACCCAGTGCGGCCTCGACGGCGGCACCCGGTCCCTGACCTACGGCGAACTGGCGGACGCCAAGGACAGGCTGGCCTCCGCCCTGCGCGCGGCCGGCGTCGGACCGGGGCAGCGGGTCGCCGTCGCCGTACCCCGCTCCGTCGAACAGGTCGTCGCGTTGGTCGCGATCGTCAGCGCGGGGGGCGCGTACGTCCCGCTGGACCTGGCCTACCCGGACGAGCGGCTGGAGTACATCCTCGCCGACGCCGCCCCGCAGGTCGTCCTCGTGGCCCCGGACCGGCGCGACCGCCTCGCGGGGCTGCTGTCCCGGGCGGGTGTGCCGACGGCTCGTGTGCTGGTGCAGGGGCAGGAGCCGGCGCCGGCCACCGCTGCCCCGGGAACCGGCCCCGGCCGGCACGACCCCGCGTACGTGATCTACACGTCCGGATCGACCGGCAGGCCCAAGGGCGTCGTCGTGCCGCACTCCAGCGTGGTGACGCTGCTCGCGACCACCCGGCCGGACATGAACTTCGGCCCGGACGACGTGTGGGTCCAGTTCCACTCCTTCTCCTTCGACTTCGCCGTCTGGGAGCTGTGGGGCGCGCTCGCGCACGGTGGTGAGCTGCTGGTCCCGGAGTACGGGCTGACCCGCTCGCCGGTCGACTTCCACCGGCTGGTCCGCGAACGCGGGGTGACCGTCCTCAACCAGACCCCATCGGCCTTCTACCGGTTCATCGAGGCCGACCGGCATGCCGGCCGGCCGCTCCCCGCGCTTCGCCGGATCATCTTCGGCGGCGAGGCGCTGGACCTCGGGCGGCTGCGCGGCTGGGTCGAGCGGCACGGCACCGGTTCGCCCGAGCTGGTCAACATGTACGGCATCACGGAGACCACCGTCCACGTCACCCACCGGGTGCTGACCGACGCGGACTTCGACCCGGGCGACGAGGTCGGACCGATCGGGGGCCCGCTCGCCGGCCTGGTCACCTACCTGCTCGACGACCGGCTCCGGCCGGTGCCGCCGGGCCGGGTGGGTGCCATCTACGTCGCCGGCGACCAGGTGTCACTCGGCTACCTGGGGCGGCCGGGGCTCACCGCGGGCCGCTTCGTGGCCGACCCGTTCGCGGGCGACGGCTCCCGCATGTACCACACGGGCGACCTCGCCCGCCGCACGCTCGACGGCGAGCTGCGGTTCGCCGGGCGCGCCGACGACCAGGTGCAGCTCCAGGGGTTCCGTATCGAACCGGGCGAGGTGGAGTCCGCGATCAGGGGACTCGACGGTGTCGTGGACGTCGCCGTCACCGTGGCCGACACCGGCGACCACCTGGTCGCGCACGTCGTGGGCCGGATACCCGGCGACCTCGCCGAGCAGCTGTCCACGAAACTGCCGGCGCACATGGTGCCGGGCCGGGTGCGGCCGGCCGACGCGCTGCCGCTGACGGTCAACGGCAAGCTGGACCGCCGGGCCCTGACCGAACGGGCGGCACACGACGATGCTCCGGTGGCGGCGGGCCAGGTACTCGCCGCGCTCGTCGGCATCTTCGCCAACTCCCTGCCCGGCTGTGAAGTGGACGGTGACACCGACTTCTTCAGGGCCGGTGGTGACAGCATCGTGGCCATCGCCGTGATCAACCGGGCCAGGGCGCTCGGCCTCGCGATCGCGCCACGGGACGTGTTCCTGCACAGGACACCGCGTGCGCTCGCCGCACAGCTGGCGACCCGGAGGGCGGCGGGTCCGGGCGCACCGCGGGCCACGGAGTCCGCGTCCGGACACCGCGGGACGGGCCCGCTGCCGCCGACGCCCGTGATCCTGCGCCAGCGCGAACTGGGCGGCTCCCTGACCCGGTTCGCCCAGGCGAGGACCCTGCGGGCCCCCGAGGGCACCGGCTTCGCCGACGCCGAGCGCGCCGCGCGAGCCGTCCTGGCCGCACACCCGGCCCTCCGTCTGCGGCTGCGCGTCGAGCACGGGGTGTGGGCACTGCGCACCGAACCCGCCCGCGAGGCCACCGTCGTACGACCGGACACGACCGATGCGACGACGGCGGCGAACGAGGCCGCCGGACGGCTCGACCCCGAGTCCGGGGACGTCGTCGCGTTCTCGTGGCTGGAGACGAGCCGGACCCTCGTGATCACCGCACACCACCTCGCCGTCGACTCGGTGTCCTGGCTGATCATTCTCGACGACCTGGCCACCGCGATGCGCGGCGCGCCCCTGGCACCCCCGACCACGTCCTACGCCGAGTACGCAGAAGCACTGACGTCCCACGCCACCCGCGCGACCGGCGACCTGGACCACTGGATCACCACGCTCCAGGCCCCCGCGCTGCTGCCCTCCGTCGACGGGCTGCGCGAGACCACGGCCGTACTCCCGCCCGAAGCGGCCCACCGGGTGACGCGCACCGCGCCCACCGCACTCGGCGTCGGTCTCACCGAGTTGCTGTGCGGCGCGCTGCGCACCGCGCTGACCCGCATCCAGCCGTCCCCCACCGATCTCGCGATCGAACTGGAGCGGCACGGCCGGGTCCCGGCCCTCGGACACCACGACTACACCCGCACGGTCGGCTGGTTCACCTCCATCGCGCCCGTACGGCTCACCCCGCACACCGATCCCCTCGCGGCGGCACGCGAGATCGCCGAACGCCAGCCGGACGAGCGTGCGCACGTCGCCTACGGCGGGCTCAGGTACCTCAACCCGCAGACGGCACCGCTGCTGACCGCCCGCCCGCAGGTGCTGTTCAACTACCTGGGCCGGGGCGGCGAGTCCCGGGCGCCGCACCTCACCGGAGGCGACCAGGGCAGCCCGTACGCCGTCGAGGTCAACGCGTGGACCGACGAGACCACCGGCAGCCTGCACGCCGCCTTCACCCTTGCCGAGGGCATCCCCGACGAAATCACCGAGCACTGGCTCGGCGCGCTGGAACACATCGCGGACGCCTCCGCGACGGCCGAGCGCACGGCACCGGTCACCCCGCTCCAGCGGGGGCTGTACTTCCAGGCCCAGATGGCGGGCTCGGCCGGACACTACGTCGCGCAGAGCTACTTCACCTTCGAACGGCGCCTGGACACCGAAGCGCTGGCCGAGGCGACGGCGTACGTGATCGCACGGCACCCGGTCGTGGGCGCGGGCTTCACGACCGACGCCGGCGGAAACCCCGTCCAGGTCCTCACCGCCGGCCGGCGGGTCGGTGTCCGCACGGTCGAACTGGCCACGGACGCCGAAGTCGAGGCCCTGCGCGCCCGGGACCGCGACACGGGCTTCGACCCCGGTGAGCCGCCGCTCGTCCGGCTGACCGTGGTGCGCCGGCCCGACGACCGCGACGGTCTGCTGCTCAGCTACCACCTGCTGCTGTGGGACGGCTGGTCGCGGGAGATCGTGCTGAGAGACCTGTTCGACGCCTACCAGGACGTCCTGGCGGGGAAACCGCCGACCGCTGTCGCGGCCACCCCGAGCTTCGAGGACCACGCCCGCCTGCTCGCCGCGAAGGACTCCGCAGCGGCGGAGCGTTTCTGGGCGGACCACCTGGCCGGCCTCTCCGGCCCCACCCTGCTCGCCGGACCGGCGCCGACCCTCTCCGACGACCTGCCGCGCGCACTCGTACACACGCTGTCCACCGCACAGTCGCACCTGCTGCGGGAAGCGGCCAGGGCGCACGGGGTCACCCTGAACTCGGTGCTGACCGGCGCCTTCGGCCTCCTCCTCGGCGCCCGTACGGGCCGCGGTGACGCCGTGTTCGGTGTGACCGTCTCCGGCCGCGAGGGCGAGGGACTGTCCGGCATCGTCGGCGTACTGCTCAACACCGTGCCCATGTGGACGCGGGCACGGCCGGGCGACACGGTGCGCGCGTACCTGACGGGCGTACAGGCGGCCAGGGTCGCGGCCATGGAGCACGAGCACCTCGGCCTCGGCGAGATCCAGCGGGCCGCCGGGCACGACACCCTGTTCGACAACCTGTTCGTGCTGCAGAACTTCCTCGACGTGGACGCCTTCGCCGAGATGAACGCCAGGCACGGCATCACCTCGGTCCGGGCCGACGACTCCACCCACTATCCGTTCACCTGGGTCGTCACGCCCGGCGAACAGCTCACCGTCAAGCTGGAGTACCGCGACGACGACCCGGAGAACGCCCGTGGTCTCCTGGACGACTACCTGAGCGTCCTCGACGACCTGGCCCGGTCGAACGGACCGGTGGGCGCACTGCGGGGCCTGGGGCCGCAGCCCGAACCCGCCGAACGCACCGACATCGGCACGGACACCGTCGTCGACCGGTTCGACCGGGCGGCGGACCGCGACCCGCGTCGAGTCGCGCTCGTGGCCCACGGCTCGACCATGACCTTCGCCGGACTCCGCGACCGCAGCCGCGCCGTGGCGGGTGTACTGGCCCGCCGCGGCGTCGGACCCGGGACGACCGTGGGCCTCGCGATCCCGCGCTCCCCGGACTCGATCGTGGCGCTGTTCGCCGTACTGCGCGTCGGCGCCGCCTACGTCCCGCTGGAGCTGGACCACCCGGACGAGCGGATCGCCGCGATCGTGGCGGACGCCCGCCCGGACGTGATCCTCACCGTGAGCACCGTCTCGCCCCGCCTGACCGGCGACCTGATCGAGCTGGACCGCCCACTGCCCGAGGCCGAGCCGTTCGTGACGTTCGCGCCGGACGACCCGAACCGGCTGCGGCACCCCGCGTACACGATCTACACCTCCGGATCGACCGGCAGGCCCAAGGGCGTGGTGACCGAGTACGCCGGACTCACCAACATGCTGATCAACCATCAGCGCAGGATCTTCGAACCGGTGCTGGCGGAACACGGTCACCGGCCCTTCCGGATCGCGCACACCGTGTCGTTCGCGTTCGACATGTCGTGGGAGGAACTGCTGTGGCTCGCCGACGGCCACGAGGTGCACATCTGCGACGAGGAACTGCGCCGTGACGCGCCCCGCCTGGTCGAGTACTGCCTCGCCCACGGAATCGACGTGATCAACGTGACCCCGACCTACGCGCAGCAACTGGTGGCCGAGGGCCTGCTCGACGACCCGGCACGCCGGCCGGCGCTGGTGCTGCTGGGCGGCGAGGCCGTCACCCCGACGCTGTGGCAGCGGCTCGCCGAGACCGAGGGGACGGTCGGCTACAACCTGTACGGCCCCACCGAGTACACCATCAACACCCTCGGCGTCGGCACCTTCGAGTGCCAGGACCCGGTCGTGGGTGTCGCGATCGACAACACGGACGTGTACGTGCTGGATCCGTGGCTGCGGCCCTTGCCGGACGGGGTCCCCGGCGAGCTGTACGTGTCGGGCATCGGCATCGCCCGGGGCTATCTCGGACAGACCGCCCAGACCGCGCACCGTTTCGTGGCGTGCCCGTTCGGCGCCCCCGGCGAGCGCATGTACCGCACCGGGGACCTGGTGGTCCGGCGGCCCGACGGCAACCTGACGTACCTGGGCCGCACCGACCAGCAGGTCAAGATCCGGGGACACCGGGTCGAACCGGGCGAGGTAGAGGCCGTGTTCGCGGCGCACCCGGCGGTGCGGTTCGTCGCCGCGGTCGCCCAGCCCGACCCGCAGGTCGACGGGGCCTACCGGCTGGCCGCCTACCTCGTGCTGGACGGCTCCGATCTGGCGGCGGTCGCCGCCGAAGTGGGCGCCGCGCTGCCGGACTTCCTGCGCCCGACGCACTACGCCCAGGTCGACGCCATCCCGCTGACCGTGAACGGGAAGGCCGACACCAGGGCGTTGCCGCAGGCCAAGCCGCTGGGCGCGCTGACCACGGCGGGGGAGCGGGGCCCGGAGACCGGGACCGAGACCCGGGTGTGCGAGTTCTTCGCCGAGGCACTGGACCTGGACGACGACGAGGTGAGCGCGGTGAGCGACTTCGTCTCCCTCGGAGGGCACTCCATGCTGGCGGTGCGGCTGACCGGACTGCTCCGCCGCGAGTACGGTCCTGTGATCACGATCCGCGATCTGTTCACCCTGCGAACCCCGGAAGCGATTGCGCGCCACCTCGATGACAACGCCTGACACGCAGCGGCCCCGCCCGGGGTCCGACATCCTCCGCACCGCCCTGCGCCGCAACGTCGGCGCGATGGTCTGGGGCACCGTCCTCATGGGCCTGTACCAGGCCGGTGAGACCGCCTTCCCCATCGCGCTGGGGCTGATCGTCGAACACGCCCTGCGCGACCGGAGCCCCGAGGCCCTCGGCGTCTCGGTCGCCGCGCTGGCCGTGATCATCACGACCGTGTCGCTGTCGTGGCGGTTCGGGATGCGCGTCCTGCAGGACGCCAACACGACCGAGGCCCACCGCTGGCGGGTGCGGGTCGCGGCCTGCGGACTCCAGCCGGTGGCCCGGGACGTCGACCTCAAGTCGGGCGAGGTGCTGACCATCGCCACCGAGGACGCCGACCAGACCGCCGACATCATCGAGGTGGTGCCGCTGCTGATCAGCTCACTGGTCGCGGTGGTGATCGCGGCCGTCGCGCTGGGCCTGGCCGACATCCGGCTCGGACTGCTGGTGATCGTGGGAACCGTCGCGATCCTCTCGGTCCTGAGCGTGATGTCCAGACGGATCGGGTCCAGCACCCGCGAACAGCAGGCCCGGGTGGCACGGGCCGGTGCGAAGGTCGCCGACCTGATCATCGGCCTGCGTCCGCTGCACGGCTTCGGCGGCAACCACGCCGCGTTCCGCTCCTACCGGGAGGTCAGCACGGAGGCGAAGCACCAGGCGGTCACCGTCGCCAGGGTGAACGGGGTGTACGCGGGCACCGCGCTGGCCCTCAACGCGGTCCTCGCCGCCGCCGTGACCCTGACGGCGGGCCGGCTGGCGTTCGACGGTCAGATCGACATCGGCGAACTCGTCATGGCCGTGGGCCTCGCACAGTTCATCATGGAACCGCTCAAGCTCTTCTCCGAGATGCCCAAGTACGTGATGATCGCCCGCGCGTCGGCCGAGCGGATGGCGCTGGTCCTGACCGCGCCGCCGGTGACGGTGCCGGGGCCGGAGCGGCCGGCCGCGGGAGGAGCCCTCGAGGTCGACTCCCTCCGGCACGGGGCCCTGCGCAAGGTGCGGTTCCGGGTGTCCGCCGGGGAGTTCGTGGCGATCGCCGCCTACCAGCCGCGCGCGGCGGCCGACCTCGCGTCGGTCCTGGCCCTGAACGTCCCGCCGGACGCCTACGAGGGGGCGGTGCGGGTCGGCGGCCAGGACGTCGCGGACCTGTCGATCGAGGCGGTCCGCGCACACATGCTGGTCAACCCGTACGACGGGGAGATCTTCGCGGGCACCCTCCGCACGAACATCGACCCCTCGGGCACCAGCCGGACGGTCCCCGAGGCCGTCGAGGCCTCCATGCTGACGGACGTCGTCGCCCTGCACCGCGAAGGACTCGACTACGCCGTGCGCGACCGGGGCGCGAACCTCTCCGGGGGGCAGCGGCAGCGGCTCTCCCTGGCCCGCGCCCTCGCCGCCGACGCCGACGTCCTCGTCCTGCGCGATCCGACGACCGCCGTCGACGCGGTCACCGAGCAACTCGTCGCACGCAACATCGCGAAGCTGCGCCGGGGGCGCACCACCCTCGTGATCACCAGCAGCCCGGCGCTGCTGGACGCCGCCGACCGAGTCCTCGTCCTGGACGACGGCGTCATCACCGCCGAGGACACGCATCGCAACCTCCTCGCGACCGACGAGGCCTACTGCCAGGCCGTCGCCCGGTGACCCGGCGCGCCCGGTGACCCGGCGGTCGGTGCCCCGGTGGCCGGCCCTCAGGCGAGTGCCCAGGCGACGTCCCTGAGCAGGGCGTGCCGCCAGCCCGCCCGGTCGTGGTCCGACGCCGACCGGGAGACCCGCACGGTCGCACCGGCCTGCTCGGCCAGGGCCTCCACCAGGCCGCAGTGGGGGAGCATCCGGGTCTCGTGCTCCCCCACGTCGAACGCGACCCGGAGACCGGACAGGTCGGGCCGCCCGCGCAGGCGCGCGGCGAGGGCACCGCCGACCGGCCCGCCCAACGGGTCCGCCAGGTCCGCGGCGCCGGGTGCCCACCACAACGACGCCGACTGGCAGGCGACACGGGACACCAGGTCCGGGAACTCCAGCGCCGCGTACAGCGCGCTGAGTCCGCCGAGGCTCTGCCCCGCCACGACCAGCCGGTCCCGGTCGGCGGGCACCCCGCACTCCGCGACCAGCGGCAGCAGTTCGTCCCGGACCGCCTCCCACAGCGCGGGACGGCATCCGAACTCGGCCGGCCTGTCCTTCGCCGGCAGGAAGACGAGCGTGACCGGCGGCATCGCGCCACCGGCGACGGCCGAGTCGAACGCGGTCGCCGCCGGGTGCAGGTGGAGCCAGTCGTCCCCGTCGAGCAGCAGGACCACCGGTCCGCCGCCGCCCGCCGGATGGACCCGCACGGTACGCCGCCCGCCGAGCCGTTCGCTGCTCCAGCGGAGCCGGGTGCGGGGGAGGGGCAGTACGACGTCGGCACCGCCGACGAGGGGCCAGTGCGGCTGCGCGGGGGAGTCCGGGGTAGCGGCGATGGACCGGTCACCGCCCGCACCGACCGGGTTGAGCGGGTCCGCGTACGCCGCGTCACCCACGAGGAACCGGTACGTGACCCGCAGCCGCGCCGGCATCCGCACCTCGGCGTACCAGCAGTCCGTGTCGCCCCACCGTCGCAGGGGCACCGGCTCCGACCAGCTCTCGAAGACCGTGGTCGCCGCTTCGGAACCGCGCCGCAGGAACAGGGTCGTCCAGCCGTCGCCGTCGGGTATCGACGCGGGGGTTCTCGCGGTCGCCCAGAAGGCCTCGGTGCCGGGCGCCCCGGACAGCCCGAATGCGGCGAAGGCGTCGTCCCCCGACCTCATGAACGTCTCCTTGTGGAGCGGAAAGCGAGAAGGCTAAGCTCAATCGCGATTAGGCGAGCCTAACCTAATTCTTCCGGAGGTACCGCGTATGAGCACCAACCCGTTCGACGACGCCGACGGCCGGTTCCTCGTCCTCGTGAACGACGAGGGGCAGCACTCCCTCTGGCCTTCCTTCGCGCAGGTGCCCGGGGGATGGACGACCGTCTTCGAGGAGAACACCCGGGACGCATGCCTGGAGTACGTCGAAGCCAACTGGACCGATCTGCGGCCCCGTTCACTCGCCGAGTCCATGGACGCCTGACGCGCCTGACAGGGCCCGCCCGGCGGGTCGTCACTGCCCGGCTCCCGGCGACGCCCCGTCCGTTTCCCACTGGCCCCCACGGTTTCGGCTTGCCACAACCGGCGCATGGGAACCTGGACCGACGCGTTCGTCGCACCCGTCGAGCCGAGCCCGCTGCCCCGGGAGGCCTTCGGCCGTCTCGTGGTGGATCTGGCGCGCGAGCGTGTGGTCCGTACGCCCTGGGCGCTGATCGCGGGCCGGCTCTGTGTCAACGCGAGCCTCAACCGGGGCGGCGTCAGCGGGCAGGCCCGCTGGGACCGTCCGGCCCCGGGCACCCTGCTGTGCTCGGAAGAAGTCCCCGACGAGTTCCAGGACGCCGACCGCCCCCGTGGGGCGACTCGCACGAGCGGGCCCGGCTGCTCGCCCGCGGTGACGCGATCCTCGACATGCTGCCGGCGCTGCGGCGGGTGCCCTACGGGGAAGAGGACGTCGCCGTTGTCTTCGACCGCCTCGACTTCCGCAACCGGGCTGTCCTCGACCACTTCTGGTCCGAGGACCACCGCACCCTGCTGGTCTGCTTCGCCCTGGCCCGGCAGCAGAGCAGACCCCTCGACGCCCACGGGCGGACCGGTCCACCCGGTACGCACCTGTATCGTCCACACGTTCAGGGGCGCGGCGGAGGAGGGCCCCGCGCCGGTGATCACCGCTGTCGCCGCCCGGTATTTCGGCCCCGCCCTCGTCAGTGGCCGGACCTGGGGTTGAGCAGCGCAGGAATTCGGTCGACAGGGAAGCCCGCGACGCACTGTGATGGCCGGGACCGCCCGCCGTACGCAGCGGGCCGACGTCAGGAGCCATCCTTGGCAACCGCGAGCACCCCGGCCCGCCCCTCGATCGACACCTCACTGGTCAGGCGCCTGGTCGACAGGCAGTTCCCGCAGTGGGCGGAGCTGCCCCTGAGGCTGCTCGAACCGGCCGGCTCGGACCACGTGATCCACCGGCTGGGGGAGGAGCTCGCCGTCCGGCTTCCCCGTCATGCCGGCGCCATCGGGCAGGCCAGGAAGGAACTCGAGTGGCTGCCCCGGCTCGCCCCGCACCTGCCTCTGGCCGTCCCGGTCCCGGTAGCGGTGGGGGAACCCGGCCTCGGATATCCCTGGCCGTGGGCGGTCTCCCGCTGGATCGACGGGGAGGTGGCCACCGCCGACGCGCTGGCCGACTCCTGCGAGACCGCCGTCGAACTGGCCGGATTCCTGACCGCGCTTCAGCGGTTCACACCCGAGGAGGCCCCGGCCCGGGGCCCCGTGGACGACCTCACCGACCAGCCGCTGGCCGCTCGGGACGAGGCGACGCGCGCGGCCATCGCGGAGGTCGACGGCGCGTTCGACAAGGCTGCCATGACCGAGCTGTGGGACGCGGCGCTCAGCGCCTCGGGATGGGAACGCCCTCCGGTCTGGTTCCACGGAGACTTCCACACCGGCAACCTGCTGACCGTCGACGGCCGCCTCAGCGCGGTCATCGACTTCGGCGGCCTCGGCATCGGTGACCCGGCCTGCGACCTGACCATCGCCTACACCCTGATGTCGGCCGGGCCCCGGGCCGCCTTCCGCGCCGCGCTCGGCGTGGACGACGCCACCTGGACCCGAGGCCGGGGCTGGGCCCTGGCCACCGGCCTGAACGCACACCTCTCCTACGCCGCCACCAACCCCGGGATCGCCGCGCAGACCACTCGGCAGATCACGCAGGCGCTCATCGGGTAACGCGAGCCGTCCGCGTCTACGGCCCGTCCGTGGCCACCGCCGGGCGCGGCACGCCCCGCTCCCCGAGGTGAGCCGCCGGCCCGTGCTGCGGTCCGGGCCGCAGCGGGCAGCTCCCCGGACCGCGTGGCGGCAGCGTCGTCGGTCCGCATCCGGTCGCCGGCGACGACGGCTCGTTGCGGAACAGCGGTGCCGGCCGGTGGGCCGGAGATGTCATGGCGGCCGTTGGTGGCGGCCCGGCCGGGGTGGGGTTCCTCGGAGACCGTCACGAAGTGGTCCCCGGGCCGCCGCGGCACCGCCGGCCCGGAGGATTCCGTACGGGCGAAGCCGGACGACGACTGCAACACGCTTTCAGCGGCCCGGCGTTGGTGTCTACGATGCTGGGGTCATCGGAGCGTCGCGAGTGGTGGAGGCGACGCGGAGCAAGCCGAGCGACGACGCGGGGCCGCGTTCACGCGACTGCCGTCCGGCCGAGGACGGACCGAGGAGGGGAGGAGGGGGGACCACGGGAGACCACGCGGGGCCGCTCCACGGACGCTCGTGCAGATGACCGACCCGTCCAGCCACGTCGGAAGGCAGGCACCCATGCACCGTCTCCTTGCCCGGGTACTCAGTCCCGCCCAGGCTCCGTCGGCCAGACGCATCGCGGCCGGCCTGGCCTTCACGTTGGCTTCCTCGTGCCTCGCCGCGTCCGCGACGACCGCGGCCACCCCCGCCGACACCCGGTCGGGCAGGCACCCCGGAGCCAACGCCTGGTTCACGTCCTGGGCGAGTTCCCAGCAGAGCCTCGCCCCCACCCCGCTGCGTGATCAGTCCGTTCGGATGATCACCCACCTCAGTCAGGGAGGCGACGCACTCCGGATCCGCGTTCAGAACACCTTCGGCGAGACACCCCTCACCGTCGACGCGGCGACGGTGGGACACAGCAGCGGCACGGGCGCCGCGACGGAAGGCCGCCCACGACCTGTCACGTTCGACGGTCGGCGCGAGGTCGTCGTACCGGCCGGCGGTGAGGTGTGGAGTGACACCACCGTGCTCAAGACCGAGGCCCAGGACGACGTCGCGGCGTCGCTCTCGGTCTCCGGCACGGTGATCCCGGGCCGGCACGACAGTGCCTTTCGCACCAACTACCTGACCGCGGCAGGCTCCGGCGATCACACCGGTGACACGACCGGTGCCGCGTTCACCGAGACGACCGGCTCCACCTACCTGGTCAGCGCCGTCGACGTGCACAACCCGCGACTACGGGGCAGCCTCGTCGCCTACGGCAGTTCGGTGGTCGACGGGTCGGGATCGACGAACTGCGGGCGGGACTGCAGCCGGCCGGGCGCCAACCTCCGGTGGACGGACGTCCTCGCCCGGCGGATCACCGCGGAACTCCCTCCGGAGCGGCGGTTCGCCGTGGTCAACGCCGGTATCGGCGGCACCACCAGCGCCGGGACCTGCCCGGGCATCGGCGAATCCGTGCGTGGCCTGGACGCGTCCGCCCGACTGGAACGAGACGTCCTGTCGCTGCACGGAGTCACCGGGGTCCTCTACTACTACGGCACCAACGACCTCGCGGCCGGCTGCGATGCCGCGGGGATCCTGGCGAGTTACCGGGAGGTCTTCCAGCGGCTGCGTGCCGCGGGGATCAAGGTGTACGTCACGCCCATCACCCCCCGCCCGGGCTACACCGACCAGAACAACCGCGACCGGCACACCGTCGGCACGTTCGTGTCGAAGTGGAACAAGTGCGGCGGTACCTGCGACGGCGTTCTCCCCTTCGACCAAGTACTCAAGGACCCCGTGGAGCCGAACAGCATTTACCCGCCGTACGACACGGGGGACGGAGTACACGCGAACATCGCCGGTCAGCAGGCTCTCGCCGACATCATCTCGCTCCCGATGCTGACAGCGTCGGGCCGCCGATGGCATGAGGGCCGATGACCTGCGCCAGGGCGGTCCCGCGGAACGCGACCGTGTGAGCGATTGACGGCCCCGGCCGGCCCTGCACCGGGGGGCATGCCATCGCCGGCCTTGTTTGCACGCGAACAGTGACATGTGTACTGTGCATATGAAGTGCATGATGCATATTAGTGCTTGTGTGGCGGACATTGCGTCGTGGCCGCCGGTGACGACGCACAAGGACGTCCAGGAGGCCCCCGCTCTCCGTCCGAACCGGGACCGCAGGCGTTCACGAAAGGCAGCGACCCATGAATTCCCTCAGCCTCGAAGGCAAGTCGGCCATCGTCACGGGAGGTGCGTCCGGCATCGGCGGCGCCATCACGAAACTGTTCGTCGCGCGCGGCGCCCGGGTCGTGGTCGTCGACCTCCAGGAGGAGGCCGGAGAGGCGCTCGCCCGCGAAATGGGCGAGTCGGTGGTCTTCCTCCGCGGCGACGTGTCCGACCGGACCGTCGCCGACCGTGCCGTCGCGACCGCCGCCGAACGCTTCGGGAAGCTCGATGTCCTGGTGAACAACGCGAGCGTGTCGCGCCAGAAGCCGTTCGAGGAGCAGACGGACGACGACTGGAACCTCGCCATGAACACCAGCCTGTACGCCACTCGCAACTTCATGCTCGCCGCCCTGCCGGAACTGAAGAAGGCCGGCAGCGCGACGGTCATCAACTTCGGTTCCGGCGCAGGCCTCGACGGCCAGCCCAACCAGGCGTCCTACGCGGCGGCGAAGGAGGCCATCCGCGGACTGAGCCGCGTGGTGGCCAACGAGTGGGCACCGCTCAACATCCGCGTCAACGTGGTCTGCCCGATGGCCATGACGGCAGGTGTGGCCCAGTGGGCCGAGGCGCGCCCCGAGCAGTACGCGCAGTCCGCGGCCAAGGTCCCCCTGGGCCGCTTCGGCGACCCCGACCGTGACGTCGCCCCCATCGTCGCCTTCCTCGCGAGCGACGATGCCCAGTACATGACCGGGCAGACCATCATGGCCGACGGCGGCGCGATCAAACTCCGCTGAGCCCCGCCTGCCGCGGCGCGAGAGCCGCCGAGTGACGCGAAGACGCTGACGGTTGTCCCGCCGCGCTCGGCCCACTGCTGTCAGGGAGGAGGCGGCCGAGCGGGGTTCGGCTCTCAGTGGGAGGGCGGTATCGGCGGGGATGCGAGGGCGTCGAGCAGGAGGTCCGCCGACAGTGCGGGTACGGTCCGGCCGCCGAAGCCGGTGGTCGTGGTTGCCGCGAGCAAGGAATTGAGCACCGCTTCCTCGACTCCGTCGAGGACGGATTCGAACAGCGGGCCGAGTTCGGCATCCGTCACCGGAGTACCGCCCGGTCGCGTACCGAAGGCGACGGCGTAGTCGCCGCTGCCGTGGCTGTAGGCCGCGCCCGTGCGGGCCAGGGCGAACACCGCCCGCCGCGCGACACGGGTGAGCTGCCGGGCGTCGAGAGGGGCGTCCGTGGCCACCACGATCATGCACGAGCCGGTGTCCGCGGCCGGCACCGGACCCTCGGCGCCGACGCACACGGACCGCGGGGTGAGGGTGCGGCCGAGCACCCGCAGCGTGCCGCCGAAGTTCGCCTGCACCAGGACCCCGGCAGTGAAGGACCGGCCTGCCAGGGCCGGGGTACGAGAGGCGGTTCCGATGCCGGACTTGAAACCCAGCGCGACGGTGCCCGTTCCCGCGCCGACGCAGCCCTCGGCCACCGGCCCGCCGGAGGCCGAGTCGAGGGCCGCCCGGACGTGCTCGGCGTGGACGGGCCGTGAGCGAATGTCGGACAGGAGGCCGTCATTGCACTCGCCCACCACGGGGTTGAGGCTGAGTACCTTCTCGCATCCGGGTCGCTGGAGCATCCAGCCGACGACGGCGTCGGCGACGCGGAAGGCCGACAGGGTGGAGGTGAGCAGGACCGGGGTTTCGAGTGTGCCGAGTTCGGCCAGTTGGGTGGTGCCGATGAGTTTGCCGTAGCCGTTGCCGGTGAACACCCCGGCCGGCAGGGGTGTCCGAGGACTGACGAGGTCGGGCACGATGGCGGTGACTCCGCTGTGTACGTCGGGCTGCCGGCGAACGGTGGTGTGTCCGACGCGGACACCCGGCACGTCGGTGATCGCGTTGAAAGGCCCGGTGGCGGCAGATCCGACGACGATGCCGAGGTCACGGGCCCGGCGTCGGGGGGAGCCGGGCGGGGGCTGTGGGTGAGACCGCGCTTCCATGCGGCTGGACGTTACGCGTTGAGCGGGCGAGAGGCCTGCCGGCCGCGGGGCGGCCCGCTGTCCGAGCGGCCCACCCGGCTGCGCGGCGGGCTGGAACCATGCATCCCCGCCCCGCGCCCGGCCGAGCTCGACCCGGGTACCGAAGAAGGCCATGCCCCGCGTCCAGAGCGCTCACGCGTGAGCGCGGGAGGCCGGCAGGCGGTGGCGGCACACGCGTACACCGGCCGAACGGGCGCGGACACGGCCCGGGTCCACACCGCCGACGTCAGATGCCGGCGTGCGGATGGGCGGGGCTGAGGTAGTGCACCGCGGTCTGTTCGGCGTGCGGGACCAGCAGGCCCCGCAGTTCCTCCGCCGCGGCCTTGAGGCAGTCGCCGTCGCGGGTGGCGTGGAGGGTCTCGAGGACGAAGGCGACGTGGGTGGAGTCTTCGGTGACGCGTGTGCGGTGGGCGTCGCGGTGGTTCCAGTGGCGGGTCAGGACGCCGTCGGTGTCGGCGTAGATGATCTCGCCGGGCTTGGACATCTCGACGGTGCCGGGCTCGCCGAGCGGGGTGAACTCCTCGCCGCCGTCCGCGTAGCGGATGTCCACGTCGCCGGTGACGTGGTCGAGGTCGAAGGCGCCGGCCGGAAGTGCGTGACGGACGGAGACGGAGTTGTAGGAATCGACGGCCGGGTTGATACGCGGCAGCGAACGCTTCTTGGTGAGGCGGCGCCCGAGGGCGTCGACGCTGGGGCGGATGCGGCGGGGATTGGTGCCGAAGGAGCGGTAGGCGGTGTGCCATGCCTCGATGCGGGGATCGTTCTCGTCGGCGGGCTGCCAGGTGCCGTCGGCGAGCTGCTGCTCCAGGTTCTCCAGAGCGGCGGTGGTGTCGGGCCAGGCTTCGTGGCCGCGCAGACCGGAGGCGATGACAAGGGCGATGAGTGTGTCGGGGAATGCGTCGGCGACGGCGGGGCTGATGCGAAAGGCGGTCATGAGGGGGTTCCTGTTTCGTACGTGTGCTGGTGGAGGGGTCAGGGCTTCCACGGACCGATGCGGTCCAGTCGGCGCAGCTGCTGGCGTGCGGTGGACACGTCGAGGCCCTGGCCACGCTCGGTGAGGTGGCCGGCGACGGCAGTGCGGTGCGCCACCGGTTTGTGGTCGTCGTACTTGAACTTGGCCCGCACTTCGAGCACTTCCAGCCTCAGGCCTCGGATTCCGGGAAGCATCCGTCCGTACGGGGGGCGGTCGGCGTCGATGGAGGCGTGGTCGCCGTCGGGCTGGAAATGCGCCATCTGGCGGCGCAGCAGCTCGGCCTTGGCCTCGGGCTCGTCGATGATGTGGGCGCGGCAGATGAACTGGACGGCCGCGTAGTAGCTGGTGGGAACGCCGTCGGTGGGCGGGTCCTCGGGCCTGGCGCGCCAGGGGCCGGGGATGAAGGCGTAGTCGCCGATGACGGTGAAGGTGACGTTCGGTTCGTTCTCGATCGCCTTCCAGAGCGGGTTGGGCCGGGCCAGGTGGACCAGCAGCCGGCCGGCGTCGGTGGTGAAGTGGGTGGGAACGGTGAGGGGCGCTTGGCCGGGCAGGCCGTTGACGCTGAGCTGCCCGAAATCGTGACCGTCGCCGACCCAGGCCCGCCATTCGGCTTCGTCCAGGGCGGCGTCCCAGGGCTGGATGAACATCGGGTTCTCCCTGTGTGGAGGGTGCGGCGGTTCGGATGACGGCGAGCGGGCCGGCGGCGACGGCGGTGGTGGTCAGCCGGCGAGGCGCCCGGGAGGAGTCACAGCGGCAGGTCGACCGCGAGCCGGTCCGGGCCCCGCCCGGCACGGTGCCCGGCACCTGCCGCCCTGCAGCCGGCAAGGCCACCGGGCTTCACGGTGGAACGACTCGACCGTACAATGAAACGACCGCAGGTTGTCAACCAAATGACCGTGCGGTCCATTCCAGTGCTGTAAGACGTCAGGACGGTGATCAAGTGCTCGAGGCAGAGGCGGCCTTGCGCGCCCTCGCGCACAACGTCAGAGCCGCACGCACGCGCGCGGGGCTGTCCCTGGACGAACTGGGCCGACGGGCGAAGGTCAGCAAGGGTGCCCTGGTCGGGTTGGAGAAGGCCCAGGGCA
This sequence comes from Streptomyces sp. NPDC037271, assembly GCF_055603605.1. Classification (NCBI taxonomy): domain Bacteria; kingdom Bacillati; phylum Actinomycetota; class Actinomycetes; order Kitasatosporales; family Streptomycetaceae; genus Streptomyces; species Streptomyces sp. NPDC037271. The sequence goes on from NZ_JBVJVN010000021.1 coordinate 81,366, forward strand.
ACCCGAACTTCGCCACTCTGGTCCGCCTCGCGGACACCCTCGGTCTCTCGGTGTCCGCCCTGATGGACGGACCGGCCGAAGGCCGTGTCCGAGTGGTGTCCGCGGACGCCGTCAGGCCCTTGTGGGCCGGGGAGCGGGGCAGCGAGGCCCGGCTCGTGCTGACCACCTCGGGAGCGGCCCCGGTCGAGGTGTGGCGCTGGAAGCTGGAGCCGGGGGAGGAGTACCCCAGTCACCCGCACCAGGCCGGCGTCGTGGAGACGGTCAGTGTCGTGCACGGCCGGATGACGCTGGTCGTCGACGGCACCGAGCACCCCGTCGAAGCCGGACAGACAGCCACCTACGACGGCGACACCGCCCACACCTACCGCGGCTCGGGGACCGAAACCTGCCACCTGATCATGACCGTCCACATCCCGCCCACGAGAGGGTGACGGCTGCCGGCCGGGGCCCGGGGGGCGCGGTCGGCAGTGAGCGACCCCGCGACCACGGTCTCGGTGCCGGCCGGCGCAGGCCCGCGGGTCCGATTCCGCCGAGCCGCGGCCGGACCGGCGTCGCACCGCCGAAGCGGACGGGCGAATGCGGGCCACATTCACTTCACCGTTCTCGGGCCGTGACGTCTCGGTGGCGGAAGGCGATCACTCGCCGTGGCGAACGGCATCGAGGACGCGAGCGCGATCGCCCTCGCCTGCCCTTGGCGCAGTCGCCGCGCCCGGAGGCTGGGACGCGGCTGTGTCCGACCGCGCCGGTCACTGGGTGGACCGCAGTGGCGGCGCCTGCCACGTCATGCCCGGGGGCTGAAGCAGGGGCGAGGGTTCGGGGCCCGGGTCATCGGTGTCGACGACTCCGGCGGCCGGGTGGTCGAAGCCGACGGGCCAGCGGGTGCGGTCACTGGCCAGGGCACCGGTCAGGCGTGCTTCGGCGAGGTCGGCGGTGCTCAGGTCCGTGCCGCGCAGATCGGTCATGCGGAGGTCGGCGCGGTGGAAGACCGCCCCACGTGCGTCGGCCTTGCGCAGGTTCGCCTCGCGCAGGTCGGTCCCGGTGAAGTCGGCGTCGCGCACATCGGCTTGGACCAGTTTCGCACCCCGCAGGTCGGCCAGCACGCAACGGACCCGTCGGAGAATCGCCGTGGTGAGATCGGCGTGCCGCAGATTGACCGAGACCAGAGAGGCCTGGGTCAGATTGGCGTGGTACAGGCCCGCCGCCTCCATGCAGGCGCGGTCGAAGTTGACCTCGGGCAATCCCAGCCCGTCGCAGTCGGCCCGGCGCAGATCGGTGACGCTGAGATTGACCCATGACTCCTCCCGGTGCCGGCACAGAGAGCCGAGCCCGGTCAGCGCCACCTGGGCGTCGGCGACACGGGTCTCCAGCGGTGCTATGTCGTTGATGGCCACGTCCGCCGCCGGCGACTCGGGGCCGGTGGGCGGCCAGGGCAGACGCGTACGCAGGTACGCGGCCTGGATGGAGATGACGGCGTCCCGGTCGCGGGCGGACTGCTCCGCGATCCGCCGCAGGGCGTGCAGCCCGCCGATGCGTACATCCATTTTGTCGCTGCCGAGCTGGTCGACCGCCCGGCTGAACCGATCGGTGACGTACCCCTCCTGAGTGGCGCGCAGACTTTCCTGGCTCACCCGTACCTGCCGCCAGGTGGCTGACGCGCCGAAGAGCACGACGAGACCGGCGAGTACCTGCAGAAGCGTCGTTCGGACATCGTTCACGGCCTTCAGCCGATCCTGTGCGGCAACGCTCGACCCGGCGAGATCGTGATCGACCACCACAGCCGGCAGGACGACGAACATCGTCCCCAGAACGACCACCACCACCGCCGTCCCGGCCAGCACAGCTGCGACTCCGCGCCCCCTGACGAGCCGACGGCTCAATCGCCTCGGACCGTGATGCGGTCCCCCCGTTTCCATGGCCGGGAGCCTAGGCAGCTCCCGAGGGATGATCAAGAGGAACGGCCGGTCGGCCGATCGGCCCGGGGCGTGAAGAGCCGCAGACGGTGGCCGGCTCGGCGTGGGGCGCGAGAGGCGGGCTGTGGGGTGAGATGTGGTGCGCTGACGTCCGCCACCGTCACGACTCGCCCGGGGCCGCCGGCCTGCCGTCGACGGGGATGCCCAGCCGGTCGGCCACGGTGGTGAGGGCTGTTCCCAGCGGGAGCGCGACCCGGGTGTGGGCGTGCCGGTCGCCCCGTGTCGGGTCCAGGTTGACGATCAGCACCGGCTTCGCGTCCTGAGCCGCCTGACGGACGAACCGGAGCCCGGACATCACCGTCAGTGAGGAGCCCAGGACCAGCAGCGAGGCCGCTTCGCGGACCAGCTCGCGGCAGTGCTCGACCCGCCGCGGCGGAACGGCTTCGCCGAAGAACACCACGTCCGGTTTGAGGATGCCGTCACAGAGAGCGCAGGGCACCACCCGGAAGTCCCCGACCTGTGCGTCGGTGAGGTCGGCGTCACCGTCCGGGTTGATTCCCGCGGCCACCGGCTCGAAGCCCGGGTTGGCCTCCTCCAGCCGGCGGGCGAGTTCACGGCGCGGGCTGAAGGTGCCGCAGGAGAGGCAGACGACCCGGTCCAGGCTTCCGTGGAGTTCCACGACGCCGTCGCTGCCGGCGGCCTGATGCAGGCCGTCGACGTTCTGGGTGATCACACCCGTGAGCAGTCCGTGGCGTCCGAACGCGGCGACGGCGCGGTGCCCGGTGTTGGGACGGGCGCGGCCGAAGGTACGCCAGCCGAGGTGACTGCGCGCCCAGTACCGGCGCCGGGCCCGGGGATCGGCGATGAAGTCCTGGTAGGTCATCGGGGTGTGCCGGCTCAGGCTCCCGCCCTCGCCCCGGTAGTCGGGGATCCCCGACTCCGTGGAGAGGCCCGCCCCGCTGAGCACCAGTACACCACCGGCGCTCAGCGCGTCGGCGACCGGCTCCACATCCGTGGTACCGGGCGGCAGATCCTCGGTGGGCGTCCAGCTCAGAGTGGGGCGCATGCGCATGCCGCCAGGGTACGGAACCGGCCGCCCCCGGTCGCGGGCGGCGGCGACTCGTCCACCGGCGCCGGCGGGCGGCCGCGTACGCGGCGGAAGCCGGGACACCGGCGCCGGCGGGCTGTCGCGTACGCGGTGGAAGCCGGGAAACCAGCGTCAGTGGGTGCCGCCCCAACCGCGGCAACCGGGGCGCAGCCGGCCGCGGATTCCCCCTGGTTCGCTGACCGGGCGCGGGAACGTCGGAAGGTCCCGTCGGCGCGCTTCCGAATGCAGTATGCCCGGGCATGACTCCCCGGCCCCTCGGGCAGGGGACACGTTGTTCTGTGACGAAACCTCGAGGGGGAGCCTCCGTGACCACAGGCGGAAGAGACGTGACTGCCTCGCCGGACGGAGCGGACGACACCCCTTTGCGGCGGGCCATCGGCCCCAGACTGCTGATCCTGTTCGTGATCGGCGACATCCTCGGTACCGGCATCTACGCGACCACCGGGCAGGTCGCGGGCAAGGTCGGCGGGGCGCTGTGGCTGCCGTTCGTCATCGGGTTCGTCGTGGCGGTGCTCACCGCGGCCTCGTACGTCGAGCTCGTCGGCAAGTACCCGAAAGCCGCAGGGGCCGCGCTGTACACCCAGAAGGCGTTCCAGGTGCCGTTCCTGACCTTCATCGTCGCCTTCATGGTCATGTGTTCGGGCCTGTCCTCGGCGAGCGCGGCGGCACGCGCCTTCAGCGGCGACTACCTCGCCGAGTTCACGGACCTCTTCCCGCCCACCCTCATCGCCATCCTGTTCGTCCTCGCCCTCGCGGCCCTCAATCTGCGCGGCGTGTCCGAGTCCGTGAAGACCAACGTGGTCCTCACTCTGGTCGAACTGACCGGCCTGTTCGTCATCCTCGCCGTCGGTGCCTGGGCGGTTCTCACCGGTGACGGTGAACCCTCCCGACTCGGCGAGTTCCAGGCAGGGGGCTCCGGCTACGCGCTGATGACCAGCGTGCTGGGAGCGACCGCCCTCGGCTTCTTCGCCTTCGTGGGCTTCGAGGACTCCGTCAACATGGCGGAGGAGACCCAGGACCCGGCACGTACGTTTCCGCGCGCCATCTTCATCGGCGTCGCCGTCACCGGGACCATCTACGTCCTGGTCGCCCTGGTCTCCTCGCTGCTCGTCGACTACCGCGTGCTGGAAGGCTCCAGCGGCCCGCTGCTGGAGGTCGTCAAGGCCGGCGGGCTGGACTTTCCACCGAAGCTGTTCGCGCTGATCGCCCTGTTCGCCGTCACGAACTCGGCACTGATCAACATCATGATGGCGTCCCGGCTCTGCTACGGCATGGCGAACGAACGCATCCTGCCGCGCGCCCTGGGCCGGGTTCTTCCCCGGCGCCGTACTCCGGTCGTCGGCATCGTCTTCGTGTCGCTGCTCGCCATCGGCCTGGTCTCCACCGGAGAGATCGCGGGCCTCGGCGACACCACGGCCTTCCTGCTCCTGTGCGTCTTCGCCGTCGTCAACATCGCCGTACTGGTTCTGCGCCGCGACCGTGTCGAGCACAAGCATTTCCGTACGCCGACGGCGCTGCCGGTACTGGGCGCGGCCACCTCCCTCATTCTCGCCAGCCCCCTGTCCGACCGGCCCGCGCACGTCTACATCCGGGCGGGCGTGCTGCTGGCCATCGGCATCGGGCTGTGGGTGCTGAACAAGGCGGTGATGAAGGCACGCGGCGAGGCGTGAACGGCGCCATCGAGGCCTGAGCAGTCGTCCACGACGACCGGCGGCGGTCCGGAGTGCGCCTCGCATGTCCGCCGCGACAGCGGGTACGACACCTCCCGAGTTCGTCTGCGTCCCGGCGGTCCGTGGACGGCCGTACGGGGCGTCGCGGATGTGGCCGAAGAGCGAGGGGATCGGAAGTGATTCGAAAGCTGCAGGCGGTCGCGCTGGACTGCGCTGATCCGGTACGGCTTGCGGAGTTCTACGCGGATCTGCTCGGTGGCCGGGTGGTCGCGGACCGGGAGGACCCGGACTGGGTGGAGGTGCACGGGTTCGAAGGGACACCGCTGGCCTGCCAGCGGGTGGACGGTTACGAGCCGCCCGCGTGGCCCGGCCAGGAGCGCCCGCAACAGCTCCACCTGGACTTCGACGTGGACGATCTCGACGGGGAGGAGAAGCGTGCACTCGCCCTCGGCGCGACCGTGCTGGAGCGGACGGACCAGCTCCGCACGGAGGCCAATTGGCGGGTCTACGCGGACCCGGCCGGCCATCCGTTCTGCCTCTGTCTCCACTGAGTCCCCCGGGCCCGCCGCCCCGCCTCGATGACTGCCGCCGCCCGCACGGGCGCCATGAGCGCGAAGCCGGGCGCCTACCGTCCTGCGCCGGCACAGCCGCCGCCACGGCAGGCCCAGGAAGCAGATGCCGGGTTCACCGGCCATCCCTCGGCGCTGCTTCGGCCGGCCGTTCCCGGCGAACGTGTCGATTTCCGGGCCGGCGTGGGGCGCGACGAGCGCGCCGTACGGGAACCGCGGGGCGTCCCGGTCGTCCGGCGCGGACCGGCTGCCCCCGCACCGGGCGGCCGACCGTCCACGGACCGCCGGGGACGCAGAGGAACACGCGGTGCCGGAGCCGAGGGAGTCGGCGCCGGCACCACGTGCGTGGGACGGTCGCCTTGCCGCAGCGGAGGAGCGGCCGGCCGCCGGCGCAAGGGTCAGTGGCGCGGAAGCAGGCGGCTCGGCCGGATCTCGTGCAGGTGCACCACCACGTCCGCCGACCTCAGCAGATTGACCGAGTCCGGGTCCCGGGGCCAGTGCGTGCCGATCTCCCGTTTGGGACGGGTCACGGCCAGCCAGGCGCGGACGGCGGGCGGCGCGGTGCGCAGGTCGAGGTACCAGTCCCGGTGGCTCACCCGGTCCAGGGTCTGCTCGACCGAACCGGCCGCGACCGGCCCGGAGCGGAACTCCTTCACGTCCTCGTCGCGGGGGTTGGAGACGCCCTTGTCGGTGGCGTGGAAGGAGCCGTGGTCGAAGGCCAGGCCCACGACCAGGTAACCGTTCCCGAGCGCGCGGCGGAGCAGGCCGCCCTGGATGACCGGGTAGTCCGGGTCGTAGCCCTCCAGGTACACGTGGCCGTTGTGGGCGGCCAGCACCGCCCGGGCGCCGGTCTGCCGGAGCCACCAGAGGGTGTTCTCCGTCATCACGGTGTCGCGGTAGGCCAGGGCCTCGCGTTCGTCGGCCGGGTCGTCGTAGTCGAAGGCGTTCTGGCGTGCGACCTGATGGACGATCTCCGCGTTCCGCACCGCCCGGGCGTGGTCGTCCCCTGCCACGGTGCGCCCGGCGAAGCTCCGGGCGCGCAGCAGCTCCACGACGCGTCCGGTCCGTTCGGCCTTCTCCCGCCGCAGGGCCGGGGGTTCCTCGATGGCGGCCACCATGTACTCGCCGGCGGGCAGGGTGGGGCGCAGTCCCCGGTACAGCCCGGTGACGGCGGGCAGCAGGTCGGGGTGGGCGCGCCGGACGTGGTCGACGACCCGGTCGTACAGATCGGGGCCCGCGTAACTGCTGTCGTTGCCGGCGAACCTGACCGGGTCGTCGGGGTGGGCGACGTTGTACGCGCGCATCCAGCGGATCAGGTCCAGCACCTCGCCGGTCCGCATGAACAGGTAGGCGTTCTGGAACTCCTCGGACACGATCCGGGCGGGGTCGCCGCGCCCGGTGAGCAGATAGTCGTCCAGGCGGAGCCCCGCGCTCCAGGGGGCTTCGAGGACGAGGGAGCGGAAACCCTTCTCCTCGACCAGGTACCGGAACACCCGGTGCTGGAGGGCGAGGAAGTCGCGGGAGCCGTGGACGGCCTGCCCGACGCCGACCAGCCGGGCGTCACCCACCGCCTCCCCCAGGGCGCGCAGGTCGTCGAAGGGGCCGACGGGCTCCACGGTGCGCAGCGGACGGGCCGCCTCCTCCAGGGCGGGCAGCAGACCGGTGGACGTCCCCGGAGTGTGGGGCCGCTGCTCGGCCGCTGCACGGGCGAGTCTCCGGCTCGGCCGGATCTCGTCCAGGTGCACCACCAGGTCCATCGACCTCAGCAGGTTGACCTGGTCGCCGGTCGGCGGGTAGTCGGTGCCGATCTCCCGTTTGGGCCGGGTGACGTCCAGCAGGGCGCGGGCTGCGGGCGGCGCGGTGCGCAGGTCGGCGTACCAGTTCCGGTGACCCACCCGGTCCAGGACGTACTCGGCCGAACCGGGAGCGGCGGGCTCCACCTCGACCCGTCCGACGTCCTGGTCGGCCGGATTCTGCAGACCCTGCGCGGTGGCGTGCACGGCGCCCCGGTCGAAGGAGAGCCCCACCGCCAGGTAGCCGTCGCCCAGCCGTTGCCGGAGCACCGATCCCTGGGGGAGGGGGAGGGTGGGGGTGGAACTCCTGGTGTACAGGTGGCTGTTGTGTCCGCCGAGCACGAGTCGGTGGCTGGTGTGGCGGTGCCACCACAGGGTGTTCTCCGCCATGGCGGTGTCGCGGTGGGCCATGGCCTCCGGCCCGTTCCGAGGGTCGGAGAGGTCGAAGGCGTACAGGCGCGCCACCTGGTCGATGACGGTGGCGTGCTGGAGCGCCCAGGCGTGCTCCTCGTCCGTCCCGGCGGGTTCGCGGGCGCGGAGCAGTCCGAGGACGCGTCCGGTGCGTTCGGCCCGTGCGCGACGCTCGTCCAGGGGCTCGGTCACGGCGGCGCGCATCCACGCGTCGACGGGCAGGGTGGGGCGCAGCCCCCGGTACAGCTCGGTGACGGCGGGCAGCAGGTCGGGGTGGGCGCGCCGGACGTGGCCGACGACCCGGTCGTACAGCTCCGGACCGGCGTAGCCGTTGTCGTTGCCGGCGAACCTGACCGGGTCGTCGGGGTGGGCGACGTTGTACGCGCGCATCCAGCGGATCATGTCCAGGTACTCCTGGCTGTGCAGCAGCAGGAAGGCGTTCCGGAACTCTTCGGACATGATCCGGACGGGATCGCCGCGCTCGGTGAGCAGGTAGTCGTCCAGACGGAGCCCCGCGCTCCAGTTGGCCTCCAGGACGAAGGAGCGGAAACCCTTCTCCTCGACCAGGTACCGCAGCACCCGGTGCCGGAAGGTGACGAAGTCGTGGGAGCCGTGGGCGGCCTCGCCGACGCCGACCACCACGGCGTCACCGACCGCCTCCCCGAAGGGCCGCAGGTCCTCGACAGCGCCCGAGGGCTCGGTGGTGCGCAGCGGACGGGCGGCCTCCTCCAACGCCTGCAGCGGGTCACCGGTTGGAGTGGGAGACCCGTCTGAGGCCCCTGGCCCCCCACCGGCCGGCACCGCGGCGACCGTCCCGGGGACGACGGCGAGCCAGACGAGCAGCGCGACGGCGAGCCGCCTTGATATGAGGGGTGCCATGACGCCAGCATTCCTGCCCGGGCGTCGGGCCGCGCTCCGTATGTCACCTGGTCGGAGCAATGCCGCGGGCGGCGGACGGGCCGCCGACGTGTTGTCCCGGGCCCTTGCGGGCTTCGCGGGATGCCGCCGGGAGCGACGGTGCCGACCGCCTCCGTGAACGGGTGCCCGTCATTCCGCCCGCAGTAGAGGACACAGGCTGACCGCTAATCCTGCGACGGTGGGATCAGAGCCACCCCGGGACCAAGAACTGCCGGGGCGACGCGCGTCGGGCGCGCATGTCCGTGTTCGGCGGACGCACCGGCGCCGTCACCTACCAGGAAACCGGCAACGTGCGGAACGAGAACGAGAACCAGGCGGACCGGGCGATCCGGGGCGAGGCGGCCGGGGGACCGCAACGGCCGAGCCGGCCGACTCGACACAGTACGACGGGCGCCGCCGACGACACGACGGCACCCGGCAGACAAGCGGAAGGAAGCGAATCACGTGCGCATACGACAGCCGGGGCGGCGGACCGGCCCCGTGGACGTCCCCCGCACTCCCCCCTCACCGTCCCACCCCGTTCCGCGCCGGCGTCCGGCCACCGAGCGAGCCGCGGCCTGAGAACATGACCGTCCTCGACACACGCGCCCTCAACCGCGCCACCCTCGCCCGCCAGTACCTGCTCGGGCGCGCGGACACCTCCGTCCACGACGCCGTGGCGCACCTGTGCGGAATGCAGGCGCAGGAACCCCAGGAACCCTTCATCGGCCTGTGGTCCCGGCTGCACGCCTTCCGACCGCAGGACCTGGACGACGCGCTGACAGGCCGTAAGGTCGTGCGTACGCACCTGATGCGCCGCACCGTCCACCTCGTCACCGCCGACGACGCGCTGGCCTGGCGAGCCCGCCACGACACCATGCTGCGCCAGCGGGTGATGGCCACCTACCGGAGCGAACTCGCGGGCATCGACGTGGAGGAGGTCGCCGCGGCAGGCCGAGCGGTCATGGCCGACCAGCAGCCCCGCACCATGGCCGCACTCGTCGAGCAACTGGAAGGCCGTTGGCCGACGCCCCCGCGCCGTGTCCTGGGCGAGCTGCTCGTCGCGGCCCTCGTCCCGATGGTTCAGCTCCCGCCCCGAGGCCTGTGGCGCACCAGGGCCGGTGTCCGCAACCTGCCCCTGGCCACCTGGCTCGGGCGCGACATCGACCCGCTCTCCTCCGACGATCGAGACCCGACCGGGCAGCAGATGGTACGGCGCTACCTCGCCGCCCACGGTCCCGCCGCCACGGCCGACCTCCGTTCCTGGTGCGGCCTCGCCGGACTTCCCGCCGCGGTCGAGGCCATCCGCGAAGAGCTCGTCGCCTTCCGCGACGAACGCGGCCGGGTGCTTCTCGACCTTCCCGACGCGCCGCGCCCACACCCGGACACTCCCGCACCCGTCCGGTTCCTGCCGGCCTTCGACAACGTGATCCTCGGCTACCACGACCGCAGCCGCATCATCGACGACGCCCACCTCGGCCTGTCCGTCGCCGGCCGACGCGCCGTCCTCGTCGACGGACGCGTCGCCGCCACCTGGACCGTGCACGACGAACAGCTCGCCATCACCCCACTCCGCCCTCTTTCCAGCCCGGAGCGAGAAGCAGTCCACGCCGAAGCCCTGGCCCTGACCGCCTTCCTGGACGAGGGCGTCGAGCGCGTACACATCACCGCGGACAGCGCCTGAGCCGCTTGTCCGGCGTACGGGCGACGGAACAGCCGATGTCGTGTGGTGAACGGCCGGCGAAAATCCGTTGCCCAGGGTTATGCCGTGAGGTACGAGCGCCTTAACGTCCCCGACATGTCTGACGTTTCCCGCCGCAAGGTTCTCGGCACCCTCGCCGGTGGAGCCGGCTTCTCCCTCCTGCCCCCCTCGCTCCACCGGGCCATGGCCGCGCCGATGCCGCGCGGCGGCCTGCGTGCCGTCGAACACGTGATCGTCCTGATGCAGGAGAACCGCTCCTTCGACAACTACTTCGGCGCCCTCAAGGGGGTGCGAGGCTTCGGCGACCGTACGCCCCTGCGGCTGCCCTCGGGGGCCGACGTCTTCCGGCAGCCGCGGCCCGGCGGCGGCGAGGTCCTGCCGTTCTCGGCCCGCCGGGCGGCGCTCGACGCGGGCCGCCCGGAAAGCGACATCCAGTATCTGGGTTCGCTCCCGCACGCCTTCCGCGACGCCGTGCAGGCCCGGGGGAACGGCTGGTGGAACGACTGGGTCGCCGCCAAGACCCAGAGCACCATGGCCTTCTACGACCGGCGCGACATCCCGCTCCAGTACGAACTCGCCGACCGCTTCACGATCTGCGACTCCTACTTCTGCTCGGTCTACGGCTCGACCAACCCCAACCGCAACTACCTGTGGACCGGCACCACCGGTTACGAGCCGGACGGTGTCAACCGGGCCCTGACCAACGCCGCCTACGACCACCGCCACGCCGGATACGGCTGGACCACGTACCCCGAGCGCCTGGAGGCCGCGGGCGTCGACTGGCAGATCTACCAGGAGTGGGACAACTTCACCGACAACGCGGTGGAGTACTTCCGGCCCTGGAAGGAGATCGGCCGGAAGATCCTCGCCGGGGTCGGCGGACAGTACTCCACCACCGAGCAGTTCTACGACAGCCTGTGGGCCAGGACGCCGGAGCAGCGCAAGACCGCGCTGGCCGAGTTCCAGCGGGGTGTCGACGCGCTGACCGAGGCCGAACGCCGGCTGTTCCTGCGGGGCGCCTACCGCTCCGAGCCGGACACCCTCGTCCGGCGGATCCGGTCCGACATCGACAAGGGCACGCTGCCCGCGGTCAGTTGGATCGTTCCGACGGCGGCGCTGTCCGAACACCCCAGCAGCTCCACCCCCGTCGGCAGCGCCAACCTGGTCTACGACCTCCTCGACGCCCTCGCGAGCGACCCGGACACCTGGTCGAAGACGGTGCTGTTCATCAACTTCGACGAGAACGACGGCTACTTCGACCACGTGCCGGCCCCGGTCGCGCCGCGGCCGGCCTCGGGAAACGACGACGACTGGTCCGACGGAAGCCCGGTCGGCCCCGGCCCGCGCGTGCCGATGACGATCGTGTCGCCCTGGACGGTGGGCGGCTTCGTCAGCTCGCAGGCGTTCGACCACACCTCGGTCATCCGGTTCCTGGAGAAGTGGACCGGCGTCCACGAGCCCAACATCAGCGCCTGGCGCCGCAGCGTGTTCGGTGACCTGACCGCCGCCTTCGACTTCCACCGCACCTACCGGCAGCCCCGGGTCGAGCAGCCCGCTCCCGTACCGGACGCGGTCGGCCGCTGGAACCCCGTACCGCCGGGCGAGCAGTCGCTCCCCGAACAGGAGGCCGGCACGCGCCGCACGCGTCCCTCCCCCTACCGGCCGTCCCTGCGCTCCGACGTCACCCGCACCGGCGTCCGCCTCCGCCTCGGCAACGACAGCGCCGACGCCGCCGTCTGGTTCTCCGCCTACCCCGGCGACGGCACCGCCCCCCGTACCTGGACGGTGCCCGCGCGCGGACGAGCCGACCACACGGTCGAGTACGGCGCCGACGGCTACGACCTGCATGTGCACGGACCGGGCTGGTCCGTGTGGGAGCTGCGGGGCACCGGCGTGGGCGCCGAGGCGTACCTCTCCGAGCGCCAGGGCGCCGGCCACGTGAGTATCGTCTGCTCCAACCCCTCCTCCCGCACCCGCAGGCTCCTCGTCGGCGAGTCGGTCCACTCCCACAGGCACGGCGACCGGGTGCGCGCCATCACCCTCGGACCCGGCACGTCCCGCACGGTGCGGCTCGGTCTGCCGGACCACGGCTGGTACGACATCGTGGTCGTCGACTGGGACGACCCGGCCTTCCTGCGCCGCATGACCGGCCGCCGGTCCCACAACAGGCCCGGCGTCACCGACCCGGCGACCGGCACGGCCCCGGCGCTGACCGCGGTCATCGGCCTGCCCGAGCCCCAGCCCTCCCTGGACACGCCGTTCGCGCAGGGCAACCCGACCGATGTCGTCGTCACCGTGCGCAACGACAGCCAAGACCGGCTCGACGGGCTCTTCGCCGCCCTGACCGCCCCGTCCGGCTGGACGGTCGAACGGTCCGGCACCACCCCCGCGACCCTCGCGGCCGGCGACTCGGCCGACGTGCGCTTCACGGTCACGCCCGCCCGGAACGCCACCGCCGGACGACTGGTCGTCGCCGCACACGCCCAGGGCGACGGTCTGCTCAGGCTCGCCGACGCCCGCGTGCAGGTCCGGGTCGCCCCCGCCCTGAGCGTCACGCTGACCGGTCCGGCGAGCTCACCCGGCACCGACGGCGCCGTCCTGTCGCCGGGCCGAGCGGCCACCGTGACGGCCACCGTCGTCAACGCGGCCGGCACGCCCCTCACGGGCCTGGCCGCCACGCCTGCCCTCCCGCAGGGCTGGCAGGCCACTCCCAGGGGCACCGCGCCGACATCGGTTCCGGCGCGCTCGAACGCGACCCTGGCCTGGGACGTCGTCGCGCCCGCCACGGCGGCCCGCGTCTCCGCCACGCTCCGGGCGACCGTCACGGCGAAGCTGGGCGGCAGCGGTACGGAGGTGTCCGCGTCCCTGCCCGTCAGAACCGGCCCCGTCATGACCGGTCACCTCCTCGCGGAGGACTTCGAGTCCGCCGCCCCCGCGCTCGCCCCGGCCGCCGATCTCAGCCGCCCCGGGCTGCTCGGCTGGACCCGGACCGCCCCCGAGGGCTGGACGGTCACCAACGCGCCGGACATGCCGCAGGGCACGCGGGAGTTGCAGGGCTGGACGTTCATGACCAAGCAGTTCTGGTTCCCCGCCGGGCAGAACCGTCCCGGCTTCACCCGCGCCCTCGGCGTCGTCGCCGTCAGCGACCCCGACGACTGGGACGACAACGGCGGCCCGTCCGGCCGGGGCCGGTTCGACTCGACCCTGACCAGCCCGGCGGTGGCCGTCCCGCCCGGCACCCCCACCCTGCACCTGGGCTTCGACTCCCACTACCGGCAGGAGAGCCCGCAGGAGGCCGAGGTCACCGTCGAGTTCGATTCCGGCGGCAAGGTGCGGCTGCTCCACTACAGCGCCGCGACCTCCGGGAACACCAACCAGGGCCGGGACCAGGAGAACCGCCTGGTCCGGCTCTCCTGCCCCGTCCCGGACGGGGCCACATCGGCGAAGGTGGCCTTCCGGGTCTTCAACGCGGGCAACAACTGGTACTGGGCGATCGACAACGTCCGCCTGGGGACGGCCCCGATCACCGACGCCTGACCCGCCCACGCGGCCGCCGAGGGCGGGGTGGGAGGTGGGACAGGGCAGCACCCCTCCCGGCATGCAGAAGAGGGTGCCGAGGGAGCCGGCGGGGGAGCGACAGGTCCACCGCCGCGCCCGGGTCGGAGACGACACGAGGCGGAGGCCCCGGCGGGTCGTGCCGTGGTCTGCTCCGGGTGAGGGCGGCGCAGGCCGGTGGCGAACGGTGCGGTCGGGCGTGCGGTCGGACAGCTTCGCACCCAGACGCATGACCGGAAGCGGTATCCCGGCCGGCGGTGCAGCGGGAGCGCGGTCCGCGGGCTCGAGCCACGCCGCGGGGCCGTCTCGGCCTCGATCGGGCACCGGTGGGACCTGCCCGGCCCGGGGCGCCGGGCGGGAGCTCGGGGACGGCCCCGGGCGCCGGCCCGGTGCCCTCAGGAACGGCCACCGCCCTCGGGCCGGTGCGTCACGCGGATCTTGGACTGGCCGTGCCCGAGGTCCTCCCAGTCCTCCATGAAGCGCGCCGCGAGGCCGTGCTCGGCGGCCAGGGCGATCAGCGTCTCGGTCCGGTAGTAGAAGTCCTCCCGCAGCACGTGATGTTCCTCGCCCTCTGTCCGGTCGAAGGTGAAGTCGAACCAGCCGCCCGGCGCCAGGACGCGGCCGATGTGGGCGAAGCACTCCTCGATCACCGGTAGCGGGGAGTGCGAGAACACGCTGTGCGCGTGCACCACGTCGAAACGGCCCTCCGGCAGGAAGCCCAGCGTGAGATCGCGGACCGGCGTCAGCGCGGGCAGCCGGTCCTGAAGGCCCTGGGCCTTGAGGGTGTCCTGCGCGGAGACGAGTATGTCGGGGGAGATGTCGACGCCGTAGTAGTGGCCGGCGTCGAGGTACTCGATGAAGCGCCAGCCCGCCCGCAGGTTGCCGCAGCCGATCTCCAGCATCCGGTGCTCCGGACGCAGCCCGTGGCGCAGCAGGTAGTCGAACTGCATCTGTCCCAGCGCGAGCCAGCGCTCCCGGCTGCGACTGCCCACCGCGGCGTCCGGGTCGCGGCGTGTGTCGGACCGCATGACCGCCCGGTAGTAGGAGACATGGTCCGGCGAGCGGTACCGCAGCCACGCGTCGCGAGCGGTGCGACGCAGGTGGCGCGGCACCCGGCCGGGGTGGCGCACTGCGTAGGACAGGCGGTGGGTGAGGGAGGCGCGGTTGGCCGTGAGGTTCATGGGCATGCGGTGCTCGATCTCCGTAGGGGCCGTGCGTGTCCCAGCAGTCTCACCGCTGTGCCGGTCCCGCTCTTCGGACGTACGGCTGGTCCGAGGAGCCGGCGGGACCATGCGAAGATCAGCCGATCGGATGACGCGCCTCACAGGGTGCGCCTGTATCTGTGGTGAGACGGGGATCGGCGAGACGACGGGGACACGGTGGAGCGAGACGCCATACGGCCGGATCCCGAGGCGCGGTGGCTGACCGCCGCCCTGCACGTCGCCTTCGTGCTGCTGCTCGGCGGCGCGATCGCCCGCCTGCTGACCCACGACCGGGGCGACGGCGCCCGCACCGCCGTGACGCTCGTCCTGTTCCTCCTGTTCGGGGCGCTCTACCTGCTCGGACTGCGGTGGGCGCCCGCGCCGCGGTACGGGGAGCGCCCCGCCACCCGGCATCTGCTCTGGCTGAGCGCGGTACTCGCCGTCTGGATGGTTCTGCTCGCCCTGGAACCGAGCGCCACGTGGTGCACCATGCCGCTGCTGTTCACCGGACTGCACCGTTTGCCGGTGCGGCTCGCGGTGCCGCTCGCCGCCGTGCTCGTCGCCCTCGTGGTGGTCTCCGAACTACGCGTCCTCACCGGCCCGTTCAATCCCAACCTGGCGATCGCCCCGGTCGCGCTCGGTACGGTCGCCACGGCCGTCCTGGTCGACAGCAGACAACTGACCGTCCGGCAGCGCCTGCTCATCGACGACCTGGTGCGCGCCCGCGGCGAACTGGCCGCCACCGAACGGCACGCCGGCATCCTCGCGGAGCGCCAGCGCCTGTCGGCCGAGATCCACGACATCCTCGCGCAGAGCCTGTCCAGCCAGCAGATGCTGCTGCAGGCGGCCGACCGCCGCTGGCACACCTGCCCGGACACCGCGCACGGGCATGTGCGCGACGCCGCCGCGGCAGCCGAGCGTGCGCTCGCCGAGGTCCGCCGGTTCGTCCGCGACCTGACGCCGCTGGACCTCGCGGAGAACACCCTCGTGCAGGCACTGCGAGCCCTCGCCGCGCCGGACGGCGGAGCGGAACCGGGACCGGCCGTCGAGTTCCGGCTGGACGGGACCCCAGACGCCCCCGGCTCTCTGCCCGGGCCCGTCGAGGCAGCCCTGCTGCGGGTCACCCAGCAGGCGCTGGCCAACGTACGGGAGCACGCCGGGGCGGCCCGGGCCGTCATCACCCTGACCTGTCTGGAGGACCGGATCACCGTGGACATCGCCGACGACGGGCGCGGCTTCGACACGGGCCGGCCGCCTCGCCGGGGCCGGGCCTCCACCCGCGGTCACGGCCTCCCGGGCATGGTCAGGAGGGCCCGACAGGCGGGCGGGACGCTCGCGGTCGAGTCGGCGCCCGGTGAGGGGACGGTGGTCACGATGTCCGTGCCGCTCGCCGAGAACGGCGCCGGAAGGCAGGCGTGGTGACCCCGGCCGCCGCCCCCGCAGTCCGTGTACTGCTCTGCGACGACCACGCCGTCGTACGCGCGGGACTGCGCGCCCTGCTGTCCAGCACCGGCGGCATCGACGTGGTCGGCGAGGCCGGCAGCGGCGAAGAGGCCCTGGTGATGGCAGCGCGGCTGAAGCCGCACGTGGTGCTCATGGACCTGCAACTGGGCGCCGGCATGGACGGGGTGGCGGCCACCGGCCGGCTGACCGCCCAGAGCGGTCCGGACGGACCCGCCCCGCGCGTGCTGGTCCTCACGATGTTCGACACCGACGCCGACATATCCCGTGCCGTGGCGGCGGGTGCCACGGGCTATCTGCTCAAGGCCGAGCGGCCGGAGCGGCTCTTCGCGGCCGTCCGGGACGCCGCCGCGGGACGCACCGTGCTGTCGGGACCGGTCACCGACCGGGTCGTCGCCCGTCTGCGCACCCCGGGCCCCGCCCTCACCGAGCGCGAGCGCGACATCCTGGGCAGGCTCGCCGAGGGCCTGGGCAACCGGGAGATCGCCCGGGCCCTGTTCCTCAGCGAGGCCACGGTCAAGACCCACCTGGGGCGCGTGTACGCCAAGTTGGGTGTGCGGACCAGAGCGGGCGCGGTGGCGGCCGCGGCCCGCCACCGTCTGCTGCCGTGAACGACGGCGGGCATGGGACGCACGACATCCGCGACCGCCGCGCTCACCGGGCTGTTGTCCGCCCGGCGCGGCCGGCGACATGGAACCGAGGCTCCTGGAGGGAACGGACATGGGATACAACGGGGTATCGGAAGAGCGCCCTGGGCGTACGCGTGCCGAGCGGGTGACCGAAGGACTGACCGTCGCCGTGGCGTCGGTCCTCTCGTCGGTCCTGCTGACCGGACCGGCCGTGGTGTTCGGTACGACCGCCTGGCACCTGGTCACCGACCCCGGTACCACCGCGTTCAGCCGGTTGTTGACGCCGGTGCTCTTCCTCGCTCTCGTGGCGCTGCCGCTCGTCCTGGCCCGTGTGGCCTACCGCGTGGGCCGGCGCAAGGGCAGGGAGCGGCTGACGGCGGCGGTCCCGGCGGTGCTGACGCTGCTCGGCGCGTCAGTAGTGCTGTTCGCGGCCCTGTGCCTGGTCGTCGTGTACGCGGACTGACGGTGCTGTGGCTGTTCCTGCTGGTGACGACCTGCGGGGCGCCACAGCACGCCGCCGGCATACCTCTGCCAGGTCCGGCTCGACGCGGAGCCGTGATCAGTGCGGCGCCGACGGCGCAGGAGCCCGTTGACGGTGCTGACCACGACACGGTCCGGACGCTCGGCCCGGCTGGTCCGGATCCCCATCGGTACGGCCGTACACACACCGTGCGCCGGTCGTGGTGCCGGGTGGGGCGGAGGTCCGGCGGCCCGGCGATCCGGGCCCGGCGGGCAGGGGCCGGTGCTCTGGCGGGGCAGGCGGCCCGCGGGCGCGGGTACCGAAGGCCGCCTGGGACGCGGGCCGGGTGAGCCCTTTCGGCGGGCTCGGCTTGCTCCCACGGCGATGGCAGGTTGGCGGTGGCCGGGTCGGCCCCCGCCGGGCGCAGCCGGGCGAAGACGGCGATCACCGGACAGGTACACCGGCCGGCCGCCTCGGGAGTGGGGACCTTCGGCCGTGCCCACCCCAGTGTCCGCCCCAAAAAGCCGGATGGTGTGCTCAACGTCGAAGCGCCGCCACAAGACACGCCTTACCGGGCCGACCTGGGGGTTCGATGGCATCGGGCCCCGATCACCACGACCACGACGGCTTCGGGCTCGCGCCGCCGGCCGGATTTCCGCCGGGTGGTGACGGTGGCGGCGCCGTCCCCCGGCGCACCATGAGTCCAGCGGTACGGTCCGGCAGCTGCCGCCTGCTCCCATCGCGCAGGTCCGCGCCCGTGTCCGCCCCCGGCCGCCCGCATGGACGGTCACCGCGATGACGAACCGTACGGCAGGACGCTCGGCCCCCTCGCAGCACAGGTGCCTGTGCGTCACCGGCGGGTGCGAGCCGCATCGGGCAGAGTTCGCAGGGCGGTCAGCCTCTGCCGGGGGCACTGTCGGTCGGTCCTTGCGGGCACAGTGATCGGCTTGGCTTGCTGTACTTCGAGTAACAAGATCACTGTTGTGTGTGCCTCGCGCGACCAGGCGGGGCAGCCCTCCCGTGTGCCCGCGAACGTGGTGCCCGGACCACCAACAGGAAGCCGAATGAAGCCGTCATACGACCGCCTGGAGCAGGCGCGCGCGGACTACGACCACCACCTGCGGACCTGCCGCCAATGCGAGGCGGACGGGGCGAGATGTCCCGCGGCCAAGCACCTGAGACGCCTGTACAACAACCTGCTCCGGACGACATGACCTCGCATCCGGTGCTGCCGGGCCCGGCATCCTGAACGCAGCCCGGGTCGCCGCCGGTCACCTCCGGCAGAACCCGGTAACCGCCGGCGCGCGGAGCGTGAGCCGTGGCGACTGCCCGAAGGCTGCCGCCGTCAGGGCTGACGGCCTGTCGAGCGATGCCCTCGCTGACCGCGGGAGCGGCAACAGGGCGATGTCACCGACCGAGGCCGTATCCGCGAACGTCACGTGTCTTCCGGTGCCGGCGTCGGCCGGTTCACCTCATGCCTTTGTGCCGTGCACGGAGTGCCGGGGCGGGTGGCTGCCGAATTGCTCCTCGTACATCTCGACGATCATGTCGGGATGCAGGCTCGGCCACGTCGTGACGCGGCCGTTGCGGCGGTCGATGATCCAGTAACTCCCGCCGGCGGACCGCGGCGGGCCGCCCGCGGCGTCGCGGTCCGGGGAAGGCGGGGGGTGGACCAGCCAGCCCAGGCCGAACAGGTGGAGTGCCACGACGGCGTGCCGGTCCGCCCCGTCCCCCACCACCATGCGGCGGGCCAGTTCGGCCGCTTCCGCGGCGTCCATCGGACGCTCGGGCAGGGGCGCTCGCGGCGGTGCCAGGTGGACCCGGGCAGGGCGGCGACCCTGGACCAGCGCGCTCAGCGCGGCGTCCATGGAGTCGGCGACCCGCCACAGGTCGCCCCACCACAGGTAGACGCCACCCTCCTCGTCCATCGCCAGTCGGCCGCGCCCCAGGTCGTACTCGCCGAGCGGCGTCAGCGCGGTACCCAGTGCGGCTCCGTAGCCGGCCAGCGTGGCCGCCGCGTGGAGACCGGTCATGGGGTCGATCCGGAACGGCATCCGGGACATGTCCACGCCCGGCCCGTACTGGTGCACCGTCATCCCCCCGAACTCCCTCAACGCGGCGGCAGCGGCAGGGGGCATGTCGGAACCCGCGGCCTTCAACGCCCGGAACCACCGGAGGGTTTCGCCGTCGTCGACACGGACGCCCTCGTACCGTCCGGCGGCGGAGAGTACGGCCGCGACATCGGGCGGGAAGCGGCCGTCCCCGCTCCGCCGCGAGCCCCCGGCGGGCCCACCCCGTGCCGCGCTCACCGGGGGTGCCGGCCCGTCGAACCGGACGCCGAGCGCGGTGAGGGCGGGAGCGCAGGAGGAGCAGGGCGGGATCGGCCGCCCACCTGAGGAATCGTGCGGCTCGCGCACCAGCACCGCCGTCAGCAGCGAATCCCGCAGCAGCGAACGCATCTGCTCCAGCACCGCCCCGAAGGCCGGTGCCGGGTCCTCGGCGGCCAGGGACGCCTCCGCCTCGGCCGCGACGCCGGAGAGCAGCGGCACGTCCGGGCAGCGCCCGTGGAAGACCGAGCGCATCGCCGGCTGTGTGCGGTCCAGCAGGGCAAGGACCGCTGGGTGCGCGACGACCGCGTCGGAGTGCGTGCTCACGGCGTGTTCGGGGCGTCGGCCCGGCCGGTACAGCGTGGCTCCGACTCCCGGAGGCATCGGCCGAACGTCCATGACAGCGCTCACCTCTCCGTTCTCCCGAGGGGGGCAAGGCGTGGTGGGAGTATCGGGCAGTGAACCGCGTGGCGTCCATACGATCGCCGTCGATCTCTCTCGGCACACCGTCCAGAGCCCTCCGGGCCGGCCTGCGACCATGGCCTCCCCGCTCACCGGGGCAGGTTCTCCTTCGTCCGTTCGGGGAGCAACGGCAGCGACCCCGCATCGCCGGCTTCGAGCCGCGCGGAGGAATGTGAAGTCGATGACGCAGCCTACGACGGCTTCCTCCAGTACCCCCAGTCGTGAATGCCGTTGATCCGCTGCCGGGGGAGTGGGGCGCTCATGAGATCGGCTCTTTGCCCTCGGTGGGTACTGATTGCGGGAAGGCGTCCGGTTCCGCGAGTCGGCGCCAGAAGCCGAGCCGGTGTTCCAGGGCGTAGTCGATCGGCCCGACACTGTCCGGCGCCAGGTACTGGGTGTGCGGTACGGCTCGGGCCGGATCGAACCGGGGCCACCGCGGAAGACCCGGCCGGTTCGGCGTGCCGGTGCGGGCGAAGTGCGCCCAGTGGTCGGTGATGATGTCGGACAACCGCACCTGGGCCCGGGTGAAGTGCTTCTGGGCGTCAGGGTCCTCGAAGACGTACGGGGTGTCACCCGCGTGATAGGCCCCGAAGTCGAAATCGCCGGCAAAGGGGAGGTACATGGGGGCGTCCCGGTCGGCGAACTCATAGGCGTAGGTGGGCGTGTGACGCCCGAACGCGACTGCCTGGGCGTAGGTGCCCCGGGCCCACATCCGGTCGGTCACCACGGTGGCCCAGGCCAGGGCGGGCGAGGGGAAGTCCCCGACCGGGTACTGCGCCTTCACCGTGTCCGCCTGGCGACCGAAAGCCGTGACGAGCGCTCGCTCGTACTGGTCGGCGGTGAAGGGGGAACCGACCGCGTCGTGTGCCATCCCGACGAACAGCCGGTGTTCGTCCCTGGTGCCGCCCGACATCAACGGGATGCGCGGGAAGCGGCCTTCCGCCAGAACCTTCTCCGGCAGTTCCGGAAGCACCTCGCTGCCGTAGGCGAACGTCTGGAAGGCGTTCATGATGTCCGGGACCGCCAGCAGTTCCTCCACCGGCAGTGCGCGCAGGCACCGCAGCGCACGCTCGGGGTCGTGCCCGGCGCAGCCCAGTGAGGCGGTCATCTCGACTCCGGCGTCGCGCACTTCCTGCTCCGTGCGCCAGGTGTAGTACGGGTACGCCGGTATCCCCTCGCCCATCGCGCCGGCGGGCATGTCCATCATGCCCTCACCGCTGGCCAGAACGGCTCGGTGGAACAGTCCCCGGGCCCCCGGTGAGGTGAGGTGCCCGCTGATGGCGGCCGCGCCGAACGAGGACCCGGCCACCGTGACGTTGCCGGGGTCGCCGCCGAACGCGCCGACGTTGCGCCGCACCCAGTCCAGTGCTGCCTGCTGGTCCTGGAGGGCGAACGTCCCCGACCCCTCGAGCCCTGGATAGCCGAAGCCGCCGAACACGCCGAGACGGTAGTTGACCGTGACCACGACCAGGCCGCGGTCGGCCAGGCGCCGCGCGTCGAAGAGGCTCCCCCCGCCCACACTGCCGTCACCGTGGATCCACACCAGGACGGGGGCGGGCCGTTCCGCGGAAGCCGGGGCCGGCACGGTGACGTTCAGGACCAGGCAGTCCTCCTCCGGACTCGGAGCGCCCGCGTAGGGCGAGGCGACCTGTGCGCACAGCGGGCCGGGCTCCGTCGCGTCGCGTACGCCCTTCCAGGGCTGTACCGGACGTGGTGCGGCCCAGCGGTACGCGCCCTCGGGCGGTCCCGCGTAGGGGATGCCCCGGAAGAGGGTGTGGGTGGCCGTCCGCAGGCCCCGGACGAGGCCGCTGTCGGTGCGCACCGTGGCGGCGGCACTCGCGGACACCGGCGCCCGCGTGAGGTCCGGGGCATTGGCGTACACCATCAGGAAGGCCGTGCTCGCGAGGGCCGCGATCACCGCCGTGCGCTTCACTGCCATGGCTGCCTGTCGTGTGTCGAAATCACCGAGAACACGGAAGGGATACGAAACACATCTACAGCCGAATCACTGGGAGTGCGCGCCCATGACCGGCCGAAGAAGGCAGACGCAGCCGCGCATCCGAGCGAAACGAGCCACGCCACCGGCATACGGGCCAGGGGGCACGGAGGGATCCGCCTGAGCGGCGGAACGGGCCGCGGTTCGGACTGGACGGCGTACCGGCCCGAGATTCTCCGAGGACATCCCGGCCGGGTCACCGCCTCGGCCGCCCACGGATCTGGACCCTCTTCGAGGCCGGCACGACGAGTGTCCTCCCTGTGGGTGACGCTGCTCAGTACGGCCTCCTTCGCGCTGGGGAGCGGTTCGGCCCACGGGGATGATCCCTCGTTGTGCCTGCTTCACGAGGATGAAGCCATGAAGCTGAAGATCCTTCACACGCCCCCGCCTGTCAGTGACACCGAGCGGCCGGTTCCCCGCTGGGCCGTGCGCCTGGCCTACACGCTTCCCCTGCTCCTGCTGCCGTCGTGCCTGTGGCGGCTTCCCTTCGCCCTGCACTTCGAGATGGGGCAGATCCAGGAGCTCGGTATGCCGCCCTATTGGGTGAGCATCCCGTACGTCCTCGGGCTCAGCGTGTTGTCGGAAGTGATCGCGATCTTGGCCATCGGGCTGGTCAGGGGCTGGGGAGAGGTGGCGCCCGCCTGGATCCCGGTCATCGGCGGCAGACCCATCCGGCCGATGGCGGCCTTCGCCCCCGCCGTCCTCGGCGGTCTGATCCTCACCCTGCTGTTCACCGACGTCCCGATCGGTGACGGTCGCAGGCTCACCCTGTACGGCGTCGTCGACACCGTCGAATACACCAATGACGTCTGGCAGACGCTTGCGACGGCGTGCCTTGCCCCGCTCGCCGCATGGGGACCCATCACCATCGCGCTCGCGATCGCCTACTACCGTCGCCGCACCCGTGCCGTCGCCGGGTCAGACCGGTGAACTTGCCGGGGCGCCCTCCGCACCCTCTCGGCAAGGCGGTCAGAAACAGGCATGGAAAAGGCGCTCTGTCCCACCAGGGTTGTCCGGTCCGAGGTTCGGGTGTCGCGCCGGTTCGGGGTGCCATCTCGGGTGAGTCGACGGCTCACGGGGACGATCACCGTGACGTGGATCGCGGCTCCGGAGGCCGGCGCCCGCCCGCTCGGTCAGGTCGCTGCCGGTCGTCCCGGCGTCCGCGAGGCCTGGGGCGACGGCGCTGTCGCACCAACGGGGGCGACTCGACCGGCGTGTCCTCAGGGCTCCCGGCCCGGCTCCGTCGGCCTGGCCTCGCCCGGGTCGAGGGGCGCGCGCGGCGGGGGAGCAGGGGAGGCGGTGCCACCCCGCCACACCGGGCTCACCCGGACGCAGGTGAAGCGCCAGTCCCCGCCCTCCCGGCGGTAGGTGTTGTCGTACCAGCCGCCGACCGACCACCAGTGGGCGAGGTCAGACCCGTCGGGCACGTGAACCGCCTGAAGGTAGGAGCGTGATACCGCCTCCTCGGCCCGGACGGTGATCTGATGGTTCGCGCTGAGGTGATGCGTACCGTGGTAACGGCCCAGATCTCGCCTCACGAACGCGGCGAGCCCCGCACGGCCCCGGTGCGTGGCGCGGGGCAGCACAAGGATTCCGTCCTCGGCGAAAAGAGCCGCATAGCCTTCGAAGTCCTTCTCGTCCAGGCACCGGGCAAAGGTGAACAGCAGGTCGCTGATGGCCGCGCGGTCCATGAGCAGACGTACGTCCTTGTCGAGGGACATCGCGGGGGTCTCCTGAGCAGCTCGGGTCAGATCACAGCGGACAACGCGCGACTTCGGGCGCCTGGCTGGCGAGGGTGCGGCCCACGGCGTTGTGACTCCCAACGCCGTCAGCACAACACACTCATACCCGGGACCGGTCCGTGATTCTCATCGATGCTGCCATCTGCTCCCGGCGGTGACCATGTCTCGCGGAAGGTCCGGGGCGCGGGCGATGTGCGGGAGCACCGCTTCAGCGTCCGTGTACGTGCCGTGCGCGGAGCCCGGCAGCGTCACACAGCGGAGCCACGCGCTGCTGTGGCGGGCCGGAGCGGCCCAGGAGGGCACGGTGGCAAGGTGGTTGCCGTCCTTGCCCATCAGGGGGAACGGGCGGTCCAGACCGTACCGCGCCACGGGTGAGCAGTGGCCGGGGGCGCCGGCCTCCTGGACGTACGCGAGCACGCCGTCCAGGTTGGCGCCTGCCTGTGGCCGGCGGTCGTCGTGCATCGTCTTCAGGGCTGCGAACCCGCCGGCCGAGTGGCTGGACATCCCGGCGCGGGACAGATCTGCCACACGGTGAATCCCCTTCGGCAGGGCGGAGGCCAGCACGTCACGCCGGGCCCCTGTCGCCGGTGCGGAAGCGTATGAGCTGGAGGCCTGAGGGGAGGGCCGTACGCCGGTCGTAGGCCAGCCCGGCCGTCTCCGCTGCCGCCCTCAGCTGGGCGAGGCTGCGTTCCTTGCCGCCCAGCAGGAGGAACATGCGCAGATCCATGGAGGTGATGGCGCGGGTGTCCGCCTCGTCGGCGAGTCGCTCGCCCACGATCACCGTGCCGTCGGGTGCGGCGGCCCGCGCGCAGTGGCGCAGCAGCGTGACGGCCTGTTCGTCGCCCAGGTTGTGCAGGACGTTGACGAGCGTGTGGACGTCGGCGCGCGGCGGAGGAGTGTCGAAGAAGCTGCCGGGCGAGGGGGTGAAGCGACCGTTCAGGCCGGCGCCGGTGATGCGCCGTGTCGCGGCCGCCACCGTCTCCGGCAGATCGACCAGCGTCGCGTGCAGGCAGGGGAAGCGGCGCAGGAGTGTTTCCAGCAGGACGCCGGTTCCGCCGCCGACGTCCACCACGTGGCCGACCCGGTCCCAGGGGAAGGCGTCGGCGATCTCGCCGGCGAAGCCCTCGGCGTGGGCCTGGCGGAGATCGTCGAACGACGGGCCCGAGGACCGCGCGGCCAGATCGGCGTAGAAGGAGCCGCCGTGGAGCCGGTCGTAGGGGCAGCGGCCGGTGCGTACTCCCTCGGAGAGCGCGCGGACCGCCTCGTCCATGCGGGCGCCGACGCCCCGTTCGTCGAGCCAGGCACGCAGCCGCGCGGGGTGCCCCTCGAGCAGCAGGGCCGAGAGCGGCGTGAGGGCGTAGGTGGCCGGGACGGATTCACCGAACACTCCCCGGGCGACGAGGAAGCGCAGCAGACGCTCCAGCACGTCCCGGTCCGCCCCGATCCGGTCGGCCAGACGGGGAACGGTGTCGAAGCCGGCCGCGATGTGATCGGCCAGGCGAAGGGTGGCCGCCGTGCGCAGCGCGACCGGAGCCAGCCCGTCGACCGCCTCGGAGAACTCGGTCTCGAAGCTCACGTGATCCCCTCCTCGGACCGTCGCGGATCCCCGCCGTCCTGGAATCGGTTGCCGAGGAGCCGCCGGTAGCGGGGGCTGGTCCGCGCGAGTTCCTCGTGGGTTCCCGAGGCGACGATGCGGCCGTCGTCCATCACCAGGATGCGGTCCGCGTC
This sequence comes from Streptomyces sp. NPDC037271, assembly GCF_055603605.1. Lineage (NCBI taxonomy): Bacteria > Bacillati > Actinomycetota > Actinomycetes > Kitasatosporales > Streptomycetaceae > Streptomyces > Streptomyces sp. NPDC037271. The sequence continues at coordinate 106,988 of NZ_JBVJVN010000021.1, forward strand.
ACGGACCGTGGAGAGCCGGTGCGCGATGACGAGCACGCCGGTGGTGCGGGGAAGTGCGCGCAGGGCGTCCACGACGGCCGACTCGTTCTCGGTGTCGAGACTGGAGGTGGGTTCGTCCAGGAGCAGCAGCGCGGGCCTGGTCAGCAGGGCTCGGGCGATGGCCAGGCGCTGCCGTTCGCCTCCGGAGAGCGTTGCGCCGTGTTCCCCCACCGGCGTGTCGATGCCGTGGGGCAGGGACGCGACGAGTGTGTCCAGGTTCACCTGGCGCAGCACGCGGGTGATCTCCTCCTCGTCGATCGTCCTGCCGAGCCCCAGGTTGTCGCGCAGCGTGCCGTGCAGGACGGGCGCGTCCTGCTCCACGAGCCCGAGCAGGCGGCGGCACTGGGCCCGCGTCAGCACCGAGGAGGGGCGGCCCAGGTAGGAGACGGTCCCGCCGGACGGCTCGTGGAAGCGGCAGATGAGAGACAGGACGGTGGACTTCCCCGCACCGGAAGGGCCGACGACGGCGACGCGGGAACCGGCGGGGACGTCGAAGGAGACGCCGCGCAGCGCGGGCCGGCCGGGCCGGTAGGAGAAGCGGACGTCCGCGAAGGACACGACGGGCTGCCCGGGGCGAGGGCCCGGCAGTGGCTGCGGCCGTGCGGGTTCCTCGTCGGGTTCCACGGCGAGCTCCAGGCCCTCGCGCACCCGTTGCAGCGCTCCAGTCGCCCGCTTCATCATCGTCAGCCCCTCCAGCAGGTTGCCCAGCGGCATCACCAGGTATGTGGCGTACAGCAGGACCGTGACGAGGTCGCCGATGCCGAGGTCGCCCGACGCGACCCGCATACCGCCCAGGACCAGCACGAGCAGGAACGATCCCGAGGCCGCCAGCTGGATCGCCGGCTGTGCGGCCGCGGCGAGCCGCGCGCCCCGCACCCCGGCCTCGTACGCGGCCCGCGCCGAATCGGAGATCAGCCGCGTCTCGTGCTCTTCCGCCCCGTGTACGCGGATCGCGCGGACGGCCGTCAGCCCCCGCTCCAGGTCCGCGCTGAAGGCACCCACGGCTGTCTGGGCCTGCTCCCCCGCCACGCGGATGCGGTTGAGGACGAGGGCGACTCCCGTCCCGGCGGCGGCGAACACGCCGAGCACCACCACGAAGACCAAGGGGTCGACCATCAGCATCAGCACCGTGGCGCCGACGACGGTCAGCGCACCGACGCTGACGTCGACCACGCTGCGGGTCAGGCTGTCCCGCAGGGCGCCGGTGTCGTTGCCGGCGCGGGACATGAGGTCGCCGGTGCGGTGGCCGGCCAGGACCGCGACCCGCACGCGCAGCAGCCGGTGGACGAGAGCCGTACGCAGCCGCAGCACGACGCTTTCACTGGTGCGTTCCAGCAGGTACCGGCCGACGGTGTCGACGGCCGTCTGGGCGACGAAGAGGGCGGCCAGCGCGATCGCGTAGGGCGCGACCGGGGACGACGTGCGGACGCGGTCGATGATGTGGCCGGCGAGGACCGGCTGGGCCAGGCCCAGCCCGGCCGCCACCAGGACCAGGAGCAACGCGGGGACGACCACGGGGCGGTGCGGCCGCAGCAGGCGCAGCAGGTCGGGCAGCCCGACCGCGGGCCGAGGGGTGTCAGCCGCCAAGTCCGGCCTCCACCCGCATCAGGGCCCGGTACGCGCCGGGGGTACCGGGCTCGGCGACGATCCGTCCGTCGGCTTCGAGCCAGGCGTGGGCGGTGAAGGGAAGGGTGACGCGTACGCCGGTGCACCAGGCGGGCCAGGTGCCCTCGGTGCGGCACAGGAGGCAGACGGCGATGGACCGTGGCAGGCAGCCCTGCCAGCCGGCGCAGTGCGGGCTGGCCGCCGCGACGGCGTGGTAGTGGGATTCCGCCTCCGTGTATCCCGCGGGCCGGGCCCCGGCCGCCGCCCTGCGCAGCACGCTGCGCAGCCGGCGGGGCGAGAGTCGTGCCAGCACCAGCGCGACCAGCACGACGGCCCTGGTCCTCACCCGTTGCCACGGGCCGCCGGCGGCGCCGTCCGGCATGGTCATTCTCACGCTCACGACTGCACCAGATTCCTGTCCCGCAGTGTCCGGACGAGGACGGCGACGTCCTCCCTCGCCTGCCCCTCGTCCACGTCGTACTCCTGTGCGATGCGTTGTGCGATGGACTCGAGGGAAGACCGGTCGGCCAGGCCTTCGGCGACGATCGTGGCGGTCTCGTTGAGCTGGAAGTACATTCCGGACTTCTCGTCGAGCAAGACGGAACCGTACTCGGTGTGCACCAGCGAGACGTGGTCACACAGCTGCGGATTCATCAGTACGTGCTCCCTTTCGTGTCGGGCCCTCACAGGGTGCGCAGCCATGTTTCGCAGGCGACCGTGGTCAGGAGCCCTCCGTCATCGAACTCGGGTGAACCGGGAACCCGGCACAAGGACTTCAGACGCGCCGCGTCGACCAGTCCCAGGTCGGCCAGGCGGGAGTCGCTCCACATCCCCACCAGCGTGTGCGAATGAGTGCGCAGGCCCAGCGCCTGGGCCAAGTTCCCCACGCCCTTCGTGGACCGGCGCAGCAATGCCTCGGGAACGACGTCACGCATCGCTTCGGCGAGCAGCGGTTTGTAGCGGTGGGGCTGGACCTTGTCCTGTATCCGTACGCGCAGGGCCGCCTCGATCACCCGGTCGTCGAAGAACGGCGCGGAGAGGGGGAGGCCGGCGCAGGCCGTGATGTCGGTCAGTGCCCGCACCAGGCGGGCCCCGTCGCGCAGCCCGTCGAGTTCCAGGTGGCGGCCCGGCCCGGGCGCCAGTGCGCGGGCCGTACGGGCCTCCTGGCGGATCGCGTCACGGATGAGGCCGGCGCCGTGGGCCGTGGTCCAGGGCGGGATCGTCGCTCCCAGCCCCCAGGTCAGGATCGGATGGCGGGGGTCGGCTCCCGTCCCGGAGACGCCGTGGGAGGCCAGCCATCTGCGATACGGAACCCGCAGGAGGAGCTGGCGCGCGATCTCGGTTCGCGGCCACCGGAACATGCCGCGGTAGGCCCTGATCCGCCGGGCGGCCAGCCAGGGGTGACGGGGCAGCAGATCCGCGCACAAGGTCGCCAGGCCGACGAAGAGGTGGTCACCTCCGTGCCCGGTCAGGTGGACGTCCGCTCCCTCGGCGCGGCCCGGTTCGGTCATGGCCAGCACGCGCGCCCGGCTGGCGACGGCGATGGAAGGCTCGTCCAGCGGCTCGACCGCCCGACGGAGGTCCGCGTACACCAGCGGCACGTCGTGTGCCGGGACGACGCGGTGATCGACCCGCCCGCAGTGCCGCGCGGCCAGCAGGGCCCATTCCGTGTCGTCGTCCAAGGGGTCGCGGCTCGCTGCGGTCACCGCGACCACCGGCCCTTCCCGCGCCGCCAGGAACATCAGCGCGGTGGAGTCGAAACCCCCCGACAGTTCGCTGCTCACCCGTGTGCGGTCACGGACGTGGTGCCGCACCGAGGACCGCAGGGCCTCTCGCACCTCCCGGGCGCCGGCCGCGAGCGGAGTCTGCGGCTGAGGTGGCCGCCACCAAGGGTGTACCCGGGGTTCCGCGCGGCCGAGGTGGAGCCAGGTACCGGGGGGAACGGGGTGGACACCCGTCCACAGGGGTCGTTCGGCCAGGGGGTGGGGCACGGGTTCCAGCAGACGCAGGGCGAGGGCGGTGGTGTCGAGTGAGGCGTTCGCCAACCCGGCCAGGGTCCTGGCGCGGTCGGCCGCCCACCAGGCGCCGCGGCAGCGCGTGTAGAAGACCTGCTTGGTCCCCGAGGCGGTTCCCTGGACGCGTATCCCGTCACTGCCGATGGCGGCTACCACGTGGAAGAGACCGGGCAGCGCCGTGACCACCTGGTCGAGGTCCGCGGCCGTGCGGCAGGCCGCGATCGCGCGCGTGAGGGCCGGCGTGGTGGGATCGGCGGGACCGATCAGGACGACGGTGTTCCCGTCGGCCCGGATCCGGACCAGGGACGAGGACACGAGGCGGGCCAGGACCCATGGTCTGCCGGAGGGGTGGTCGATGGTGTGGGTCGCTTTCCAGGAAAGGCACCCGACCGCAGAGGCAGCTTCGTGATCAGGTGCCACCACAAAGTGTTCCATGACGATGCCGGGTGCCTTTCTCGATCATGTTGCGCCTTACGGGATGAATCGGCCGACCAGCTGGTCGGCGAAGAACCGGCCGAATCCGGCCGTCGCGGTCGCGAAGGCGCCGCGCTCGATCAGAGTCGGGGGCTCATAGGTCTTCTTCACGGATTTCACCTCCTTTCTGTTTCAGCGGACGCCCACGGAAGACGCCCGACGCTCAGCGTTCCTGAACGCTGTCTCCCCGTCGCCGCAGGCGCGTTAACGAATTGTCGGGCAGCGCGCGGAAGCATGGTGGTGTCCATTTCGCGCTCCCGGCACTTTCTTTCTTTACCTGTCCGCCCGCGGAGATCGGCCCGGGGTGCACGGAGGAAACGAACCGGCGCGGCGACCTCCATGGAGCTGGACAAGGAAACTGAAAATGCGTTCGAAAAGGTGGTGAGGGGATATCCTGCGATGCGCCGAGGTGAATGCGCGCCGATTTCGGGGCGGTAAGGAAAGGCCCACCGCCTCCGGTGGTGTCGGAACACCGCATACCGGCGATGTCCGTGCAGGGCCCTGCCCTGGGCCCGTATCGACCGGGCCCTTCACAGGGGAATGGGCAGCAGGACGGAGACGACGTCGGGATGGGCAGCGCGCAGACTGGCGTGGGCGACGCCGCCCGCTCCGGTCAGCAGCCCGCACCCGGACGGCCAGGGGCCGGGGTCGCGGTAGGCGCAGAGCGCGGTGGTCAGCAGGCGGTCCCTGACGGCGCGTCGCGCCGGGGCATGTGTCGGGGGGAGCAGGGTGAGCAGGTCGGCGAGCCCCGCGGCGCCGTGGCACAGGGACACGTCGTGACCATGGCGCGGGAACGCGGCGGCGGCCCGGTGGGTGGCCTGCACCGCGACGGCCGTCTCCTCCACGAGGGCGGGGTCCGTGCTCACCCGGGCGACCCGGGACCGGGCCAGGGCGATACCGGGTGCCCCGTAACACCACTGGTAGCGGTCCCGGCGTGCGCTCGCGAGCCCGTCTCCGGCGTCGCGCAGATCCGCCCAGTTCCGCTTCCTGGGGTCGAACCAGCGGCGCTCGTAGGCGCAGGCGGCCTCGGCGGCCTCGCACCACGCGGGGTCGCCGGTGACCTCGGTCAGTTCGGCCAGAGCCAGGGCGACGCCGGAAGCGCCGTGCGCCAGTCCGACCGGGGCGGGGCGCCCGCCGTCCGGGTCGTCCCACCGGAGTCCCGCACCGTCCCGGGATGCCGCCCGCACCATGTGGTGCCCCAGCTCCACAGCCACCTCCGCCGCTCCCGGCGCGCCGAGCCGGTGGGTGCCGAGGAGCGCGAGGACCGTGCCCGCCGTGCCGTAGAGCAACTCGCAACGGACCTCCCGCGCGCCGCCGAGGAAGCAGGTGGCCGAACGCCGTGTGAGGTCCGCGCCGGCCGTGAACAGCGTGTCGTCGGCCAGCTCCCGGGCGGCCAGGGCGACGCCCCATCCGACACCGGCGGTACCCGCGTACAGTCCGGGCGTCTCGGGTGCGGCACCCGCCTGGCCCAGTGCCGCGCGCAGGGCGCCGTAGGCGTGGCGGCGGTGCGCCGCGGAGCCGGTCCGCCGCGACAGCGCGGCCAGCAGCAGCCCGATCCCGGACAGCCCGTCGTACAGCTCCGGGCCGGCCGGCTTCCACATGCGGGCGGAGCCGGTGGCCGGTGCCCCCAGCCAGGTGCAGTGGCCGTGGTGCCACAGGGCCTGTCGGGTGATCCGCTCGCCCAGGGCGTCCGCCTCCGCGAGCCAGTCGGGAGTGCCGCCGCGCCGCTCCCCGTGGCCCCCGCCGAGAGAGGGCCGGGGGTGGGGGAGAGCGCTGTGGGGCCGTGTCTCCCCGGGGGTGGGCGGTAGACGGGTCGGGGTACGAGGAGGCCGCGGCCCCGTGGCGCGGGAGCGGCGGAGGAAGTCCAGCCCCGGGCTGTCCGGGTTGAGGTAGGGGGCGTGCAGGGACAGGCCGGCCTCCTCGAACGCGTCGGACACGGCGCCGACACGGCGGGGCAGCTCGTCGTGTCCCGCGCGGTGGGCGGCGACCAGGCCGCGGGCGACGAGGCGCGAACGGTGCATGCCGAAGCTGGTGTCGTGACCGGGGTCCTCGGCCACGGCCAGCCCCCGGCCCAGCCGCAGTGTCAGCGCGGGTGCGGCTGGGCGCAGCCACGGCCCGACCCGCTCACGGACGTCCTCCAGCAGCGGCCACGCGGCTTCGGCGTGCGGGGCACTCAGGTACAGCACGGCCGGGTCGGCCCGCCGGGGCCAGGGCTGGTCGGTGTGCCGGACCTTGAACTCGAACGGGACCGCCGCCGTGTTGAGGGTTTCGGTGAGGGCCGCCACCAGCTCGGGCGCGCCTTCGGCGGTGACGTTCCAGTAGAAGCGCAGGACGCGTTCGGCGTGCCGCGGGCGCGGTCCGGAGTCGCCCAGGAACAGCAGGTAGCCCGGGGAGGTCAGCAGGACCCCGGGCATGTCCAGTTCCAGGCGGCCGTCGTCCCCGGCCGTTTCGGCGATCGTGCCGGGCACCAGGAAGTCCACCCCGGCGCATCGCACGACGCCGTCCCCGTCCGCCTCCCGCCGCAGCAGAGGTGCCTTCCAACGCCAGGTGCCCTTGCCGGCGTTGGCCCGGACGAGCCGTTCACAGAAGCGGGCGGAGGCGCTGCGGGGTGCCGGGCGGTCCACCTCCCCGAGGTCGGCCAACGGCTCGCCGAACACATAGAACGCCTGGTACAGCAGCTGGGACAGGTGCAGCGTGAGGGCGTCGTCGGTCACCGCGGGATGCGTCACGCGCAGCGACTGCGTGGGCGCGCCGCACCAGGTGACACGGTCGTCGTCACCGATACGTACCGCGCCTGCCGCGGCCCTCACCTGCCGGACGTGACCAGAGTGCGTCATCGTCCCTCCGGGGCCAGTCCGAGGAGGCAGTGGGCGGCGGCGGCCGGCCGGGCGAAGGTGTTGGCCGCCAACTGCAGGAGCTGGCGCGCCGCCGCGGTGACGAAGGCGGTCTGCTGCACGGTCTCGAACGCCGCCTGGACCAGCCGCGCGGCGCACCACCGCATAAGCACCAGCGGGTCGATGTCCTCCCTCCGATGGCTCCGATAGGTCCCGAGGTAGGCCGCCGTGAACCGGCGCACCGGCGTCAGCGTGGTGACCGCCTCCGCGCCCGGTACCCACAACTCGCCGTCGGTCAGCCACCAGCAGAGGCGTTCCGCCAAGGGGCCCGCGAGGTCCCAGTACGGGTCTCCCCGACCGCCCAGCTCCCAGTCGATCAGATGGACCGTGCCGTCGTCCGGGTCGACGACGAGGTTGTCACTGCGCAGATCGTTGTGCGTCAGTGCGCTGGGTCGCCAGTCGCGGCTCAGCGCCGCGAGCGCGTCGCACAGGGCCGGGTGTTCTTGCAGCAGGCCGGTGAGTGCGAGCGAGGCGCTGCTGCGGTAGCCCACGCTGTCCAGTCCGGGCCGGAAAACGGTGAGTACCGGGGGCGCCGGCTGAGGAGGCAGCAGAGCGGGATCGTGCCAGCGGTGCGTCCTGGCCAGTACGCTTCCCAGGGCGCCGGCGAGACGCGGGTGCGTGTCGTCGGAGCCGCCGAGCCGGTGCTCGGCCTCCCGAAGCGGCAGCCCGTCGAGGTGGGCGACGACGAGCAGCGAGCGCCTCGGGTCCGCGTGTACGAGCCGCGGTACGGGCAGGCGCGTCGTCCCTCGGGCGAGAGCACGGTAGATTTGGATCTCGTGCCGGACCGCGCCCGCGGTGTCGGCGGTCGTGCCCTGCTTGAGCACCCATCCCCGGCCGTCGGCGCGCACGATCAGACATCGGCTGCGCCGAGAACGGTCCTCGACCGTGAGGTGAGGGCTCAGCACCAGTCGGGTGCCCAGCTCTCCCAGCTCCACCAGCAGCCGGAGCGCGGACAGTTCGTCCACCAGGTCCGTCCCGGAAGGGACGGGGACGCCCAGCCGCTCCCTCCCGGCCGGAGACGGGAGAGTCGTCGTCTTCGGCGCCGCCGGCCGTGTCACGGCGCCGGGCACGGTCCGTCACCCCTCTTCCGTCGGAGCCGGCGGCCGGCACCAGCCCGGCGGAACTGGCGTCGGTTCAGCATCCGAAGCAGCTGAGCACGACGGAGCAGGACGTCAAGGTGAGGATCGTGATCGACACGGTGCCGCACAGAGGCTGGACATCGGCGGCCAGTTCCAGCAGCCGTTCCCGCTCCACGCTCCGGTCCGAGATGTCTCCCCGCAGGAACGACATCATCTGCTCGGTCGCTTCCTCCTTGCTGATCTCGCCTCTGACGAAACGATCAGCGGCGTTGGTGAACTGACCGATTCCCGGAGCTGCTCGAAGCTGTTCGTCGAGTTGCTCCAAGATGTTCACGGAGTTCGCTCCCGCGGACTGTGCATCGGCGCTCATCTGTCACCCTCCTGATTCTCTGACGCTCCTGGACGGGGCGAGCGGTCGGGTGAGCCGGTGCAGTGCGAAAGAGCGGGAACGCGAGGGGATGGGGCCGACCGCGAATGAGGCCCGAACGGCATGAGCCTTTCGCCTTTATCAATTTATCCGGCCATGGAGAAACAAGACCAGACGATGAGGGAAAGTCATATTAACGACCTCGCGTGAGGTCGGCGGTGGGACGTCGAGGAGCACGTTCGGTTGCGTCCTGGTGTTGTTGCTGTTGAGTGTGGTGAGGAGCGTGTCACGTATGCCGAAATTAATGCTGGTGCGAGCCGTGTTGCGCATTGGCTGCGTGAGCAGGGTGTCGGTCCTGATGTCCTGGTCGGTGTGTGCCCGGCGCTCTGTGGAGCTCGTGACCGGTCTGCTCGGTATTCTCAAGGCGGGTGGCGCTTATGTGCCTATCGACCCGGACTACCCGCGGGAGCGTATCCGTGCCCTGGTTGCGTATTCCGGTGTCGTATCGTGCTCAGCCAGTCCTGTCTGCCGGCGGGGTTGTTCGCCGGCGCGGGTGGGGGTGAGCGTCTGCAGGGCGTCCACCTCGATACCGGTGAACGTGCCGGGGACGGCACGCAGTTGCTTGCCGGCCGTCCCGAGGACGACCTGAAGCGTGCCGGGTTCGGTCTCACTCCCGAGCATCTGGCCTACGCCGTCTTCACCTCGCTCCCAGCTCGCGGGCCTGCCGGCCCGCACCGCGCTGCGCACCGACTACCGGCGGCCCGGGACCAAGTCGTACCAGGGCTCATCGGTCGAGGTGGACGTCCCCGCCGCCGTGCTCGACCAGCTCAAGCGGGTCGGCAACGAGCACGGCGGCACGCTCTACCTGACGCTCCTGTCGGCGTACGCGACGCTGCTCGGCGCCCGTACCGACGACCGGGAGCTCGCCATCGGCTCACCGGTGACCAACCGGCCCCGCCCCGAGCCGGAGCGCCTCGTCGGCTACTTCGTCAACGTGCTGGTCATGCGCCTGGACGTGCGGCCCGAGCGGGCCTTCGGTGAACTCCTCGCGCAGGCCCGGCAGGTCACCGCGGCCGCCCACCAGTACAAGGACGTCCCGTTCGCCGGCCTCGTCACGGCCCTGGTGCCCGAGCGGGACCCGGCGCACTCGCCGCTGTTCCAGGTCATGTTCAACCTGGTGCCCGCCGCCGACGCCGCTCCGGCGGATCCCGCAGGCCTCGGCTTCCTCCCCCTGCCCACCGACAGCGGCACGGCGAAGTTCGATCTCAACCTCGTCGTCCGGGAGACCTCCGAAGGGCTGCGCGGCTACCTGGAGTACAGCACCGACGTGTATGCCCGGAGCACGGCCCGGGAGCTCGCGGCCATCTACGAGAGACTGCTGCTCAAGATCGTCACGCAGCCCGCCGCGAGCGGAGGGCTTTCCGCCCGACGCGGTCCTCGGCCACAGCCTCGGCGAGTACGTCGCAGCCACCGTCGCCGGGGCGATGTCCTTCGAGGACGGCCTCGACCTCGTGATGAAGCAGGCCCATCTCCTCGAGTTGCGCTGCTGCCCCGGCGGCATGCTGGGCGTCCTCGCCCCGCCGTCCCTGTACCGGCGGCGGCGCGTCCTGTTCACCGGTCTCGCCCTGGCGGGCGTCGACTTCCCCACCGAGACCACCGGCAACTTCGTCATCGGCGGGGAGGCGGAGCGTGTCACCGAGGCCCGCGCCGTGCTCGACCGGGAAGGGGTGATCGCCGTCCGCCTTCCCGTGCGCCACGGTTTCGACTCCGCCCTCGTCGACGGCATCCGCCACGCGTGCCGGAGCCTGGGACACGCGGTAGCGGTGAAGTTGCCCAGCCTGCCGGTGTATTCGTGCGCGTACGCGGGAGAGCTGGACGGCGCGGCGCTGCCCGGACAGGACGACTACGCGTGGGACGTCGTCCGAGGGCGCGTGCGCTTCGACGAGCTGATGGCAACCGCGTTCCGCGACCCGGCGCGCCACTACTTCGTCGACCTGGGCGCCAGCGGCTCCTTCGTCACTTCCTCAAGCACGGCTACGGCCCCGACTACCGGGGCGCGTCCGCGATCAACCAGTTCGGCAACAACGCGGCGTCTCCTTCTGACGCCGGCTCTCCGGCCCGCTGGAGTCGACGTTGCGCACTTCGACCGACGCGCCCGAGCGCGGCAGGCCGAGCACGTCCTCGTACCGGGTGACCACCCAGAACCCCAGGGGGTGCGGATGGATCGGGCGGTCTCGCGGAGCGTCGCGTACTGCGGATACGGATTCGGTGAACCCCTCGGCGAAGGGGTTGAACAGCGGTATCTGTTCCTGGGGGAGAACGTCTTCGGTCATCCCGTGCTCCTTGTAGTGGCACCGGTCGCGGGGACCCCCGGCGGCCGGTCCCGGTGGAACCGCCGCGGCTGCCATCGGCCCCGGCTGGATAAGAGTTCGCAGGTCACAGTAGTGCGGCCGGAGGCACCAGCGGCACGAGACGAGGAGGGAAGCAGGAGAGTACCCGGCGTAGCCGGGCGGGGAGGGACACGTCAGGCGGCTTGCGGGAAGCCGGTGGCCGCTGCGGCGCGTCCGGGGCCCGGCACCACCGCGGACGCGGAGGCCTGGCGGGACTCCGGCCTGACTGCGCATTACGAGGGCGCCAGGCCCCGGAGGCCCCTGCTGCCGGGCGGGGGACAAGGCCGGACACCGCAGGATCAGAGCCCGTGTGGAGCACGCCTTCCGCACGAAGCACTCAAGATGCTCCGCGACGCACGACAGCGCGGCACCGGCCCCCACGACGCCGTCCGGGCCGTCGCCCGCCTGCGTGGCCTTGCCCTCGCCGCGTGACCGGACCGGCTCCGGCAGTCTGCCCGGGCCTGCCCGGACGCAGCCTTCCGCAACACGCTTCAGGCCGCCCAGTGCGACGGGCGCTCCAAGGGGTGGGGGACCTTCGTGCGGGCGTCGCCCCGCGCGGCGTTCAGCTGAGGCTGGGTGAGGAACAGCGCGCCGCGCAGGTCTGCCCCGCACAGGTTGGTGTCCCGCATGTCCGCGCCAATCAGGTCGGCGTCGCGCAGGTCGGCGTCGGACAGGTCGGCCGCGATGAGGACAGCACCGCGCATGCTGGCGCCGCGCAGCTTCGCGCCGTGAAGCCGCGAGCCGATGAGGTTGGCGCCCCGGTGGTTCTTCTTGCGCCCCGGGACCGCCGCGCGGGCCAGTTCACTGGCGCGCAGGAGCAGCGGGTTCACTTCGCCGCGCAGCGCGTCCACGTCGACAGCGAGCAAGGTCTGGGCCGTGTCCCGGGTGAGCGCGTCGATCTGGTCGTACGCGCGGCGCAGGTCCCGGTGGGCGGGCCGGGCCGAGGGCAGGTCCAGGGCCTGCGCGGTGTACTTCAGGAGCTCCTGGAGCTGACGCACAACGGGGAAGACCTCGTACATCGCGCGGGCCGAGTCCGGATCCTCGCGCCAGCTGACGCCCTCGAAGGTGACCTGGGAAACCTTCTGGCCCGCGCCGAAGCAGTCGAACACCGTGCAGCCGCTGTAGCCCTTGTCACGCAGCCGCTCGTGGATCCCGCAGCGGAAGTCCTCCTGGAGGTTTCCACAGGGTGTGCCGGCGGACTTGTTCACCGGGAAGTCCGACGAACGTGAGAAGGGCAGCGCCACGCAGCACAGACCGAAGCAGGCGCCGCAGTCGGCTTGCAGGTCGGGGTGGGCGGCGTACGAGGTGCGCTCGGACAAGACGGTGACTCCTGGTTCGGCCTGCGGCGGGGGGCGGCGTGTGCGTGGCCCCACCCCTCCATTGTCCCTCGTCGGCAGATTGTGCTCGTGTGCGGATCGCGACAGGCGGTCCGCGGAGGGCGGAAACGAGAAAAGGTGACCGCTGACCCGGGGGCACCTCGGGGATGAGAGTTCCCACGGCCCGGCGACGCCGTTCGCCGCGTCCGACGACCGGACCGGATGGCACTGCCGGGCCGGCCGGGACCTGCCCCCGAGTGGTGGACACCTTGCAGCCCGGGCTGCCAACGACCGCTCAGTTCCCCCCGGGAGGCGGCCGGTGGATCTGCTGGCCGCCGTCACACTGCGTATCTCGGGGACTGGTTCATCCTGGTCAGAGCGCTGGGAGGACCGCGTCTGCGATCTCCGGAGTCCCGCTCGGCGTGGTGATCGCACAGGCGTCCGACCCGCAGCGCGGCCTGGGACAGTGCGTGCCGCTGCCGGCCCTCCCCGGCGCGAGGAAACTTCCGGTCGCCCGTGCGACGGCTGCGCGGGGCACGCTGAACGGTCCGGCCACGCCGTATCGTGGCCGGCCGGCCGGCCGGTTGATCAGACCTCGTGTGCCCGCGATGCCTGTCCGGCCGGGCGGCTGAAGAGACACCCGGGCGGCGAGGCGGGACGCCCGGGCGAGCTGCCCGCCGGCTTCCGCGTGAACAAGACGGTCCCCGTCGCTTCCGGGAGGTTCGGCGCCCGGGGCATCAAGGGCAGCGACGCCGTCGCTCGCGAGCTCGACGAACTCGCGAGCGGCATCGCCACCCCCGTGACCGCCAAACGCGGCTGGATGGCGCGCCTGCACTACCTCACGAAGTCGCCCCAGCCCCTGAGAACCGCGCAGGACGCCGGACTCACCGTGACCCACCGGACGCTGAAAGCCTGGCTGAAGGGCGAATGCCGCCCCTCCAAGACCAACCTCGAACGCATCGACCAGGCCTACCGAACGGTGCGCCGGCACAACGTCGCCCGTCACCTCCTCAGGCGCCTCAACCGCGACGGACGCGGGACGCGAGTGGAGATCCACCCGATCAACCAGTCCCAGGTACCACAGCCGCTGCAGCGCGTGGTGGAACAGCGGACGATGAACGTGTGCCGCTGGGACCGCATCGTCGGCTCCTGGGCAGCCGGCGACCACCGGAGTCTCGACGCCGCATGGCAGGACACGATCGTCGACCTCGGGTCCCAGTGGGGCCAGTACGAGTACGTCACCAACGTCGGCTTCGCCGCATAGAAGCCCTGCGCCGGAAGATGGTCTTCGAAGCCTGCCGGGGTGGCGTAGCGTGGGGGATACCGACGCGGGGTGGAGCAGCTCGGTAGCTCGCTGGGCTCATAACCCAGAGGTCGCAGGTTCAAATCCTGTCCCCGCTACTGCCGAAGAAGCCCGGATCTACACGATCCGGGCTCTTTCGCGTTACCCGGCGCCGGGGGAGTCGGCTGTGTTGGTGCCGGCCGCGATCACCAGCGTGTCTGTCCCGGTCGAAGCGCGGACTCTGTCCGCAGGGAGGCACCCCGAGGCTGTGGACATGACTGTGACCGGGGATACGCTGGTGTCTGCTCCTGTCGCTGCTGTTCCGGTGGCTGCGCCGGGTTCGGTGTGAAGTACCAGGATGTCGCGGCCGAGGCCACCCGCACCAGCAATCGGATACGCGGCCTGCTCACCCAGTTCCACCCCAGCCTGGAACGCGTCCTCGGCCCCCGCCTGGGCCATCCGGCAGTGACCTGGCTCCTCGAGCGCTACGGATCCCCGCAAGCACTCCGCAAAGCGGGCCGCCGCAAGCTGGCCGAGGTCGTCCGGCCCCGAGCGCCGCGCATGGCCGAGCGGCTGGTCGACGACATCTTCACCGCACTCGACGAACAGACCGTCGTCGTCCCGGGCACCGGCACCCTCGACGTGATCGTCCCGTCGCCGGCCAAGTTGCTGGCCGTCGTCCACGAACAACGCCGGGCCCTGGAAATCCGGATCGAGGATGTCGTTGTCCAGGCCGCGGAAGCCGAGGTCGGCCAGCGCCCCAGGCCGGCGGCGCGCAGGTGGGCCAGGATGCGGTCGTGGCGGGCGGCGGTGTTGTCGTGGGTGCGGCCGGGCCGGGCTGCGGATATCCAGATCAGGCGGCCGTTCTCGTCGGTCAGGGCGAGGACGTGCAGGCCGTGGCTGCGGTGCTTGCCGGAGTAGTTCCGTCGGTCGGCCTTGCCGGTGCGGCGCCTGGTGCGGATGAGGGTGCCGTCGATCAGGACCACTTCCCCGCCCTGCTTGGAGACCTTCTTCAGGGCGCGGTCCAGGCGCGGGGCATGTGCGGCGAGCAGTCCGATCAGTTCGTCGCACCAGCGGCGGACGGTGGACTCGGAGACGTTGTTACCGCCAGCTATGTCCGCCAGGCGCTGGTCGTGGCGCAGTACGGCCAGGACGATCACCGCGATCTTCCCCGGCGGCAGGATCCGCCACCTGGACCCGATCGCCTTCAGATGGCGCCGCAGCAGATCGGCGAGGTGGTTGACGGTGCGCGTGGACAGCGGCAGACAGCACTGGTAGACAAGCGGGCAGGTGTCTTCGGCATGCTCTTTGGTATTCGTCACACAATTCCAATGGCTGCCGGGGGCACCCCGGTTACGCCCGTGCCGAGCTGCTCCGAGTGGCGGTGCTCCTGGTCACAGGCGGGTGGTGAACCGGCCGTCGGGCAGTTTCCGGAGCCGGCCGCGATCGACGAGTCTGACCAGCTTGCTGCGTAGCGGTTCCAGCTTGGCCTTCACGCTGATGTCCACCCCCACCACCTCGCCGACCTCACGGGCCATGACGGGTCCGGCAGCGTGCCGCACGGCGGCGATGATGCGCTGGTAGTCCCACGGCAGGGCATCCTCCTCCATGCCCGGCTCGCGGCGCGGGATCAGCATCACTGGCCGTCCGCCCACCTGCCCCAGCATAGGCCGGTCTGAGGAGCGCTCCTCAGCGAGCTGTCCGGTCATCCGTTCAAGGACGCGTTCGGCGACGGCGAGTTCGTCCCGCTCGCCTCGCACTTCCGCCAGCCGGCTGGCCAGCTGTTCTTCGAGTTCGTCCAGTTCCGCGCGCCGCGCGGTGATTCGTTCCAGTAGCCCGGGATCCAGCATGCACCGGATCGTAGAGGGCCGTCCGGCCTCAGTGGTCAGGAACAGGAATGCGCCCGTGCTCCGCGCTGGAGAAGATTTCAAGCAGCTTGTCGTCAGTGCGCCCAAGGCAGACGAACCGCCTCGATTTCACTGTCGTTCAGCAATGTGTTGATGAGGGCTGAGGGCCCGGCGACCTTGGTGGCCCACAGATCGTAGTCGGTGCACAGAACCCATGAGCGGTCATCGGCCCAGAGGTTGGACGGGCTGAAGTCGGCCTCAGACTGGTCGTACAGGATCTCGGCGTCGCCGATCCGGCCCGCACGCACGTGGAGGTTGTCGAAGTCGACGGCCTCCAGCATCAGCGGATTGTAGTAGGCCAGGCAACGGGTGTCCGGGCCCGCGGGACTGCACTGGGTGAGGATGGCGATCAGACGGTTCCAGGTCTCACGGTCCAGGCTCCCCTCGGTCGGCGGGACCATGCCCAGCGGCCAGCTGCCCTCCTTCTTGGCCGTGGGAAAGCAACGGTAGGAGGGCATCAGCCCATCGGGCACGACCGGGTCGCCGGTTCGCCGGGCCAGCTCGGCCCAGCGCAGCCGCCGCCAGCCGGGGCCCGGATGCTGGGCACGGCCCAGTCCTCCTCCCGTGGCGATGCTCACGGCGTCGAGGTCGATGCCTCCAACGACGTGCGGCTGGACATTCCCGTTCGCCAGCCGCGCCTGGTGGTACTCGTGGTACGACACATCGGCCGGCCTCTGCTTGTGCTCGTACATGGCGTTGAGCACCCACACGGCGTCAGGCATCGCCGGAGGCATGAACCCGGTGATGCCATCGCCGCACAGCTCCAGCAGCCAATCGGTGGCCTCGGAGGGCACGAGCGGCCACAGGCTTGACATCAGGTTCGACTCTTCGGACATGTGTCCATGATCCCAGGTGCGAACCGCCCTCCCGCAGAGGGTTGGCACTACGCCGCCCGAGCTCGCCACCTGGGCACGTTCCCGCGTGCCTGGCCAGGATGCCGAGGCGCACCTCGAACACCATCGAGCCGACCGCTGACGAACGATCTTCTCCGCAGACTCCCGCCCACGACCAGCACGAGTACCCCGAGAGTCAGTCACACCAGCCCTTTGACCTGCGACTTCACGTTAGCGGCAGCTCACTGGAATCCTCGATACGTCCACCGTCGAGTGGCAGTCGGTGATCGCTTCGGATCTGGCAAGTCAGTTCCACGCGCTGGGAGTGCTCACTCGCCTGCTGTTCCGGGATGGGGTCCTGATACCTCACACCACACGGGATACAGCCACCACCCCCGGCCCATCAGGAACTTCACCGGAGTTCACCCTGAGGAGCCGACGTCAGTAATGCGCTAATTCAGGCAACGGCACCGGGTGCCGGGCGGCAGGTGACACACGGTGATCTCCAGGCCGGTCTCGGCGGCGAGGTCGGCCAGGTGGGTCTTCCAGCCGCGGGTGCGGTAGCCGTTGGAACCCCCGCCGTCGGCGGTGATCAGATGACGGTCACATCGTCGACGAAGCAGGACCCCATGGTGGCGCCCTCGCCGTCGAGGAGTTCGACCCGGGCGTTCCCCGCCACGGCGCGACGACTGCCGACGCGGTCGACGCTCTTCAAGAGGCCACCCCGGCGCCGGCTCCGTGGTCGGCCTCACCACCGCCCACCTCGACCACACCCCCCCGAAGACGTACGAGATACTGGCACGTGCGGCTGTTGGGACGCGCGGAATACCCAAGGGGCTGGGGGTACGCCGACAGGACCCGCAGCCGCTGGCAGTGTCTGGCCCCCATGCCCGTGCCGCGCCACGGCACCGCTGCGGCGGCGGTCGGGGCACCGTCTGCATTCCCGGCGGCCGCACAGCCGCCGGGCCCCTGCCGCCGTGGATGACGCCTACAGGCCGCCCCGGTACTGACCCGGCAGCCTCCCGCAGCGTTCCGGGGGGCCGGGGGCGAGCGCCGTCCGCGCCCGCAGCGGCACCGGAGCCCTCAGGAGTGCTACGAGTCGTTGGCGCTGCGGCCGTAGCGGGCGAGCATCGTCGTGACCGCCTCGTCGACCGCGTGGCCGACGTCGGCAGGTGCGGGGCTCCAGTCGGCGAGTAGCATCCGCGGCCACAGGACGTAGTTGGCGATCATGCCGAGGAACTGGTTGGTGGCGCTCTCCGCGTCGGGTACCACCGCATTGCCCGCGGCGTGCTGGGCCTCCAGGTAGCGCTGGACGGAGATGAAGTAGGGCAGCTTGCCCAGCTCGAACTGAGCCCGTCCCAGTTCCGGGAAGCGCGGCAGTTCGGCGATGACGATGCGGAAGAGGGCCGCCATCGCGGGCCGGCCGATCAGGTCGGCGTACTGGCGGCCGATCGCGCTCAAGCCGGCACCCAGGTCACCGGGCTGCGTCGCGGGCGCCGCCGGGTCCGGCCCACCCTCCCAGTACTCGGTAACGATGGCCTCGAAGAGCGCCGCCTTGGTCGGGAACTGCTTGAAGAGCGTGGACTTCGAGACGACCGCTTCCTGCGCGATCTTCGCCAGCGAGGTCCCGTCATAGCCCCGTTCCAGGAACAGCTTCGTGGCCGCTGCGGTGATCGCCTCGCGCTTGCGCTGAGCGAGTCGCTGATGGTGCGCGGAGAGTCCTGCGGTCATGGGCCCAGTATGACCCATCCCGAGGCGAGTCACTTGACTCGCCACTGCGCAGATGTTTACGTGAAAGGGAGGCGAGTCGCACGACTCGCATTCGGTCGACGGGAGCACTCCCGTCGGCGTCCTTCCGTTCTCGCATGGAGAAGCACTCATGGAGACAGGCAAGATCGCATTGGTGACCGGCGGCAATCGCGGGCTGGGCCGGGCTACGGCCCAGTCGCTGGCCCGGCACGGGCTGCGCGTCATCGTCACCTACCGCGGCGACGCTCAGGAGGCCGAGGAGACGGTCAAGAACGTCCAGGAAATCGGCGCCACGGCTGCCGCGCTGCGGCTGGATATCAGTGATGTGGCTTCTTTTCCCGCCTTCGTCTCCCACCTGGCCGCGCAGTTGGAGTGCTGGGACGCGACCCGGTTGGACGTCCTGGTCAACAACGCTGGGGTCGGGTTGTTCGGGCTGTTGGAAGCGGTCACGGTCGATGACTTCGACGCGGTGATGGACACCAATGTGCGTGGCACGTTCTTCCTCATCCAGGCGCTTGTGCCCGTGCTGGCCGATGGGGGGCGGGTCATCAACGTCTCTTCCTCTCTCAGCCGCCATACCAGTGCCGGTACTTCGGTGTACTCGGCTTCCAAGGCGGCGGTCGAGGTCCTGAGCCGGACCTTGGCCGTGGAGCTGGGGGCGCGCAAGATCCGTGTGAACACCGTCGCGCCGGGGCCGACCGCTACCGATTTCAACGGCGGCGCCATGCGGGACGACGCGCAGATGCGTGAGGGCTTGGGCGCGCAGACCGCGCTCGGCCGTGTCGGTGAACCGCAGGAGATCGGCGACGCGGTTGCCGCGCTCGCCTCCGAGGATCTGCGATGGGTCACCGCCCAGCGCCTCGAGGTGTCCGGCGGCGCCCTGTTGTAGGGACTCGGGCCCACACCGTGTGCCCCGCCCCTTGCCTGGCGGAACCGGGGGATGCATCAGACGTGGTCCGCCCCTCGGGCCTGGTGGGCGGCATAGCGGGCCTCGTCGCCGCCGCTCTCGGCCCTCCGGTTCGCGGCCGTGTGCTCGCAGAAGCCGAGCAGACGGCTGAAAACGAACTCGGGAAGCTCAGCGGCCGAGTTCATGAGCGAGGCGTTCCTGGTGGGCCGGGGCCGGGGCCGGGGCTGGGGCCGGGGCTGGGGCTGGGGGCTGGCCGGCTGCCGAGTGCCTTGAAGTCTGTGCGACAGGCTGACCGGTTCCATGGGCCGGCCGGCCCGGGGACCGGGGAACAGTCACCGCCTCGGGCCGGGTTCGAGGGCGGTGGGCCTTGCCGACCGGGTGACGCACCGGTTCGCGGAGCATCCCGTCCAGCGGCGGCGGGGTCTTTGCCGGGTGTGTGCCCAGGCGCAGCCGCAGCGTGGTGCCTTCACCGTGCACGTCGTCGCGGGTGAGTGCACAGATCCGGGGGGGGGCTGCGCGAACAGCAGCAGGAGCAGTCCGGCCGATCAGCTGGAGTTCCGCGACGGGAGCGCGGCGGAGCACTGCCAGACCCGGACGGTCTCCCAGGAGAAGGTGATCGCCGTCTTGAGTGGCTGGGCTGAGGAATGTCCGGGGGAGGGTCTGTCGAATGGGTGGTGTGATCGGGTGGGCTGGGGTTGTTGGCGGGCTGTTGTCTGGCGGCCGTCGAGGGTGATGGCGAGGGTGTTCGGTGCGGTTTTCCCGTGGATGGTCCAGCGGGCCTGGCCCTTGCCTGTGGGGTTGAGAGACATGATGGCCGTGTAGGCGTGCTTCAGGGTGGTCTGCTCGTTGGGGGAGTGGCCGCGGGTCTTGACCGCCTGCCGGGTGCGGGTGTTCACCGATCCGGTTGCGCTGGTGGTGCAGACGGTGCGCAGGTTCCAGGACGCAACCTGCTCCGGGAGCGCCGTCTGCAGAAGCGCCAGGCGCCGGCCTCGCCGCGCTTCCTCCGACTCCCCGGGAACGGGGGAGGGGTCGCGGATCTCCAGGACGTCGATCTCGAACCCGGCGAGGATTCCGTGCTCGATCGCCTCGCTCAGACCGAGCTCCGCGAGCCACGCGCCGTACGTACCGGCCGGGTCATCGGCCATGGTCGCGAGCTCCGCCTCCTGGCCCTCCGCGCCCTTCTGCGGTCGGGGAGCGGCCAGGATGCGCGGGGTCGCGGTCAGGTACAGCCGGAAAGTCCGCCGGGATCCTCTGGCTGTCGTGGATCGCCGCCACGGACGACCGAGATCACCAGCGGTTCCATGCGCCTTGTCCGTTTTACCGGGTGGAGGCGTGTATGCATCGTGGTTGGCCTGCTGCTTTGCGTGACATACATGTGCGCGTCGGCTGGCCGTCCTCTGGCCGTGCGAGGCACTGACTGGTTGCCAGGTCTCGCTGGGAGTTTGAGGTGTGGCATGGCCGATGGGTCTCGGGCTACCTGCTGTTGCACATCTGCTACACCTCGGGATAGCGTTGTCGCGACCATGGGCACTCCTGGGCCGCGTAAGGCTGTATAAGGGATTAGATTTGGGAAATCATCCAAAATCGGACATTCGTAAGGCGTTGGGCGCGGCCAAGTCGGAGGGCTTGTCAATATCAGAAAATATTAATGGACATCGGTGGGGGGAACTTACCTGTTCGGGGTGTGGTCAGTCTCTCTCGATTCACCACTCTCCCCGTAATTCGAGTGTGTTCGCTCGTCGCGTAGACGAGTTCGCAAGGCGGCATCGAAAGCACTAGGACTGGCCGGCCTTGGGTGTAAGTCCGAGGCGGGCCCTCCAGTGGGGCGCACTTTCTGGCAGGAAAATGGCGCCATGCTGGAGGGCCCGTCCGAACCACGCCTGAGATGACGTGAAATTGGGCCGGGTTCAAAAGAAGGAGAATATTGTGCCTGCAGAATGGACATTCACTCTAGCCCTCAATCGGCAGTTGACGCGGGACGAGGCCGACTTTATTGACACCAGTGGCGGTGAGGATCTTCCGCTTTTTGCGGACGGTTCCGTTTCCTACACAATTGGTGGTTCAGGTGTCTCGGAGCTGCATTGCGATGTGGTGGCTGACACGATGCTTGAGGCCGTCGCGTTGGTGTCCGGAGAAATCCGCAAGATAAACGGGCTTCGTGCCGCGCGTGTAATCCACGATGACATCGTGACCCTGGATATTGCTGCGCAGCGAGCTGGGCGAAGCCGACAGTCGTTGGTGCAACTGTCGAAAGGCCAGCGAGGGCCGGGGGGATTCCCGCAGCCAGAGGAGAAAGTGGGCGGGACTGCCTTCTATTCATGGCCGAGAATTGCGAACTTCCTTAGGGGCTTGGGTGATGAGATCGCACCTGTTTCACAAGACCTCGTTATCGCCGACCGAGCGCTGCGTCTCGTCGACGAGGTCGAAAATGCGGGGTGTGCTGTATCGGCGTCGGTGTGGAGGGCGTTCGGGCTATGCGCGGCATAGTCCCGCCCTTCGGGCTTACCCGCGCAAGAGATCGGTTTGATCCCCCAGAGACCGCTGGGGGAGACGAGCGTGGGGCGGAGGGAGCGTTGATCTCTTGACCGGTGGTGCCCCAGCAGTGTTCGCAGAACGACTGCATACCTTCATGACGAACCCTCAGGCCGTCGCGGATCTGCGGCATTACTTCGGCACAGGCGTGCCGCCCGGCGGGACGCCGTTCACCGGCCGCCGGTTCGAGCATCTGGCGGGCAGGGGAGACCGTCCGGGGATCGCCGACCGGATCACGGCGGAGGATCTGGTCGCGGTACAGACCTTGTCCGTGACCGTTCCGGCACCTGTCGCGCTGGACATTCTTGAGGGCCGCCTCGGCGCACGGCTGTCCGGTCTGCTGCAGGCCATCTCCAGGGACATCGACATGGCTGATGCTGATGCGTCGGTCCTGGCAGACGGCTCGCCGGCGGACCAGGCCTGGCATCTGCTGTGTGCCCAGCACAGAGTCAACTGGGTCATCGCTGGGAAGCTTCTGGCGCGTAAGCGTCCGCGACTGCTCCCGGTCTACGACCGCGTCGTCCGCTGTGCCGTTGGCCGGCCGCCGTCCTTCTGGCTCGCTCTTCATGCCGCGTTGCGCGAGGACGACGCCGCGTTGCACCGCCGACTCCTCGAACTGAGGCAGGCCGCGGGACTGCCGGAGACGGTGAGTGCGCTGCGAGTGTGCGATGTCGCGGTATGGAGGAACCACCGGGCCGTCGACCATGCCTGCCCTTGAGGATTCCTCCCGCCAGCGCGACCCGAGGGGGTGTTCTGGCGTGTGAGGATGACGGGCTCTACCAACTGTCCCCGGGTGTGTGTGACGTTCACGTGGAGTGGTCCGTGGGGGTGGGGTGGGGACTCGGGGCCAGGGTGCCGCCGGCGGGGTGGTTCCCGGTTCGGAAGGGGGCGGCACATGACGGATAGCCGACTGGTGGTGGGCGACTTACGAGTGCAGGAGACCGTCCGTGTCCACGGCCGGGTCTGTTACACGGCCGTGGACACGGACTGCACCGTCGTGACCGAGGCGGACGGGTTCCCGCGCGCCTGCGGTGGCTGCGGTTCGCGGGCCTGGACACGGCGTCGGTGTCGCTTGAGGATCTGCGGCACTACATGGCGGCCCTCGGGGCGGATTACCCGGGGCCGTTCGGTTTGCCGTGGCGGGAGGGGAAACGCCCGTACGGGCATAGCGCGTTGAAGACCGCGGCGGCCTGCCTGAAGGGCTTCTACCTCCACCTGGGCACCCGCGGCGTGAACCCGGCACTGGCGGAGGCACTGCGTGTGACGCGGCTGCCGACGCGGGCGGACCGGCGGCAGGCGATGCCCGGGCACGTCCTGCACAGCATGCCGGCGAACCCCCTGGCTCCGGCGGAGCGGGTGCGCCGGCATCCGAAGATGCTGCCCGAGGGTGCCCGGGATCTGTTGCTGGGGGCGGCCTCGTACGCGCGGGACCGGATGGTGGTCACGTGGCTGGCTGACGGCGGTTTCCGGATCGGTGAGCTGTGCGGGCTGCGCCTGGCCGGCCTGCACCTGCGCGAGCAGGCCGCGCGTGTGGTCAGTGCCGGGGGCCGCACGTGCACATCTGTCACCGCCAGGACAACACCAACCGGGCCCGGGCCAAGACCAAGACACCCTGGACCTGGCAGGACAACGCCGTGTGCGGGGGTACGGTGCGCCGGGCGAGCCCGGCGATGATCCACACCTACTTCGAGTACATCACCACCCAGTACCCGCCCAGAGCGCCCACGGAATGCTGCTGGTCAGCCTGCACGGCCCCTCCCGAGGCCAGCCGTGCACCACCGCTGCGGCCCGGGGCATGCTGCGCCGGGCCGCAGCCCGTGTGGAGACCGGCCGGGTGGTCCCGCACGCCTTCCGGCACAGCTACGCGACCGCGGTGCTGGACGCCGCACGGGGCCAATGCGGTGATCGCACGGAAGGCCGGCGGCTGGGCCCCGGCCGCGACCGTCGAGCAGGTCTATGGCCAGTGGACGTCCACGACCCGGTCTTCACCGCGGCGCTGGAACAGGTGTGGGGGACACGGCCGTGATCCCGCTGACGCTGCTGCCCGGCCGCACCGACACCACCCGCATCGGCCGCGACCGGCTCGAACTGCTCACAGCCCTCATCAAGGCCCCCGCATTCGACCCGCTCTTCCACGACACGCTGATCTTCATCTCGCCCCACCACCCGGTCTACGCCTGGCAGTGCGCCGTTGACGGCTGCAAACGCATCCGGCCGATCAGCCACAACCTGTGCAGCACACACAACCTGGAGCGGGAGCAGACCGAGCAGACGGGGCAGACCAAGCGCGCCTTCATGGACACGGCCACCGCCTTGCCCGCCGCGCGGGGAGTGGACTACGGCCGGTGCCTGATCTGCCCCGACCGCCCGGCCGTCAGCCCCGCCACCCGGCTGTGCCAGCAACACCAGACCAGGGGGCAGTACGGCGAGGCCGCCGACATGGACCGAGACCAGTTCGAGCAATGGGCCCGCACCCAGCACCCACTGCCCGGCCACGGCCTGTGCCAGGCACGGCGCCCCTTCCCGGCCTGCACCTCACGGGGGCTGTGTCTGCAGCACCTGAACCGGTACAAGACCGACAACCGTCCGGGCGCAGCCCGGTCGCAGAACTCACGCGGCCCCCTCAAGGACGGCCAGCCGCTCCCGGTGACCTACGGCGACGAGAAGGCATTCCGCGCCCGGCACGCCGCTGCGGAGCCTCACGCAGCCAGGGCTGGTCAACCTCCATGGCCCGTCCCCGCCGGTGCGGGGCGAGACCCAGTGGGGCCTGCACGCCCATGCCCAGTCCGCGCAGCACTCCGAGTGGACCACCAACGGCATCAGGAATCTCGCCAGGTACTGCTGGCGGGCAGCATCGCCTCCCTGATGGATCTGCACGACGGAGGCTACACAAACCTCACGCACAAGCAGACGGACTCTGAGGTTCACAAGATCATCTGGGAAATCGTCAACGGCCTGCGCTGCGTCTCTTACAGCCCCTCGGACACCAAGGACGCCGGCTTCCTGGAGACCGATCACTCCGGACGGCGCTTCAAGAAAGCCCAGAGCAACTTCGACATCACCGCCGTTTCCCAGAGGTGGCTGCGCGACCTGCTCTGGGACCATCTCGCCGAGTTACTCCGCTCCCCGCAGTGCCCCCGCTCCACAGGCCCCTTTCGACCAGACGCGCCGCCCCGCCGTCGAACTGGGCGTCTTCCTCCAAGCCGACGCCCCCGGACGCCGGCCACGACCCCACTGTGCTGCGCCGTGAGCACGCCGAGCGGTTCGTCGCCGACCAGCGCCACCGCACCCGCCACGGTCTGCCGTCCCTGGGCATGGTCCTGGTCGACGGACGATCCCCCCACCGACACCGATCTGAGCTGCCAATCCGTCTTCAACCCATCCCGCAAACTGCTCTGCAGCGCCATCACCGCCGGCCACGCGGAACGCCTCGGCACCGACACTGGCTTCCTGACCGCCATCCCCTTCGACGGCGGCACCGGTCTCAAGCAGCGTTCCCGCAACCACTTCAACGACGACGTCACCCGCGCACCGACCGACGAGACCAACCTGCGCAGCCTGGAGGAACTCGATCTCAACGACCGAGGCCTGCGGGACATCTGGGAGACCATCGCCGCCACCGGGCGCCGTTGCAGTGAGGTCGTCGGACTGCGGCCGGACTGCGTCGGCCGCTACCACGCCTCTGGCCATGCTGTGGCACGACCAGACCAAGGTCGGCAACTACAACGAGGGCATCCGCATCCCCGAGCCCGTCTCCCAGCGCCTCCACACCCGCCGCACCAAGACACTCCAGCTCTTCGAAAAACGCTACGGCCGCGTCCCCACAGCCGCTGAACGTCCCTGCCTGGCCCTGTTCCCCTCCCGCATCCGCAACCCCAACGGCCGACAGCCGATCTCCTACGGACACTTCAACCAGCGCTTCATGACCCGGATCGCCGGCCTCGACCCCGGCGGCGCCTACGTCGCCCACCAAGCCCGCCACACCCTGGCCACCAACCTCCTGCGCGCCGGCGCCACACTCACCCACATCCGCCGCTACCTCGGCCAGCTCTCCGAACGCATGGCCGAGCACTACGTGAAAATCACCAACAGCGACCTCGAAGACGTCCTGAACACCATCTGGGCAGCCGGGCCCGGCGCCCCCAACCCAGGCACACTCCTCTCCGGCGACACCACCCCCATCAACCGCGAGACCGCCCTCGCCTTGGCCCTGGACCTCTCCCGCCGCAGCATCCCCGCCGACGGGGGCTTCTGCACCTACCAACCCGTCGTCGACGGCAGAGCCTGCCCCCGGAAACTCGACTGCGAGAACTGCGACAACTTCGTCCTCTCCGGCGCAGACCTCCTCTACCGGCGACGCAAAGCCGAACAGTGGCGCCCCATCGCCGAGAACGCCCCCGACGACGCCACCGCCGACTACCTCCACACCGTCTTCGAACCCACCGCCCAGGCCATCAAAGGACTCGAGCAGGCCCTGGCCGCCCTCGGCATCCTCGACGAAGCCCTCACCCCCGACCTGCGGCGCCCCCAGGACTACTTCCACCACACGTGGAGCACCGCCTTCCGCGCCCGCGATCTCGCAGCACTGCAGGCCCCCGACGACGCCACAGGGCAGACATGAGCAATTCCCGCACCGACGCGGCCGTCCGAGCCCGCCGCCAAGCCACCCAAGAGATGCTTCAACGCCTCCCAACCGCCCTGGCGGCCACGGCACGCGACCATACCCCTGTCACCGTCGCAGCCCTTGCCCGAACCGCTCGCGTCTCACACACCTTCCTCTACCAAAACCAGCAGGCCAGAACCCTGATCGAACAGGTCACCCGCACAAACAGACCCCAACCCGGCATCTCCAGCAGCCGCAGCCACACACAGCCTGCCTGGAAGGAGCGCGCCCTCAACGCCGAAGACGCACCCACCCAGACCCAGCGCGAAATCCGCACCCAGCGCACCCGCATCGCAGAACTCCTCGGCAAGATCCGCGACCTCGAACACGATCTCCCCGAAGGCTCACTTCAGCGCATCGTCACCGAGAACACCACGCTGAAGCAGCACGTACGACAGCTCACCCAGGACAACCAGCGCCTCCAAGAACGTCTGGCCAGCGCCCGCCAGAACAACCGCTTCCTGGACAAACACATCGCAGATCTTGAAGCCCAACTCGCGCCGTACCTCACCACACCACCCCCGCGTCCCTGACCCAGCCTCGGATCGATGCCAAACGAGAGGAGCCCGGCCGGCGATCGTCAGATCCACTCAATGCCCAGCCTCCGCAGTGCGTCG
This sequence comes from Streptomyces sp. NPDC037271, assembly GCF_055603605.1. NCBI lineage: Bacteria > Bacillati > Actinomycetota > Actinomycetes > Kitasatosporales > Streptomycetaceae > Streptomyces > Streptomyces sp. NPDC037271. The sequence continues at coordinate 133,657 of NZ_JBVJVN010000021.1, forward strand.
AGCTGGTCCGCCGTGAGCTTGTCCCGCCTCGACTTGGTGTTGGAGACCCATACGCCCAGCTTCACGCTCACTGGCTCCGCTTCGTCGTCGATCACGATCTCTTCGGCATGACCACGCGGGACGGGCCGCTGGGCGCCCTCCTGTTCGACCCACTGGGCGAGGGCGGCCAGTCCGCGTTGGAAGGCCTGCTGTGCTTTGCCCGGACCCTTTGCCGAGCGCTTAGCCGTCGGAGCCGGAGACGGAGCTTCCACAGGCTTCAGGCCCAGCTTGGTCAGCCGTTCCTGCTGTTCGGCGGTCAGCAGTCTCCAGTCCCGGCGTTGCCGTTGGAGCCATCGCCCGAGGTCATCGCCATCGATCTGCACGCCGCGTGCGATGTCGGGAAGGTGGCCGCCGGGCTCGTCCTCCGCGAGGTGGGCGAGGTGGCGGTAGTGGCGTTGCCAGTCAAGGGGCCAGGGACAGTTCCAGTCGGGGTCGATCGCGGTCAGCTGCGCGGCCCGCGTCTGCGCGCGTTCGGGGTTCTTGCCGAGGCCGCCCTTGCGTCGGAGATTCGCCAGTAGCTGACCGATGGGGACAGGCTTGTCGTCGGCGGGGTCGTCCCACAGGGCGTCCTGTCGTGGAGCCAGGTGCCCCGTGGCGCGCCGGTACGAGCGCAGCGCCGCCAGCTTCGTCTCCCAGGCTTCCTCGCCGGGCTCCCAGACCATGCCGGCCTCCGGTGCGTCGAGGAGCTTCTTGCGCCGCGGTTCGAGCTCCCCGGCCCGCAGTGCCTTTCGCTGCTGGTGCACCCATCGCCCCAGCGGAAAGGCCTTCGTGACGCCGACCTCGGTCTCCGTGTCGTAGGGGACGGCGTAGAGCCCGGTGATCTCCTGCTCCTTCCGCCACCGCAGCAGCGCCTGGTAGCCCTCCAGCCAGACCAGAGACTCGGGCCGGTAGACGCGGGTGCGCAGGAACGCCGAGATGGTCGCGGCGTCGCGTGGGCTGGAGAAGTGGAGCAGGGCCGCTTCGGCGGCGGCCTGCGTGTCGTCCTCCTGGTCCTCGCCGTCGCCCTCGCCGCCGGCCCCGACGATCCGCCCGTCTTCGCCACGCCGGACGTGGACCTTGCGCTTACCGCTCGTGAGCGCGCGGGAGGCCAGCTGCTCGACGAGTCGTTCATCATGCGAGCGCAGGCCCTGGAGGACCGCGACAAGGGGACGGAACGAGGCACTGGCGACCATGTCCCGCGAGTCCTCACCGGGCTCCAGGAACACCGGCACAATGATCCGCGCGACCTTCGTGGAGCCGTCCTTGTTGAGCCGCAGCGCGCGGCCAATGTTCTGCACGATCTCCACCTGTGAGCCGCGGGTGTCCGCGAAGCAGACGGCCTCGACGCCTCGCTCGCCGGTGATGTCGACGCCTTCCCCGAGCACGCGGCAGCTGGCGAGGAACGCCCGGTGCACTCTGCGGCCGTCGGCGTCGATGCCGTTGGCGAACTGGCGAAGGGCTTCGCGGCGTTCGGTGACGAGGTGGTCGCCGCACAGCCACGCCGACCACACCCGCTCCGGCGGCACATGCCGGCCGGCCTCCAGCTCGTACAGCTGCGCGCCGATCGACGAGACGGGCAGCTCGCCCGCGGCCGCCAGGTCCTCGTCCGAGGCATCTCGCGCGTACAGCCCGGCTGCCGTCTTCGGCAGCTTCTCCGCGAACGCCGCCGCCTCCTCGACCTTCTGGTGGAAGGTCATGACCGTACGCAGGCTGTACGCCGCCGCGTGCTCCAAAAGTGCGGTCTGCAGCAGCGCCAGGCGCCGGCCCCGCCGCGCCTCCTCCGACTCCCCGACGAGGGGGGAGGGGTCGCGGATCTCGAGGACGTCGATCTCGAACCCGGCGAGGACGCCCCGCTCGATCGCCTCCGCGAGTCCGAGTTCGGCGCCGGGAAGCCACGCCCCGAAGGTGCCGTCCGGATCGTCGGCCATGCTCGCCAGCTCCGCCTCCGTCCCGCCCGCGCCCTTCTGCGGGCGGGGCGAGGCGAGGATGCGCGGGGTGGCGGTGAGGTAGAGCCGGAAGTTCGCCGGGATGCGGGCGTTGTCGTGGATCGCCGCCCACGGCCTACCAAGATCACCCGCGGTTGAGTGGGCTTCGTCCACGATGGCCAGGTCGAACGGGGCCATCTGCTGGCCGTAGAGCCGTTCCCCGCCCGCCAGGGCGGCTTCCAGCGGCCCGCGGACCGTCCGCCGGCCCGTCGGGTCCTCCGGGTCCTCGCGGTCCACCAGGGAGGCGTAGGTGGCGAACACGACCACGGGCCCGGTTCGGGCCCACAGCGCGAGCTGGATCGCATTCGTGGTGGTGCGCACCCCCAGCGCGTTCAGCACCGGGTCGTTCTCCAGCGAGCACACCGCCACCATCGGCGCCCGGTGACCCACCGCCCGCCACGCCTGGGCAGTCTGCGCGAGCAGGTCTAGGGTCGGCACGGTCACCAGGATCCGCCCGCCCGGGAAGCACTCCAGGGCGCTCGCGGCAGCAGTGATCGTCTTACCCGACCCGGTCGCGGACACCAGCGTGCCCCGCGCCCCCTGCTCGGGAACAGGCGATCTTGCAAAGAATTTGACCCATTCCCGAATGGCCGTTTTCTGGGTCACCTGATGTTCCCGGAGGCTGATCACAGATTTCGACCTTTCCTTTTTCCGCGCGAGATCAGGTTCTTCCACCACCTGCCCGTGCTCGAAGAGACCGCCCCCCTCGAGAACAGGAGCGGGGCGGGGGTACCTGTCGATCCCGCCGCGTGCAGGCAACTCGTCCTCGAAGCCGCAGGTGGCTACGGCCTTGAAGCCGCCACGCCACAGCGCTTCGAGCACGGCCGTGACGGCCTGCACCACCTCGGCCGGCATCCCCGCGGAGGCCTCGCACTCCAGCACGGTCGGCCACAGAAGGAAGTCGGAGGGATGGGCGTGCCGGCCGGTGACGTAGTCGTTGGGCTCGCCTTCCACGCGCACCGGCCCCATGGTCAGCTCCGCACCGCTGCCCTCGAGGCCGAGGGTGTCTCGAAGCCGGCCCACGATCCGCGGGGCGGCTTCTGCGTCCACGTAGACCGAGGCGTTGCTGTAAGGGGAATCCGGGCCGAGTGGCGAAAGCCCCCGATCATTCGTCACGCGTGCTCCCTGCGGATTTGGCCGGGGTGAGGGCGAGGAAGCGCTGGAGGAGTCGCTTGATCGGTTCGTGGTGGTAGTACCCGGCGACCTGCAGGGGAGTCTCGCCGTCGATGGCCGGCAGGTGTGGGTCGGCACCGTAGGCCAGCAGGATCGCCGTGGAGGCCGTGTTCAGCGGGTAATCCATCTGCACATGGCCCTCCCCTTCCCGGCCGATCGCGTGGGTCAGCAACGTGTCCCCGAAGCACACCTCATCCGGGTCGGCCCCAGCGTCCAGGAGCGCGGTGAGGGTCTCTCGTAGTCACTCATCTCCACGGCTCTACGCGCGGGCGCCCACGACTCCACCTCAACAGAAGACCCGCGATCACATCCACGCCCGCTACCTGGAGCTTCCGCCGGTGCGAGGAAGCGCTGGAGCAGCCGCTTGGCCGGCTCGTGATCGTAGCTCTCGGCGAACTGCAACGGAGTTTCCCCGCTGGAAGACGGCCGGCGTGGATCGGCACCGTAGGCCAGCACGATTGCCGTGCCGGCCGTGTGCAGGGGAACCCCCGACTGCAGGTGACTGTCCCTTTCCAGGTCGATCGCATGAGTCAGCAGCGTGAGCCCGAAGCACACACCTCGTTCGGATCCGCCCCAGTATCCAGGAGCACGGAAAGGGTCTCGTACTCACTGATCTCCACGGCCTGATGCGCCGGTATCCACGGCTCCACCTCAGGCCAGGAGCTCGGCCTCAGCGCATCGGAACCCATGGCGCCCTTCCCCTCTCCACCGGCCTTGCTGGGCCTTGGCTGTCAGATAGCAGACGGGCCACGGACCTAACGCGCCGAGGCCGATACGCCCCCGACCTCCGCTGCCGGGTGCCCCCCGCTATCAGCCAATGCTACATGCTGCATCACATTGAGATGCAGACTTGCGAGAATCCTCGACAGAGCCCCCACTCAAGATCTTGTCCGACCCCGGTGGGCATCGCGCATCGGGGTACACGGTGCCGCATGGCACCGAAGACCGAGCGCATCCAGTTCCTGCGGGCCGTGCGGCAACTACGCCGTATCCGCTCCTTCTACGCTGCGGCCATCCTCTTGTGGGCAGGGTCCGCGGCCTGGACCGGCTGGCAGGCCCCGGGGAGCCGCCAAATGTGGGTGTCTGTCCTCCTCCTGGCTGTCTTCACCGTACTGCTCGTCACCGCGATCCTTGCCCTGCAGCGCCTCGCCGTTCCCGCGACAGGCCGGCCCATGCACCACGCTGCCTCGCACAAGCTGCCGAGTACCCGCCGTCACGCTCACGCCTGAGGACTCGTCACCCTTACCGCGGGTCAGTCGGGCCCGATGGTGCCCGCCACGGGGCGGAGCAGGTGGTCTGCTGACAGCCCGTTCCGGATCACACGAGCCCGAACCCTGCAGGTGCACGGGCCGCAGGCCCGTTGGCCGGCCCGCGCAGCGGGCCCGGCCTTTGTGGCGCGTAGCGCCACCAGGTGGCTGGAGCACAGCGGAAGCCACCCAGCCCCGGGAGCGCAGCGGACGGGGCGTCACCAACCCGGCGCAGCCGGGTTGGTGAGCGGGACGCGCAGCGTCCCGCCAGCGCTCACGCGGAGCGTGAGCGCAACACCCGCGCGCAGCGCGGGTGTTCGCTTGCCCATCGCGCAGCGATGGGGGACCCGCTCCGCGGG